>DAOUJL010000022.1:0-19973 GCA_034422735.1 Dehalococcoidia bacterium | reverse complement strand
GTGACGAACCTTAACAACTTGGCTCACAGAAAGTGACAAATACACCGGGCCGCCCAGCTACGAAATGTGCGGAATGTAGCAGAATCGAGCAGATTTTTCGGAGAGCCGCGCCCAAGGTCCCTTTCGCTTGTCCCCTCTCCATTGATGGGAGAGGGCTAGAGCCTGCCCCGTACTTGATACGGGGGTGAGGGCGACGACGCCAGCCCGCCGCCCCCCAGCGTGCTGCGATTTGTGGTATAGTAATCTTTTGGCTATAATCAGAATGTGCGTTCGGCAAGCCGCGCGAGCGCAGACTCCGTCGCACAGTCATCACGTGGGGTGTTCCTGAAATGAGAGTTGTATTCCTGGAGGACGTGGCAGGCGTGGCCCAGGGCGGCGACGTGAAAGAGGTCAAGAACGGCTTCGCCCGCAACTACCTCATCCCCAAGAACCTGGCAGTGCCCGCCACCCACAACGCCCTGCAGCGCATCAAGCGCCTCGCGCGCGAGGCCGAGCAGGTACGCGTCAAGCAGCTCAACGACATGCGGGAGCTGGCCGCGGCGCTCAACGAGTCCCGCGTCAAGGTCGAAATGCGCGCCGGCGCCAGCGGACGCCTCTACGGCTCGGTGACCAACGCCATCATCGCCGACGAGCTCTCCAAGATGGTGGACGGCGAAATCGACCGCAGGACCGTGCTCCTCGACGAGCCGATCCGTGACCTCGGCCTATTCGACGTCAAGCTTCGGCTTCATTCCGAGGTGGACGCCGAGGTCCAGGTGCAAGTGTACGCCATGGGCACCGACCCGGACGCGGTCGAAGAGGAAGACGAGGAATCGGCCGAAGGCGACGAGTCCACCGACTCCGCCGACAGTCAGCCCACCGCGGAAGCGGAAGAAGAGGCCTCGGCGAGCACAGCCTAGCCGTCTCCCGCGCCCGCCAACTCAGGCCGTTCGCGCGCGGTGCCGGGGCGCCAACTGCCTGGGGTTCCCATACGCCCGGCCAGTCCGCTACCCCTGGGGTGCGACTTGTACGCAGAACGACTTCCACCGCACGACCTGGATGCCGAAGAGTCCGTCATCGGCTCCATTCTCATCGACAACGGCGCCCTCAACAGCGTGTCGTCCTTTCTCAGGGCCGGCGACTTCTACGGCGAAAAGAACCGCTGGTGCTTCGAGGCGAGCCTCGCCCTGTTCGACCGGGGCGAGGCCATCAACCAGGTCACCATGGCCCACGAGCTCTCGCTACACGACCGGCTGGAGGGCGTGGGCGGCCCCGCGTACCTGGGCCATCTCGTCCTGACCGTCCCTACCTCGGTCCACGCCGAATACTACGGCCACATAGTCCAGCGCACCTCCATCATGCGCCAGATCATCCAGGTGAGCGGCCAGATAGCCGCCATCGGCTACGAGGGCGCCGCCGACGCCGACCTGGCGCTCAGCCGGGCGGAGGAGTTGCTGTTCCGCATACGCTCGGGCCGCACGACCCGCGACTTCGCCCACATCCGCGACGTGCTCGACAACTACCTGCAAGAGAGCGCCGCCATGCAGGGCCCGGAAGGCCAGAGCCTCGCGCCCGTGACCACCGGCTTCCTAGACATCGACCGGCTGCTCGGCGGTGGCCTGCAGCGCTCGGACCTCATCATCCTCGCCGCGCGTCCCAGCCTGGGCAAGAGCGCGCTCGCCTTCAACATCGCGCGCAACGCCGCGGGCGCGGGCGCCTCGGTGGGCATCTTCAGCCTCGAAATGGGCAGCGACCAGATAGCCATGCGGCTCATGTCCTCCGAGGCCGGCGTCGAAAGCCACAAGCTCAGGATGGGCCTGGTGAACGAGCAGGAGGAGAGCCTCCTCCTCGACGCCATCGGCGCCCTCTCCGACCTGCCCGTGTACATCGACGACACGCCCATCCAGACCATCGTCGAGATGCGCGGCAAGGCGCTGCGGCTGCAGGCCGAGCGCGGGCTGAACCTACTCGTCGTGGACTATCTCCAGCTCATAAGCGGCAGTGGCAGGGGCGGCAGAATGGAAAACCGCGTGCAGGAGATGGGCGAGATTTCGCGCTCCCTCAAGGCCCTCGCCCGCGACCTGGACATCCCCGTGCTGGCGTGCTCGCAGCTCAGCCGCGCAATCGAGCAGCGGCCCAGCCACCGGCCCCTGCTCTCCGACCTGCGCGAGAGCGGCAGCATCGAGCAGGACGCCGATGTCGTCGCGTTCATTCACCGCGAGTCCATGTACACCAGCCGGGACGAATGGGAGAAGCGCAACCCCACCGACCGCTACCCGGAGCGGACGGCCGAGATCATCGTGGCCAAGCACCGCAACGGCCCGCTCGGAAACGTGCCCCTGGAGTTCCGCAACGACGTGGTCCGCTTCGAGGGCTCCCAGAGGGCGCAGCAAGCGGTCGAGTACGCATGATGACCGCCGAACGCCACGCGCCGGCGCCCACCGATACGCGAGACGGCGCGTTTGCCGGATTCCCGCGCGGGGTGCGCTCGGCGCCCGTGCCCAGCCCCGTGTTCGGCCCGCTGCTGGAGCAGATCGACGATCTGGCCGAGTTGAAGTGCGTACTCCGGGTAATCTGGCTGCTCCATCAGAAGAAGGGGCCAAGGTTCGTCACCCTCAACGAGGTGCTCGCTGACCGCACCCTCTCCGCCGCGCTTTCGCAGGACGGCGCCCCCGATCCGGACGCCGTGCGCCGTGCGCTGGGCCGTGCGGTCCGGCGCGGCGTGCTCGCCACCAACGTCATTCCCGCGAAAGAACGTCACCCCGTGCCACGACACGGGGCGGGAACGGACGCCGCCGGCCAGCGCCTGTTCGCACTCAACGGCGAACAGGACAGGGCCGCGCTCGCCAGGCTGGCCGAAGACGGCGCGCCGCGTCCCCGCTCCGGCGAACCCATGGAGTGGGAGGCCGCCACCGAGCGGCCCAACATATTCGCCATCTACGAAGACAACGTGGGCATGATCACGCCCATGATAGCCGAGGAACTGGAGAGGGTCGAGGCCGACTACCCCGCCGAGTGGATAGAGGACGCGGTGCGGGAAGCCGTCAGCCTCAACAGGCGAAGCTGGCGCTACATCGCCCGCATCCTGGAGCGATGGAAGCACGAGGGCAGAGACGATGGAGAGCCTGGCAGACGCACTGCAAAGACTAGCCGCTACTAGAAGGGCGCGGAACGGCAACGCCCGCTCCAACGGCTTCGAGAGGCCGGAGCCGCAGTGCGCTCTCTGCCAGGACCTCGGCTGGACCACCCCCGACGTGCCTCCGGGCGACCCCGACTTTGGCCGGCGCATCGTCTGCGAGTGCCAGCGCGAGAACGTGGAGCGCGCCCGCCACGACCGCCTGGTGCGCTATAGCAACCTCGCCAATCTCACCCGCTCCACCTTCGACACGCTCGATTCCCGAGGCCGCGCCGCCGACCCCGATAGCCGCGAGCTATTCGCCACCGCCCTAGAGGCCGCCCAGCGATTCGCCGAAAACGCCGAGGGTTGGCTCCTCATCAGCGGCCCCAACGGCTCCGGCAAGACGCACCTCGCCGCGGCCATAGCCAACCGTCTCATCGAGCGGGGCCGCCCCGCGCTGTTCGTCCACGTGCCCGACCTGCTCGACCATCTGCGCGCCGCCTTCTCCCCCCAGGCCGACATCTCCTACGACGACCTGTTCGAGCAGGTCCGCAACGCCCCGCTCCTCGTGCTCGACGAGCTCGGCAGCCACAGCGCCACCCCCTGGGCCGAGGAGAAGCTGCGCCAGATTATCAACCACCGCTTTACCGCCGGCCTGCCCACCGTCGTCACCACCACCGCGCGTGAGCACGAACTGGAGCCTTACCTGCGCACTCGGCTCACCGACCCACAGGTAAGCGTAAGGGTGCGCACCCGGCGTTACGCCGAGCCATGGGTACGCCGCTGGGGTACCATTGAACCGGAGATGGTGCGGCGTATGTCCTTCGCCACGTTCGACGTGCGCGGCAACGAGTCCAGCCACCACCAGAGCCAGAGTCTGGCGGGAGCGCTGGCGTCGGCCACCAACTATGCCAAGGATCCCGAAGGCTGGCTGACGCTGATGGGTCCGACGGGCGTGGGCAAGACGCACCTGGCCGTGGCGATAGCGTCCGCGCGGATGGGCGTAAGCCAGGAGATATTCTTCACGTTCGTGCCGGAGCTGCTGGACCACCTGAGAAGCGCTTTCGACCGGGGCAGCACCGTCTCATACGGTGATCTCTTCGAGCAGGTGAAGACAGCGCCTCTGCTGATACTCGATGGCTTGGGCGAAGAGACGGGCAGCGCCTGGGGCCAGGAGAAGCTCTACCAAGTGATAGTGCGCCGCCACAACGCCAGGTTGCCCACGGTCCTTACGACGAGGGAAGACTTCTCGGAGCAGTGGGGGCATATAGGCTCCCGCGTTCGGGATTACTCGATTGGCGACCTGATTCGCATAGACGCGAACGATTACCGCATCCGAGGCCCCAGAGGCTAGCCGGTTGGTCTCTCCCCACTGCACCTTCTGCGACATAGTGGCCGGCCGGCTGCCCTCCCGCATCCGCTACCAAGACGACGACATCCTCGTCTTCCACAACCAGCTGGACTGGGTGCCCGTCATGCTGCTCGTCGTCCCCAAGCGCCACGTCTCCCAGCGCGACCTGTGGGCCAGCGGCGACCTGCTCGCCGCCATGGGCGAGATCGCCGTCCGGCTCGGCGAGGAGTCCTGCCCCAACGGCTTCCGCGTCCTCTCCAACTTCGGCAGCGACGGCCTCCAGACGCAGCCGCACGGCCACCTGCACGTCATCGGCGGCGCTCCCCTCGGCCTCTACCTCCGCCAGCGCGGTCCCTACCCACACTAGCGCCCGCCGCTTTGACACCCGCCCCCTGCTGCAATACCATCTCTTCCATGACACAACCACGCGATATAGGCATCGTCGGCTGCGGCACCATAGGCCGCAAGATGGCCGCCGAGATCGACCGCGGCGCCGTCCCCGGCGCGCGCCTGGCCGCGCTCAACAGCCGCGACATGCAAAAGGCGGCCGCCTTCGCCGCCACCCTCTCCACAGCGCCGCCGGTGCTCCCGCTCGACAATTTGGCCGCCGCCTCCGATATGGTGGTCGAGACCGCCACCGGCGAGGCGCTGGACGCCATAGCCAGGGCCGCCCTCGGCGCGGGCAAAGACCTGATGGTGCTTAGCTGCGGCGCACTTCTGGGCAGGGACGACCTGTTCGAGATGGCCCGCCGCAACGGCGCGACCATTGTCGTACCCTCCGGCGCCATCGTCGGACTCGACGGCGTGGTCTCCGCGTCCGCGGGCCGCATCGAAAGCGTGACCATGGTCACCCGCAAGCCGCCCGACGGCCTCCGTGGCTCGCCCGGCGCGGACCGCTCCCACGTCGACCTGGACGCGATCACCGAGCCGGCGCTGCTTTACGAAGGCCCCGTCGAGGTCGCCTGCCGCCTCTTCCCGGCCAACGTGAACGTCTCCGCCGCGCTCAGCCTCGCGGGCATCGGCCCCAAAAAGACCACAACCCGCGTCTACGCCGATCCCACCGTCACCCGGAACACCCACGAGATAATCGTGGAGGGCGAGTTCGGCCGCTTCTCTCTGAAGATAGAAAACACTCCCTCGCCCTCCAATCCCCGGACAGGCATACTCTCCGCGCTGTCCGCACTCGCCACACTGAAGAAGCTGACGTCTCACCTGCAGGTGGGCACCTAGAACCAACGCCGGCCGCGGGTCGGCGTACTGGAGAATCCAATGAAAGTAGAAGAGATCGCCCAACTGCTCACCGCCGCCGGAAAGACCGTTACCGTCGCCGAGGCCTGCACCTGCGGCCTGCTGGGCTACATACTCGGCTCCGTGCCCGGCAGCTCGCGCTACTTCCCCGGCGGCGTGATCGCCTACACCGGCGGCCTCAAGCAGAAGGTGCTGGGCGTATCCGACGAGCTTTACGACACCAAGGGCAGCGTAAGCCCCGAGATGGCCGTCGCCATGGCCCAGGGTGCCCAGCGGCTGACCGGCTGCGACTACGCGCTGTCCACCACGGGCGTCACCGGCCCCGCCGGCGGAATGCCCGGTGTGCCCATCGGCACGTTCTACATCGGGCTGGTGGGACCCGACGGCCTCGAGGTCGCCGAGCGCATCCAGGCCGACGCCAACGAGCGCGACGGCAACAAGCGCCAGGCCGCCCAGGCCGCGATCGACCTGCTCGGGCGGCACCTGGCCTAGCGGCCCGGCTCGGCTGCCGCACCCGTCCCGGTATGACAGACCTCCTTATCGCCCAGATCGGGCTGCCCACTCTAGTGAAACTGAGTCTCACCAATAGCGCACGCACCCCGGAGTAACCGATGACCACCATCTCCTACGACAAGTTCACCCTCCCCAACGGCCTGGACGTGATCCTCCACGAGGACCACGCCCTGCCGATGACCGCCGTCAACGTCTGGTACCACGTCGGCTCCAAGGACGAGCAGGCCGGCAAGACCGGCTTCGCCCACCTCTTCGAGCACGTCATGTTCGAGGGCTCCAAGCACCACGACCGCAGCTACTTCGAGCCGCTGCAAAAGGTCGGCGCGAACCTCAACGGATCCACCACCTCCGACCGCACCAACTATTGGGAAACCGTCCCGTCCAACTACCTGGAGCTCGCGCTGTGGCTCGAGTCCGACCGGATGGGCTACCTGCTCGACGCGCTCGACCAGAAGCGGTTCGATGTCCAGCGCGACGTGGTGAAGAACGAGCGCCGCCAGAGCTACGAAAACCGCCCCTACGGAATGGCCCACCTGCTGCTCCAGTCCGCCGTTTTCCCCTCGCCGCACCCGTACAGCTGGCCCGTCATCGGCTCGATGGAGGACCTCGATGCCGCCAGTCTTGACGACGTGCGTGATTTCTTCCGCAAGTACTACGCCCCCTCCAACGCCAGCCTCGCCATCGCGGGCGATTTCGACCCCGACGACGCCAGGCGTCTCGTCGAACGCTACTTCGGCGGACTTCCGCCGGGGCCGCCCATCAGCCGCATCGGCCGCATGGAATCCGACCTGCCCGGCACCGTCTCCCTGAGCATGCGGGATAGGGTGCAGCTCGCGCGGCTCTACCTCGTCTGGCCCACCGGCCCCATTTTCGGCCCAGACGAAGCCGCCGTAACCATGCTCTCGGGCGTGCTTGGCGACGGGCGCAGCTCCCGCCTGTACGACTCGCTCGTCTACCGCAAGCAGATCGCGCGGGACGTGGGCGTCTACAACCACGCCCAGGAGATCGCCGGTGAGTTCCATATCCAGGTGACGCTGAACGAGGGCCACTCCCCCGAGCAGGCTGAGGAGGCTCTGCGCGTCCACGTGGACCGCATCATCCAGGAGCCGCCCACCGAAGAGGAGTTGCAGCGCGCCAGGAACCGCATCCGCAGCGCTCACGTGCGCCAGCTCGAGCGCGTCGGCGGCTTCGGAGGCCGGGCCGACCAGCTTAACTACTACAACACCCTGGCGGGCGACCCAGGCGCCATCAACACCGACTTGGACAGGTACGACGCCGTCACCCCCGAGCAGGTCCGCCAGGCCGCCGAGGCCATGCTGAACGACGCCCACGTGCGTCTGGTGGTCACCCCCGAAAGGCCCCTGCGCGCGTCCACGGAGTCGCTGGACCGCACCGCCATGCCCTCAGCCGCGTCGCCGGCCACCTTCACGCCGCCCAGGCCGCGCACCCTGCGGCTGTCCAACGGCATAGGCGTCCGGTTCGTGCGCAAGCCCGGCGTGCCGATGGTCGCAGTCCGCGCGGTCGTGCGCGCCGGCGCGATGATGGACCCGCCGGACAGCCCCGGACTGTCCAACTTCGCCGCATCCATGCTGCCCGAAGGCACCGCCGACCGCAGCAGTCAGCAGATAGCCGCCCAGATGGAGTTCCTGGGCGCTCACCTCGGCGTGGACGTGGCGCGGGAGCACTCCGTCGCCTCCACCGCCGCTCTGACGTCGCACTGGGAGGCGGCGCTCGACATTCTCGCGGACTCGCTCCGAAACGCCGCCTTCCCGGATTTCGATCTCAAGCGTATGCGTGAGCGCCACCTGACCGACCTGCGCCGCGTCGCCGACAACCCCGCGAGCATCGCCGCCAGGGCCTCCAGGGGACTGGTCTACGGCCCTCGCTCGGCCTACGGCCATCCGGTCTCCGGCAACGAGGACGTGATACGCGGCGTATCGCGCGACGACCTGATGTCCCACTACGCGGCGCTGTACGCTCCGGCCAACACCACGCTCGTCGTGGTCGGCGACCTGGAAGAGGCGGACGCGATCGAGAAGCTCGAGGCCGCTTTCGGCGACTGGCAGGGTGAAGACGCCCCCGCCGGGCCGACGGACGACGCCGACCCGCCCGCTCCGGCCGAGATCGTGGTGCACATCGCCGACAAGCCCGGCGCGCCCCAGTCCGTCATCCGCGCCGGACACCTGGTCATCCCGCGCCACCACCCCGACTACCTCGCGCTCAACGTGCTCAACTACCTGTTCGGCGGTCAGTTCTCGGCCCGCCTCAACACCAACCTCCGCCAGGACAAGGGTTACAGCTACGGCTACACCTCGTCCATAAGCTGGTTCGCCGGCCCCTCCATGCTGCTCGCCGGCGGCGCGGTGCAGACCGCCGTGACCGCCGACGCGGTGTCCGAAACCATCAAGGAGTTCCGCGAGATACGCTCCAACCGCCCCGCGACCGCCGAGGAGCTTGCAGACGCGCTGGACGGCATACGGCGCGGAATGCCGGGGCAGTTCGAGACCGTATCCCAGACCGCCCAGCAGCTCACCCGCATGGTGGTCCACGACCTGCCGGACGACTACTTCGACACCTACCTCGACGCGCTCGGCGCGCTCACCCTCGACGACATCCGCCGCGTCGCCGCCGACCACCTCGACGACACCCGCCTCATCGTCCTCGTAGTCGGCGACCGCGAAACCATCGAGCCCGGCCTCCGCGCCCTCGGCCACCCGGTGCGGGCCGTCGACTACGAAGGCCGGGAGGTGTAGGGGGCATGGTAGCGTCCCCTCTCCCCCGCGCGGGAGAGGGCTAGGGTGAGGGGGCGTCTCAGTCCACCCCTATGGTAACTTCTGTATGGACAGGCACCCCGATGACGTTATACGTTATAGGCTGACTATATGGATTCTGCCTAAAGGAACCGTTCCCATGCGAACACCCATCAACCCTGGCGAAATCCTACTCGAAGAGTATCTCAAGCCCATGGGCATTTCGCAGAACGCCATGGCGCGAGCCATCGGAGTTGCGCCCCGTGCGATAAACGAAATTGTGCACGGCCGAAGGTCTATAACTCCCGCCATGTCCATACGCTTCGGCGCGTTCTTCGGCCAGTCGGACGCATTCTGGCACCGAATCCAGTCCGAATGCGACTTCCGCCGTCTCGCCGAAGACAGGCAGCGCCTCATCGCCGGCATCCACCCCGCCTCCGCCATAGCCCGCCCCACCTAGCTCCCTGACTCTGCCCTTCCCCTCACAACAACAGCATCTCCACCCGATTCAGCTTCTCGTTTACCGGATCCACCTCGAACCCCAGCGACTCCAGGGAGGTTACGCCCATCACTGGCGGATCGTCCTCTTCGCCGAAAATCACCGTTACGCCTGCCACACAGTCGTCGTAGCGCATGACAGCGGTCCCTATGTCGCGTGTAAGCACACTCCCAAAGCCTCGGAATCGACGCCTCTGAATTGGGCGGATCCCTAGCTTGTTCAACAGGTCGGACGGCAGTACGCTAAACATCGCGCCCGTGTCAACCAGCATTCGAACGGTTTCATACACGTCCGGGTTCGCCGGATTCGACACCTCTACGTCAACACGGATGAATCCCATCTAATGCTCTCCTTGACACAGCATTAGCCGCCTAGGGGTACTGTAAACTGAAGAGCGGTGGACGCGCAAACGCACAGTCCGTCCGGCCTCCCACAGCCCAGCCGCCGCTGAGCCATGCCGTGTCGCGACCAGTCCCGGATGCGGCTCCTGGGGCCATCACATCTTCACTTATCGACTCCAGATCAGCCCGCCCTCACATCTGAAGGCCGAAATTCCTGTCCCAAAACCGCTCAACCAAGCGCCGCCGATGACATGCAAGCCACCTGAATCTGGCCTGTAGATGCTAACGTGAGTACCCATTTCGTGTCACCGCGAACGTCTGTGGAGTAGCATTAGACAGCCGGGCGCGCACATCGAGGGGCTCTTGATTGCCCCGTACATCTGTGCTATTGTCCCTGTACAACGCACCTACACAACCCAATCTACACCGCCGACGCCCGGCTGACGCCCTTCACCGGCCGTCACAATCTGCGCCAAATCTCGGCCATTTTGGAGCAGAAGCAGGACTGTTTATGACACCAGCGTCACAGAAACACCGGCGCTCCCAGCTACGAAATGTGCGGAATGGTGCAATTTGGCGCACTTTTAGCCGTGGCGCCGATTTTCGGGCTGGGGCCGCCCACCCATCGCCGCCCACCCGACCGCCCGAAAGTGCTAGAATCACCCCACACAACCGTGAGAGAGCGCGAGGAGTTCCGACCATCAGACTGCAAGGGAAAGTGGCCCTCATCAGCGGCGCCGCAAGGGGCATGGGAGCGGTCGAGGCGCGCATGTTCGCCGCCGAGGGTGCCGCCGTGGTCCTCGCCGACCTGCTCGACGAACGTGGACAGGCCGTCGCGGAGGAGATCATCGAATCCGGCGGACAGGCGGCCTACGTCCACCTCGACGTAGCCGACGAAGCCGCCTGGCAGAGCGCCGTCGAAACCGCCGCCACTAGGTTCGGCAAGCTGGACGTGCTCGTGAACAACGCCGGAATCGTCCGCACCGAGCAGGTCCTCGAGACCACCGACCGCATCTGGGAAGACGTGATGTCCGTCAACGCGAAGGGTGTATTCCTGGGCGCGAAAGCAGTCATGCCCGCCATGCGCGCTGCCGGCGGCGGCTCCATCGTCAACATCTCGTCCATCGCCGGCCTCGTCGGAACCGACCTGAGCGCCGCTTACCACGCTTCCAAGGGCGCAGTGAGAATCTTCACCAAGGCCGCCGCCATCCAATGCGCGCCCTACAACATCCGCGTCAACTCGGTGCATCCTGGTATGATCGCCACGGACATGGTCGCTACCCCGGGCGTCGGCGACGTCCTCGACCAGCGGCTCGCTGCGACGCCGATGCGCCGCATCGGCAGACCCGAGGAGATAGCCTACGGCGTGCTCTACCTCGCCTCGGACGAGTCCTCGTTCGTGACCGGTAGCGAGCTCGTCATCGACGGCGGCCGCACCGCCCAGTAGCCGAACACAACAGGGGGATATCGTGAGACTCGAAGGCAAAGTGGCCCTCATCAGTGGCGCCGCAAGAGGCATGGGCGCGGTGGAGGCGCGCATGTTCGCCGCCGAGGGCGCGGCCGTCGTCGTCGCGGACCTGCTGGACGACCTCGGACAGGCCGTCGTTGCCGAGATCAATGGCTCCGGGGGCCGGGCCGCATACGCGCATCTGGACGTCACCGACGAGGACGTCTGGCAGAGCGCCGTCGAGACCGCCATCACCAACTTCGGCAAGCTGGACGTGCTCGTGAACAACGCCGGCATCGTCCGCACCGAGCAGGTGCTGGAGACCACCGAACAGATCTGGGAAGACGTCATGTCGATCAACGCCAAGGGCGTCTTCCTCGGCGTCAAGGCGGCCATACCCGCCATGCGCGCGGCCGGCGGAGGCTCCATCATCAACATCTCGTCCAGCGCCGGACTCACCGGCAGCACCCAGAACGCCGCCTACCACGCGTCCAAGGGCGCCGTTAGAATCTTCACTAAAGCCGCCGCCATCCAGTACGCGCCCCACAACATCCGCGTGAACTCGGTGCATCCCGGCATGATCGACACCGACATGCTCGCCGCCTCCCGCGTCGGCGACGTCCTTGAGCAGCGCCTCTCCGTGACGCCCATGCGCCGCATCGGCAGGCCCGAGGAGATAGCCTACGGCGTGCTCTACCTCGCCTCGGACGAGTCCTCGTTCGTCACCGGCAGCGAACTCGTGATAGACGGCGGACGCACCGCCCAGTAACCAGACGAGAGAAGTCCCCTCTCCCCCGCGCGGGAGAGGGTTAGGGTGAGGGGGCCGATCAGGGCGAACGCCCTCGAATACATCCAGATGATTGTAGGGGGATAAAGTGAGACTCGAAGGCAAGGTTGCGCTCATCACCGGAGGATCCCGCGGCCAGGGCGCGGCGGAAGCCCGCCTGTTCGCGAATGAAGGCGCGGCGATCGTCATCGCCGACGTGCTAGAGGAGGAGGGCAAGCAGCTAGAAGCCGAGATCAACGAGACCGGCGGCCGCGCCCTCTTCGTCAAGCTAGACGTCACGTCCGAATCGGACTGGCAGCAGTGCATCGCCGACACTGTCGAGCGCTTCGGCAAGCTCGACGTCCTCGTCAACAACGCGGGCATCTACAGCCGCACGATGATCGAGGACACCACCGTCGAGGAGTGGGAGCGCATCATGTCGGTCAACACCACCGGCGTATTCCTCGGCACCAAGCACGCCATATCGGAGATGCGCAGGGCCGGCGGCGGCTCAATCGTCAACATCTCGTCCATCGCCGGGCTTGTCGGCAGCCCCCGCGGAGGCGCTTACACCACCTCAAAGGGCGGCGTCAGGCTCTTCACCAAGACGACGGCGATCCAGCACGCCGAGGACGGCATTCGCGCCAACTCCATCCACCCCGGCCCAATCGACACCGAGATGATCGCCGACAACATAGGCACGCCGGAGGGACTGGCGGCGTCTCTCTCTCGCGTCCCCCTCGGCAGGGTCGGCACCGTGGACGACGTCGCCTACGGAGCGCTATTCCTGGCGTCGGACGAGGCGTCCTACATGACCGGCTCCGAGCTGGTCATCGACGGCGGCGTGGTCGCGCAGTAGCCATGACACTCAGCGGAAAAGCAGCCATCATCACCGGCGCAGGCAAGGGCATCGGACGCGGCATCGCCCGCGCCTACGCAAACGAGGGCGCTAAGCTCGTGCTGGTATCCCGCACCGTCGCGCAGGTAGAGGACGCCGCCGAAGAGGCCCGTGCCGCCGGAGCCGAGGCGTCCGCGCTCGCGGTGGACGTGTCCGACCCCGACGATGTCCGTCGCATGGTGGACCATACCCTCGAACGCTACTCCCGCGTGGACGTTCTGGTGAACAACGCCGCCATCCTCGGCCCGGTCGGCCCGCTCCACCTCAACGACGCCGCGCACTGGGCGCAGGCCATCAACATCAACGTGACCGGCCTCATGCTGTGCTGCCACGCCGTGCTGCCCCACATGATAGAGCAGGGCGGCGGCAAGATAATCAACCTGTCCGGCGCCGGAGTGACCCGCGCCTCGGAGACGATCAGCGCCTACGGCACCTCCAAGGCCGCCGTGGTCCGCTTCACCGAAACGCTCGCCATTGAGATGCTCCCCCACAACGTCAGTGTGAACGCCCTCGGCCCCGGCCAGATCGACACCGAGCTGCTCGACCCGATGGCTGGCGACGACAGCCTCATCGAGCCGGTGATGGGCGCGATGGTGCAGCGCACCAAGTCAGGCAGGGGAGCGTCTCTCGAAGAGGCTGCCGCTCTCGCCGTGTGGCTCGGCTCGGACGCCTCCGACGGCCTTTCCGGCCGGCTCATCTCCGCCACGCAGGACAACTGGCGCGAACTCGGCCCGCAGATTCCCCAGATAATGGCCTCCGACCTGTACACGCTCAGGTTCAACACCTAATGGGATGGGGCTATCGGCCCCTCTCCCTTGAGGGAGAGGGTTAGGGTGGGGGTGAACAAGCCCGTGCCTCCCCCCAACCTGCTGTCCAACCTCCACGCCGTCGCCCCGCTGCTCCGCGCCCGCAGCCTGGGCATCGTGGTGGACTACGATGGCACCATATCGGAGATAGCTCCCACGCCGGAGCAGGCCCGCGTCCTGCCCGAAGCCGCCCGCGTCCTCAGCGGCCTCGCAGGAAAGCTGGAGTTGGCAGCGGTCATGTCCGGCCGTGCCGCCTCCGACGTGGCCGCGCTGGTGGGCGTCGCCGACCTCACCTACGTCGGCAACCACGGCGCGGAGGTGCTCAGAGACGGGCGACTGGAGCTAGCGCCGGAGGCTCAGGATGCCCGGGATGCCGTGGCCGATGTGTTCAATGAGTTGAAGGCCGCCGTGGACGTGCCAGGCATGGTGTGGCAGGACAAGGGCCTCAGCGCCACCGCCCACTTCCGGTTGACCTCC
The DNA here is from genome assembly GCA_034422735.1 of Dehalococcoidia bacterium. Lineage (GTDB taxonomy): Bacteria > Chloroflexota > Dehalococcoidia > Lucifugimonadales > CATOSD01 > CATOSD01. The sequence goes on along the minus strand of DAOUJL010000022.1, from coordinate 5,780 downwards.
GATCCGCGGCAGGCAGCGCGCGACCTCAACCATGCCCTGCGACAAGCGGATTCGGCGGCCCGCGGTGTCGAGGCGTTCTGGGGAAAGATGGCGCTGGAGCTACGCGCCGCCGGCGGCCCGAACAAGGGCAGCGCGACGAGGCACCTGGCCCGCAGATTCGACCTGGGCGGCCTGCTGTTCATTGGAGACGACACCACCGACGTCGACGCCATGATCACCGTCAAGGAGATGTCCTCCAGCGGCGCGCTCGCCGGGCTGAGCGTAGTGGTCCTGCACCACGACACGCCGGATGCGGCGCTCAGCGCCGCGGACTACTCGCTGGGCGGCGTCCCGGAAGTAGGGAAGTTCCTCACATGGCTGGAAGGCGCGGTCAGGGAAGTCCCTTCCCCCTCGCAGGAGGAAGGTTAGGACGGGGGTCGTTCGTCCATTCCGATGTTACACCCGCTCGCCGATGATAGTCCGTATCGACGCTATCAGGCTGCCCGCGCCACGGTAGCGGATCTGCCAGAGGCGCATCTGCTCCCGGGGCACGTCCCTGCCGTGAACCTGGTAGTAGGCCGGGCCTCCAATGCTGCCGTGCAGCACCAGAAACGCGCCGGCCACCACGCCCAGCAGCGGCGTAATCATGCTCAGGCTGTATGCCACGATGATCGAGACAATGGTTACGATGGCGCCGACCATCATGCGCGGATGGTTCGATGTCCGCACCTCGTCGATCTTCTCGATCTGCGAGTACGGCAGCTCGTGAACCTTCTCCATGCCGTTCCTCTCCAAGTGAAGGATGAGCCTCGTGGAGGTGGCGTAGTACGGCCCGAAGCGCGAGATGATGCGCTCCCTCTGTTTCAGGTGAGTCTCGACGCCCATCGTTCGCGCTCCGTGCTCTGCGTCCGCGCCGCTAGAATATGGCCAGCGGATTGCATGGCGAGCCGGTAGTGTTGGTCAGCCGCAGCGTGCCGATGGACAGCATGAACTCCCAGCGGTTGCGCTCCTTGCACGCCTGCGCCAGCTCTTCCAGGTTGGCGTTGTCCAGGATCCACAACCCCATCGCGACAATGCCAACCTGGTGGACCGGGTTGGACAGGGCAGGGTATCCGGACGGAGAGACGTCGTTGCCGGTGTCGGTGCCCAGCATGGCGATTCCGCGCTCGTGGAACAGCGGCAGACACGCCGCCTGGCACGCGGTGGATCCCGCCTCGCGCGGCACCGCACCCTCGACGTTGCGCCGGTGCAACTGGCCTGTGCGTATCAGCAGCACGTCCCCCTCCTCGATGGTGAACCCGCAGCGCTCCTCGGCCGCCAGGATGTCTTCCGGCATCACGCCTTCGCCGCGCTCCAGCCAGTCCACGCCCCGGATCTCGGGCACGTCCACCAACACGCCGCGTGTGACTATGCCTTCGTGGGCGAGATCGATGGACTCCACGGTAGCGCCTAGGCTAGTGGAAACCAGGTGCGCGGGCCGTCCGTTGTACAGCTTGCCCTCCCAGAAGAAGTGGGCCAGGCTGTCGACGTGGGTGATGGTGAAGCCGTGGAAGATCATGCCGAAGAAGTCGGTGGACGCCTGGTTCGGCCTGGAAGAGACCTTCTCACCGCTTGCCCAGCCCTCGCCGCTCTCGACCATGAAGTGGATGGGCGGTACGGGCACGTCGGCCGCGGCCTCGAACAGCACGGGCCGAGCGCACGACACGCTCACGCCCTCACGCACGAGCGCCGTTGCTTGCAGCGTCTTTGCGGGGCTGAGCAGGTTGAGCGTACCGAGTTGGTCGTCGCCACCCCACCTGCCCCAGTTGCTGAGCGAGTCGAAGTACGAGAGGACTTCAGCCTCGGAGGGTATGTTCGTGTTCAAAGCGACCTCCTCTTGGCGGGACGTGTGGCGCGACTCGCGTCCGGGCGACTCGCTAATCTCCGTACTGCCTTCTGAGTATCATTATCCAACCGGCAGCGACATTGGGCAAGCCCTCGCACGTCTTCCTTGATTGACCTAGACGACGCTGAAGGTCGAACCGTACTCGTCCTTGGTGACCTCGATGCGGACAGGGAAAGACTCCTTCATCTGCTCGACGTGGGTGATGACTATGATCTTCTGGAAGTCGTCCTCGATGGACTTGATAGCCTCGGTCAGCCGCTCCTGCCCCGATGCGTCCTGTGAACCGAACCCCTCGTCGATGAACAGGATGGGCAGCGGCGCGCCGGACCTGCTGGCGAGCAGCCGGGACAGCGCTATCCGCAAGGCGAAGTCTATGCGGAACGCCTCTCCTCCGCTAAACAACTCGTAGCTCCGTGTGCCTATCTCGTCCGCTATCAAGATGTCCAGCTCCTCGGCCCGGACGTCCGATCCTCGCAGCCTCCGGCCCTCCCTGAGCTCCAGCTTCAGGCTCATGCGGTTTTCGGTCAGGCGGGACAGCAGCCGGTTGGCGTCTTCCTGGAGTTGTGGGATTGCGTTCTCGATGATGAGCGCGGGGATGCCGTTCTTGCCGAAGGCCACGGCCAGTTCGTTGTATACGGCCTTCTCGTCCACCAAGCCGCGCCTTTCGCCCTCATCCTGGCGCGTCTGCGCCTCCAGCGCGTCGCAGTGGGCGATGTGGTCCCGGAGTATGCCGCGCCGCACTCCAAGTTCCTGAAGTTGGCCTTCCAGTTCGCGCAGCCGCCGCTCCGACTCGCCTAGCTTCGCCTCGATCTCCGGCAAGGCCGCCACTTCGCGGGCCAGTTGCGCGGCGCGGGCCGCGTGGCGTCCCGCCTCATCGCGGCGCTGGGCCAGCGTGTGTTGCCTGTAGTCGAGCGAGGCGCGGTCGGTCTCAATTCGCCCCTGGGCATCGCGCAGGCGGCGGTTCAGCTCTTCGTATTGGACGAGCGCGGACGCCCTGACTCGCGTGGCGGCGTGGGTCTCGGCGTCGTATCCGAGCGCCCCGATTTCGGCTGTCACACGCGCCAGTTGCTCGCGCTCGTCGTGGGCGTAGTCGTCGGACTCGAGCCTGGCGCGTAGCCGTTCGAGTTGCGGCGCGGTCGTGTCCAGTTGCTCACGCGCCCGTCTCGCCTCATCGCGTTCGCGCGTCAGTGTCGCGCTCGCGCCCTGGATTCGCCTGCCTTCGGTGTCTTGCGCCTTCTCCATCTGGGCGATTTGTGCGGTCATTCGCCTGAGCTTGCTGTCCAGTTCTCGCTTTTCGGCGTCGTTCGACTCATAGCGTTGTTTAGCGGCCTTGCCTTGCGTCTCGTACTCGGCGCGAAGGTGTTCGGCGCCGTCCTCGCCCACCTCCTGGTTGCACAGCGGGCACAGCGATTCGCCCTGTTCGAGCAGGTCGAACTTGCGCCTGGTTTCGTCCATCTCTTGGCGCAGTCGCTCGTTATCCCGCGCGAGCGTCTGGACACGCCGGTCGGCGTGGCGCTCTTGGCCGCGCAGGGTTTGCAACTCTAGCGCGGACTGCTTCAGCCGCTTCTGCGCGTCGTCGTTGAGGCGCAGTTGCTCCTCGATTTCGGGTATGCGACGGACTTCGGCCTCGAGGCGAGCAGCGTCGTCGCTGAGGCGGTCGCGCTGGCCGATGATCTCCGCACGTTGGGCGGTTATCCGCAAGTCCAGGTCGTGTTGTTGGTCTCGCAGCGCACTGAGCGAGGAGAGGGCGGCGTTCAACTCTTCGAGTTCGGCTCTCGCGGAGGCGAGCGCGGCGTAGTTGGCGTCTATTTCGTCGGTGCGCGCCACGATGTCCGCGTGATCGTCCAAGCTGGCACGCAGGGCCTCTATATCCCGCTCCAAGCGGGCGACTTCGTTCCGGGCGCGTTCGAGGCTGGACTGTACGTCAGGCAGTTCGCGCTTCTTGAGGGACAGCTCGGTCGCTGCCAGTTGCAGCGTCTGGAGGTCGGCGCGGCGGCCGTCGCGTATCGGCGCAACCTCGGCGATGCTGGCGTCGGCCTGTTCCAGTTCACGCTCGTACTCCGGCTTACGATCAATCTCAGGCTGGCGTATCTCGATGCGCGAGGTGGCGTCGCTGATGCCATCTCGAAGTTCGCGTGCCCGGGACTTGGCTCGTTCCTCCAGCCGTTCGTAATACGAAAGCCCCAGCGCTTCCGCGAGAAACTCCTTGCGCTTGGACGGCGTGTTCTGGGTGAATTGGTCGGCCTTGCCCTGTTGCAGGTAGGCGGTGTTGATGAAGGTCTCGTAGTCCAGTTGGATGGTATCGACTATTCTGGCCTCGGTTTCGCGGACGCTGTTGGCGGTCACGGGCCGGTAGCCATCGCCGGTCGATGCCTGGAACTCAAGAACCGTGGCACCCTGTCGTGCCCCCGCCCTGCGGGTGTGCTTTCGTATCACGCGGTAGATCTGGTCGCGCACGAGAATGTCGAGAACTACCTCCATATCGGTCTGGCCTTGGTGGATCAACTCGTGCTGCTGGCTGGCCCTCGCGCTGCCCCAGAGCGCCCAGGTGATTGCGTCGAGCAGCGCGCTCTTGCCGTGGCCGTTGTCGCCGCACAGGCACGCGACGTGCAGGCTCTCGAAGTCCAGCGTGGGCACGTTGTCCCGGTAGCACATGAAGTTTCTGACGCTCAGGCGTAGGGGTATCAAATGCGGCCTCGTTTGGGGTAAAGTGGGCTGAGTATGACTTGGCGGACATTATAGCCCAACCGAGGGGTGCCCCCGTGCGGATGGTATGAGGAAGGCGGGCGGAAGATGAGTCGCACTGATTTCGACGTGGTTACAGGTGCGTTCAGCTACACGGGCAGATACGTCACACGCCTGCTGTTGAGGCAGGATAGGCCGGTGCGGACGCTAACGGGCCATCCGAGCGCCCGCCTCTTCGGAGGCGTGGTGGGCGCGGTGCCTTACAACTTCGACAGGCCCGACGACTTGGTGCGCTCGCTGGAGGGCGCCCACACTCTCTACAACACCTACTGGGTGCGGTTCGCCCGTGGAGAGTTGACGCACGACGTGGCGGTGCGCAACATCAAGACGATGCTGCGCGCGGCAGAGAGGGCGGGCGTCCGGCGCGTTGTGCACGTGAGCATCACCAACGCCGACGCGGACTCGCCGCTGCCGTACTTCCGGGGCAAGGCCCTGGCGGAAGAGGCGGTGCGCGAGTCCGCGATGAGCCACGCGATACTCCGGCCCACCGTGATATTCGGCAGGGAGGATCTGCTGTTGAACAACATCGCGTGGACGCTCCGACGCTTTCCCTTATTCCCCGTGTTCGGACGAGGCGACTACCGTGTGCAGCCCATCTACGTGGGAGACCACGCCGCGCTGATGGTCGAAGCGGGCCAGCGTGAGGACAGCTACGCTATCGACTCGGTCGGGCCCGAGGTGTTCACCTACGAGGAGATGGTGAGGCTTATAGCCGGTTCCATAGGCGCGAGAGTACGCGTCGCGCACGTGGGCAGGCGGCTGGGTATGCTGATGACCGGACTGGTGGGGCTCGCCATGAGGGACGTCACACTGACGCGCGACGAGGTAGAAGGTCTGATGGCAGACCTTCTGGTCTCCCACGGCGAGCCTACCGGCAGTACTCGGCTGTCCGACTGGCTCGGCGAGCATGGCGTGGAGTTGGGAATGGGCTACGTCTCAGAGCTGGACCGCCACTACAGGGCTGGTTCACAGGGAACGGGCAGCGGCGATTGGCGGTAGGCCGAGTCCGGCCTACGCCAAGAAGGAGGAACCTGTATCAGCTCTGCCGGCGCGGCTACTCAACTCAGCGCCGGCAGAGCTTCGTTACTCCCGCGAAAGCCTGTCCCCGCGGAAACGGGGAGCGGGAGTCCAAAGGTTCGAGCGCAAGAACGCCTCGACTCGGATGCATACC
>DAOUJL010000021.1:0-26537 GCA_034422735.1 Dehalococcoidia bacterium | reverse complement strand
CACTTCCGCCGCATCTTCTCCCGATTCGACAAACTGGCGAGCAGGTACCTCGGATTCCTCCACTTCACAGGCGCTCTCATATGGCTAAGATGAAATGTCAACACTACCTAGGAGAGCGGACGAGAATGGGGGAAGACGAGAGGCGCCCGTGCTCTTGTGAATGAAGCATGGTGCAATAGCTAGTAAATCCAAAAAGATGCGGGCGGGGCTACGCTCCGCTTCCACAGGAAACCCCGCCTGGCGGTGTTCCAGCACACGCCAACAGGGAGGCCCCGCCCGCACCACCTAAGAGACAACGAGGAGGCGATTCCTGTCCGCGGTAGGAACCCCTTTTTGTGGGGGTTCACCAGACCTGCTGTACATGCCCTCAGCTCATCATAGATCGAGAGCATGACAACAGCGTAAATGGCCTCAGAAAGGAGGTGCACCAGTCCTCGCTGTGTCCAAACCATACCACCGGAGGCCCGAAGGCACAACCCGGTTTGGACGCACAGTACACTCAACGGATACAGGAGGAATACGCATATGGGCAGGTTCACAATCGGATGCTTCGTTCTCGCTCTGCTGCTGGCGGCGGCGATGGCCTGTGGACAACAGGCCACGAACACGCCGGCGCATGGTACGCCGGAGAGCGTATGGGACACCCACACCATCAAGGATCCCGCGACGCTGTGCGGAGAAGACGAGCCTGCGCCCACACGTGAACGCCTGGGTGAGATGGTGCTCGAATACCAATCGACGTTCAGACGCTATCCACACTTCGAGAGTTTCAGCGCAGGAGCTCCCCTCATGAACGACGATGGCGAGTGGACGGACGTGATCGGCATCAGAATTCTCGTCGAGGTGATGGTTGACCCCAGCACGATACCGCCCAAATACAGGCTACCGGAATGCCTGGAAGGCGTTCCCGTGCAAATCTTGGAAGGAAAGAGTGGGTGGTAGAAGACGACCACCAAGGAGAAGATACAACAATGGGAATTACTGACGAATCGCACGCCCCGCTGCTTAGCGGTGTGTGGATACAAGCGGAAGTACCGGGGGAAGATCCTCACGGGCAGGGAACGCTGACGGGCCTTGCCACCCGTAACTCGGACAACAAGCGCGTGCTCGTCACCAACCTGCACGTCATGTCCAGCAACCCCGAAACCAGCGAGAACAACCTCGAAAACCCCAAGGGCACGGAGGTCATGCACCATCCGCGGCTCTCTTCCAACCTGGTTGGCACCGACCTTGATTGGGTCCCGGTTTCCGCCGACCAACTCAACTCCGCGGACGCGGCCCTGTGCACGCTCGTGGACGGCGTGACGGCGGAGTTCGCGATGCACTCCGAGCCCACGCACGCCGGCAGGAAGATTATCGCGGGCACCAGGGAACCCACATCGGGCATGGTGCTTACGATGCTAGGCGCGGCGACTGGCGAACGCACGGTAACTGTGGGCAGTGTTGGGTTTTGGAAAGACGCCGGAGACAAGACCATAGGTAACGTGTTCAGCATGGGCGCGGGACCAGTTCCCGTGCTAGAAGGGGACTCGGGCGCGCCGCTGCTATTCGATGTCGGTAACGGCGCGTACCGTATGGTCGGTATCGTCTTCAGGAGGGACACCTTCCAGCAGCGCACCGGCCGACCGCGCACCCCGGATGTCATCTATGCTTTCCCCGCGTCCGCCGCTGAGCGTGCGTTAGGCATCACCTTCGGGGAGCAGTTGCCCCCCCTCAGTGTGAACGAGCAGAGCGGTTTCACTCCCGCGCTGTACAGTGGGTGGGAGGCCGTGGCCGACTTCTCCGGTGAGGCCCTCGGCCTCGACGCCATCGAGACGCACGGGACGAGCGTGCACTGGCTGGGTACGGTGATTCCGTCCACGGCGGGCACGGTACGCCACCGGTGGTGGCAGGCTGCCCTCGTCACCGTCGCCGACGTGCCCGTCGGCATGCGGCTGACGGTCCACGGCGGGCCAGACACGCATCCTCGATTCACACCAGGGCAGGCGTGGGCTTTCAGGTTGTACGTCAAGCGCACCACGGACAGCGAATGGCAACAAGTGCTAGCCGGCTCGGACATCCTGTCCGCCGCGGAGTTCACGTCCGGTTCGGACGAGAAGGCTCTCGCGGTCGCGGAGTTTACCGTCCCTATCACCAGGAACGCGGAGCGCTGGCTCGAATACTTCAAGCCATACAGGCGCGACAGCACGGGAGGCGACTTCGAGGTGAAGATAGAGGGTGCGCCAGCGCTCCCAGCGGGCGTCGATTCCCTTGGGACGCTCGCGGACGGCGACACGACGCGGAGTGGCTCGTGGAGCAGTGACATCGCGTCGGTCCACCGCCGCCGCAGCTACGCGAGATACTACGTGTTCCGGCTGGACAGGCGCGGCAAGGTCAGGCTGAGCCTCAAGTCAACCACGGACACGTACATGTACCTGCTGGACGGCGTGGGCAAGAACGGCGCTGTGCTGCAACGCAACGACGACGTCGACTACCCAGACAACCTCAATTCGCGCATCACCCGCACGCTCGACGCGGGCGACTACACCATCGAGGCGACGACGTTCTGGGGAGGACGCACGGGTGACTTCGAGGTGGGCGCGCGACTGATGAGCGACGACGCCACACTCAGCCGCCTCGACCTGTCGGCGGGAGCTCTCTCTCCAGCCTTCGACACGGGCGAGACCTCGTACACGGCGTCCGTCGATCACGCGCAGAACACCATCACGGTCACGCCGACGGCGAACCACGGGTCGGCCACGATAACGGTGAAGGGCGTCGCGACGGCGAGCGGCGCGGCGAGCGGCGCGTTGTCTCTGCTCGTGGGAGCCAACACCATCAACGTGGCGGTCACCGCAGAGGACGGCACGCAGCGGACGTACTCGATCACGGTTACGCGCGCGGAGTTGGGCGCGACGACGCCGGAGACCTGGAGTGAGTGGAGCGCCTGGACGGAAACGAGCGAAACGCGCGGGCAGTGCGACGACTGGGAGATCAAGGAGACTAGGACGCGCACGAGCAGCCGCGGCAACACGCAGACGCAGGAGCGCTGGGTGGAGTGGGAAGGCCCCGCGGAGACCTGGGGCGAGTGGAGCTCGTGGTCGAGCACCGGCAGTGTGCGCGGCAGGTACCGGGAGCGCGAGATAGAGAGGGAGCGGACGCGGACGAGCAACCGGTGCCGAACGCAGACGGAGACGGCGTGGGTGTCGGACCCGGTGGAGCCGCCCCCGCCCCCACCGCCCCCACCGCCGCCGCCACCGGAGACGTGGGGGTCGTGGAGCGCATGGAGTGACACGGGCAACACCCGCGGCACGGACGAGTACGGCGAGAAGGAGCAGAGCAGGACGCGCACGAGCAGCAGGGGCCGGACACAGACGCAGACGCGGTGGGTATCGAACGAGTAGCAAGACAGGAGGTTAACTAGAGGAGGCCCCCGCTTGGCCGCAACCGGTCAGGCGGGGGCCTTTCTTGGCGCCTCCAATGCCGAGGCTTCCCATTCGCCTCCGCCGCGATCCGCCCCTGCCGCGCGCGCCGAGCCTATTGGGGCAGGTCGCGCCTGTGCTCTATAATTGGTAGCCGGTACCCTACACCCTCGCGGCGTGTCCACGAGAACGGGACAGGAACCCCATCCGGCGCAAGCCACACCGGGCAGGAGCCACCCTTGACGTTGCCATCTCGGCGCATCGGCGATCACACATGACGTTGCCGCCCCGGGGCGGCGCGGCCCCAAGCCGAAGGCTGTGGTCGACAGACTACGTGCTGACACTGCTGACCGGACACTTCCTGTTCGTCAGCTACTCGTCGATGTTCACCGTCATCCCCAACTACGTGAAGGACCTCGGCGGCGAGAACTGGCACATCGGGATCGTGGTCGGCGCCTTCGGTGTGCTGTCGCTGTTCGTCCGCCCCTTCGTCGGACGCCTCATCGCCATCTTCGGGCCAAAGCCCGTGGCGGTGTGGGGCTTGGGCTCGTTCGCGCTCGCCGCGCTGCTGTACATCCTTCCAATCAACAGTTGGCTCGAGGCCACTCCGCTGCTCGCGAGCTTTCCCGCCCTGGCCTTCCTGTGGCTTGTGCCCGTCCGTATGCTGCGGGGCATAGGCCTGGCCGCCACCCCCGTCGCCACCAGCACCATCGTGGTCAACCTGGCCCCCGCTGCGCGCCGCGCCGAGGGGCTGGCCTACATGGGCATCGGAATCGGCGTCGCGTCGCTCTACTCTCCCTTTCTCGCCCAGCTGTTGTCGGACCGGTTCGGTTTCAGCGCCGCCTTCGTGTTCGCGAGCGGGACGGCGCTGCTGGGGTGGGTGTTCTCGACGGTAATTTCCTCGTCCCGCACCAATCCGGTCGCGGCCGACACTGCCGGACGGCGCGAGAGGACGCCGCTCATCCCCCGCGCGGCGATCCTACCCACGCTCATCTTTGTCAGCTTCACCGCAACCACAGGTCCTATCAACAGCTTCATGCCCATCGTCGCCAGCGAGCGTGAGCTCGGCAACCCCGGCCTCTTCTACACCGTCAACTCGCTGATCCAGATGGTCTTCCTGCTCGGCTCCGGCCGGGTGGCCGACCGCTTCGGCAGGTCGTCCGTGATCCTGCCCGGCCTGCTATCCGTCGCGGTTGGAATGTTCATGCTCATGTCTGCCCAGAACCAGCTCATGCTCATAGCATCGGCCGCGCTTGCCGGCGGTGGGTTCGGCCTGCTGCAACCCGGAATGCAGTCGCTCACAGTGGACAGGGTGACGCCGCGCGAGCGCGGACCGGCTATGGCCACCCTCCAGTCCGCGTGGGACATAGGCAACAGCGGCACGTCGTTCGCGCTGGGCCCCGTCGCCACCCTGTTCGGCGCGGCGTCCACTTTCGGCGTAGTGGGGCTCGGCGCGGTCGCCGGCGCGCTGGGCTTCACCGCCGCATTCTGGCGCGACAAGCCCGCGCTGCCGGTGGAGGACGACGACGAGCAGGCGTCAGTGCAGCCGCTCCCGCACGCCGAGGGTAGCGATCGCGGCGGCGACGGAGAGGGCTAACATCAGTACGAAGGCGGCGTCGTAACTCCCCCAGGCGTCGAAAATCAGCGCTCCCGCGTACGCGCCCAGCCCTCCACATATCTGGTGGGTCATGTTGATCACCCCGCTTATCGCGCCCATCCGGGACGAGCCGAACACGTTGCCCACCAACACGATCACCAGCGGTGCGGTCATCAGGAAGGTGAAACCGTAGAGGACGGCGAACGTCGCGATGCCCAGCGTGTCCTGGAACAGCAGGGCGATGGCGAATATGCCGACGCGGGCGATGAAGCTGAGCAGCGTCGGCAGCCCCGCGCTGTACCTGTCCGCGAGCCAGCCGGATGCCAGCACGCCGAGCACACCCAGCAGCCCCATCCAAGCCAGCAGGTTGCCCGCCAGCGCCCGCGAGACCCCCTTGTCGTCGGCGAACGCTACCACGTGCGTCGCCACGAAGAAGTCCTGGAAGCCGCATATCGCGTACACGACCACGAGCAGCCACATCTGCCGCGAGCGCAGCAGGCCGGCGGCCCCCGGCGCGCTCTCCGCCGCCGCGTCGTGGTCGGCGGCCTGTTCCGTCTCGCCGCGCGGCGTGGAGGGACGAGACCTCACCAGCGCGAGCAGCAGCGGCGCGAGCGCCAGGTTGGCCGCGCCCAGCGCCAGGTACGCGCCGCGCCAGCGCAGCGATTCCAGGAACGACGTCAGCAGCGTGATGATCACGAGTTGTCCCGCGGCGTTGCCCGAAATGGCCGCGCTGTTCGCCAGTCCCCGCCGCTGCGCGAACCAGCGGCTCACCAGTACGCCCACCATCGACACCGACGATCCCGCGCTGCCCACGGCGTACACTAGTCCGTACAGCGCGAAAACGTGCCAGTGTGAAGACGCGAACGCCATAAGCCCGATGCCGACCGCTCCGATCAGGGCCGCCACCGCCGTCACCGCCCGCAGGCTGCGCAGGTCCACCAGCCGGCCAAGCAGCGGCATGGTGAGCGCGGAGGCGCAGAAGAAGGCCGTGGCGGCCAGCGAGAGAGACGAGCGCGACCAGCCCAGGTCCTCGGTCATCGGCTTGAGCAGCAGTCCGAACGCCATTCGCGATCCGCTGTTCACGAACAGCGCCGCGAATCCGGCGAACAGTATCACCCAGCCGTAGTCTATGCGGCGCATCGACTGACCCCCCAAGTGGCAATAGCGCCCCGCTTGCGTTAACATGGTACCGCAATCGGAAACCAACTCGGCCCGGCCACTCGCCCGCGCTGACTATGAGAGGAACAATGACGACGCAGACACTCTTTCCCGTAACCGGTGTGGGCAGTTGGTCCAGGCCTCCCTGGCTCATTCAGGCGCTCCGCAAGTGGCAGGACGGCGCCATGACCAAGGAGGAGTTCGACGAGATCGCCGACGAAGCCGTGCTGCTTGCGGTCAAGTACCAGGAGGACGCTGGCGTCAACATCGTCACGGACGGCGAACAGCGCCGGGACAACTTCTACTCCTTCGTGGTCGCCAAGCTCTCCGGCATGAGGCTGATGAAGGTGTCGGAGCTGATGGACTACATGACCGACAGGGCTAGATTCGAGGAGACGCTCCGCGCGCTGGACGTGCCCTCGTTCGCCATCAAGAGCCCGATAGTGGTCGACAAGATAGAGGCGCGCGACGGCCTGTCTCTGGACGAGGTGGACTTCCTGGTCAAGCATACCGACAGGCAGGTCAAGGTGCCGCTGCCCGGTCCCTACCTGCTGCTCAAGTCGAGCTGGTTCGCGGGCCTGTCCGACAACGCCTATCCCTCCGAGGACGACCTGTCCGGCGAGATTGTGCGCCTGCTGCGCGAGGAGGTGCTCGCGCTGAAGGAGCGCGGCGTCGACTTCATCCAGTTCGACGAGCCGACGCTGTCCCAGGTGGTGCTGGGCGAGGAGAGCACCGAAACGTTCATGTGCGCCGCCATGGCCGACCGCAAGGACCCGTCCGAAGAGCTCGAGTTGGCCGTGCGGCTGATGAACGAGACTGTCGAGGGCATCGACGGCGTCCGTTTCGGCGTACACGTGTGCCGCGGCAACTGGAGCCGCCGCGAGGACGTGCTTCTCACAGGCAACTACGGCCCCATGCTGCCGTACCTCACCCAGATGAACATCGACCAGCTCGTGCTCGAGTTCGCCACCCCGCGCGCCGGCGAGATGGAGGTGTTCAAGGAGTACGCCAAAGAAAAGGAGATCGGACTGGGCGTGGTCAACCCCAGGACCGACGAGATAGAGTCGCCGGAGGAGATAGTCGAGCGCGTACACGAGGCGCTCCAGTACTTCTCGCCCGAGCAGGTGTTCCTCAACCCCGACTGCGGCTTCGGCACCTTCGCCGAGCGCAACGTGAACACCGCCGACGTGGCCTACCGCAAGCTCCAGGCCATCAACTCCGCCGCCCAGATGCTGCGGCAGGAGTACGGCTAGGCCGATAGAACAAAGCAATTCGCACACCAAGGGTAAAAGGAGGCACCCCGAATGGCCGACACGGCACAGGCAGAGCTGAACGGACTGCACCCGGAAAAGCTGAACGAGATTCTCGAATCGTTCAGGCAGGAGGACGTGTTCAAGGCGGTTAGCGGCCCCTGGCGCTCCCGAGTGCGCTGGGAGAGCGGCTTCAGGGCCAAGGCGTACATGCGCACCCACGCCATCGAGATGGACGAGCCCACCGACCTGGACGCGACCGACCTCGCCGCAAGCGCCCACGAGCAGCTTCTGTCGGCCATCGGCGGCTGTATGACCGTCGGCTTCGTGCTCAACGCGACCAAGCAGGGCATCAAGATCCACGATCTCGAGATCGCCCTGGAGGGCAACTTCGAGAACATCCGCAAGTGGGCGGGCGTAGACGAGGGCAACCCCGGCTACGGCGACATCAGCGCCAAGGTGTTCGTGCGCGCCGACGCCGACGAGGCCGCGCTGCGCGAGATCTGGCGCCTGGCCGTGGAAGGCTCGCCCGTAACCCAGACCGTTCTCAAGGGCGCGCGCCTGAGTACCGACTTCGAGGCCGTGTAGGTTGCGTCATACCGGAGGGGGCGGTTCGCGGACCGCTCCCGCGTTACGCCGCAGGCGCCGTCAGTTTTGCAAATCCCCATGAACTGCACGGAGCCTTAGGCCAGATAGAAGCCTCGCATGTGTGCCGTATCCGTCGCAACGCTCAAGGCGCGCGGAGCCATTCGGTTTTTCGCGACGATTGGATTGGCGTGTTTACTGGGCGTCGTGTTGCTGTCGGCATGTGATAATACGCCACAGCCGACGGCTACGCTGGTCCAGGCGGTCACACCTACTCCCGCATCCGCGCCAACACCAAGGCTCGTTACTCTGACGCCCGTCAGCGTCCCCACGGCAATCCCAGCTGCGACTCCAAGTCCAACGGTTACGCTGGCTGCCGCTTCCACGCCTGTCAGCACCCTCACGGTACCCCCCGCTGCGACTCCAAGTCCAACCGTAGCGCCGGATTCCGCTCCCACGCCCGTCAGCGTCCCTACGATGCCACCTGCCACGCGTCTCAGCCCGACCGCAACGCCGACATCCGTCGCAACTCCCACTTCCATCCCGACGTTAACACCGACCGCCGAGCCCGAAACAGTGACCATAGTCACGCCAATTCCGACCGAACCCTGCGCACAATCTATGGATGCGTGCGACCAAAGAGACGTGAGCGAGCTCAATCCGTTCGTTGGGAACGCCGGTGGAGTAGGGGCGGCGGCGCACTCGGAACCTGCGGATGCGCCAACGGTGGAGGAAATACTTGCGGGGGACCGGACTCTCCCTTTCTATCTGGAAGTTCCCCCAACCCACATAGCTTTGAGGGGAATTGCCGACTGGGATTCCGTACGCTGCGACTGGCGAGGCCAAGCGATGACCACTCAACAACGCGAAGAGTCCCTGAGGCTCTGGTTTGGTCTCGAAGAAGACACTCCTCTGCCGCCCGCCGTCGCGCTGGAAGGCACGTTTTCGGACTACCTGGGCTACCTGTCGGGCACAACCTCCGCCTACTACTCCCCGCTGTTTTCGGGCCTGTCGTCTCTCTCGCGAGGTGGGCTATCTACCGAGCACCGCACCCTCGTCTGCTATGCGGACTACCAGGTTCAGGAGTACATCCTGGGCGCGGGGCCGCCCACGGTTACGGTATCTTACGACGGACTTGGCGCCTCCACTTCGTATGAGACTTACAAGAGGTCGCACGCGGCGGGGACATATGAGGACGCGCCACTTCAGGATGAGCCCGAGTACACGCGTCAACTCCAGACGAGGGCAGCGGTCCTTGAGGAGGCTCTGGCCGCATACGTCGGCGGAAGAGAAAGCGTGGTTTTCTTGACGCCGCTGGGGGCGCTGGGCACGATAGCCGTGGAGGCATGGCAGGCCATCGCGCAATGGGACCTGCAGGTCTCAGACGACGGGACGGTGGAGGCGGTGCGCTACGCAACGTATGATCTCGACCCCGAGTACCGCCAACCCCTCGACGATCTCACAAGCCGAATCGAAACGGCGGCGGCCTCGGACGCTTTCGCGGGGCAGAGAATCGCCAGCGTGGAGGGACTAACGGCCTATTACGAAAGTATCGGTGCCTACGACGTGATCGGCCCCTACAATATTCCTCGTAGTGAGAGGACTCCGTTTGCGCCCTCCAAGCCCCTGCCTGCTCGCCAGAAACCACTCGACGTGGGTCCCGTCCCCGTCTTGACGCCGGACATCGTCCCATCGTTCGTCTCCATCAGCAGCGGAGGTGACCTGACGTGTGGACTCGCTGCGGACGGGACCGCCATCTGCTGGGGTGGCGAAATCTATCAGCGTACCTCGCCTGTGCGGAGCGAGCACTTCTCGGCCATCAGCAGCGGAGGCGACCATGGCTGCGGAATCAGGTCCGATGGCTCCATCGGCTGTTGGGGGGACGACTTTAGGGGCCAATCGTCGCCGCCCATCGGCAAGTTCACGGAAGTGAGCAGTGGCAGGAGACACACCTGCGCGATTCGAGTCGATGGCGCGGCAGAATGCTGGGGCGACACCGGGTCTGGACGGGCTTCGCCGCCCGCGGGAGTGAGACTCACCGCTATAAGCAGTGGCAGAAATCACACCTGCGCTCTGGATGAGAATGGTGCGCCGGTATGCTGGGGTTACGATAGCGACGGCAGGTCCTCGCCCGTCCCCGGAACACGGCTCGCCTCCATTACGACGGGCGGCGGCCACGCGTGCGGGCTGCGCGCCGATGGCACACCCGTGTGCTGGGGTTCCAATCTGTACGCTCAGTCGGTTCCCCCGATGGGAGAGCGGTTCACTATGGTCTCCGCGGGAGGCTGGCACACCTGCGGGCTCCGGGGCGATGGTGTTGCCCAGTGCTGGGGCGGTGACGAGGGGGGCCAGTCAACTCCACCGCTGAACGAGACATTTGTGTCCATCAGCAGTGGCGAGCGACACACCTGCGGGCTCCGAAGGGACGGTACGGCGTCGTGTTGGGGCGACAACGATAACGGAAAGGCGAGTGCGCCCGGTTCCGAGTCTTTCACGCACATAGTCGCTGGGAGTCAGTCCTCTTGCGCCCTCCGTCGAGACGGGTCTCCTGTCTGCTGGGGCGATAGGGAGTATGGGGCGGGAGGCACGCCCCATGGAGAGACCTTTATGGCCCTGACCGGCAGTGGAGGCTATGCTTGCGGCCTCCGGTCCGATGGGACGGTGGTCTGCTGGGGCACCGACGAGTACTACGGCGAGTTCAACCTGGCCTCTCCGCCACCCTCTGTCAGGTTTGCTTCGATATCCATGGGAGGCGCGCATGTCTGTGGTCTTGACTCGGAAGGTCAAGCCGCTTGCTGGGGCGACAAAGAGTTCGGTGCCACTCTGGCTCCCGCCGGCGTCTTCTCTATGATCAGCAGCGGGTCCAGCCATACCTGCGGTATCCGGCCGGACGGGACCGCCGAGTGCTGGGGTAACGACGACGACGGCCAGGCCTCGCCTCCGCAGGGACATACCTTCGTGTCCATAGAGAGCGGTATCTCACACAGTTGCGGCATCCTGACCGATCAGACGGCGGTGTGCTGGGGCTCCGACGAAAACCGGCAGACCTCACCACCGCCTCGCAAGTTCTCGTCCATCAGCATTGGATACGACAAGACCTGCGGCGTTCTCACTGGCGGGAGCATCGTCTGCTGGGGAGCGAGATACTCCGATTTCCCCACTTCACCCCCGGAGGGCCGGTTCGATTCCGTGGCTGTGGGCGCCTCTCACGCCTGCGCCATCCGCTCAAACGGATGGGCCGTCTGCTGGGGCAAAAACGACGATGGAGAGGCGTCGCCGCCTGGTGGGCAACTTCTCCCCGATTCGCGTCCCTTGCCCGTTCGAACCGCGACTCCACGCCCGACAACTGCGCCTCAAATGGCGCGGGTTTTCGAGAAGTTCGCCACCGTAAGCAGCGGTTACAGGCATGCCTGCGCGCTCCGTTCCGAGGACGGAGGTGTCGAGTGCTGGGGAGACGACCGGTATGGCCAGGCGTCGCCGCCGGTCGGTGAGTACTTCAAGACCATCAGCGGCGGCGCGCTACACACCTGCGCGCTGCGCGCGGATGGCGCGCCGGTGTGTTGGGGCGTGATAGATTTCGATCTAGGCCAGGCATCTCCGCCGAACGGGGTGGTGCTCACCGCTGTCAGCAGCGGCGGCACGCACACCTGTGGCCTCCGACCTGACGGCACCCCGGTCTGTTGGGGTGACGATGAGTACGGCCAACTCGACGCGCCGTCAGGCGAGCGACTCACCCAGGTGAGTAGTGGCCTTGTGCACACCTGCGGCCTGCGCGAAGACGGCGCACCCGTATGCTGGGGTGCCGTCGGGTACGATCTGGGCCAGGCGACGCCTCCGGAAGATGCGCGATTCACGTCGATTGCAAGCGGGTCGGCGCACACGTGCGGCCTGCGCGAAGACGGCGACACCATCTGTTGGGGTTCAGATGAAGTGCTGGAGGGAGCCGGGCCGCTCTCGCCGCCGAACGGACAGGCTTTCTCGTCCATCTCCGCGGGAACACACTACACCTGCGGCCTTCTGCAAGACGGCGGCTCAGCCTGCTGGGGGCGTGCCAGTGAGTACATCGAAACGCCCGTCGACGTGACGCTGACATCTCTGAGCGCCGGCGCGGGCCACGTCTGCGGTATTCGCCCCGACAGCTCGGTGCTGTGTTGGGGAGCCGACACTTTCAGCGCGTCCACTCCCCCATCGGGCGAACGCTATGATCCAGACGCCACTCAGATGCCAACACCCATGCAGGCGACGCCACCCCCTGGCACGACCTTCACCGCGCTGGCGGTGTCGCACGACCACTCCTGCGCGCTGGTTGAGGACGGAGCGGCGTACTGCTGGGGAGAAAACGACCTGTGGCAGGCCGCACCGCCTCCCGACGAGAGGTTCGCCACTATCGACAACAGCGAGAGTCATAGCTGCGGCCTTCGTAAGTCGGACGGCATCGCTGTGTGCTGGGGCAACGAGTACGAAGGGCGGGCAACCCCTCCTCCGCACCAGCCGTTCATTGCGATTGGCGTTGGTCAGACCCACACCTGCGCGCTCCGCCCGGATGGGATCGCCGAATGTTGGGGCGATGACAGCTACGCGGAGGGAGCTATTTCACCTCCGCTGGACGAACGATTCACGGCCATTGGCAGCGGAGACGGCTACAGCTGTGGCCTGCGGGAGGACGGCGCGGTGATATGCTGGGGCGAACGGAACCTCTACGGCGCCAACCAGAACTCTGAGGACGATAGATTCTCGATGATGAGCATAGGCTCGGAACAGGCCTGCGGCGTGCGCTTTGATGGCAGTATCGTCTGCTGGGGTAGAAATGCCAACAGAGTTCCAAGCGGGCAGATCTTCTCCTCTGTCAGCACCGACAGCGGCCACACGTGCGCGCTGCGTCTCGATGGCACCGCCCTTTGTTGGGGAATCGACCACGACGGTCAGACAGTACCGCCCTGGGGCGCGGACGACAGATTCGTGGCCTCCGGCACAGGATCGAGACACTCGTGCGCCATCCGGGACAGTGGCAAGATAGTCTGCTGGGGCAGTAACTATTATGGCCAGTCGTCGCCTCCGGGGGGAGAGTACTACGTCAACCGCCCGACGATACCAGTACACGGCCCCTTGGCCTCCATCAGCGGCGGAGGCAGTCACACCTGCGGTCTGCGTACAGACGGCACTGCGGAGTGCTGGGGTTCGAACTACGACGGGGAGGCGACACCGCCGCAGGGCGAGACCTTCGCGTCTATCAGCAGCGGGTTCAGGTACACATGCGCGCTAATGTATGACGGAATGCCGGTGTGCTGGGGATACGACTACTATGGCCAATCTTCGCCGCCGGCGGGGCAGGTACTGAGGTCGCTGAGCAGCGGCTTGGACTACACCTGCGGACTCAGGACGGATGGCAGCGCCGTGTGCTGGGGCAACGACGAGTATGGCCAATCCTCACCACCGCAGGGAGTGGAATTCTCGGCCATTAGCGCGGGCATCTGGCACACCTGCGCGTTGAGGCTTCCAGATGCCTCCCCGGTCTGCTGGGGAGACAACCCGAACGGCCGGACAGCACCGCCAGAGGTTCATGGTCTTGCATCTATCAGTGTTGGCGGCACCCACACGTGCGGCGTAACCGGCGAAGGCTCTCTAATGTGCTGGGGCGATGGGTACGAACTCTCCAATGCGCCGATTTCGGGGCGAACTTTTAAGCAGGTTGGCAGTGGGGAGGGACTTTCTTGTGGGTTGACCTCTGACGGAAGGGCCCTGTGCTGGGAATGGTATCATGAAGATGGCCGCGCACAACCGCCGAGCGAAGACAGGTACGTCAGCATAAGTGTAGGCCACAGTCACGCCTGCGGCCTCCGACCCGACGGCGTTCCGGTCTGCTGGGGAAGCCCCCAGATAAGTCAGTGAAAGGATTTTGAGAGGACGCCATGATCCACCTCGTCGATCCCAACTGGGTCGCCGGGCGCATCGACGCCGGTGACGCCCTGGTGCTGGACCCGCGCGGCTACATGAAGTACCTCGCCGGCCACCTCCAGGGCGCCGTGCACGTGAAGGCCGCCAACCTGTTCGGTGGCGACGGCAGGCTGCTCGCGCCGGACGAACTCGCCGCGATGTTCGCCGCCGCCGGGCTGTCCAACTCCACCGTCCCCATCGTGTACGACTCCTACGACGGGCAGAACGGCGCGCTGCTCGCATGGGCGCTGGAGTACCTAGGCGTGCCCGACGTATACCTGCTGGACACCTTCTTCGAGGGCTGGAAAGAGCAGGACCGGGGTGTCTTCTACCGCCCCGTCGTTCCGAAAGCGGCGCAGTTCGCGCCCAACATCGAACCGAGCGTCAGGGCAGACTTGGACGACGTGCGCGGCCGCGGCGCGGCCCAGCTTCTCGACGTTCGCACCGTCGAGGAGTTCACCGGCCAGCTCGAGGTCGATCCCCGGCCCGGCCACATCCCCGGCGCGCGGCACGTCATGTGGCGCGAGTTCGTGGGCAAGGACGAGAGCTACCTCACGGCGGAACAGGACGCCAGGGCCACGCTGGACGCCGCCGGAGTATCCGACGCCGAGCCGGCGATAGTTTACTGTCGCTCCGGCATGAGGGCCTCGCTCGGTTACCTCGCCCTGCGACGCCTCGGCATCCCCGTGCGCCTCTACGACGGGTCCTACGCCGAGTGGTCCGCCACCGACGAGCCCGTCGAGCTGTAGTCATGCACGGCGAAGGCAGGGGAAGACGTCGCACCAGCAACAAAAGGCTCCTCCTGATAGCCGGCGGCATAGCCCTGGGAGTGCTGGCTCTTGCCGCGGTAGTTGTGGTGCTCGTCTTCTTCCGGTCGCTCAGCCGTCCCGGAGAGTCGACCGCGCGCTTCATCCCCTCGAATGCCCTGGCCTACGCGTCCTTCAACCTGCGCCCCGGAGTACAGCAGCTCAGGCATGGACGAGAGGTCATATCCACCCTGCAGACCGATGCCCTGGTGGAGCGCAGGGACGACCTGCTGGACGAGCTGAAGGAGGAGACCGGCATCCACTTTCTCGATGACGTGACGCCCTGGCTCGGGGAGTCCGTGTCGTTCGCCCTGATCGACGTAGATGACGACAGTGCAGAGTGGGTCGCCATGGTGCACGTCAGCGACTCGGGCGCGGCCTTTGATTTCGTAGAAGACCTGGTGGCGTACTTCGAGGACGAGTCTCTAACGCGGTTTGACCGCACCGTCTACAGGGACGCCGACCTGTGGCTGTCGGACGACGAAGACGCAAGCTTCGCTCTAACGGACGAGTACCTGCTTCTGGCGGACGGCGAGGGTGCCCTCAAACGCGCGATTCGCGATATCGAGTCGCCCCCGGAGACGCCTCTCCTAGCTAACGAGGACTTCACGGCGGCCCGCGAGTCGGTGCCTTCCGAGAGGGTCGTGTTCATGTTCGTGCGGAGCGAGTGGATACTGGATCTGCTGGGCGACGAGATAGACCCCTTCGGCGATCGGGACGACGTCATCCGTGAGATCGAGGACAGCGTGCCGGAGTTCATGGCAATGTCCATGTCGTTCATCGAACGGGGCCTGCGTGTCGACTTCGCCGCCGAGCAGTCCGGCGACGGTTTCGCTATCGACTCCGACCTCGCGTTGGCGTCACCGGATGCCCTCCCTTCCGACACCGTGCTGCTGCTGGCCACCAACGGGATCAGGGAGACCTGGGAAGAGGTCCGTCGGACGGTCGACGACCTGGAGCCCAACGGCGAGAGCGCATTCCAGCGCATCCTGGACGATGTGGAGTACGAGACCGGGATCGACGTGGAGGGCGACGTGGTGGACTCCCTGAACGGGGAGATAGCCCTGGCGCTGCTGCCCGGCGAAGTCCGGGCCGGAGTCTACGACGTCCTGCTGCTCGCCGGACTGCGGGACGCCGACGGCATAAGGCGCGCGCTGGACACGCTTACCGAAATTGTGGAGGACTCAGGAGTTGGACTGGATAGGAGATCGCTGGGTGATTATGAGGTGGTGACCGCCGCGCCACAGGAGTTCGGCCTTCTCGGAGGAGATTACGATCCGGGGTATCTCGTGGCGGAGGATTGGGTGGCCCTGGGGAGCACCCACCGCAGCCTCACGGCGCTTCACGACGCGGCCGCCGGGGCCGGGGATTCCGAACCGCTCAGCTCCACCGGCGGCTTTTCCGGGCTGATGGGCATGGCCCCCGATCCAGTCGATTGGCTGCTCTACGCGGACCTGGCCGCCGGGCTGGATATGCTTGAGGACGCCCTCGACGGCGATATGCGCTCCGACTTCCGGCGCGACTTCAAGCCGTTCGTAGAACCGCTGGAAGCCTTCATGCTTGCCGGCTCCATCACCGAAGAAGCCATCCGGTTCACGGCAGTCCTGACTCACAGCGAGTGACGGTCGCGCTCGGACGCTCCGCCGACGCGGCTTGCTCAATAGTTGACGAGCGACCGGTCTCGCTCTAGAATAGACTCAAAGGTCCCCCCCCGATGACAAGAGCCCAAGGGGCTCTCTCCGGAAACGGAGTAGTCGGGGGGGTCGTTTGTTTGGCGGGCCGGCGATGCCGTTCAACCTCAGATCATTTCCCACTCGCTGTGCACCGCTGATCGGAAGTGGTCATAGTACGAACGGTCACCCCTCTCGTGTTTGCGGAATATGGCCCAGCAACAGTAGTCCGCAACCTGCAGCCCGTAGTGCGAGCGGGAATCGTGGTGCAGGATGCGATGCCCCGGGCTATTGGGGAGCATCCTCTCGAGCGTAACCTTCACCGCCTTTTCGATTGCCCGACGTCGCCGATTTAGTGGTAGGTTGTCCGTGATGACGACGATCTCCTCGGCTGTTGCGTGAAAGGCCGTCTCTAGTACAGTTCTGAGAAGAGTGCCGAGCATCTCCGGGTAGAAACGAGCTTCGGCCCTCGTGTCGGAGGCAGTTCTGGATTTCTCAACGACTAGGCTGTTTATCTCCACGCCTTCCAGCCGGTCTCCGATGATGTCGAAGACCTTGCTCCGCACGTGCGCATTGTCATTGGCGCAATGGAACCCCTCGTGTTCCAGGCCGTACTCGATGCAGTCGTACTTGTACCCGTCCAGTGCGTCATTCACCTGGAACGGACGCTTCATGCTTACGCTGGCCAGCACGAAGTAGCGGGTGCCACGGTCGCTAAAGTCCAGGTTGCCCGATTCGTCCAGAAAGACGTACACGCGCTCACTCATGGTGCGGCGCAGGCCCTCCAGAGGCTCAGAACCAGTTCGCCTTGTCCACCACGTTCCGAAGCTCCCCGCCCCGGGCGAACCGCACGCAGTTCTCGATGAACAGCTCGGTGCGCCGGTCGTCCAGGTAAGGCCCTCTGCCCGCAACGTGCGGCGTGATGATGACGTTCGGCATCCCCCACAGCGCGTGGTCAGCCGGCAGCGGCTCCACCTGGAACACGTCCAGCGCCGCCCCGCCTATCTCGCCCTCCTGTAGTGCCCTCGCCAGGTCGTCCAGCACCACCACCGCGCCGCGGCCTATGTTGATCAGCCGCGCGCCGGGGTCCATCAGCCGGAACTTCCCGTAGTCGAACAGGCCCTGCGTCTCCGGCGTCTCCGGCACGGTGATGATCACGAAGTCCCCGCGCGGCAGCACGTCGTCCAGCGCCTCCGGCCCGTGCAGCTCCGCGACGCCCTGCGGCGGCTCGGCCACGCGCGGGTCCACGCCCAGCACCGTCATCCCGAACTCCGCGCACAGCCTGGCAGTCTCCGCGCCGATGCCGCCCACGCCCACGACTATGGCCGTGGCGTCGGGCAGGTGGGTGATCTCGTAGCCGGGGCGCCAGTCCCGCTCTAGCTGCCTCGGAGTGTAGACGTGTAGCCCCCGCGCGAAAGCCAGCACGAACGCCATGATGTGCGCGCTGATGTGGTCGTTGTAGATCTCCCGCGTGTTTGTCACCACAACGTCGCTCTCCACCAGCGCCTGGTGGTAGTAGCCCGCCCGCGGCCCCGCCTGCGGGCACGCGATCCACTTCAGGTTGGCACCCAGCTCCAGAAGCTCCGGGGCGATGTCGCCAAAGGCCGCGTCCGCGTCCCCTATCATTTCCATCGCCTCGCCGACCGAATGCGCCACACGCACGTCGATGCCGGGCACCGCCTCCCTCAGCTTCGCGGGCCAAGTCTCGCCAACCAGCGCGTTCTCCTCGCCCCCCGGTGGCAGCAGCAGCAATCTGAAGCTCATATTCACATCTCCCATCGCGGCGTCGTAGTCCTACACCCGCCTCACGCTGCCCTTGCCAACCTCGAACGTGTCCAGGTCGCGCCCCACCACCATCTCGCCGTCATAGGTGCGCCTCGCGCCCGCGATGATGTCGTCGTCGGTCGCGCCCAGTATGTAGTGGATGTGCGAAAACACCGCGAGCGCCGGCGCGGTGCGCTTGTACAGGCTGCCCGCGTCCTCCGGCGACGTGTGGCACGACACCACGCGGTCCACCAGCGGCGAACTCGCGTCCACGCCCTCCGGCACCGCCGCCACCTCGTGGATGACCAGGTCCGCGCCGCGCGAGTTGTCCACCATGCTCTCGCAGTAGGTAGTGTCTCCCGAAAGCACCACCGACCGGCCGCCGTACTCCACACGGAAGCCGAACGCCGGCTCGATGATCAGGTGCTCGACCGGGAAGGCGGTGACGCGGACGCCGTTGCGGTTGTACACCACCCCTGGCGAGACGTCTGCCGCCTCCAGCCGCGCCGGCGCGGCGCCGAAGCCCGCCATGTCCCGCGACGGCTGCCGAGCCTCCACGTCCGCCGAGTATGCCAGTTGCAGGTGCTCGGCCAGGCTCTCGGTGCCCGTGGGCCCGTACACCCTCAGCGCCTCCTCCCGCCCGCGCATCTGCGGAATCGAGCCGGTCAGCCACAGGTCGGGTATGCCGGAAACGTGGTCCGAGTGCAGGTGCGTCAGGAACATCACCGTTGCCGTCTTGTAGCTGCCCTCGGCCTGGTGCAGCCGCAGCCCCGTGCCGCGCCCGCAGTCGAACAATAGCGTCTCGTCGCCTGCGCGCACCAGCGTGCTTATGCCGATCCTGTCGTCCAGCGGCTCAGGCGTGCCCGTTCCCAGCAGCGTAACGCTGAAATCGCTCAACGGCCCTACGCCATGCGGAACTGCCGCGCGGGGCGTCCGCCGCTCGGAATCCCCATCGGCAGATGCACGTTGAGCAGGAAGGGCCGGTTCTCGCGCTCCACTACGTCCAGCGCGTGCGTGATGGTCTCCGCCGCCTTGTCCTCGTCCTGCAGGTGCATCGCCTCCACTCCGAAGCCCTCGGCCAGCTTCACCGGGTCGATGCCGCTCAGCACCACGCCGGCGTAGTCGCCGGTGTCCTTCATAGACGTACCGGCGCGCTCGAACGAGTTGGCCACGATCCCGTAAGCCTGGTTGTTCGGAATCACCCACAGCATCGGGATGTTGTGGTGCGCCGCCGTCCACATGCCCGAGTCGGCGTAGTACAGCGAGCCGTCGCCCACCAGTCCCACCACGGGCCGGTCCGGCGCGGCCAGCTTCGCGCCCACCGCGGCGCCCACGCCGTACCCCTCGGAGCCGCCCGCCGCGCGGATGTACTCGTTGTTGCCGGGCGAGTCCTCGCCGCCCAGCGTGTCCAGCGGCATGGCGAACTGCTCTATCGTGACCACGCCGCCGCCGCGACGCTCCAGCTCCGCGTCCAGCGCGTTAAGCGCCGTGGTCGGGTGAACCTGCGACGCCCCGGCCGTCACCCTGGCCGCCTCCTGCCTGCGCCGCTCGCGCAGACCTGCCGCCTGGCCCAGCGCCCACTCGCGCCGGTCGTCGTAGCGCTGCGGCGTGGACTCGCTCAGCAGCAGCTCCTCGAGCTGCTCCAGCGTGCGACGTTCGTCCGCCAGTATCGCCAGGTCCAGCCCCGGCATGTTCTGCAGATTGCCCACGTCCACGCCCATAGCGATGACCTTCTTGGCCGACGCGAACACGTCGAAGTCGCTCGCCGCGCCGGCCCCGCCGTGGCGAGAGCCGATGGACAGGATCAGGTCGGGGTTCAACTCCGGTATCGCCGCGTCGATTCGCCCGCAGTGCAGCCGGTGCTTTATGGGTACGGCCCTCAGGTCGCCGAACGACGACACCACCGCCGCGCCGAAGCGCTCTGCCAGGTTGGCCACCTTCTCCTGCGCGCCGCTCTTCCACACGCCGTCGCCCACGTAGATGACCGGCCGCTCCGCCTCGTGCAGCGCCCGCGCCACCTGCTCCAGGTCGTCGTCGGACGGATAGCCCGCCCGCACGTCCGGCACCCCGCCGTCGATGATCTGCGTCTCCACCTGTTGCGTTCCCAGCAGCCGGTCGTACACCGCCAGGTGCACCGGCCCGACCGGGGGCGTCTTGGCGACGCGGACGGCGCGGTCGATTGCCTGCGGCAGGCCCTCAGGCTCGATCACCGTCCAGTTGGCCTTGGTGAACGGCGCGGCTATGGACGTAGGCCCGAAGCTGTGGTCCAGGTCCAGGATGATGCGGTCGGCGAAGCTGCCGGTGTCCCCCGCGAAGGTGATGACCACCACGGGCAGGCTGCCGTCCCACACGTTGATGAGCTGCCCCATGCACTGCGCCAGACCCGCGCCCAGGTGCACCACCATCGCCGCCGGGTCCAGGCCCACCTGCGTGTAGCCGCCCGCCATCGCCGCCACGCTGCCCTCGTGCAGCGCCAGTATGCCGTGGATGTCGTCCCGCGAGTGCAGCGCGTCGAAGAAGTGCGCCTCCCGCGAGCCGGAGTTGTTGAACACGTACTTGATGCCCGACGCGGCGAGCTGCTCGACCATGATCTGTGATGGGTTGCCTGTGTACTGTCGTGTTGGCATTTGCGGTTCTCTCCAGGCGCGGCCCGGTTCGCGGGCCGTCGGTTGGTGTGATAGGCGTAGCGCCGGAATGCGGGAAGTGTAGCAGCGTTGCAACCGCAATTCCAGAGATGCAATGAGTCCCCTCTCCCCGGGCGGGAGAGGGTTAGAGCCTGCCCTGAGCCTGTCGAAAGGGTGAGGGGGAAACACCCACGCCCCGCCGACGTTGTATACTACGTGTCGCAACCCTTCACGCCCCGCCCATTGGAGGTCTCCACCTTGTCACGTCTCCGCGTCTCCGCCACGCGAACACTCCTCGCCTCGCTCGCCCTGCTCGCGACGTTCGCCGCGGCCTGCGGCGGCGAACCGGACCCCACGCCAACGCCCACCGTCGCGTCGACCGCCGTGCCCACCGCCGCCAGCACGCCGACACCGGCCCCGACCGCCACGCCGGCGCCCACCCCAGGCCCGGCATTCGACCCCGGCCCGGTCATCCTGCCAACCACCGTTGCCGTCATCGCCACACCCGTGCCCACGCCCGTGTCGTCCGGGCGGCTGGACGCCACGCTCGACGACGTGGAGCGCCGCGCCTCGGGCATCCGCGAGCTCTTCGCCTTTCTGGAGGTCGACCGCGAGTTCATCGACCAGGCAGAGCTGCGCGAGCGACTGGGCGAGAACCTGGAGGAGGGCAGAGAGGACATAGAGATGGCCGATGGAATCTACACCACGCTCGGCATCCTGGACGCCGATGACGACCTTTTCGATGTCCTGGTTAACCTCTACTCCGGCTCCGTGCTGGGCTTCTTCGACACCGACGAGGACAAGATATACGTCGTCGATGATGACGACGACCTATCCGCTCGCGAAATCCTCACCTATGCGCACGAGTACGCCCACGCCCTGCAGCACCGCAACTTCGACCTGAAGGCCGGGTTCGACAAGCTGGATCATGCCGACACGGACCGCTCGCTGGCGTATCGCGGCCTTGTGGAGGGCGACGCCACCATCGTCGAGGTGCTCTACTTCAACTACGAGTTCACCGGAGAACAGCAGCAGGCCGCCCGGCAGGAGAGCACGTCGTCCGACGACCCGTTCGTCGACGCCCCTCGCCTGGTCCGCGACTCTCTGCTGTTCCCGTACACGCGGGGCTTCGAGTTCACGGTGCAGCTATTCCAGCAGGCCGGCGGCTGGGCGCTCATCGACGACGCCTTCGCTAACCCGCCCGTCTCCACCGAGCAGGTGCTCCACCTCGACAAGTTCCTCGACTCCGAGACGCCCGTGCCTGTGGAGATTCCCGACCTGGCCGCCGCGCTGGGCGATGGATGGACCGAGATGGGACAGGACACGCTAGGCGAGTTCCTGCTGGCGTCCTACCTTGCCACCCACGCCGAAGAGACCGCCGATGGCATAGCCGCCGCGTCGAGCGCCGCTGCCGGCTGGGGCGGCGATCGCCTCGCCCTGTGGCAACATGCGGACGGCGGCCTGGTGCTCGCCTGGCGGCTCGCCTGGGACACCGAGCAGGACGCCACCGAGTTCCACGACGCCGCGCGCGCCGCGCTGCGCTCCCAGTCCGAGTCCGACTGGCGTCCCGCCGACACCGGCGACGGCGAGCTGCTCGACCTGCCCGGCCGCGTAGTCCGCCTCTCCGCCGGCCCCACGCACACCTTCGCCCTATTCGCCCCCGACACCGCCACCCTCACCACCGCCTGGCGAGCCCTCACCGCCTCGCGTTAACCCTGCGAAGTCCCCTTTCTCTTCGCTGCGAGTGATTCTGTGAGGTCTCTGACTTTCAGGGGATCGGAACTGGCCTGAGCGCCCCCAGTCGATTCACACGATATATGAATGGTCTTGAAGTACTGGCCTCAGCCTCGATTATCCGGTCGTATGCGCGAGCGAAACACTGAAGCTTCTCCCACCGCTTTGCTCGAGAACCCCACATATAGAAACATCCCATTCCATACTGCTTTATCGCCGCCAACTCATTAGAGCGAAGATGGTAGCTACTATCGTGCCCGATCACAGTCCAACCCCATTTGCCCACTAAAGGAAGCCACACATCGTCCGCCTCATGCGAGTCGAAATGGTGCTCGTGGTACTCAACCTGGACTGGGAAACGGAGTCTTCTCCATCGGAGAGCCTGTGGTATGACCGTCCCAACGCTCTTATCGAAAAACAGGATCACGCGGCTGTTTCTACTCCTTCGAAACGAAGGGCATCAGCGATTTCATGCTCACCGAGACTGAAATCCTCTCTTATGTCTGAAATAGACTCGCCTGCTTGCCAGCGGCCCTTTAAGACCCATGTGGGAATACCCCTTACCATGGGGGCACCGTATGAAACACGTGGGTCGACCACTACGTTTGAGTTCCGTCCGGCTGCAAACCACTGAAGTGCGATCTCGCATTCAGGGTCGTAGTCGAATTCCAACAGCCGATTCTCCATCATTTCGTTCCATCCAAGTTGCCCATCCGCATCTGCCACGATAAGGTCATCAGCTGGGACCGCCGGCTCGACTTCTGCCAATGCCATCAGCAAGTGGTAGCCATCCGTCTTAAATCGATATTCCGCAAACGGAAACTCTGCATTGAAAGTTTGGGCCATATAGGCCCTGGTCTTGGCGATGTTGTGAAGAGGGACGCTAAACTCCCGGAATGTTGCAACAACAGCGATCTCAATCAACTCCAGGTAGGAAAGAGGTTTGCCGCGTTCTCTGCCGGGCAACGCCGGATTGCCTAGTCCGGGCAGCGTGCGATAATGCCAATTCGAAATCGTTTGTACAGAAGTACCAGCATACCGTGCGGCATCGCTTGGCCTGTATGCAGGGAGATAAAGGCGCCGAAACCAGGGGGTGTTACCCCTGACTGCAATCAGGTCAGGCATGAGATAGCTCGAATCCGATGTCCTTTCGGCAAGTAGCGCACTCTACGAGATGAAAGCAACCGCTGAACTTGAAGACATATCCAAATATATCGTCAGCCAAATACCCTGTCAAATGTAGACGCCAATGGGAGACTGTTTCAGATCACTAGGTGACTTCGCTGCGTAGGGTCTCGCCCCTCTGGATTTCCATTGTCATAGTAATGAAGGATGAATCCGTGCCTATCAATCTGACACAGGTTAGCCACTACCCACTACCCCAACCGATTGCTATAATACCCCCCACCGTGATCAGGGAGGTGCATACACCAGTGTCCAGCCCCGACGAACGCCCGGCCGCCAGCGAGCCCGACCTGGACTCCCTCCGGTCCACCGCGCGTGCCATGCGCCGCAACATCCTTACCATGATCGCCGAGGCCAACAGCGGCCACCCCGGCGGCTCCCTCTCCTCCGTCGAGATACTCGCGTCGCTCTACTTCCACATCATGCGCCACCGTCCCTCCGACCCTAAGTGGGATGAGCGAGACCGCTTCGTGCTCAGCAAGGCCCACGCTTGCCCCGTGCTCTACGCGGCGCTGGCCGAAGCCGGCTACTTCGAGACCGAAGAGCTGATGACCTTCCGCAAGATAGACAGCCGCCTGCAGGGCCACGCCCACATCAAGACGCCCGGCGTGGAGATGTCCGGCGGCTCGCTTGGCCAGGGCCTATCGTTCGGCGTCGGCACCGCGCTCGCCGCCCGGCTGGACGGCCGGCCCACCCGCGCCTACGTGCTGCTTGGTGACGGCGAGTGCGACGAGGGCCAGGTGTGGGAGGCCGCCATGTCCGCGTCCCACTACGCGCTCGACAACCTGGTCGCCATCGTCGATCGCAACGGCATCCAGAACGACCGCTGGACGCACGAGGTGATGAGCCTGGAGCCGCTGCCGGACAAGTGGCGCGCATTCGGCTGGAACGCCCTCGAGGTGGACGGCCACGACGTCGCCCAACTCGTCGGCGCATTCGACGAGGCCGCCGCCACCAGCGGCCGGCCCACCGCCATCATCGCCAAGACCGTCAAGGGCAAGGGCGTCAGCTTCATGGAAAACAACGCAAACTTCCACGGCAAGGCGCCCAGCCCCGAGCAGCTAGCCCTGGCCCTGGAAGAAATAGGGTAGGGCCTGCCGAAAGTCCCGTCCCCATCACAGGGGGAAGGTCAGGATGGGGGTGACGCCCCCGCAAACCGAGGGAGACCGCCAAATGGCCGAGACCGCCGTCACACGCGAAGTAGCCGGGCAGACGCTCGTTGAGCTGGGAGCCGAGTTCCCCGACCTCGTCGTCCTCGGTGGCGACCTAAACGTCTCAACCTTCGCCTTCCTTTTCGGCGAAAAGTACCCCGACCGCTTCTTCGACTTCGGCCCCGCCGAGCAGAACATCGTCAGCGTCGCGGCGGGCATGGCGTCCTCCGGCAAAATCCCCGTCGTCAGCACCTTCGCAGTCTTCTCCACCAGCCGGCCCCACGACCAGCTCCGCGTCGGCGTCTCCCAGCCCCGACTCAACGTCAAGGTCATCGCCACCCACAGCGGCATCATCACCGGCGAGGACGGTGTGTCCGCCCACAGCATCGAGGACATCGCCCTCATGTGCGCGCTCCCCGAGTTCACCGTGGTCGTCCCCGCCGACGGCCCCGAGACCGTCCGCGCCGTCCGCAGCGCCGTCGCCACCCAGGGCCCCTTCTACGTCCGGCTCTCCCGCTCCGCCACCCCGGTGGTGCACGCCGAGGACTACGACTTCCGCCTGGGCAAGGCCGAGACAATGCGCGACGGCGGCGACGTGGCGATCATCGCGTGCGGCATCATGGTCAGCGTCGCGCTCGAGGCCGCCGAGGCGCTCGCGGCGGAGGGCATATCCTGCCGCGTGCTCAACTTGGCGACGGTGAAGCCGCTGGACGAGGCGGCCGTGGTCGCCGCCGCCCGCGAGACCGGCGCCATCGTCACCGCGGAGGAGCACTACGTCGTCGGCGGGTTGGGCAGCATGGTCGCCCAGACCCTCGCCCGCGAGGCCCCCACGCCCCAGGAAACCGTCGCTCTCCACGGCTACGCCGAGTCCGGCGCCCCCGACGCCCTCATGGCCAAGTACCACCTCACCGCCGCCGACGTAGCCCACGCCGCCCGCCGCGCGGTTGCGCGCAAAGCAGGGTAGGGGGCAGCACCGCCATCCCGCCTCCCTTGACGGGAGAGGGCTGGAGCCTGCCCTGAGTCTGTCGAAGGAGTGAGGCGCCTCTCTTGCAGGACCCCCTCGCTACGCCGTCATTCCGACCCCCCGAGCCGGAACCCAGGGGTGTGGTGGCGAATCACTCGCCGCATCGAGCCTGTGTCAGGTTACTAGGTGACTTCGCTGCGGAAGGCCCCGCCCCCTGGGTTCGTTAGGGTTGGGCCGGGAGCCGTCTCTGGATGAGGTTTTCGCGAAGTCTGCACCATTCTGCACCATTGCGTACTCTTCGTAGCTGGGGGGCTGTTATATCCGTGTCCTTTGGATGTCCAGTCGTGCAAGAAACTGCACAATTGTGTACCGAAATTGGGTGGAAATGGGACATGTAGGCGGCGGTCCCCACGGGCTCAGTGTTCGATTGTCAAGGTACAATTGCCGGTGCAGTGGGGAGATAGTAGCACGGATGTGCGGCGACTTCAAGAGCGTTGGCGAAGCCCAGATCCACCGCTTGACTTTCGCGGGGAGAAATGGCGCAGGGATGGGGACTACGCGGCGCGCGGGCGAGGTTGGGTTGGGCAGGGCCGGGAACGGGTGGCGCGGGAGAGTGACGGTTTTTTCGGGTGCGTGGGCCCGAGTGAGCGGGTGTGGGCGAGCGCAGGGCAGGGTGTTTGCGAGAGGGACGGTTTTGGGTGCGCCTAGTAATCT
>DAOUJL010000020.1:0-58135 GCA_034422735.1 Dehalococcoidia bacterium | reverse complement strand
TGCGCGGCGGCCACGAAAGACAGGCCGCGCAGCACCTCTCGACCTGCTGCCGCGTGATTGGGCCGGGGACGCCGTCGGCAAGGTGATGCGGAACCGGGACCGGAACTCCGCGCCGGCCTGGTGGCGTGCGCGGTACGGGTCCCGGACGGCTTTTCGCTGGCGTCACCCCCATCCTAGCCTTCCCCCTGCGAGGGGGAAGGGGCAAGAGATAGACGGGTGACGGGCTACCAAGCGGAGTAGCATCCGGGCAGAGGCAGTGGCCAAACTGCTGGGTGGGACAAACAAGCTAGAAAAAAGTGTCCCGTTTCGTTTCTTTTGTTTTATCTCCTCGGATTTCGTAGCTGGGCGGTCTGGGTTTCAGGTTACGGATGGAACGGATCTCGGTTGGACGGGAATTTATCTGACGGATTGTTGTCACGGTTGTTACGTTGGCGGCCGGTGACCGGTGGTCAGTGGCCAGTGGTCGGTTGTTTGTGATGAAGGGAGCGTAGCACGGATGTACTGGGGTGTCAATGGCCCTACGCGGCTGGATTTCTGTCCCCGTTTTCGCGGGGGCAAGCTTTCACGGGAACGACGAAGGGGGCGGATTCTCGGTCCCCGGTTTTGCGGGGACAAGCTTGGCGGGAATGACGAATGAGGGGCGCCGGCTAAGCTGGTACAGGCTCGGTGGCTCAGGTTCGTATTGCGGCAGCAACCCCAATCAACTATCATACGTCCACCGCGAGAGGGCACCATAGAGCGGGGAGGCACAATGCCAGACGGCCAATCGCTTATAGATGAATTGAAGGCAGTCGTGGGTGAACAATACGTCATCCACACGCCGGAAGACCTCATCGTTTTCGAGTATGACGGCTCGGTGGACAGGGCGATGCCGCTGGCCGTCGTCATCCCTTCGACGGTGGACGAGATTTCGAGCGTCGTCAAGCTGGCCGCCAGCCACGGATTGCCCATCATCCCCAGGGGCGCGGGCACGGGGCTGAGCGGGGGAGCGATCGCAGAAACCGGTGGGATCGTGCTCGCGCTCACCCGGATGACACGCATCCTCGAGGTGGACGTCGACAACCGGGTCGCCATCGTGGAACCGGGTCTCGTCAACCTGGAACTGACGACCGCCGTCTCCAAGCACGGTCTTTACTACGCTCCGGATCCTTCCAGCCAGCGCGCATGCACCATCGGCGGTAACGTGGCCGAGAACTCCGGCGGTCCGCATTGCCTGGCCTACGGCGTAACCACCAACCACGTGCTCGGCATGGAGGTTGTGCTGGCGGATGGATCGGTAGTGTGGATGGGCGGAAAGACCCGCGAGCACCCAGGATACGACCTGCGCGGCGTGCTCATCGGGTCGGAGGGCACGCTGGGTGTCGTTACCAAGGTCGCGGTGCGTCTGCTGCGCCAGCCCGAGGCGGTGAAGACGCTTCTGGCGGTCTTCAGGGACCTCGACGACGCAAGCGCGGCGGTGTCGGGCATCATCGCGGCGGGAATCGTGCCGGCGGCCATTGAGATGATGGACGACTTGTGCCTTCGGGCCGCCGAAGAGGCCGTCCACGCGGGCTACCCCGACGACGCCGGGGCAGTGCTGCTGGTGGAAGTCGACGGATTGCTCGAATCGGTTGAGGAGGAGGCTGAGGAGATCGAGGAGGTCTGCCTTCGGTACGGTCCGATGGAGATACGCACCGCTACGGACGCCGCCGACCGCGAGCGTCTGTGGTCGGGACGCAAGGGTGTGCTCGGCGCGCTGGGCAGGCTGGCGCCGAACTACTACCTGGTAGACGGTACGGTGCCGCGCACCAAGCTCGTCGAGGTGCTGGGAAGAGTGCGCGAGCTGTCCGCCGAGTCGGGGTTCCCTATCGCGAACCTGCTCCACGCGGGAGATGGCAATCTGCATCCGTCGGTGCTGTTCGACGAGCGCAAGCCGGGCGAGACGCAGCGCGTGCTGGACGTTGGCGGCGAGATTCTGCGGGTGTGCGTGGAGGCAGGAGGGGTACTGTCGGGCGAACACGGAATCGGGTTGGAGAAGCAAGAATACATGCCCCTGATGTTCACCGACGACGACATGGACGCCATGGCACGGCTCAAGCCCGCGTTCGCTACCAACGACATGTTCAATCCGGCCAAGATATTTCCCACCGGGGCGTCCTGCTCCGATCTGTCACGCTCGGCCGCTATCGCCAGGGCCGGCGCGGACGCCTGGATATAGGCGGACGGGCGGCTCCGGGAATGTCCGGCATTCACACGCGGGCGTTCGAGAGGGTGCCGCCCGGTTCCGACGTCTACGACATTGATGGCCTGCGCCCGGAGACTCTGCTCCGTCCGGAGGACATCCGCGAGCTAGGGTCTCTCCTGGCGTACCTCAGCAGCCAGTCGTTGGCCACAGCGCCGCGGGGCGGCGGTACGCGCATGACGCTGGGCAATCCGATCCGGCGGCTGGAGACGGTGGTGGACCTGAGCGGCATGAACGGGGTCGTCGCCCATAACCCGGGCGACCTGACGCTGACTGTCGAAGCGGGTATGACCTTCGAAAGGCTCCAGGAGACGCTCGCTCCCCACGGCCAGTTCCTGGCGCTGGACCCGCCGCTGCCTGGTCGCGCCACTATAGGCGGTACGCTGGCATCGGGGGCATCAAGCCTGCTTCGCTGGCAGTACGGGAGCGCGCGGGACCTGGTTATCGGCATGAAGCTGGCGATGGCGAGTGGGGCAGTCGTGAAGAGCGGCGGCGAGGTTGTGAAGAACGTGAGCGGCTACGACATGGCCCGGCTTCATCTTGGAGGGCTTGGCACATTGGGTGTAATCGGCGAGGTGTCTTTCAAGCTCACGCCGCTGCCGCGTCAGGAGCGCACTCTCGTCGCGTCCTTCCGAAGCATGGAGAATTGCATGGAAGCCGGCATGGGAATTTATCACAGCCATGCGACTCCGCTTTCGCTCGCGGCGTTCGACGGGTCGGTGAGCCAGCGGTCGAATGCGCTGGACGCGGGTGCGAAATTCGTGGCCGCCGTGAGGCTGGGCGGACGGCCGCGCTCCCTCGAGCGCCAACTACGGGACTGTGCGGAGATGTGCCGGGAGGCAGGCGCGGTAGACGTCGACACCGTGGAGGGCGACATGGCGGTCAGGCTTTGGCGCAGGTTGGCGGACTTCGGATGGGATGAGGAGACGGAGGCGCTGGCGGCGGCGCGCGTTTCCGTACTCCCCACGGCGCTGGCCTCCTTGCTCGAAAGCGTTGTCAGGACCACACCGGATGAATCCGCGGCGCCGTCGGTCATCGCGCAGCCGGGCTACGGCGGCCTTTCGATGTTCTGGTTCGAGGGTGAAGAAAGACAATCGGAGAATAGCATCCAGGAAGCCCTGTCCGGCGCGCGCGCGCTGGTGCGCGAAATGGGCGGGCGGCTGGTGATCGAGCGTTGCCCGCCGAGTGTCAAGGCGGCGATGGACGTGTGGGACGACGTGGGCGAGTCGCTTGACGTGATGCGGCGCATCAAAGAGCAGTACGACCCTGGTTCCATTCTGAACCCGGGCAGGTTCGCGGGCGGTATCTGATGGCCGATCACGAAAACGTTGCGCCGGGACTGTCGTTTGCGGGACCGGACGCCCCAGACGAGGACGAGCTTTACAGGTGCGTGCACTGCGGCTTCTGCCTGCAGGCGTGCCCGACTTATCTCGAGACTGGGCTGGAAACGGAGTCTCCACGTGGACGCATCGCGCTGATGAAGGCGGTCAACGAGGGGAGAATCGGCATCACGCCCGGCGTCGTGCGCCACTGGGACATGTGCATACAGTGCCGCGCCTGCGAGGTCGCCTGCCCGTCCGGAGTCAACTACGGCCATCTCATAGAGTCGACCATGAGCCAGGTGGAACGCCGGCGAAAGAGCGGTATGCTGGCGAGGATGGTGCCGGCGGTGATGGAGAATCGCCGCCGGCTCGGCTTCGTCGTGGGTGCGTTGAGCGTGTACCAGCGGTCCGGCCTGCAGTCGTTGCTGAGGAAGAGCCGCGCGTTGAGGGTGCTTCCGGGCAACCTGGCGGAGCTCGAGAGCTCGCTGCCGGCAATCGAGGGTGCTCGCTTCGAGGCGGACGGTCAGGTCATTCCGGCGCAGGGGCAGCGCCGCGCCGCGGTCGCGCTGCTGTCCGGCTGCGTGATGCCGATGGTAAACGGGCCGCAGATGTCGGCGGTGGCCAGGGTGCTGGCCCGCAACGGCTGCGACGTGGTGGTGCCGCGAGGCCAGGTGTGCTGCGGCGCGATCAGCTCGCACGTTGGCGATCTCGAATCGGCGCGAGACCTGGCGCGCCGAAACGTCGACGAGTTTCTGGACGCGGGCGTCGATGCGGTGGTGGTCGCTTCCGCTGGATGCGGGACGCGCATGAAGGAGTACGGCCACCTGCTGAGGCGCGACTCCGGCTACGCTGGAAAGGCGGAGCGGCTTAGCATGATGGTAAAGGACATCCACGAGTTCCTGGTGGAGCTTCCGTTCGAGCCGCCGACCGCAAGCCTGGACTATCGCGTCACTTACCAGGACTCGTGCCACCTGGCGAACACGCAGCGCGTCACGGACCAGCCCAGGCTGCTGCTGCGGTCGATTCCGGGCGTGGAGTTCGTGGAATTGCCCAACGCCTCCAAGTGTTGCGGCGCGGGCGGCACCTACACCATCACGGAACGGGAGTCGTCGCTGCGAGTGCTGGCGACGAAGATAGCCGCGGTGCGCGAAACCGGCGCAGACGTGGTGGCGACCGCGAATCCGGGCTGTGTGATGCAGCTTCAGTACGGCGCGAGGCGTGAGGGCCTGACGGCGAGGACGGTGTACGTGACGGACCTGCTGGACGAGGCGTACGTGCTGGGGGACGCTCGGGCAGCAGAGGCGGCTGAGTAGCAGGGTGCATTATGGACATATATGGCGACCAGTTGTATGATATGGTCATATGTAGAAAGAGGTGGCCTGGGAATGAAAACAATCGGGGCGGCCAAGTTCAAGGAGCAATGTCTCGCGTTGCTAGACCAACTAGACGCCGACGGGTTAGTGATAACCAAGCACGGAAAACCAGTGGCACGGGTACTCCCATACGAAAGCCAAGGGGCTGAACTGATAGGTAGCCTGAGTCACAAGATCACGATCAGAGGCGATATTTTCTCAACCGGACTCAGTTGGCACGCAGATGCTCAACCTTGATACCCATATGCTTATTCTCGCGTTTAGCGGAGGGCTGCGCCCCGCCGAAGAGAGGCTTCTGACGGCCAGACAGTGGTCCATTTCAGCGATAGTGTTATGGGAGTTGGCCAAGCTGTCGCAGTTAGGCCGAATCGATTTGGATCTCAATGACCGCGAGGTGGTTCGCACGCTGACCAGCATAAGAGTGTGGCCCATAGACCTTGCGATATCGCTCGCCTCTACGCGCCTCGATTTCCGAAGCGATCCGGCAGACGAGATTATCGCGGCTACTAGCATTGTTCATGATGTCCCTCTGCTTACCCGCGACAGCGTGATGAGTAGATCGAAAATTGTTCCGCTTGCCACGTAGACTGATCACGAAGTAAACGGACGGACTGTGCCGCACCGTGGAGATGCTGGGGTGAGACTCTTAAGAGTGCCCCTTGCTGGAGGTGTTTCTCCTTCACGTGTGAGGAATAAACATCGAAGAGACGGAGGACGATAGATGGAACTGGGACTTAAGGACAAGGTGGCACTTGTAACGGGCGGCAGCGACGGTATCGGGAAGGCTGCGGCCAAGGTAATGGCGTCGGAGGGGGCGAAAGTCGTCATCTGCGCGCGCCGTGCAGACGTATTGGAGCGGGCGGCTACCGAGATTCGGGAGCAGACGGGCGGCGACGTGATGGCCGTTCCGACGGACGTAACGGACCCCGACCAGATTCAGGCGCTGTTCGATCAACTGATCGAGACGCATGGTCGCATCGACATACTGGTGAACAATGCTGGGACGTCCGCCGCGGCGTACTTCGAGAATGTGTCGGACGAGACGTGGCGATACGACATCGAGCTGAAGGTGTTCGGCGCTATACGCTGTTCACGGCTGGCGATACCGCACATGAAGGCGCAGGGCGGCGGGCGCATCATCAACATAACGACGCCAGGCGGCAAGGCCCCGGCGGCGCACTCGGTGCCGACGTCGGTCAGCCGCGCGGCAGGCATCGCGCTGACGAAAGAGATGTCCAAGGACTACGCCGCGGACAACATACTGGTCAACACGGTCTGCATTGGGCTGATTAAGAGCGGCCAGCATGAGCGTCGCTGGGAACAGCAGAATGCCGAACACCCGGAACTCACGCTGGACAAGTGGTACGACCAGATGGGGAGTCGCGTGCCGTTGGGACGCGTGGGCGAGGCCGATGAGGCGGGTGAGCTTATCGCGTTCCTGGCGTCCGACCGCGCCAGCTACATCACCGGGGTGGCTATCAACATCGACGGCGGCACGTCGGCGGTGGTGTAGGGGCCGTGGGCCGGTCGGCAGGTAGGACGCTTAGCTGTCGCCGGTCTGGCCTCTCTGGCGCAGGGCGTGGTCGATTAGCACGAGCGCCATCTGCGCCTCGACTATGGGCACGGCGCGCGGCAGCACGCAGGGGTCGTGGCGGCCGCGCGCTTCGAGCACAGTGGGGTTGCCGTCGATATCTACGGTCTCCTGCGGACGCATTATGGTCGCGGTGGGCTTGAAAGCGGCCCTGATAACGATGTTCTCGCCGTTGCTTATGCCGCCCTGGATGCCGCCGGACCGGTTGGTGCGGGTCCTGATGCGGCCCGAGTCGCTGTAGAACAGGTCGTTGTGCTGTGAGCCGGTCATGGTGATGCCGCCGAAACCGGAGCCGACCTCGAATCCCTTGCAGGCCGGCAGGGAGAGCATGGACTTGGCGAGGTCGGCCTCCAGCTTGTCGAACACCGGCTCACCCAGTCCGGGCGGCACTCCCCGCGCCACCGCCTCTACAACGCCGCCCAGGGAGTCGCCGTCCTTGCGGGCCTCCTTGATGCGCTCGATGATGCGAACCGCCATGTCCTGATCGGGGCAGCGCGCGATATTGGCCTCCACCTCCGCCTGCGTTACGGTGTCCGAGTCGACTTCAGCGGAGAGCTTCCAGACCTGCTTGACGTAGGCGACGATTTCCACGCCGTAGTCGCGGGCGAGCAGCTTCTTGGCGACGGCTCCGGCGGCCACTCGCCCGACGGTCTCGCGGGCGCTGGCGCGGCCGCCGCCCTTCCAGTTGCGAATGCCGAACTTGGCGTCGTAGGTGTAGTCTGCGTGGGAGGGTCTGTACTTGGTGCGCATGTGCTCGTAGTCTTTGCCGCGGGCGTCCTGGTTCCAGACGCCGATGAGTATGGGGGTGCCGAGGGTCAGTCCGTCGAAAACGCCGGAGAGTATCTCCGCCCTGTCGCCCTCTTTGCGCTGCGTGGATATTTCGCTCTGGCCCGGCCTGCGGCGGTCCAGTTCCTTCTGGATGTCATCGACTGATAGCTCCAGCCGGGGCGGGCATCCGTCTACGACGACTCCCATCGCGTCGCCGTGAGACTCACCCCAGGTGCTGATTCTGAATAGTTGTCCAAAAGTGCTGGCCACGAGGTGCACACCTCCGTTCGGCTGTGGTGTAACTCACCGGCTCCGGTTCGCTGCAAACCGATGGGTACGTATGGTATCATCGCAGGGGAGCGAGCCGTGGGCAAGTCTGTGTCCATACTGGCGATCGCTCTGTGCAGGTTAATGCGGGCCCGGGTTGAACACCTGCGCGCGCCTGTCGCGCTGGTCGTGAATGAGCGTCGCGCGCAGCCCGGGCCCATAACCTTCTCTCCCACGATTCCCCGACGCCTTGCGTCTCCCCACAACCCCGCGTGCTCTATAGCAGACAGATTCGATGAACGATAGCGACGGCCCAGCGCCTCCCGGTAGGGCGGGCGCAAGCGGCGGCACGCGGTTGTCGCGCCCAAGCGGCGCTGCCGGGACGACACAGCGGCAGCCGCCGGACGCGGGCGATGAAGGCGGTTGGCGAAACTCGTTCAAGTCGCTGTCGAACCGGCACTTCCTTTTCTTGTGGCTGGGGCAACTGGCGATCATGGCGGGTATGCAGATGCAGATGCTCGCCCGGGGCTACCTGGTGTACGACCTCACCGACAGCGCCACGATTCTGGGCATAGTCAACGCCGGGTCTTCGGTGCCGATGCTGAGCCTGGTGCTGTTCGGCGGGGTGATCGCCGACAGGGTGGACCGCAAGCGCATCATCCAGGCGGGCCAGGTGGGGGCGCTGCTCATCGCGCTGGGTGTGGGCATTTCCATCACGACGAACACGGTTACGTGGTACCACCTGCTCACGGCGTCGGTGCTCCAGGGGGTGTTGTTCGCGCTGATGGGGCCGGCGAGGCAGGCGATCATACCGCAGTTGGTGGGCAAGGACCTGCTGACGAACGCGATGGCGCTGAACGCGGCGGCCATGAGCGTGACCACGCTCGTCGCGCCGGCGATCGCGGGCAATGCCTACGCGCTGCTGGGGCCGGATCGCGTCTACTACATCATCACCGCGCTGGGGCTGTTGTCCGTCGTCTTTACGACGTTCCTACCCAGAGGAGGTGGCACGTCCAACAGGAGCGGAGGAAACGCGCTGGAGGAGATCCGCGCGGGATTCTCGTACATTCTGGCCAGCCCGCTGGTGCGCACGCTTCTGTTCATGGGGTTGGCCACCACGCTGCTGGCGATACCGTTCCGTTTTCTGCTTCCGGTGTTCGTGGTGGACATCTACCTGCGCGGCCCGGAGGCGATGGGATTGCTCACGGCTGTCATGGGCGGCGGCTCACTCATCGGCTCGCTTTACATCGCGTCGCTCGGCAAGCGCAACCGCGGGCTGATACTGATTGGGGCGAGCTTCGCATCCGGCATAGCGTTGGCGCTGGTGTCGGCGATTCCTTACTACGCCTGGGCCGTGGGGTTCATGGTGCTGCTGGGGCTGGGAGACGCGGGACGGCGCGCGCTGAATCAGTCGCTCATAATGGAAGTGTCCGAGGACCAGTACCGGGGGCGGGTGATGAGCGTGTTCATGATGAACTTCGGGCTGATGCCGCTCGCGGTGCTGCCCGTGGGTGTCGTGGTGGACTGGCTTGGAGGCCAGGTGGCGATCGGCATACTCGCGGGGATGCTCATCGCCACCGCGACTTGCGTGTTGGTGTTCTCTCCCAGGCTGCGCCGGTTACAGTAGCCCCTCGTCCAAACGCAGCCTGGGGACTGGGCCTGCTACCTGGCGTTGGCGGCCTGCAGCTCCAGGGAGGCGGACTCTACGTCGTCCAGCCTGGCCGCTATGACCGACGGCTTGAGGCCTGCGGCGTGGTCCGGGTAGCCGGCGCGCTCCAGCATGGGGGCGAGCTTGCCGCCCCTGAACAGATCGAGCGCCCAGCGCAGCGGGTCGGGCGCGGTGGTCATGTCCAGGTAGAGGCGCTGGTTCTTGGCGCGCGGGCCGTAGTGGTAGTGTGGCGCGACCTCGAAGCAGTCGAAGGTGAGCAGCTCGTGCTCCTCGCTGCCGACGTCGCCGAGCACATGGATGGCTACGCCCCGGTCGTTGGCCAGCTCGCGGAACTCGATGCCGAACCGCACCGGCCCGGCCTCGACGATTACGTCGCCGCGGTTGTGGACCACGGTGCTGCGGTGGTCGCGGGACATCTGGCGGGCCTTCGCCTCGACTTCGTCGAGCGTGGCGGACAGCGCGTCAGGATCGGCGCCGGCCGCAAGGTCTTCGTAGCCGGCGCGGGAGTACATCTCGCCGAGGCGGGTGCGTAGCTGGTCGAGCGTCCACTCCAGGGGGTCGCCTTCGGTGGTCTTGTCCAGCAACAGCCGCTCGTTCTTTTTCATCGGGCCGTAGTGGTAGTGGGGCACGTGGTCGAAGCAGTCGAAGCGCAGAATCTCGACGTCCTCGCCGTCCACCTCGCCCAGCGCGTGCAAGCACAGCCCCTGGTCGTTCAGCTCGTCGCGGTACTCCAGCCCGAACTTAATGGGGCCGTCTCCGATGATTACGTCGCCTAGCTCTGCCATGTCCTCACCTCCTGGCGCTCCGCTTCGTTTGATTTGGCGCGATTATAGCTATGGACTCCCACGCCGGGCAAGTGGGGCGTTCTCAGGTCACGCCGACGAGCATGTAGGAATCGCGCCCGTCCTCGTGGACGGGGTACGGGCGCTTTTCGACGCGGAAGCCAGCCTCGGACAAGAGGCGCTCCCAGGTGGCGATGGGGTAGAGGCTCGTGACGTGGAAGTCCTGTTCGATGGTCAGCTCGCCCCCTCTGTTCCAGATGTAGAAGAAGAGTGACTGGACGGTGTTGTCGTCGGGGTCGGCGTCGTAGTTGTACTCGATGAAGGTGAACTCGAGGTCGTCGCGCTTCTCGCTGTGGTGCGACACCCAGGCGCCGGGGAAGGTCTCGGCGAAGTCGTCGGGGGTGGTGATGAAGACGCCGCCCGGCCTGAGGTGGGCGTGTGCGGTGGCGAACGCGGCGCGCAGGTCGTCCTCGGTGAGCATGTAGCCGATGGCGTCGTGGATGAGCACGGCGTCGAAGGTTCTTTCGAGGCGGACGGTGCGCATGTCGCCGACGTGGTGCTCGACGCCGGGGTTGAGCCGCCGGGAATTGGCGAGCATCTTCTCGGACAGGTCGACGGCGGTGGCGTCGAATTCCGCCGTCAGGTGAGAGAGGTTGTGTCCTCCGCCGACGCCGAGCTCAAGGATTTCGTGCCTACCGGGGCCGAGCTTGTCACGCAGGGCCTCCCGCCAGTACGACGCCTCCTCGGCGTAGTGATGCGGCGGGCTGATGAGCGGCCACATGTGGGCGAACTCGTCGTAGAGGCGGTTTTGTTTCATTGCTGGTCAGCCGGGGGTACGTTGATGACCGGGACCTCGAGCTCGGTGAGCAGGTTGGAGAACAGGGACACGTCCTCGTCGATCACGTCCTGGAGGCTGGAGAGCTGGGCGTCGACCTTGCCCGAGACGTCGACAAAGACGGTCGTGGCCTGCTCAGTAGGGCCGGCGTCCGCGCGGCTCACGACCTTGGACAAGCTGGCGAGCTGGGTGTTGAGGCGGGTGGACATGCGCCCGTTGCCGGGCCTGCGCATGGATATCAGCTCGCCCTCTATATCGGACAGCTTCTCCTTGATAGACGCCGCAGCCTCCGCGACCGGCTCGGCGGCCGAGCCTCCGGCGGCGCGGCGCTCCCACTCGTCGACCTGGACACGGACGCGGCGCAGGCGGTTGACGGCTTCGTGGGTTTCCGAAATCTTGTCGCGGATGCCGCTGAGCAGCTCGTGCTGGGCGCGGTACTGCTCCGGCGTGGTGGCGATGCGCGGGTCGGGGCGTATCTCGAACTGCTGGACGATGCTCTGGCCGTCCACGTCCAGCCGCACCTGGTACGCGCCTGGGGGCGCCTCGGGGCCGGCGAACATGGAGTTGTAGGAGAGGCCGTGCAGGCTCTCGCCCTCGACGGTGGTGGGGCCGGGGTAACGCAGGTCCCAGACGAAGTTGTTCATGCCCGCGTTGGCGCGGACACGCGGCGAACCGTCGGAGTCGCTGGAGTACGACACTATCTCCGCGCCGTCGCCGTCCAGGAACGTGAGGGAGACGGGTCCCTCCGGCGTGCTGGCGAGGTAGTAGCGCACCAGCGCGCCGTCGGGCGGGTTCTGTCCGCCGTCCAGGTATACTCGCGTAACCTCGCCGTCGGGACTAACGGTCTGGTCGTAAGTGTTCACCAGCGGGTTCGGCCCCTGGTATTCGCGTCCGGTTCGCGGGTTGGCGACGTACTCCGGCGCGACGTATCCCGGGTACAGGGGGAAGCGGTAGGCCGCTCCGGGCGCGAACAGGTGGGCCGAGTCGCTGTCAACATCGTCGGTTATCTGGCGCAGGGGCGACACGTCGTCCAGGATCCAGAACGAGCGGCCGTGCGACGCTATCACGAGGTCGTTGTTCTTCACGACCAGGTCGTGGACCGGCACGGCGGGCAGGTTGAGGCTGAGCG
Source organism: Dehalococcoidia bacterium (assembly GCA_034422735.1). Lineage (GTDB taxonomy): Bacteria > Chloroflexota > Dehalococcoidia > Lucifugimonadales > CATOSD01 > CATOSD01. Next base: position 46,178 of record DAOUJL010000020.1, on the reverse strand, counting down.
GGTTCCAGTTCGCGCCGTCGTCAAACGAGACGTACACGCCGGTCTCGGTGCCCGCGTAGAGGAGGCCGCGCTTCGCGGGGTCCTCGCGGACCACGCGGGCGAAGTCGCCGTCGGGAATGCCGTTGGCGATGGAGGTCCAGGTCTTGCCGTAGTCGGTGGTCTTGAAGACGTAGAGGCCGGTGTCGTCCAGCCTGTAGCGGTGGGCGGCCACGTAGGCGGTGGCCTCGTCGTGGGGGGACGGCTCTACGGACGCGACCATCGCCCACTCGCCCATGCCGGGCGGAGTGACGTTCTGCCAGGTCTCGCCGTCGTCGCGGGAGACGTGCACGAGGCCGTCGTCGGTGCCGGCCCACAGCAGGCCGGGCGTCACGGTCGACTCGGCGAACGCGAAGACGGTGCAGTAGATCTCGGCTGTGCCGCCCTCCAGGGTGATCGGGCCGCCGGAGACCTGCAGCTTGTCGTCGTCGTTGCGGGTGAGGTCGGGGCTGATTATCTCCCAGCTATCGCCCTCGTTGCGAGTCCTGAAGATGTGGTTGCCGGTAATGTACACCGTCTTCTGGTCGTGAGGGGAGATGACGATGGGGGCCGTCCAGGCGAAGCGGTACTTGAGGTCGATCGCGCCCTGGGCGCGGGATGCCTCCGGCCAGGGGTCGACGTCCTTGGCCTGGCCGGTGCTGTGGTCGTAGCGTGTGAGCTGGGTGCTTCCGCTGTGCGCGCTGTAGACGATGTTCGAGTCCTCCTGGTTCACGGCGACGAAACCGGCCTCGCCTCCGGCCACCTGGTATAGCTCGGCGGCGCCGATGACGCCGGCGCGGGAGCGGCTGGGGACGGACATCGTGAGGTTGTCCTGCTGAGCGCCGTAGACGCGGTAGGGGAACTGATCGTCGGTGACGACGTGGTAGTACTGGCCGGTGGGCTGGTTGTAGATGGACGACCAGGACAGTCCGCCGTTGTAGGTGACGCAGGCTCCGCCGTCGTTGCCCTCTATCATCCGCTGCGGGTTGCGCGGGTCTATCCAGAGGTCGTGATTGTCGCCGTGCGGGGTCGGCAAGAGCGAGAAGTTGCGACCGCCGTCGATGGAGCGCCAGGCCGAGAATTCGAGTGCGTACACTGTTTCCGCGTCCTGGGGGTCGGCGAATATGTGGGTGTAGTACCAGGGGCGGCCGCGAATGTCGCCGGTGTCGGAAAGGAGCTTCCAGTTGGCGCCGCCGTCGTCGGAGCGGAAGAGTCCGCCGTTCCTGGACTCGATGAGCGCCCACACCCTGCCGGGGCGCGCCGGGGACGCCGCCACGCCGATTCTGCCCATGATGCCCTCGGGCATACCGGGGCGGGAGGAGATGTTCTCCCAGGTGTCGCCGCCGTCGGTGGACTTGTACAGTCCGCTGTCCTCGCCGCCGCTCTCGTGTATCCAGGGGTATCGCTGGGCCTGGTAGATGGCGGCGTACAGGATGCGGGGGTTGTTGGCGTCCATCGAGATGTCCACCGCGCCGGCGCGGTCGCTCTTGTGCAGCACGAGCTCCCAGTTCTCGCCGCCGTCCTTGGAGCGGTAGACGCCTCGCTCGGGGTTGCGCCCGTATGCGTGGCCGAACGCGGCGACGTATACGAGGTCGGGGTCCTGCGGGTGAACTCGCACGCGGGCGATGTGGCGGGTAGGCTCCAGTCCGACGTTCCGCCAGGTTGCGCCGCCGTCCGTGGACTTGTACACGCCATCGCCGTGAGAGACGTTCTGGCGGATGCAGGACTCGCCGGTTCCCACGTAGATTACGTTGGGATCGGAGTCAGACACGGCGACCGCGCCGACGGAGGCCACGTTGAATTGGCCGTCGGAGACGTTGCGCCAGTTGGTGCCGCCGTCCTCGGTCTTCCAGACGCCGCCGGAGCAGGCGCCGAAGTAGAAGGTGCCCTGGTGGACGGGGTCGCCCGCGACGGCTACGACTCTGCCCGCTCGGAAGGGGCCGATGCATCGCCATTCGAGGGCGTCGTATAGCTTAAGGTCGATGGCTGCCATGGAAAGCCTCCGTTCAACGCTGGACCGGGTGGTGTAAGGTGGCACTGACGTTAGCACCGGCGTCTTGCGTCGTCAACTGAGACCGGGCCGGTAAGCCAGGGCCTTCCGAAAAATCTGCTCAGTTCTGCGACATTCCGCACATTCCGTAGCTGGGCAGGCCGGTGCTTTTGTCACTTTCTGTTAGCCAAGTTGTTAAGGTTCGTCACGCGCATTGCGCGGAATGTGGCAGGAGGGGGCGGTGGCGCTCCCGTTTTCACCCTCTCCCTGACCCTCTCCCATCGAGGGAGAAGGGACTGAGTGGTAGCGCTCTCGTATTCACCCTCACCCTGACCCTCTCCCATCGAGGGAGAGGGGACTGAGTGGTAGCGCCCTCGTTGTCACCCTCACCCTGACCCTCTCCCATCGAGGGAGAGGGGGCTTATAGGATTGGCTCTGAGTAGAAAATAGCACGTGCGTGCTATAGAATCAATAGGGTTGGCGAAATCGCGGGATTGGGGCGGATGGGTGGGGAGAAATGGCGCACGAATGGGGAGTGGCGGGGGGTGTGTAAGAATGGATGGGGCATGGCTGGGAACGGGCGGCGCAGGAAAATTGCGCTTTTTTCGGGTGCGGGCGCCCGAATGGGGGTCGGGTGTGAGCGAGGGTTGCGGCTCCTGATGAGGAGAGAGGTGTGAATGATATAATTCGCCGCTATGGGAACACAACCACCCGATGACGAGAGAAAGAACGATGCCGCGTCTTCGCCACGGGGGAGCGGGCCTCTGCTCCACTGGCGGACACATGACGAGCCGGAGGGCCGCGCCTGGTCGCCGAGGCGAATCGCGCGCGCCACGCTGAGGGCGGTACGCACCAGCCGCGCTCTGGCGGTGTTTCTGCTTGTTGTGCTGGCCACCGCCGCGAACATCGCGTACGACTGGTATGGCCCGCTGCGGTTCCAGTCGCCGCCGTCGTCGTCGGCGAGTTCGGTTGCCGGGCCGGACTCGTGGCCGATGCTCAGCCGGGTGCCCGACCGCAACGCCTACGATCCGGAGGGTGACTTTTCCGCGGCTCCCGAGGTTGCGTGGCGATTCGATCTAGGCTCGGCCCTGAGCGCATCGCCCATAGTCCATGAGGGGCGCCTGTTCGTGGCGGGGGAGAGCGGCCGAGCGGTGTGCCTGGACGCGCGAACGGGAGCACTGGTTTGGGAGCGCGACCTGGGGGCGGCGGTGCGGTCGTCGCCGGCCGCGGCGGGAGGCGTGGTGGTGTTCAGCACGCTGGAGGGCGCCGCCGAGGCGCTGGACGTCGCCTCTGGCGAACCCCTATGGAGGTACGACTTCGAGGAGCAGTCGCTATCACCGCCGACCATATCCGAGGGGGTCGTGTACGTCGGCTCGAATGACTGGCACCTGTACGCACTGGACGTGCAGACGGGCGAGCTTCGCTGGAGGTACAAAGCGCGCGACTCGGTGCGGTCGGGGGCGTCGGTCGATGACGAGGCGGTGGTGTTTACGGACGTGACCAGCCGGATGTACACGCTGCGGCGCGATACGGGCACGTTTCGGATGGACTTCAAGACCGCCGGCCCGGTGAGGGGCGGCGTGGTGCTTCAGGGCAAGCTGGGATACGTGGCCGACCGGGGCGGGCGAGTTAGAGCGGTGGACTGGACGGTCCGCGATCTGCCGTTTGAGAAGGCGCTGTTTCGGATACGGGCGCAGTTGTTCGCGTGGCGGATGCTGAGCGAAGCGCCCGTGCAGAAGGGATCGGTCTGGTTCTTCCGGAAGCGGGGAGAGGAGTTCAGCTCCACCCCGGTCGTCGCGCACGGCGCGGTGTACGCGGTGGCACAGTCCGGCGCGGTGTTCGCGCTGGATCGGGAGGACGGCGGACTGTTGTGGGAGGCGCGCACCGAAAGCGGCGTTTCAGGATCGCCGATAGCGCTGGGCGGGACGCTGGTGGTTGGGGACAGCGTCGGCGTGCTGTACGGATTCGACGCGCTCAGCGGCGGCGAGCGTTGGACGGTGCGGCTGGAGGGGGAGCTGGTCGGTGCGCCGGCGCTCGCGTCCGGGACGCTGTACGCGGCGACCGCGTCGGGCGCGGTGTACGCGCTCAACTGAGACTCAAGCTTGACACCGCAGGAGCAATGCCGTATAAATTCGCATTCATATAAAATCCGCCATGTGCGGTCTGATTCCTGAAGCAGTACGGAGGTGAGATACACAAGGACTGCTGATACTGGAAATGGGAAGAGAACGATGAAGGTTGAGCAACCCAATCAAGGAGGTAACGTTTGAAAGCACTAAAGTGGTTGCCAGTGGCGTTGATTCTCGCCTTGGCGATGGCGTTCGCTGTGGCGTGCAGTTCGGCGGACGACGATGACGCCGACACTACGGCGGCGACGCAGCCCACGGCGGCGCCGGCTATGGCAGAGCCGACGGCCATGATGGCAGAGCCGACCCAGGCGCCGGCTATGGAGGCGCCTACCGCGGCTCCGGAGCACATGCAGATGGGCGGCACGGTAACGGTAGTTGGCCATGCGGGCGGCTTCACCTTCGTCGATCCGCACGCGACGGGCCTGATTATGACGGGCTTCGTGGGCCGGCAGGTCTATGAGCAGCTGTTCACCCGCGACGGGGAGTTCAACGTCCAGCCCCAGTTGGTAGAGGAGTGGAGCACCAACAGCGACAGTACCGTGTGGACGTTCAAGCTTCGCGAGGGCAAGACGTTCCACAACGGGGATCCGCTGAGGGTCGAGGACGTAGTTGAGAGCATCAAGCGCAACGCGGTGCTCGGCAGCATCTCGCGCTCCTATTACAGGGGCTTTTCGGGGAAGGAATCCACTGACGACGTGAGGGCCGACATCGCCCACATGTTCGACAAGGTGGACGAAACGACCCTGACGGTTACGCTCGACAAGCCGTCTTCGTACATTCTGACCATCATGGCGCAGATAGACCCGTACATGCCTTCGGTCATGCACGAGGAAATCTGGCAGCATCCCGCGGGCGGCAAGGGCGACGAGGCCATCAAGACGGCCATCGGCACCGGTCCGTTCAAGTTCGACGAGTGGGTGCCCGGCACGGGCATCTTCCTGTCCCGCAACGATGACTTCCTGGCCAGGGACGAGCCTTACGACTTCCTGTCCGGCAAGCTGGAAGTGCTGGTCGACAAGCAAGTGGTCCGGGTGATTCCCGACCAGGCGGCACGGGCAGCGGCGCTGCAAACGGGTGAGGTCGACTTCCTGGACGACTTCAAGCTGGACGTAGCGAAGACGCTGGAAGGAGTGCCTGACATTCAGATCCAGCGCGTGGGCCGCATGAACATGGGCACCATGAACTGGAACCAGTGGCAAGCGCCATTCGACAACCCCAAGGTGCGCCAGGCGGTTGCCATCGCGCTGCCAATCGACCGCACGATGACGGCGGCCATCGGAGACTCGGAGTGGTGGCGGCAGTGCGCGTTCTACATCCACTGCGGCACCAAGTGGAGCGACGGGGCGCAGGGCTACGGCGACCAGTACCAGAGCATCTCGGGCGACGTCGACAGGGCCAAGGCCATTGTCGAGGCCGAGGGCGTCGCGGGGCACCACGTTCGCGTGATCTCCGTGGACAGCACCTTCATCCCGGAGGCCGCGCTGGTGGTAGCGGAGACGCTCGAGAAGATCGGCTTCACCTCCGAGATTCTCGCGGTCGACACCGCGGCATCCACCGCGATGCAGCGTTCCACAGAGCCGACCGGCTACGAGATGAGCATGGGCTGGAGCAACTTCTTCAATGGAGTTGACCCGCTGGGCCCGCACACTAACTCGTACACCAAGTCCAACTTCGTGTCCTACTGGCAGGACCCGGGCGGGAAGGCCCAGGAGATTCGCACCAAGTTCGCCGAAGAGCTTGACGAAGCCAGACAGATCGAGTTGGTGAAGCAGTACGACGAGCTGTACTGGGAAGAGTGGCCGCGCAACGTGGCCATGTTCTCCAACCCTCGCGCCTACCGCACGGACAAGCTGGAGGGCGTGGGCAACTGGCTGTACCCGCTCGTGTACGGAGTGTCGGTCAAGCAGTAACGCTTAGCGGACACACCTAAAGGAATCAATCGGCAGGGGGCTGGCGGTCTCGAAGGTCGGCAAGATCGAAGAGGGCGCCAGCCCTTGCCATAAGTGCGCCCTTATGCGCTCGTGCGCGGATCCGGCGCGAATCTCCACGGGAGGTCTCTCAGCATGGCGGTTGATCCAGGTCTACTGAACGCGCTCAAGTGGCGGAACATCGGCCCTCACAGGGGCGGCAGAGTCGTTGCCGTGGCCGGCCACCCAACCGATCCGAACGTCTTCTACTTCGGCGCGTGCGCCGGGGGCGTTTGGATGACACGGGACGGCGGCACCTACTGGGAGAACATCTCGGACGGCTTCTTCACCTCCGCATCGGTGGGCGCGATCGCTGTTTCCGAGTCGGATCCCAACGTCATCTACGTCGGGAGCGGCGAGGCCACCATCAGGATAGACGTCACGCACGGCGACGGCGTGTACAAGTCCACCGACGGCGGCAAGACCTGGCGCAACATGGGTCTCAAGGACAGCCGGCACATCGGAAGTGTGCGCATTCACCCGAATGATCCGAACACGGTGTACGTGGCGGCGTCGGGCCACGCGTTCGGTCCCAACGAGGAGCGCGGCGTGTACCGCTCCACCGACGGCGGCGAGACGTGGGAGTGCGTGCTCTACAAGAGCGACAAGGCGGGTGCGGCCGACATCTCGATCGACCCCAATAACCCCAGGCTAATCTACGCTTCGATCTGGCAGCGCCAGCGCACCTTCTGGGAGATGTCCAGCGGCGGGCCGGACAGTGGGCTGTACAAGTCCACGGACGGCGGCGACACGTGGGAGGACATAACCGGCAACCCCGGAATGCCGGACGGGCTCATCGGCAAAATCGGGGTGGCCGTTTCACCGGCCAAGCCCGGCCGCGTGTGGGCGCTGATCGAGAACAAGGAGAACGGCGGCATGTACCGCTCCGACGACGGCGGGGCGACGTGGGAGCACCTGACCGCTGACGAGGGCATCAGGGCGAGGCCGTGGTACTACACGCACGTTTTCGCCGACCCGCAGGACGCCGAGACGGTGTGGGCGCTTGCGCTGAACTGCTGGAAGTCGACCGACGGCGGCCGCACGTTCACGGACGTGGGCACGCCTCACGGCGACAATCACGGCCTGTGGATTGACCCGCGCAACCCGCTTCGAATGATCGAGGGCAACGACGGCGGCGCGTGCGTCACCTACAACGGCGGCGTGTCCTGGTCGACCATCTACAACCAGCCCACCGCGTGCTTCTACCACGTGACCACGGACAATCAACACCCCTACCGCGTGTACGGAACGCAGCAGGACAACAGCGCCATCAGTACGCCGAGCCGGACGTGGAAGGGCGCGATCCCGTGGGGCGACAACTACACCGTGGGCAGTTCGGAGAGCGGCCATATCGCCGTGAAGCCGGACGACCCCAACATAGTCTACTCCGGTTCGATAGGCAGCTCTCCGGGCGGCGGCGGCAACATGCTGCGGTACGACCACTCGACCGGGCAGGTGCGAATCGTCACCATCTGGCCCGAGATGTCGGGAGGCGAGGCCCCGGCGCAGTACAAGTACCGCTTCCAGTGGACGTACCCCATCGTGTTCTCGCCCCACGACTCGAATACGCTGTATGCCACCGGGAACGTGGCGTTCAAGACGACGGACGACGGCACCACCTGGGAGGCGATAAGCCCCGATCTTACGCGCAACGACCCCGAGAAGCAGATACTGTCGGGCGGCCCCATATCCTCCGAGGGGGGGGGCGCAGAGGTGTATTGCACGATTTACGCCTTCGTGGAGTCGCAGCACGAGAAGGACCTGCTCTGGGCCGGCACGGACGACGGGTACGTTCACATCTCCCGCGATGGCGGGGGAAACTGGGAGAACGTGACGCCGCCGGACGTGGAGGCGTGGACGAGGATCGCCATGATCGAGGTGTCGCCGCACGACCCGGCGACGGTGTACATAGCCGCGACGCGGTACAAGTTGGACGACAATCGCCCGCTGCTGTACAAGACGAATGACTACGGCAAGAGCTGGCAGAAGATCGTCAACGGCATACCTGAGGACGACTTCACCTGGGTCGTGAGGGAGGACCCGGAGCGGCGCGGGCTGCTGTACGCGGGCACGGAGACGAACATTTACGTGTCGTTCGACGACGGAGAGTCGTGGCAGTCGATGCGTTCCAACCTGCCGGTGGTGCCGATATACGACCTGGTGGTCAAGGGCACGGACCTGGTGGTGGCAACGCACGGGCGCTCGTTCTGGATTCTGGACGACGTAACCCCGCTTCGCCAGATGACGGACGAGATCGCGGCGTCGGACGCGCACCTGTTCAAGCCGCGCACGACGCACCGCTTCCCGCCCGCCATGGGGCTGGGGCTGGACAGGCAGAGCGGCGTGGGAAAGAGCTACCAGCTCGCCCTGGGCGTTCCGGCGACGTTCTACTTCGAACAGGACGCGGAGGGCCGGACCGTCCGAAAGTTCGCTGACGCGGGCGACAATCCGCCCAGCGGCGTTGTGGTGTGTTACTATCTGAGAGAGGAGCCGGATGGAGAGGTGACGCTGACGTTCCTCGATTCCGACGGCGAGGTGATCAAGAGCTTCTCCAGTGGATCCGAGGACGGTCCGGAGGTCGCCGCCAACGCCGGTTCCAACTCATTCGTCTGGAACATGCGCTACCCCGACGCCCGGAAGGTGGAGGGCGAGGCGATGCCGCAGACCGGCCGAGCGGCGGTCAGTCTGACCGGCCCCGTGGCCGCGCCGGGCGCGTACCGGGTGCGGCTTGAGGCGGGCGGACAGGTGTTGGAGCAGGACTTCGAGATAGCGAAGGATCCTGGCGTCCAGAGCTCGGATGAGGACCTGCAAGCGCAGTTCGACCTGCTCATCGCGATACGGGACAAGATCTCCGAGACGCATGACTCGGTGTCGCGGCTGCGGTCCATCCGAGACCAGGTGGCCGGCTGGAAGAGCCGGGCCGAGGGCAGGTCGGGCGCCGAGCCGGTGCTGGATGCCGCAGAGCAGATAGAGGAGAAGCTGACGGCGGTGGAGGATGTTCTGTTCAACTCCGGCGGCGAGACGAGGGCGACGGCGACCAAGCTGAACGGCAAGCTGGCGTCACTGACGGCGGTTGTGTCCAGCGCCGACTGGGTGCCTACGCAGCAGTCCCACGGCGTGTTCGAGGACGTGTCGGCCAGGGTGGACGCGCAGGCGGCGGCGCTGCAGAGCGTAATCGACGATGACGTGCCGGCGTTCGTGGCACTGATTCACGAATTGGAAATCCCGACTATCGCGTAACGGGCGTTTTGGGGCTGGCGGAGCGCCGGCAGCCCGGCGGCGGAGAGGTGCAACAAATGTGGCGATACATTGCCCGCAGAGTGCTGGTGAGCATACCGGTGATTTTCTTCGTCGCGCTCATCACCTTCTCGATAATGCGGCTCGCGCCCGGCGACCCGGTGATGATGCTCCTGAGCAGTGAAGACGAACAGCCGGATGCCGAGACGATCGCCGAACTCGAACGGCAGCTCGGCTTGGACAAGCCGCTTCCTAAGCAGTTCTGGGACTGGTTCGCGGGCGTGTTCACCGGCAACATGGGATCGTCATTCCGATCCGGCTTCTCGGTATCGGAGCTGATAGGGCCGAGGATACAACCCTCGGTATCGCTGGCCTTCTTCGGGTTGGGATTGGGGGTGATATTCGGAGTGCCGTTAGGCGTGGCCGCCGCGTGGAACGCCAACTCGCTGATAGACCGCGGCGTAATGCTGTTCGCGGTCTTAGGCTGGTCGGTGCCCGGATTCTTCCTGGCCTACATCCTCATCTACGTTTTCGCGGTGGAGTTAGACTTGTTCCCGGTGGTCGGTTACGTGCCCATTTCGGAGGGGCTGTTCGACTACTTGCGCAGCCTGACGCTGCCCGCCTTCTCCGTGGCCATAGCCATCATGGCGCTGGTGGCGCGCATGACGCGCTCGAGCATGATGGAGGTGCTGCGGGAGGACTACATCCGGACGGCGCGCTCCAAGGGTCTGCGCGAGCGGATCGTGATGGTGCGTCATGCTCTGAAGCCAGCGTCCATCCCGGTGGTCACCATCGTTGGCATAGCATTCGCGGGCGTCATAACGGGCGTCGTGATAACCGAGACGGTCTATTCCATCAACGGGCTGGGCAGGATGCTCGTGGATGCGGTGGTGTTCCGCGACTTCCCCATCATCCAGTCCACCATGATGTTGGTGGCCATGAGCTACGTTGCGGTGAACCTGATTGTGGACGTGCTCTACGTTTACATCGACCCGAGAATCCGGTACTAGCTGAGAGGGAATCATGAGCACCCAGGCGGATGGGGCAGTACGAATAGCGGCAACTAACCCCCCACTGGCCGCGAGAATCAATATGTGGTCTCGCGCTTCGAGGCGTGCGCTCGCCAAGAACCCGAACATGCTCGGCGGGCTGATAGTGCTGTCGGTGATGATAGCGGTCTCGGCGGTGGCCGGCTTTATTGACAGGATCGACCCTTACCTGCTGGACCCCTTCGCGCGTCTCCAGAGCATGTCGATGGACCACTGGTTCGGCACGGACAACGCGGGGCGGGACATCTACTCCCGTACCGTGCACGGCGGGCGCATCTCGCTCGTAGTAGGTTTCCTGGTGGCTTTCACCGTGTCGCTGGTGGGCGCGGCGATAGGGCTCATGGTGGGCTACTTCCGCCGCGTCGATGAGGTGGTGATGCGCTTCATGGACGGCGTAATGGCGTTTCCGTCGCTGCTGCTGGCGCTGGCCTTGATCGCCGCGCTGGGCGCCAGCTTCTGGAACATCATCATAGTGATTTCGGTGGTGGACACGCCCCGCATGGTGCGCGTGGTGCGCGGCTCGGTGCTGAGCGTGCGGGAGATGGACTTCGTAACGGCGGCGGGCGCGCTGGGCGCCAAGGCGCCGCGGATAATGGGGCTGCACATTCTGCCCAACATCCTCGCGCCGGTTATCATCCAGGCGACGTTCGTATTTGCATCCGCCATGTTGACGGAGGCGGCGTTGAGCTTCCTGGGGGCGGGCATCAACCCGGAGACGCCGACCTGGGGCAACATCATCGGACAGGGGCGCACATACTTCCAGCGCGCGATTTGGATAATGATCTTCCCCGGCGTGTTCCTGTCGCTGACGGTGCTGTCCATCAACCTGGTGGGCGACGGACTGCGCGACGCGCTGGACCCCAAGCTGAGGCGCCGCGAGTAGGCCACAGGACTCGCGGCGAGCGGACGGGGGGCACTTGGCTGTGTGTGGGAGCGCGGCGGGTCAGATCTCCTGTCCCGTGGTGAGCAGCGTGATCATTTCCACCACTTCGTGGCTGGAGATAGAACCAACCAGGTCGCCGGTGTCTTTGTCGACGACTGGGAGAACGGTTAGAGAACTCTCGATCATGCGCTGGAGTACGTCTTCCACCAGTTCGTCGGCGTGCGCATTCGGCGTGACTTGACGCAGCACCCTTTCCAGTGAAGTCCCTTCCCACTCGGTTCGGGGAAGGTAACGCAACATGCTTAGCGACACTATGCCGGCCAGCTTGCCCCGATTCACGACGACGTAGTCGTGCTGTTCCGGGAAAAGCCAGGTTTCCACGAAGGCCTTGACCGTCAGCGAGTGCTCGGGGTGGGTCCGAGAGGAATCCAGGATGTCCCGCACCCTGATGCCTTCCAGGGCGAAGCGAACCAGTGACGGCGGCACTTGGCCGTTCGTAGGAACGGGCTCGGCGCGCCTGAGCTTCTTGAGCGCGTAACTGATGCCCATCGGCGTCAGCAGAATGTAGCCGAACATCAGAAGCACGAGCAGTGAGAACACGTCCTTGTCGATGGCACCTGTGTGGAACAACAGGAGCAGTATGGCAATCTCGGCTACTCCCTTAGCCATAAGGCCCGCGGCGGTAGCGAAAGGGGCATCGAGCCGGGTGACGTAGGCGCCGAGGAACGAGCCGACAAACTTACCGGCGAGGGGTATCAGGGCGAGAGCTAGGATCGTCTCCAGCGGCAGAGCAAGAAACTCGAGGCTCAGATGCAGACCGGCTGAGGCAAAGAACAGGGGGACGAAGAATCCTTCCGCCGTGCCCCTCATGCCCGGCATTATGTCGTGCCTTACCTGGTACGGCAGCATGGACAGAGCCGCGCCAAAGAGGAGCGCGCCCAAGGAGCCGTGAAGTCCCACGCGTTCCGCCGCGACCACGACCAGAAAAAGCCCTCCCAGCAACACGCCAAAGGAGAGCTGAGGGACCTGAAGAAAGTGGTGCAGTATGACGATGAGCCTGGGAAGCACCTTGGTCGAAAATAGCCAAGTCGCGATTGTGAAGCCCACGATCTGCAAAACGATAGTCGATACGTTGAGCACGTCGAGAGTGTAACCCTGTTCTCCCGCGTAGAAGTGCTCGCTGATGGCGAATCCGATGACAAAGAGAATGATGAGCTCGACGATAGCCACGGCAGTGAAGATCTGAACGCCCACGGGCTCTCTGAGGCGTCCCTCGTCGATCAGCACTTTGGCGACCACGCCAAGGCTGGAGAGCGATAGAATGCCGGCCAGTCCCAGGGCCTGAGTGAAGTCGAGGTCCAGCTTCGAATCGAAAAGCGAGTCGGTGGTAACGGCCAGGGATACCAGCAGCGATATGGTTACCGACAATGCCGACGCGAGAAACAGTCGGCCGCGAATGGCTGAGAAGAACCCCTTGATGTCCAGCTCTTCCAGGCCGATGAGGAAGAAGAAGATGAAAATGCCTATGCTCAGAACAAGCTCGACATCGGTGCTCGTATCCACTAATCCGGTGATGGGTCCAAGTATGACCCCGGTTGTGGCGTAGGCGATTATGGAGTTGAGGCCGAATCGTTTGAAAGCACCTTCCAATAGCTTGGCGACGATGATCAGCAGGCCGATAGAAAAGAGGGCTTCGTAGAGTTCCGAAACGACATCTGCTCCTTTGATAGCCCCTGCTCGTTGGCGGCACCGAACCAGGGTTGAGCGGGCAAGGCCAAGCGCCGCGATTCAGGCCGTGGAAATGTCGCTGCTATCACGGGGTGGCGCCGCAACTGCGGACCTTGCCGGCTGGGGTAGAAGAGCCGGCGCACTGCCCGAGCCATTATCCCGAGAGGCTCAAATCAGTGTCAAGCGGGCGGCGTGCGCCGCCAAGCCCTGCGCCGGTGGAGGGAACAGCAGCAACTTTCCGGAAGCATAGGCATGGCGTGGGCGCAACGCCGGCACAATGTTCGTCTACCACCTCAGAAGTAGCTGGGCTAATGCTCCTGACCCACTCCACGCCTATTTTGTACACATATAAAACCTTTCTTACATTGACTGAGTTGTTGCTCTATGCGTTACCCTTTTACTACAAACAGTGGTACGACAGAATAATTAGGCGGAGCTAATCGGACAGGGTATCGCGGAGACGCCGCGGGGTGTGGGGATTATGGCTACTAGAATCGCGATTGCAAACAGGAACGCCGCAGTAACGCAGGCGCTGTCTCTTCTATTGGGACAGGAGGACGAGTTCATGGTGGCCGCGCAGGTGACCGAGCGAGACCAGGTAATGGAAGTGGCGGTGAAGGCGAAGCCCGAGCTCCTTCTGGTGGACCCGGCCATTCCCGGCCTGGACCTCGATAGCCTGGTCGGCCGGGTAGCCGCGGTCTCTCCGAGCACCGCGGTCGTGGTGCTGACGGACTCGCGGGACGCCAGGTTCCTCAAGCGAGCCGTGGAGTCCAGAGCCCGGGCTTACCTTTCGCTGGAAGGCGACGCGGACGAACTAGTCCAGGAGCTGAAGCTGATAGCCGGCGGACACGTCATCGCCGCCGGGCCGGCAGCGAAGGACCTCTCCGACTTGGCCGGTGCGAACTCGAACGACACCAGCGACGGTCTGTCCGAACGGGAGGTAGAGGTCGTGAATCTTGTGGCGCGAGGGGATACCAACAGGGAGATTGCCGAGACGCTCGTCATAGCCGAGAACACCGTGAAGGTGCACCTGCGCAACATCTACGGCAAGCTGAACCTCCGCAACCGCCAGGAACTGACCGCGTATGCGCTCCACGCCGAGAGCGAACAGATGGCCATCTCAGACTAGCTCGATGGGCGCGTCTCGCGTGACTCCTCTACTACTGCCGTAGCGTTGTCTAGCCCGCGTAACGCTAAGAGACTACTCGCTTGGCGTACTCCCGCAACAGTGCTGCCGGGATAGCCAAAATAGCCCGCTTGGGTGATGTGCCGCTCCGAACACGCCTGTACGCTTAGTCCTGATTCGTATGCGGGCTGTTGTACAGCTACGGCAGCCGCCAGTAGGGAAGGGCGTGGAGTTAAGGACGGCAAAACATGCGGCAATTCAGTCTAACCGTGTCGGAAGAAGCGCGAGAGACTCTTGCCGGGCTCGCCGCTGAACATGCAGACCGTGGCGTTCCCCGCCTGAAGGAGTTGGATGCCGCCTCGCTGACGGTAGGCCAGCCTGAGGACGACGACTTGGTCCTCCGAGAGCAAGAGGGGACGCTGCTCCTGGCGGTAAGCCGGCGGTTGATGGAACGGTTCGACGGCGAAGCGGAACTGGTAATGGACCTGTCGGAGGCCGGGGAGCCGAGCTTCAAGCTGGTACGAGTGCCGACAGAAGGACGAGTGTAAGCGGGTGGGCTTCGACGGAAACATCGAGCCCGTAAGCAGATGGGAAGACTGGACTACAGTGGAGGTGAAACCATGCGGAAGCTATTGTTTGCAATGGTTGGTGTGATCGGAGTGACTATCGGTGTTGTGGCGGGCATTCTCTTTGCCCCTCGAAAGGGGTCGGAGACCAGAGAGGAGATTGTCCGGCGCTCCCAGCCGGTCCAGAAGGCCGCTAGAGGCGCCGCGTCGAGTGTGGGGCAGAAGGTCAAGCCGATAGCCAAGCTGGCCGGCGAAAGACTTCCGCTGGGCGCGAGAGCGAAGGGCGCCGCAGAGGCGGAGGAGCCGGCGGGCGGCGGCGAGGATGATCAAATCGGAGGTCAGCACAGCAACGGGGCGACCAATGGCCGACATGCCGAGCCCGAAAAGGTCGGCAGCGTCAGCTAGTGTCCGCGCCGAGGGGGAGCACCCTGGCTCCCAGGGTGTCGATCTCGAATCCGGACCGGGCGGGCGCCTCCATCCAGGCGCTCTCCCGCACTCATTAGTGTTGTTTCCATCTGAGTCTCAGAGCTGGGGGAAGCATCATGTTTACCAAGTTCCTGGTTCCAATCAACCCCGATGACCGAGACATTGCCAGCGGGATCGTTGCTCATGCGACGTGGCTCGCGGACAGGCTCGCTTCAGAGGTGGTGTTCCTATCCGTCATCCCAATCGATCGGACGGAGAAGGGGCCCGACACCGCGGAGATTTTCGAGCGTGCGAAGAGCGACGTCGAGCTGCGCCTGGAGAGCCTTGTCGAGTCCATGAGGAGTCGGGGCGTCAGGCTGGATACGCTGGTCGAGTTCGGTTCGCCCGCGGAGACGATTGTGGAAACGTGCCGGCGGCTGGCTTGCGACCTGATAGCGATGTCGACGCACGGCGGGGGGCTGCTGGCGCAGACGTTGGCTGGCAGCGTGACGAAGGACGTAATCGCCGACGCACCGGTACCGGTGCTGGTGGTCAACCCCACCATTTCGGCAGACTCGACCGCGGAAGCGGTCGATATTTCGAGGGTGTACGTGGCGCTCGACGGTACACCGGAGGCAGAGGCCGCGCTGCCTCACGTGGAGTTCCTGGCGGCCAGGCTGGGGTTCGACATCGTTCTCGTGCGGGCCGTGAATGAGATCGGCAAGGAGCCGGCGTTCCTTGAGAGTCCGACGGCGTCCTTCCGGAGTGGAGACGGTGATCACGACGGCGACGAGCACGCATATGCGGCGCTGAAAGAGACTGTGCTCCTCGTGTCCGGACCGGGAGCGGCTGCGGAGCAATCCGACGATTACCTCGACACAATAGCCAACGACCTCAGCTACAAGGGGCTGAACACCAGGTGCGTGCTGCTCGAGGGAGACGCCAAGAAGTGCATCCTCGGGGCCTTCGACGAGTCGTCGCACGACATGATCGCGGTAACCCACAATGGCAGATCCGGCTTGAGACGCAGAATCGCTGGCAGCGTGTCAGACGGGCTGATAAAGAAGACCGGGAACCCGGTCCTCGTCGTACCCACCCGCGTCGGGGCCGCAGTCGGCGCATAGAGTCCAGCCACCGAAACGAGGTGGTGAGATGAACCAGTTGAGAAGCCGCCTGAAGTGGCGTTTCTACTTCGCCAAGGCGAGGGCGGGTCTTCACGTCCGGCGAACGATGGTCGAGGGCGTGCTGCTGCTGGTGCCCATAGTGATCACGTTCGTGATACTGAAATGGGTCTGGGACTTTATCGACGGCGTACTCAGGCCATCCATCGAGACCACCACCGGCGTCAGCTTCCCGGGGCTGGGGGTGGCCGCCTTGCTTGTGCTGGTCTACGTTGCGGGGCTGACGTGGGAGTTGGATCTTGGCCGGCGCTTTCTGGGGTCGGGCCAGCGCGTGCTGATGTCGCTGCCTATCGTCAAGATCGTCTACTCCCCCGCGCGCCAACTGATCCAGTCGTTTTCAGGCTCAGGGCCGTCCGGGTTCAAGCGGGTCGTGATTATCGAGTATCCCAGGGCAGGGACGTGGATGCTCGGGTTTCTCACCGCGATCACGACAGGCAAAGATGGGGTTCGCATGGGAGTCGTGTACGTTCCCACCGCTCCTACTCCCAACTCCGGATGGGTGGCCATACTGCCGATCGACGAGGTGTACGATACCGAGTTGAGCGTTCAGGAAGCCATGACCATGGTGTTGTCCGGCGGTATCGCTACGCCCGACGAGATTGTCATGACCGAGTTCGACGAGGGTCGGCCCAGGCTGGTCGAACGCGGGGCAGAGCAGTCTTAGAGCCTATCCGACAACCTGTTCTTCACTTCCATCCTAACCCATTCGGAGGCTCAGGGCAGGCTCTTCCCCCTGCGAGGGGGAAGGGACTCATCGGATAAGCTCCCAGCCGGAGCGCTTCGCGTCGCCGGTTCGCTGGAGACCGCTCAGAGAGAGGGACATTGCCCCCAGGGCGTCACGGGCGGGGAGTGGGGTATCCCAGGGCGGGCGACCGCCGCTGTGTATGCCAGGTGTTTCCCGGCGTTAGCGCGAGAACCGGCGCTTTCTCCGTCTCCATCTCCATACCATGAACGCTATGTATATGCCACAGGACATGATTATGCCCGTGGCGGTTAGCCCCGCAATCAGAGTGCGGATTTCGCCGGGATCGTCCCGGTCCTCTTTCTGCGCGTCCTCTCTCGCTGGGGCCGGGGCCGGGGTGTGCTTCGGGCCGCTCGAGGCGGCCAACCCCTGGGGTGTCGGCGTCGGCGTGGGCGGGATGGAGCGTGCGAACGACACAGAATCGGAGTCATCCGGCGTAGGCGTAGGCGTGGGCGTTGGAGTGGCGGTGGCGGTCATGGTCGGAATCGGTATGCGAGTCGGCGTGGATGTTGGCCCGGGCGTGAGGGTAGCAGTCGGCGTCGGGACTACGGTCGGGTACCAGTAGACAGGAATGGTGGGCGTCGGCGTGGGTGTCGCCGTCGCCGTGGGGGCCCGCGGCTGCTTGCGGGCAATCACCGGGGCCGCGGTGGGTGTGGGCGTCGCCGTGGGCGCCTGCGACTGCGCGCGGGCAATTGCGGGTACCGCGGTGGGTGATGGCGTGGGCGTGGGCGTTTCGAAGTCGAACGGCCCTCGCCTGGTCCTGCGGGAATTCGAGCGCCTGGATGTTGGCGTTGGGGTCTCCGTCGGCATGGGGGTGTAAGTGGGAGCTGCGTTGGGGCTATCGGTCGACCCCGGCGTCGGACTCCGGTCGTTGTCCGTGTCGGTGTTGCCATCGCCATCGCCGCCAATCCTAAACGGGTACCAGAGATGAGATCCCAGCTCCCAGCAGATGTTCAACACCCCAGGCAGGCTGGTTACGGTGTAGGTGATCGCGTACACGTTCAAGTGGCTAGGGGCCGTGGCTGTGTGTCCGAGGTAGTCGAACGTGTTGGGGATTTTCTTGACCGAGACGTTGGAGACGCCGCTGCCGGCGCTCACGTGTGAGTTTTGGCTGGGAGACAGGAGATCATGGGCAATGCCGACATAAAGCATGTGTCGGCCGGTCGACTCGTGCTCGGCGCCACTCGTGCAGACGTGATCGTTCTCACGGTCGCCATCGTGGCCGAGTACGCTGCCGGTCGTCATCAGGGTCAAAACCGAAATGACGCTTACAGCGGCAACCAGGCCGGCTGCTCCAACTATAGTAACGGGGAATCTCTTAGCCGGGCGTCGGCTGACGCGGCGCGGCTCTGTCGCTGGTTGACTGGTTGCTTTCACGACATCTCCTTACTGAGCCTAACCTGACCCGGGTCACTCCAATTCAGCTAGCCAGAAGACCGCCGTGTATCCGGTGAGGGCAGTTGAAGCCCGCCCATCCGGACGCTCGGCCGGAGGAGAGCGAAACGCTGTTTCCGGTGGAGTGTTCGAGAGTAGATGCGTGGCGCGAATTCTACGGACGACGGTTGCGGAGTTTACAGGTAATCCCGGACTTTTTTTGTAACAGTTCAAATATCTTGGGGCGTCAGCGCCGCCGGGAGCGGGAATGCGGCGAGGAGAGCGAGGGCGGGCGGGGCAGATTTTGGGCCGTGAGGCCGCAGAACTAGGGGGCAAGCGCGATCAGGGCCAGCCCGAGGACGATTGCGGCGGAGCCCAAGAGCCGACCCCGGCTGGCGGTTATCGTGACCCCGGTGACGACGGCGTAGCCCAAGCCGGCGTCGCGTAGGAGCATTGCGGGCTGGCTGATGATCTGCCGGAAACGGCCCCACCAGGAAAGCAGGAATATCCCGCCGATGATGAGCGAGATGCCGAGCACCGCCTGCGGCGTCAGTTTCCCGGGGCTGGGCGTGGCCGCATTGCTTGCGCTGGTCTACGTTGCGGGGCTGACGTGGGAACTGGATCTTGGCAGGCGCTTCCTGCGGGCGGGGCAGGGCAGTCTTAACCGGGCTTTACACTACCGCGAGTACAAGCGCCGCCGCCAGAGCAGGAATACGATGGCGCCACCGATTACTATGCCGGCGGCGACCAGTGCAGCGAGCAGTGAGCCGCGCTCCCTCACCTCCTCTGCTAACCCGCCGCGGCCCCCATCTTCTCCCTGCGGCGTGTCGTCGACGGCCGGGCCAATCGGGCCGCCTGGGGTAGCCAGGCCCGGCGGAGTCGGCGTCGCAGTGGGCGGAACGCCGCGGGCGAACGTAGCCGAATCGGATTCTGTCGGCGTTGGTGTTGGCGTTGAGCTCATAGCCGGAATCGGTCTACGCGTCGGCGTGGCTGTTGGCCCAGGCGTGAACGTCGGCGTGGGTGTTGGGAAAACGGTCGGGTACCAATAGGAGGGTGTGTCGGGCACCGGCGTGGGTGTCGCCGTGGGGATCTGAGACTGCGCGCGCGCGATCCTCGGCGTCGCGGTTGCGTCTCTCGTCGACACGCGGGCAATCACAGGTACCGCGGTGGCCGTCACCGACGACGTGGGCGTTGGTGAGGGGATAGCGGTTGGTGATGGGACTGGAGTTGGCGTGGCCGTTGGCGACGGCGTGGGCGTCTTTGTTGACTTGGGTTTGTTGTAGGTAGGCGTTGGAGTGGGACCGTCAGCCGACTTCGGGGCCGGACCCGGGTCTGTGTTCTGATCTGGGAGGACGATGGGCTCGACGCTGATGACATCGCGGGTGTTGCCCGTGTCGGTGTTGGTGCCGATGTTCTCAGTGGACGTGCTGGTGTCGGTGGTGGATGTGCCGACGGCTTCGGTGGACGTGCTGGTGTTGGTGTCGGAGCCAATGGTCTCGGTAGACGTGCTGGTGTCGGTGTCGGAGCCAATGGTGTCGGTGGACGTGCTGGTGTCGGTGTTCGTGTTCGTGTTGCCGTCGCCGTTGCCATCGCGACCGCCGTCCATGTAAATGGGGTACCAGAATCCAATCCCATCCATCCAGCAGATGTTCAGCACACCCGGTAAACTGTTAACCACGTAGGTGATCGTGTAAACGTTCTCGTCGCCGTTGACCGTGACTTCTGAACCGAGGTAGTCAAACGTGTTGGAGACCATGCTAACCGAGACGTTGGAGACACCACTGACGGCGCTTACGTGCGAGTTGGCACTTGGATTGATGAGCTCATGCGGAGTGCTGACATATAGCATGTGGAGGCCGGTCGAGTCGTGCTCGGAGTCCTCAGTGCAAACGTGGTCGTGCACCATGTCGCCTTCATGGCCGAGTACGCTGCCGGTCATCATCATAGTCAAAACTGAAACGACGCTTAGGGCGGCAATCAGGCCGAGGACTCCGCCTATATGTGGCGGGATTCCTTTGACCGGCCGGAGGCCGCCGCTGCGCGACGCCGCTGTCGACTGACTGGCTTTGTTCACAAGACTTCCAGGAGGCCCATCAGAAGTGGTGGCCGGAGACTGGCTGGGTTCCGGCAATTGCAGCCGGCTTCCACCAATCCGGACGCTCTCCCGAGGGGGGAGTACGGAGCACTGCTTTCGGTGGAGCGTATGTATGTATGAGGGAAAGGCCTGGCGAATTGCGCGAATTCTACGGACGGCAGCCAGGGTGCTTATAGGAGATTTGGTACATGTTTTGTAGCAGTTTCAGATAATGACGAAGTTAGCGGTGCCGAGAGTGAGAACGAATACAGGACAGTGAGGCCGGACGTGCTAAACCTGCGGCCGCGAGACTAGGGAGATAGTGTGATCAGGGCCAGCCCCAAGACGATTGCGGCGGAGCCCAGGAGCCGGCCCCGGCCGAACGGCTCCTTGAGGATGAATACGCCCATCAGTACGCCGACTACTATGCCGACCTCACGTGCGGGAGCTACGTAGCTGACCTGGGAGAGGGAAAAGGCGGTCAGTGCGAGACCGTAAGCCAGAAATGCGAGCAGCCCCGCGGCAATGATGAGCCAGGCGTTCGTCGTCCACTCCAGTTTCGTCGCGCCAGGCCCCCACGCGTACAGGATGTACGGGGTAAGTCCGATAGCCGATCCCAAGGTGAGCAGGTACATGTACAGGAACGGCTGGACGTGCCCGACGCCCTGCTTGTCCACCAGGGTGTACGCGGTTATCGTGACCCCCGTGACGACGGCGTAGCCCAAGCCGGCGTCGCGCAGGAGCATTGCGGGCTGGCTGATGATCTGCCGGAAACGGCCCCACCAGGAAACCAGGAATATCCCGCCGATGATGAGCGAGATGCCGAGCACCGCCTGTGGCGTCACGCGCTCGCCCAGCAGGGCTACCGCCAGGACCGGGACCAGCATGGGTCCCATGCCCCGGGCCACGGGATACACCAGCGACAAGTCGCCCCTGGAGTAGGCTTTTCCGAGGAAGATGAAGTAGAAGACGTGGATCAAGACGGTGGCCAGCACCAGCCAGTAGCCCGGTCCGGTTATCGGGTGCAGCCAGAACAGGAGGACACCCAATGGAAGCAGCGTCACGCTTGCGCTCACAGTGAGTCCCCAGGCAAATATCTCCTGGTTGCCGGCGCGTTTCAGCAGCAGGTTCCAGCCGGCGTGGCAGAAGGCTGAAAGCAGGACCAGCACCAAGGCTAATGCAGTCATGGTGAGATTATAGAGTAGACGCCGACCTGGTATTCGCCGGCCCGGTGTTGACGAACACCGGGGATTCCTGGAACATGGGCCGGACACTTGCCGCAGACCCAGGGCAAAGACCGCGAGCCGAAACAGGTCTCAAACCCTTCGCAGGAGGTTGAGAAATGGCGATGTCGCTGGTGAGAGGAAAATACGTCGTCCGCAAGGTCAACGACGCCTGGTCGGCGGATGTCGTAGCCGACGGCGCGGTGCTGGAGCGGGACGGGCGGATCGAGGAGGTGGGCGATTATGGCGAGCTGAGTCGTCGGCATCCGGAAGCGGAGGTCGTCGGATCGCCCAATCACATCGTGATGCCGGGGCTGGTGAACGACCACTTCCACGTGGGCCTTACGCCCTTCCAGATGGGAGCGCCGGACCTGCCCCTGGAGATGTGGAGCCTCGCCAGGGTGGGGACGAGACTGATCGACCCATACCTGGACCAACTATACGGAGCGCTCCAGATGATAGAGACGGGGACCACCACGGTGCAGGCGATTCATTCGCCGCCGCGGGGCTTTGGGCCGTTGAGCATGGACATCGCCGACAAGGTGGTGGGAGCCTACCAGACCTCCGGGATGAGGGTGTCTTACGCGCCGTCGGTGGCGGACCAGAACTCCATGGTGGCGGGCGCGGACGGCGGCGAGGAAGACTTCGCCTCACGACTGCCGGGACACCTGGGGGAGCGGTACCGGGCGCTGATGGCGCCCAGCTACCGGCCCGTCGATGAGGTGATGCCGATACTGGAGGAGATCTGCCGGAAGTACGGCAACAACCGCCATGAGCGGGTGCAGGTGACGATGGCGCCCAGCAACGTGCACCGGTGCTCGGACGAACTGCTGGTGGCGCTGAAGGAGCTGGCGGGGCGATTCAGCACCGGAATCCATGTTCATCTTCAGGAGACGGTCTACCAGAAGCTGTACGGCTACAAGGCCTGGAGCAAGACGCCGCTGCAACATCTGCACGAGCTCGGGTTCCTGGGGCCGGAGGTGACGTGCGGGCACAGCGTCTGGATCACGGACGAGGACCTGGAGATCATGGCCGCGACGGGCACGAACATCTGCCACAACGCCAGCTCGAACCTGAGGCTCAAGAGCGGGATAGCGCCGATGGGACGTATCCTGGCGGCGGGCGTCAAGGTGGCAATCGGCAGCGACGAGGCGGGGCTGAACGACGACAAGGATCTGTTCCAGGAGATGCGGCTGGTGCTGAGGATTCATCGCGTGCCCGGCGTGGAGATGGAGCCGCCGACCGCCTACCAGGTGTTGCAGATGGCGACGGTCAACGGGGCCTACGCAAGCTGGTTTGGGGACCGGATAGGCACGCTGGAGCCGGGCAAGCGGGCCGACATGACGCTGCTGGACCTGCGGAACATCGAGGAGCCGTACCTGGACCCGGAGGTGTCGGTTGTGGACGCGCTCGTGCATCGCGGGCGCGGCATCGACGTGGACACGGTGCTGGTGGATGGCGAGGTGGTGCTGCGCGACGGACAGCCGACGAGGTTCGACAGGGACGCCCTGTTCGAGGAGATAAGGGGCGCGCTGGACCGTCCGCTTACTGCGCAGGAGGCGGACAGGAGAGAGGTGGCGCGGCTGGTGGAGCCGCATCTGCGGCGGTTTTACGAGGGGACGCTGCCGAGGGACGCGCAGCCGTACACGGTCTACAATTCCAGGTCGTGAGCAGAGGGTGTTCACCCCCATCCTAACCTTCCCCCTGCGAGGGGGAAGGGACTTTTGGCAATCACCATCCCTGACCAAAAACGTGGAGACGTGTCGATGTTGATACCGGAACAGCCGAGGAAAGTAGCCGTCGTTGGGGCGGGGATTGTGGGCGCGGCCATTGCCTGGCGCCTCGCGCGGCGAGGAGTGCGCGTCGTGCTCGTCGACAAGGGCGGGGCGGGGCACGGGGCGTCGAGCCACAGTTTCGCGTGGATAAACGCGGGCGGCAAGGAGCCGGTCGGCTATCACAACCTGAACCGCCGCTCGATGGAGATGTGGCCCCGCTTCGCGGTCGCGATTGGCGACGACGGGGACCCGGATAGCGTCGGGCTTCGCTGGGGCGGCAAGGTTTCGTGGGAGTCGGACGCGGCGGCGGCGGAGCGGCTGGCGGCGAGAGTGCGGCTGCTCCAGAGCTGGGGCTACCCGACGCGGCTGATCGACGTGGACGAGCTGGAGCGCCTGGAGCCGGGGTTGGACGTGGGGGAGGTGGCGGCCGCCGAGTACAGCCCGAACGAGGGCCAGGTGGAGCCGCAGATGGTGGTGGACGCGTGCCTGCGGCGGCTGCGAGAGTTGGATTGCGAGGTGCTCGAGGATACGGAAGTCACGGGGTTCGAGCGGGGCGGCGATGGCCGTGTCCGGGCCGTCGTGTCGGACTCGGGCTACCTGGAGGCGGATGCGGTGGTGGTTGCCGCGGGAACTGGCACGACGGGGTTGGCCGCGCTGGCGGGTGTGAGCGTGCCGCAGGCGAGAAGCCCCGGCGTGGTGATGCGGACGAATCCGCTGCCGCGTCTGCTGGAGCGCGTGCCGGTGGTGTACGCGCCGCCGCTGGACAGCGGCCGGCCGGAGATACACCTGAGGCAGTGCGCCGACGGGCGAGTGATGATTGGCGAGGGTGACCAGGAGAGTCTGGCGGAAGACGACTCCCAGGCCCACGCCGACGATCTGCTGGCCCGCGCGCGCCGCTACCTGCCGGGCCTGGACGGTGCGAGCGCGGTTCCGGTTCCAGTGGGCTGGCGTCCCATGCCGCTGGACGGCTACCCGGTGATGGGCTTCGCGGATGAGGCGCCGAACCTGTACGTGGCTATCACTCACAGCGGAGTCACGCTGGCCCCGGCGCTGAGCCAGCTCGCGGCGCAGGAAATCTGCGGCGGAGCGCCGGCGGACGCGGTGCTGGGGCCGTACCGTCCGGGGCGTTTCGCGGGCATCACATCCGACGAATTGGCGGCGGTCCCACACCCCCGGATCGCGAGGGCGCCCTGATAGTACCGGTCGCGAGAGGGTGATTTTGGCCAAAAGTGATGCAAATCGCTTCATTTCGTTTCATTTCGTAGCTGAGAGCGGCGGCGATTCGAGGCTTTGGGAGTTGCGGATCGGATGGCATTTGCATCCAGAGCGCCCGAAATGAAACCGAAATGGGACAGCGGGCGCGAGGCGCAGGCGGGGACTCCGCGGCTGGCGGTTGGAGTGAGGGTGTGTCATGGAGGCGAGAGTAGCACGGATGTACGAGGGGTTCAAGACCGTTGGCGAAATCGGGGGATGGGATAGCGAGTGCGGCGGGAAAACTAGTATGATGTAGGCATACTAACTTTGGAGATGGATGAATGAGAGCATTCGTGAAGAGATGGAGATGGGTGTGGCTCGTCTCGTGCGTGGCGGCGGCCGCGGCGGCGCTGGCCGCCTGCGGCAGCGACGAGCCGGCGTCGGACACGGCCCCGGCACAGCCGACTGCGGCCGCGATGACCCAGCCGGCGACGGCGGCTCCAGCGACGGCGACGCAGGCTCCGGCGACGGCCATGCCTGAGCCGACAGCGGCGATGGCCGAGAGCGCCCCGTCGGTGGAGGTGGGGTTGGACGTTGGGCAGCGCGCGCCGGACTTTATGCTGACCGGCCACGACGGCGAGAGCATAACGCTGGCCAGCCTGGAGGGCCGCCCGGTGGTGCTCTACTTTTACACAACGTGGTGACCGTCCTGCCGTGCCTCGTTGAGGCAACTCAGGGGAATACACCCCGACTTTGCGGACAGCGTCGATATCGTGGGCGTGGGCGTCGATCCCGGCGAGGACGCCTCGGACATCCAGTCGTACATAGACAGCCATGACTTCGTATGGGACATGACCCTGGCGGATACGGAGATGCTGGGGACGTACAAGGTCAGGCAGCAGGCGGGCTACATGGCGCTGGACGCTAATGGCGTTATCGTGGCGGATCTGACGTACGGGCCGGAGTCGGACGACGGCTGGCGCGAGCTGTTCGAGGAGCTGGCGAACCCGTAGGCCGGCCCGGTGTCGCTGCGTGAGCGGCTGTCTTCTGTCATTGCGGTACTCTCTCAGGGAGTTTCGGGGGAATACTCCGGCTCCTCCGTCTCGCCCCTGGGCATACGGAAGCCGACACGGGGCTCGGTGAAGACGTAGGTAGGATCGGCGGGGTCGTCGCCAAGCTTGCGCCGGAGCTTGCTGACCATGGTTCGCATGGGCCGCAGGTTGGGTTCGTCGTAGTCAGTCTCCCTCCAGACCCGTTCCAGCAGGTGCTCGTATGTGAGCACGCGCCCGCCGTTGGCCGAAAGCTCCGTCAGCATCCCGTACTCGGTCGGGGTCAACACCAGCCGGCGGCCGGCCAGCGTCACCCTGCGGTGGGCGTAGTCGATGGTCAGTTCGCCCAGCACGTAGGGTTCCGACGGTTCGGCGGTCACCCTTTTGCGCAGGGCCGCCCTGATCCTCGCGGCGAGCTCCGATGGAGCGAATGGCTTGACGACGTAATCGGCGGCCCCCATGTCGAAGGCGGTGGCGATGAGATCTTCCCGTCCATAGGCGGACAGGAAGATGACCGGCACGTTCGACATGTCCAGAATCTTCTTCATCAACTCGATGCCGTCCGTTTCCGGGAGCATCAGGTCCAGCAGAACGAGTCCGGGCCGCTCCTCCGCCACGAGGCGAACCGCCAGATCCGGCTCCCCGGTGACTATCGGTGCATATCCGGCCGCCACGAGCGTGTCGCGGATGTAGCGCAGGTCGTTGGGGTCGTCGTCCACCGCGAGGACCCGCACCTGTTCCCTCGCGTCCCTCTGCGCGCGCCGCCGGGCCCTGGCTGAGAGGGGCGCGAGCGTGCTCGCCGCGCTGCTCTTCGCTTCTTCCACCGTCGGCAGGGTGAAGGTGAAGCGGGCGCCGAGGCCTGGCCCGTCGCTCTCGCCCCAGATGCGACCGCCGTGCGCTTCCACTATTCCCTTGCAGATGGCCAGGCCCAGGCCAGTGTCGCCTCCCTGGTCCTCGGACTGCACCCTGGAAAACTTGCGGAACAGGTGCGGCAGCCTCTCGGCCGGGATGCCCCGCCCCTCGTCGGCCACCGAGACCGCGACGTGTACGTCTCGCATCGCGGCGCTCACCTTGATGGCCGAAGACTCCGAGGAGTGCCGGGCCGCGTTGGACAGCAGGTTGGCCAGCACCTGCGCGATGCGCCGCCTGTCCGCCATGATCAGGGGCAGGCCCGGCTCGACGTCGATGGTGAGGGTGTCCTTGCGTCCCGAGCTGTTGAAGGCGTTCCTCGCCCGGTCCAGGAGCACGGCCGCCTCGGCTGGTTCGGGATTGATCGGCAGCGTGCCCGTCTCGATGCGGGCAACGTCGAGGAGGTCGCCGACCAGGGCGTGCATGTGGTCGGCCTGGTCGGCGATGATGCGGAAGAACTGGCGCACCACGGCGGGATCCATGTCCACTGACGAGTCCAGCACCGTGGATGCGGAGCCCTTGATGGAGGTCAGGGGCGCCCGGAGTTCGTGGCTCACCATCGCCAGAAACTCCGCCCGCATCCGCTCCAGCTCCTCGACATCGGCCATGTCCTGGACGGTGACGACTACCGACTCGACCGTGCCCTCATCGGAGTGGATGGGGGTGACGTTTAGCAGCAGCGTGAGGCTTCGTCCGTCCGGCGCGCTGATGACCACCTCCTCGGCCCGCAGCGTCTCTCCCGAGCGCAGCGCCTCCACAACCGGAAACTCCCGCAGCGAGACCTCCCGCCCGTCGGCCCGCTTGAAGGTCAGCACGGTGAGAAGGTCCTCCGGCGACTGGTCGGGGTTGCGCAGGTTGTCGACGATGCGCCGAGCCTCGCGGTTGAAGGACTTGGGGGCGCCCGTCGCGACGTCGAAGACCGCCACACCCACCGGGGAGGTGTCTATCAGCGCCTCCAGGTCTGCCCTGGCCCGCTGCTCCTCACGGTGCTTGCGGGCGTTGGCGATGGCCATCGCGGCCTGCGAGGCGAAGAGAACGAGCGTCTCCTCGTCCTCGCGTGTGAACTCTTGCCCACGTTCCTTTTCGGCGAGTAATATGCTGCCGACTCGCTCTCCGCTGTGCAGGACGGGCGTCATCATGAAAGCCACTCTCTCGCTTACCGCGACGGGGGGAACCAGCTCGGGCAGGCCCAGCGACTTGATGTGGCCGAGCAGGTCGGGAATGCGCAGAGTGTCCGAAATGGCGCTCAGGTACCCGAAGTGGCTGGGCCAGCCCGGGATCGTCCCCAGCCTTTCCGTTTCCTCGGCGGTCATCCCCGACGAGAGGAAATCCTCAGCGGCGCCGCCGTCGCCCTGCACGGCGACGACGCCGTAGCGAGCCCCGGTGAGGGAGCGCGCTGAATCGAGTACGCCCTGTAGCACGGTGTTGAAATCGAGGTCTTCAGTGATGCGTAGACTGGCCTCGCTCAGGCGGGAGAGGCGCTCTTCCAGCTCCACTATCCGTCGGTCTCTTTGGTCTGGTCGGTCCAATTCTTCACCTTCTTTCGGGGCTGAGATATTGGGTTTGCCATTGCCGGAATTTCGCACGATTTGGGGTGAACGGAGCAATTATGCCAGATTCGGGCAAAAGTTACAGCCAAGTAACATGCGTATGGTATGATTTCCTGGGTATTTGTCCGAAAGAGCGGGGCGGATAGCCGCTTATCCATACGGCGTGGACATGGAGGGATCGCAGGTCGAGCTGGCGAGGGCGGTCGCGGCGGCGAACGGGCAGGGCAACGCGAAATAGCACGTTGGCGGCATGGCTCAGCTTCCGTTGGAGGGCGGCTACTTCGACGCGGCTCACTGCCATAAGGTGCTCATGCACATAAATGTACGGCGCTTCGACCAGGGAGTTGTGTGACGCTGTACCCCGCGCCTACGACAGGTGGAAGGACCACCCCGGCGCGATTTTCGGGCTGACTTTTGGCGAGGCCGTAGGCTCGGACCCAGGGCTAGTCGGGCTTCTGCATGGCGGCGTAGTTGGTGAGAATCCTGTAGGTAACGGATTCGAAGAGGCGCATATCGTCCTCGTCGATCCCCTCCGTGAGCGCGGCGTCGTGCAGTTCCAGCCTCTGGAGAATGCGGGAGGTCATCTCTTTACCCTCTTCCGACAGGCTGAGCATCACGACGCGCCGATCGTCGGGCAGACGCCGTCTCCGCAGCAGACCCCTGTTCACCAGAATGGTGACGAGGCGGGTTATGCGTGAAGTGTCAACGGGCAGGATCTCCGCCAGCTCGGTGGCCGTGATTTCCCCCTCCGAGTCCAGGCAGGCCCTGAGAAGGTTGAACTCGACGGCGGCGAGGTCGTAGAGCGCGACCTCCTGCGACACCCCTTTGAAGACCGCGTTCGACAGGCCGGCTACGCACGCCCTCAAATCGGGCGGCGGTCCACCGGCCAATTGGTCAGCATCGTCTCGTGAATTCGGCTGTTCCATAACCCCAGTTTATCGAATTTCAGCTCTCGCCGGGCGGCGAAACGGCTTTCTTCTCAATCTGCTCGGGGAGGCCCGGCCTCAACCGGGCCTCTGGTGGACACCACCCCGGTGCGCCAGACTCTTACCTCGTGGTCGCGCCAGGGGCTATCACACCCATATCCTACCCAGTTCGCGCCCGGCCCACAAGCGGTTTGGCGTGGGAGCTTCCCATGCTCGCATGGTCGCCAGACTCAAGATGAGGGGGGACAGGGTAGGTGCGGGCAATAGTGGCACCAATGACTGGTGTGAGGCGTGCGGCGGTAGCCGCCCTGATGCTTGCTTCGGCGGTGCTTACAGCTACAGTACTGCTGTCGTCACTCACGGCATCGGCACAGGAGCCGACGCCGCAGCATACGCCCATACCGTCGGCGCAGGTAACGCCTGTATCCACGTCCACTACGGCAGCGCCGCCGCCCGCGCAGGTGACGCCCGCATCCACATCCACTACAGCAGAACCGCCGACAGCGACACCGAGGCATGAGCCGATTCCCGAATCCGCTCCGACTTCGACGTCGACGCCGGAGGTCACGCCCACGCCGGAACCGGGCCACGATCCCACTCCTACGCCGACGGCGGCTCCGACTCCCGAACCTACTCCTTGAGACCACGCCCGAGACGAGTCCGAGGTCGACGCCTGAGGTCATACCCAGCCCCGAACCCAGCCCGACGTCGACGCCTGAGGCAACTCCGGTTGCGACATCGACGCCGGAGCCGTAGGTCGATTTGCCGGCAAGGCCCACGGGATTGGTGGCCGACGCCACGCCTGGCTCGTTGAGCGTGTTTGTGGACTGGGATGACCTCCCCAGCGTAACGCACTACCTAGTGCGTTGGCGAGTGGCGGGCCCGGGCAACCGTCTGAACGAGGGCGTGGAAGTTCAGTCCTCCGACGCGAACGTCGGCGTCGACGATTATGGCGAGTGGGTGGTGCGTGTACAGGCGTGCAACAGCATAGGCTGCGGCGAGTACCTGGCAAAGAGGTTCGAAGTGGAGCCGGCCGTGGCGCCCCCGCTAGTGGAGATTGCCACGTCGACTCCCGCGACGTCGACTCCTGCCAAGTCGGCTACCACAACACCTGAGACCGGCCTACCGCCGCACTTCCCCTTTGCGACCTGCGGCTTGGTCCTCAAGGAAGCCGAGGAAATCGACGACGTGGTGCTGCCGGAGGCAGCGGGGGGGGGCAGCGGCGCGTTCACCTACAGCCTGACGCCGGTGCCCGAAGGGCTGTCCTTCGACGCGGACAGCCGCACCCAACGCC
The DNA here is from genome assembly GCA_034422735.1 of Dehalococcoidia bacterium. Classification (GTDB taxonomy): domain Bacteria; phylum Chloroflexota; class Dehalococcoidia; order Lucifugimonadales; family CATOSD01; genus CATOSD01. The sequence continues at coordinate 15,792 of DAOUJL010000020.1, read as the reverse complement.
GACGTCGGAGGCCACTCAATCGCCGACGCGGACGCCATCGTCGTCACGGAAGTCTACGTCCGACGGGACGACGACGCACGCGACGCCGACCCTGACGCCCGAACCGGCGCCTACATCTACACCAACGCCGGCGCCAAGGCCGGTCCGCTTCCGACGCCCGAGATGGTGACTCCACCATCGCTACGCGAGTTTGATGTTTCACTGCCGGACTCAATGCTCGACCCAACATCTGAGGCTGACAGCCGCGGGGTTGTGTCTTACGCTGAGGAATCGGCAATCAAGCTGGTACAAGTGCCTAGCAGAACTGCGCGAGCGCCGTCTTGACACACCCTTACCTGTTTGGCGCAATCCCGATGCGGAGGCCGCATTTGTGGGGAGGTAGAGCCAGAGCCACTACTTCGCCGCTTCGCCCTCTCGGTATTCCCGAATAGTACGAACCCGACGGTACAGCGCCGTCGGTCATGGGAGTATAAGTCGCCATGCCGAGTCCGCTCCCAACTGCTGCTCTTCCCCTCTCCCCCTCCTATCCAACAGCCTCCGCAACAGCTCGTGCAGAGGTGCTACGAGGCCGCCCGGCTGTGCTACATCCCGAATGGACGCCGAGGATATGGCGCTCAACGGCTAAGTGCTATCTGGCCTTGCGAACTGGTGGGCTTCGGTGCACTGAAACAAGTACCGGGTCGTTCAAGGCCAATTTCTCAATCGCCTTGCCTGGAATCTGGCTATCGCTCGGCATGGGCACGGTGTATCTGAGGAGGGCGTCGTCCGGTATGACGACGATCTCCTTGACGAACGACTGGATGAAGGCCTTGCGCTCGGTCAGCTCGCTGTGCTTCAGGAATTCTCTCAGTTCCTTGGCGTAGGACTCGACGGTGTCCACGTCGTCCAGGACAGACCGGCGCTGGGTCAAGAGCGCCCTGGCCGCCGCCGCCTCGTCCTCAAGGAGCTCCTGCCGGTCCCTATGCTCCCTTATGCGGGCTGAGGCGTCGGCCATGTCGATGTCGTCGGCGGTCTCAATGAAGTGCCAGATGCGGCCCAGCTTCCGCTTCACATCCTCAAGCTCCTCGTCTATGGTCTCCAGCCTCTTGTGCTGCTCGGAGGCCACTCTGTCCATCTTCTCGTCCACGGTCTTCACCAGGTCGCGGATGTTTCCTTCGGTGAGAATGTTGGAGCGGACCTTCTGGATGACGAACTTCTCGAATTGCCGAGCGTTGAGCCTCGGGGTGTCGCAGGACCCGCTGCCCCGCTTCATGAGGGTCTGACAGACATAGTATGGGAACTTGCCGCTCTTGGCGTACTGGCCGGTCAGCGCCCTCTTGCAGGACTTGCACTTGACCAGCCCGCTGAGAAGGAAGGGGCTTGCCGCCCTGCGTGGGTTGACGATCTTGGGCGCGCGGGAGCGCATCAGGTTGGCAACACGGTGGAACTGGGCCTTGGAAACAATTGCCGGGAACGCATCGTCCACCCGTACCGGGTCGGCCCCGTCCTTGGCGTTGACGCCCCAGATCAAGGTGCCGGTGTACGTCTCGTTGATGAGGATTGCGTGGAGGGTCGTCTTGCCCCAGGGCTTTCCCCTTGGGCTGGCGATGCCCTCGTCGTTGAGGACTCGGGCGATGTCGAGAGTCGACTTGCCGGCTTCCGACATGTCGAATATGCGCCTGACGACCTGGGACGAATCGGGGTCTGGGTCGAGTTTGGGCCTCTTCGCAGGTCCGTCCTGGACCATCACCCGGTTGTAGCCGAAGGGAGGCTTGCTGGACATCCAGAATCCTCTCGATGCGGCTTCCCGCATACCCCTGGTGACCTCCTGGGCCAGATTCTCGCTGTAGAACTCGTCCACGCCTTCGATGATGGCCTCAAGCAGCCTGCCGGTGGACGTGTCCTCGGCCTGCTCGGTGATGGAGACCACCCTGATGCCCTTGCGCCTGAGCATGGACTTGAATGCGACGGCGTGCTCCCGCTTGCGGGTGAACCTGGAGAACTTCCAGACCAATATCTCCCTAAAGGGGGCCTTGGGCTTGGCGGCCTCATCCAGCATCTTGCGGAACTCGGGGCGGTCGGCGACGCGACCGCTCTCGGCCTCGTCCACGTACTCCCGGAATACCGTGTAGCCGTTCTTCTCAGCGTAGTCCCTGAGCGCCCTCAGCTGTGCGGCCACGGAGTTGTCCACGTCCTGCCGGTCGCTGGACACCCTGGCGTAGAGGGCTGCGGGGGTGTAGTCGGTCCTAAAGTTCATCGTTGCGTCCTCCTTGGTCATTCCTGTTCCCTCCTGCGGGCCTCGGTCCGTTGGCGGCGCTGGCGCCGCAGCCACTCCTGCTCGTCCATGTAGAGGCGCACCGCCTCGCGGAAGAACTCGCTCATGGTGCGGTCTTCCTCTTCGATGAATCGCCTGACCTGATCGTCCATCTCAGGGGGCAGCGATAGCGTTATGGTTCGTCTCGTCCTCGGCATCTCTTTTTTGCCTCTTGTGGTCATACCTGGTCTTACCCTTATCATGAACGAACCGGCCTCCCGTTGTCAAGGGGCCGGGGCGTCTGTGAGAAGGGCTGCAAATCGGGTAAAATGGGGAGGTAGAAATCGGGATGGTGAGGGTTGACCGAATAGGGCACCCTTCCGCTGCTAGTCATCGGTATGACGTAAACCAAACGATAGGGAATCTGAGTGGAAACTAGCAAATCAGCAACTGGTCATGATTTTGGCGTGATGCGTCTCCGTGACGACAATCCTAGTCGCGTAGACTTGTTGGGGTTCGCCGATATAGTCGCAGCAGTGGAATCCACCATTACTCGTGAAGAACTTCAACCAATCACGGTAGGAATCAATGCACCATGGGGCGGTGGCAAGACTACTGTACTGCAATTGCTCAAGGATAAGCTGGAGACCAATAGAAACGTTGTTGTTGTTTACGTCAGCCCTTGGGAGTACGACCGATCAACGGATGCAAAGGCAACCCTTATTGGAGCGGTCTTGGACCGACTCGAAGAGGAGGCGCACGGTGACGACGGCGTGCGCGAGGCCGTGACGAATCGGCTCAAGGAACTCAAAGATCGAGTTAATGTTGCCAAAGCTGTAAGACTTGCAGCAACAACAGCTCTGACAATGACAATCCCGAGTATCGGAGACTTGGCGGCGATCTTCGACAGTGACAAGCCGGGAGAAAACCCGACACTTCAGGGATTCCGTGAGCAGTTCGCTTCCCTTCTTACGGAAGATGCTTTGAGAGACGTCAAGCAGGTGGTTGTTCTAGTCGACGATCTTGATCGATCACTTCCAGACATGGTGGTTGAGACTCTTGAGGCAATCAAGCTATTCCTGTCGGTCGATAGAATGGCCTTCGTGGTTGCAGCAGATGAGGAGAATGTAGCGCGAGCGATCGGTCAGAAGCTTGCATCAACTGGACAGCCCACCACCGCTCACCAATATCTGGAGAAAATCGTGCAGATACCCTTCCGTATTCCTGCACTCAGCCTTGAGTTGACCGAGGAATATCTTGCAATACTGCTACTAGGTGAGGCTATTGACCTCGCCGCACTGGCTGATCGCCCACACGGAACTCGGGGACATGGCCTTCGCCTCGCTGCGCGGCTTGATGGCCTTGTTCCTGTAGGGCATAGTCTCGACGTGAATCTGGCAGAACGTCTTGCCCCCATTCTGCACCGCCACACACAGGGCAATCCACGTCGCCTGAAGCGTTTTCTCAACGCACTGTCTCTGAGAATGGCGTTCGCGCGAGCGCGAGGTGTAGAGCTTGAAGCGGATGCTTGTTCAAAGTTGATGGTTGCGGAGCTCTTGTACCCCGCTTTATTTGCGCAAATGCTTGGATGGCTATCATCTGGGACGCTTTCGGAAAACATCACGAGCATTGAAGAAGGAAAGGGAGACTACGCCGAACAGATCATAGAATGGGGCCAATTGTCTCCACCGCTCAATGATATTGATTTGCCAGCATATCTTTTGCTGGCCGCGTCGTTGCGAGGCCAAACTGTTCAAGAAGCAGCACTCCCCGCTGAATTGCGTGCGCTCGCGGATCGCCTCACGGATGACAGTAGCACGATTCGTAATGGAGCTATCTCGGGCGCCCTCAAACTTGAGCATGGGGCACGAGCCGTTTTAGCTCGTCACGTGGCATTTCAGCTTCGACACGAGCGTACGATTGAACGTCAGAAGGCATTGGCCGAATCCCTCTCCGGCCTTGGAGGAGAGCCAGCTGTAGCTCAGACCATAGTTGAAGAGTTAGTCATCATGGATCCTGCGACTATTTTGACGCCGGTTCCCCTAGCCCTGCTCGCTAAGAACCAGCCGGCCGAGTTGGTCGCTATCGTGAGGAATTGGTCTACAGAGGAATTGACCCAGGAAAGAACCCGGATGGCAGCTATCGAGGCATTGAAGGAGGTGAGGTAGTGGGCACATCCGGTGCATATGGTGGTTCACCTGGTTGGAATGACACTCGGACAAACACGGGCGCTTGGTTAGATACACAACCGAGCCAGGGTGGTACTGGTGTGGATAATGGCGGTTCGGACCAGGAGGAAGATCCGCTGGTGACAGTGCCGGACAATAACCCAATGCCTGTTGACAATCCCGTCCTGAATGATCTGCTAAGGAGAGTCGCGCTGCGTCTGTCGCAAGCAATACAGAGCACGGATAGCTCTGAAGATGGTCGCACCGGCGGAGGTGCAACCATTGTTGGGGGTGGTGGAGTAAGAGGTCGCCGTCGAGCAGCAGTTTCTGGCGGCGTCGCGATTGCAGGGGTCTACGGCCTTCGGAATGGCGTGGCCGAATCGGTTAGTGACGCTGGTCTCTCCTACGCTGATCTGACGGCATTGACTCCTTTTGAACAAGCTCGTCTGATTGTTGATGCTGCATCGTTCGGGACTGCCCTCATTGAGGAAGCCGAGCTTCGTGAAGTCAATGCTAACTTCGTATGCTGGACTATTGAACAGGAGGAGGCTCCGAGCCCGGTCGAACTTGTGAAGCAATGGGTGACAGAGTACGTGTTTCGGGTCTGGTTGACCGAAGCCGGGGACCTCCTGCGAAATGGTTCGAGGGATGGAGAATCAACACACGCACTTGAACAAGAAGCTCGTGTGACGTTAGAAGCTCGCGTGGCGGGCATGGACTTGGCAGTGGACGGCCTTCGGGCCTCACACTTTGAATCCGCTATTCGATCCCTGCTAAGTATGCTTGGCCGCATCTTCAGGTGAAGAGATGAACATTAAGCGCCTTTGGGTGAATCAACTCCCCGAGAAAATTACAATCGACGATTACATATGGCGGCGACCCAGTGACGGGCCGCAGTCCTTACATGTGAACATCAAACCGGACCTAGCGGAGTTCGGCAACGTCCTTGTGGAGAACCGGGATGTTGTATGGCTCGCAGTAACAACATTCCTTGCGGACCGAACAACCGCGAGGCCCAGGGGATGGCAAAGAGAGTTCCACACAGTTACGCCAGTGGTGAACATTGGTCGCTGGGAATCGGTTCGCGATGATGTCGCCGCCGTGCTATCCTTTCTGACCTCCGATGAATGGAAGACTAGTTTCGTTTTGGACACTCTTGGGAATGCTGGTCAAGAGAAGCGCCCTCGTACCAAAGAGGAGCCTCCTTCAGATGTGGTTTGCTTATTCAGTGGTGGGGCCGACTCATTGTGCGGGGTTATCCGTGCTCTTACTGAAGGATTACGTCCTACCCTAATGTCTCACTGGGACTGGCCGGGCCACTCTGCTGTTCAATCTGGGCTGGTCCGTGACCTTCAGAATCTGTTTGAAGTTGAACTACCGCATGTGCGAGTTAACCTCGGTCGAAGTGCCAAGCAGGTCGGCGGTGCATCATTCGGTGACGAGCCAAGTCGGAGAAGCCGAAGTTTCTTGTTCATAGCACTAGGGCTTGCTGTAGCATCTGCTAGGGGCCCAGTCCCGCTTTGGATCGCCGAGAATGGATTTACATCCATTAACCCACCTCTGGCGTCAGAACGACGAGGGGCATTGTCCACCCGCTCAACGCACCCAGAATTCCTAAACCGCCTTCATGGAATTGTGCAGGCCGTTGGGGCTCATGCAGAGTTTACGAACGTGTTTGGAGATTTGACGAAGGGCGAGATGTTTAGAACTGTGGCCGATGCTATCGGACACGTTCGAGCGTCTGAACTACTGTCGAAGACTCACTCTTGCTCTCACGTTCGCTGGGCAATGCAATATGGTCGGCCACCCGGTATGCAGTGTGGAGTTTGCTTTGGATGTCTAGTTCGTCGCGGTGCATTCATGTCTGCCAATCTGGAGGATCGGACACCATACTTGGTCACGGAGCTAGTTGAACCTCAACGTAGTCTGTTCCTCAAATCGAAAGCCCTACAAGAGATAGAGACCATGCGTTATGCCACCAACCGGGATTTCGGAATGGCGGATGTCCTTGCGGCTGAGCTTCCTAGGGATTGCGACCCTGAGAGTGTCCTCAGTCTAATTCGCCGTGGCTTTAGAGAGATTGCTGCTGTTGAAATATACTGATGCTCCCCCTTGACTTTCATGCCCATATTGAGCCCTCGGTCAAGCCAGAGGCCCTACTCGATCTTGGTGCATGTGTGATCGCCGTGACTCGGTCACTGAGTGAGTTCGCAATGGTGGCCGATAGAAGAGACGACTCTGTCGCGTGGGGCATTGGAGTCCATCCTGGTGTATCGACGAGCCACGAGGAATTCTCACCTCACCGATTCCGGGCACTAGTGGAGAAAACTCCGGTTGTGGGCGAAATTGGAATGGATAGGCGTTCCCCAGTTAGCCTAAGTACTCAGAAAGCAACCCTTGAAGCCATATTGGAGATCGCGTGCGAGCGGCCCAGGATTCTAAATGTCCACAGTGCAGGGTCGACGGGCACCCTCCTAGATGTGCTTCAAATGTTCGGACCAAAAGGTATGGTACTGCACTGGTGGAGAGGCACAGTCGCTGAAACAAGACTTGCACTTGATTTGGGTTGCTGGTTCTCGATAAACGCAGCTGAGGTCGCAAGACCGAGGATCCTAAAAGTAGTCCCAAAGGAAAGAATCCTCACAGAAACTGACCACCCATTCGGAGACCGACGCCAATTGGCTCCCAGACGGCCGGGCCGAGTCAACGTCGTGGAAGCAGCGCTAGCCAAGGAATGGAATGTCGACGGTGACGCAGTTAGGAGACAAGTCTGGAGGAACTTCGTCGACATAGCCCAGGTAACGGGGACAGCCGACCTCTTTCCTTCAACGTTTCAAAGAACAATGCTCGCAGCCTGAGGAGGCCCTTCTCCAGTAGGTGTGGGGAGTCTGACGATCCCTTGCCTGTGTTGGGAGCCTTTCTCAGAGAAGTCCGCCGGAATCGAACAGGGATCCAATCGTATAGGCCACTAAACATAGCTGTTGCGATTCTGGGGGCAATAGGCGAAAGAGCGACTTGGGGACGTGCGAAGTGACCCGTGCCAGACTAGCAGCACTTCTTGCGTTTGACCTGGCGTCTCTTGCAAGGAGAGGGTATTCCTTCGGTAGGAAGTCCTACTAGGCCTTTCTGCTGACTCTCGAACCACTGGATGAAGTCAGGGATGTATCCGTCGTTGGATCTGCTTCTGTAGTATCGCTCTGCGATTAGTCCTCTAAGGTTTTGCGGAAGCAGTGGACCGTCGCCGCCCCAGTAGATAAAATCGTCACCAATCAGGACTTTCTGGCCACTGATGTCCCTGCGCATCATCTCCAGGTCTTGTTCGTTACCGTGGCTATGTTGAGACGGTGCCTGAAGCCACTTGCCAGCTCTGTCTAGCCGGTAGATGTTGTCTCCGAGAGCCTGTTTGCCGCCTGCTTCGATGTCGGGACGCTTCTTGCGGAACCGCGAGTCGTGCCAGTAGTCATCGAATTCGACAGTCTCGGTGACCCGCATGGCATAGACCAAGAGATTGCCTGATCCCTTGGGTCCGATACCGACTACATAGTCCCCTTGTTGGGCAGTTCTGCGTATGCCAGGCTTGCAGCACGCGAGTGTACAAGACTCGTAGAACGGATTGGGGGCGAATCCGCTGTCGGTCGCTACGGTGTAAGAGTAGAGTGTCATTCTGGTATGCACCTCGGTCTATTGGGATAGCAATGCTCAGTCTCAAGTCATGTCTAGTCAGAGTCTATTATGCCCTATCTGGAATGCCGTAGTCACTATTGAATTCGAGACAACCGAATCCAGTGGTGCGGACCGATGCAAGACTGGGAAGTGCAGGAAGCACAGAGACAGGAGCTTGTCGCGGCACTCAAGGTGCGAAATGTGGGGAAGCGAAATTGGAAGAGAGCCTTGAGGGAAGTGTGAAAGCCTTTCGGAAAGTGGCGGCAGGGATGAGCGCCGAGACCATGCCATTCGCGGGCGACTTGTGAGCTCTCTAGCCGTTCACTTGAGTCCGCTGCAACCCGACACGATCAGAAGGATGAAGGGTAAGGAGCGGGCAAGCCGCCAACACCGGATGGGAAGGGCGTTTAGTCCCCATCAATAAGGATAGCAGGCAGCGCGGAGCCGTCCAGCGCCACCCTCTCAGTGACCCTACCAGGTATCGGGCCGTCGTCGGGCATGGGGATGGCGTAGCGAACCAGGGCCGCCCCGGGCATGACCACGACCTCCCTGACGAACGACTCGATGAAGGCCCTGCGCTCGGTCAGTTCGCTCCGGTCCAGGAAGTCGTCCATCCGTCTGGCGTATTTCGCGATTTCGCCGGGGTCGCCCAGACCTGACCTGAACCGGGCCAGCGCCTCTCTGGCTTTCGCCGCCGCGTCTTCGAGACGACACTGCCTGTCCTGGTACTTGGCTAGGCGTCAGAGAACCAGAGTCTATGTTCCCATCCTGCGAATTCCCCAGCGAGTATTATCAAGTAGGCGGCAGCCGCGATTATCGCTGAGGTAAGGAGATATATCCTCGTGCCTCGCGTGCCGGAAACCCATTGCTGTTTCGTTTCACGGTACAGCGCTATGCCGAACTGGATCGTGAAGGGAATCAACGCAGGGAGAGTAAGGAGTACCATAATCGGGGCCACCAGTGGAGCAATCGACGTGAATGTCTCTTCGGGAACACTGGTGAAGAACACGACCGATGTAGCGAACAGAGCCACCAGCCAGGCCATCTCGACGGCAAACAATGCGTCGTCTCTGTTTCTCGGCCACTCTTGGATGTCCTTCCACAGAGACTTCCAAGGTTGTTTGCTGGTCAGAAAGCTCCAAACAGTCCGAACAAGTTTCCAGATCGCCCAAACCATGGCTATTCCCATGAGCAGCGCTAGCATTGTTGCTGCGACATTGTAGATGGCGACCGGCGCAATTGGGGTTATCCATCTGACAGCCGGCATTATGACGATATCCCCCGCTACTACACCAGCGAGATACAATCCTAATCCTTGGAGTACTTTTCTCTTGTTCGTGTCCATACGAATTGCCTGAGGATTGTCATCGCCCACTGCTTCACACCTGGTGCTTCTACGCTCCTACTTCGGCCCTGTTCTGCGGAAGGCCCTGCGTTCTCCACGTCAGATCCGGCCAAGCTGCCGAGAACAAGAGAGACTCAACCCCTTAACCTTCGGATGCGAATGGCCAGATCAGATTCGAGAACTGGACACCTCGGATCGCTCCGCATCGCCTCAAGGGCTGCCAGGACCTGAGGTCCCGATAGAACGCCGGCATCCAGCATGTTGTCGATGACCCACATGGCATCCCGATGTAGGATGCCTTCGAGTTCAGCAACGCCTCGCATGGTCCTGTCCTCTGTCAGGAGGTGCCATCCCTGCTGCCCAGCCAGCGCGAGAGCGAATGAGTCCACCAAGCTGAGGGCTGGTCTCGCGGACTGGTAGGCGATTGCCATTTCGACGCCATCTGCGTCAAGTGACTCAACACTGAGACCAAAATTAAGCAGGTCCTGTCGGCTATATGGCCCTAGGTCGATGAGTTCTTCGTGAAATAGCAGGTCCGGCACAGCGAACTGAAACTCCAGTTCAAACATCCTGTCCAATAGCTCGCGCTTCGAGAATTCGATCAGGATGGAGCTGTCGCTGACGAGGACTTTCATCTGTTACACCTAGGCGGCCGAACCAGCCATGATGCGATCAATCTCGCTGACTCGCATCCTGAGCAACTCAGCCGCTTTGGATTCAGAGATCACCTTCTCAGCAAGCGCTCTCAAGCAAAGACGACGAAAACGCTTGGGCCTCTCTGTTCTGGTAAGAGGACGTGGCTCATCGGTCCTCCAGCCACTTCCAATGCCTCCGAATATGTCGCTTAGCGTGGTGTCCGAGATGATCCCCAAATCACGCATTCGCATTACCAGAGATGCAGCACTTATCCCGAACATGTGCTTGATCTCGATAAGCTCTGCAAAGCCAAAACTCGCGCGTCGCCGTCCTACCTCACGCATGAGCTCCTCTTCAGGTGCCAGAAAGGCCCCGGCAAACCGATTGCAGGCTTTCTCTCCCTTAACGTCGGATGGAATGTCGAGGAATACGTGACCTAATTCGTGGGCAATGGTGAACCTCTGGCGTTCGACGGATTTTTCCGTAGAGCAGACCACGACGGGCACGTCAGGCCCTTCCACCCGGCGGACGCGACAACTGAGCCCGTCCACAGACTTAGGCAATTGCCACTTGAACACCTTTATGCCGTGCTCCTCCAGCAACTCGGTCATGTCCGGGATCGGACCGCCTCCTAGATTCCATTGGGCGCGAAGAGCGGTAGCCGCCGTCTCAGCGTCCTCGACGGAGTTGATGCGGCGGGCAACTTTGTCAGGCCCCTCTCTCCGAGTGGTGTCGATCCCCAGGATTTCCTCGACCTGCAGATAACGGTCCACGTGATCGAGGACCTCCCCTTCAACCGCCGCTCGTTCCCGCGCTCCGGTCGAAGCCAGTTTCCTGAACTCAACGGACTCCAGGGAGACGGTCGTCGGGCTCATCAGGTAGCTCAGGGATACCTCCAGGGCATCGGCCAAGGCGATGGCCACAGTCGAGCTCGGCATCATTTCTGACCGCTCGTACTTACCTATCGCCTGGGCTGAAACAAGGCCGTCGATGGCTGAGGACAGTGCGCGTAGCGACAGGCCACTGCGTTTTCTGGCGAGCTTGAGACGTTCGCTGAACATGGGTTACCCTCCTTCCCGGTGGTTTACATTCTATGGTATAATGCCGATATGTGTAAACCGTGCTCAGGTGTCTATCCCGACGAATCTGCCAGGGGTCTCGGGGCTTCGGCGGCGACCAAGGAAGGGTGCCGAACCTGGAAAGTCCCCGTTAGCATGGGTCTAGCGGCCCCCAGTGCCCTGGAGGACAAACCGTTCGCCATGAAAGGCGTCAAATCACTCGACATCCTGCCTCTTGACGGCGGCGGCATCAGGGGGGACCATGCCGCGCACCTCCTTGCGGGATTGAAGGACGCCACAGGAGCGCAGGTGCGAGGGTGCTTCAATCCGCATGCGGGAGCAGGCACGGGGTCAACTACTGAAGTCGGGCCTCCTGGCCATCCGAAATGGACAGACTGCCTGCTTCTGTACTCAGAGCAGAGCCGAGAGTCTCCTGACCAGATGAGGAGGCCGGAGGTCTGCCACATGTGGGCGAGGTCCACCCTCTCGGGCGTCGACCATTTCCCGCCCGTCGTCCCACGCCCCCCCCCCCCGATGGTCGTCCCTGTCATAGCATCCCGCAGCCCATAGGAAAGTTCAAACAGATATTCACGGAGGAAAGAACGATGGAAGAACGTAAGGCAGGCTACGAGATTGTCATTGCAGGTCGAAGTGTCAAGTGGCCTCGGAACGAGATCAAATACGAGGAAATCAAAGAGGAATGGGACAAACTCAGTCCCGACCGGACAATTTTGGGGAATCCGCCCATACACTACTCAAGGCTAAACGGAGAGAAGGACATCATCTTGCCCGGCGAAACTGTCAAAGTCGAGGATGGCTTCAGCGTGAAAGTTGACCCTTCACACCTGTCGTAGGTTCAGACTGACTGATCCCGGCCGGGTGTCACAGTCCGAGGCGAAGAGATCATGACGGATTACGAGGACCTCCTACGGCAAACTGCACAGGCGCGTGGGTGGGCGGTTGAAGTCGGCGAGAACCGCATCTCCGTCCGGGAAGTGCCTTATCGCAAGAAAGACGGAGAGGCTGGAACATGTCAAGTCTTGGTTGAGACCCAAGATGATGGGCTAACCATGAAAGCACCGGAGAATGGGAGCGGGGCAATGCACGCCGCTGTGCTGATCGGCGTTAACGAGGGGCGTGCATATCAGGCAACCGGCGAACCAGTGGGGAATGTGCTCTGGACAGACAACACTAGCCGGTGTGTGATTTCTATCATGCGCGACGAGGGAGAGTATGTGAACGCATGGCATGCTCTCTTCGTCTATACCGCTACAGTTGCCGGAGAAGTTGGACTCGAAGAGCGGGATCAAGTCGAGCGGATTTTCAAATTCGAGATTGACGGTGAGGATTCAAGGGAGATGCGGGCCTGGCGAAACCGAGCACGAGGTCAGAGAGTAGCCATAGTTGGCCTGGGGGGCGTGGGCCTATGGATCCTAGATCTCATGAGCAAGACGTACGTCAATGAAATCAGGATCTGGGATGGTGACGTGATTGAAGGACGAAACCTTCTACGAGCGCCCGGATGGGCAAGTCAAGATGCCATCGGCGAGAACAAGGCCCAATACTTCGGAGAGCATTACCAGCAAATGCGGAAGGGGATTACGATCCATGCCGAATACTGGCAGGCTAACGACCATGCGGACGCATTCCAAGATCTCGACTTCGTGTTTGTGGCGATAGATAAGGAGGAAACTCGCACTGCATTGTGCGAGAAACTGGTAGAGGCGAAGATACCGTTCATAGACGTCGGCATGGGAATCGAACTTAAACAAGGGCAAGTTCGGGGAAGCTGCCAGGTCTTCTTTACGGGTGAAGACCCAGAGCGATGGCGGATAGGCATTCCTACGGTTGAAGGGGCGGGAGAGAAGGACTATTACGATTTGCAACTCGCAGACATGGGAGCCTTGAACGCAGCGTTGGCGGTGGGAACGTGGAGACGACACATAGGACAGTATGAGGCCGAGGAGAAGCACTGGCTCATCCGATACTTGATGGAGAGCAACGATCTGATCACGAGGACTGAACAGCCATGAGAGGGCGGCTCAAGGCCATAACCCCGGAATTCGTCGAGTTCATTCCAACGGAAGGGAAGGAACTGATTCCGGGGATCGTGTACATCAGTATGAAACACGGCATGGTGGTATATCGATGCCCGTGTGGATGCGGGGGACTATCGGAGTTCATGCTAGACCCAATTCGCTTCCGCCTAGAGTATGACGGAAACAGCGTGACCTTCTATCCGTCAATTGGCATCTCCTATCTAGAATGCCGTAGTCACTATTGGATTCGAAACAACCGCATCGAATGGTGCGCACCGATGGAAGACTGGGAATCGCAGGAGGCTCAGAGACGGGAGCTTGCCAGAGAGCTCAAGCTGCGAAACGCGGGGGAGCGGAATTGGAAGAGAGCCTTGAGAAAGGTGTGGAAGCCGTTTGGGAAATGGTGGCCGGGATGAGCGTCAGGACCCCTGCCGGTTAGCTTCCAAGGTGACGCAAGCGGCTAACGAGCCGTTTACACGTTCACTTGCGTCCGCTGGAACCCGATGCGATAGGACCAACGGAAGGTAGAGCTTGGGAGAGCCCCTAACACCGGATGGGAAGCCCGTTTAGTCCCCATCAATGTGGATAGCCGGCAGCGCGGAGCCGTCCAAGGCGAGCTTATCGGCCGATCTTCCGGGCATCGGGCTGTCGTACGGCATGGGCATGGTGTAGCGGAGCAGTGCCGCCCCGGGCATGACGACGACCTCCCTGACGAACGACTCTATGAAGGCCCTGCGCTCGGCCAGTTCGCTCCGGTCCAGGAAGTCGTCCATCTGTCTGGCGTATTTCGCAATTTCGCCGGGCTCGCCCAGACCTGACCTGAACTTGGCCAGCGCCTCTCTGGCGTTTGCCAGCGCGTCCTGAAGGCGATACTGGCGGTCCTGGTACTCGGCCATGCGGGCGGAGGTCGTGTCCACGTCGATGTCGTCCCTGGTGGCTATGTAGCGCCAGATGCGATCCAGTTGGTTCTTCACATCCCGAATCTCGGCCTCGATCGTCCGAACCCTCTTGAGGTGCTCGGCGACCATGCTGTCGATCTCCTCGTCCACTGCCTTCACCAGGTCGGGGATGCTGCCTTCGGTGAAGATGTTGGAACGAATCTTTTCCACCACAAACTCCTCGAAGCGCCGAGCGTTGAGTCTCGGTGCATCGCAGGACCCCTTCCCCTGCTTCATGAGTGTCTGGCAAACGTAGTAGGTGAACTGCGCGAACTTGGATCCCTGTCCGGTGAGCGCCCGCCGGCAGGTCCTGCACCTGACCAGCCCGCTGAGGAGAAAGGGGCTCGCCACCCTGCGGGGGTTGACGACCCTGGGCGCCCGGGACCGCAGCAGCTTGCTGACGCGATTGAACTGGGCCGTGGAGATGATGGCGGGGAAGGCGTTCTCCACCCGCACGGGGTCGGCCCCGTTCTTGGCGTTCACGCCCCAGATCAGTGTGCCGGTGTACGTCTCGTTGATGAGGATGGCGTGGACGCTGGTCTTGCCCCAGGGCTTCCCCTTGGGGCTGGTGATGCCCTCGTCGTTGAGAATACGGGCGATATCTAGCGTGGACTTGCCGGCCTCAGACATGTCGAACATACGCCTGACGACGTGGGACGAATCAGAGTCGGGCTCCAGCCTGGGTCTCTTCTTGGGTCCGTCCTGGACCATCACCCGGTTGTAGCCCAGGGGCGCCTCGCTGGACATCCAGAATCCTCTGGACGCGGCCTCCCGCATCCCCCTGGTGACGTCCTGGGCAAGATTCTCCGAGTAAAACTCGTCGATGGTCTCGATGATGCCCTCCAGGAGTCTGCCGGCGGCGGTGTCGTCGGCCTGCTCGGTGATCGAGACGACGCGGATGCCCCTGCGGCGGAGCATGGACTTGTAGGCGACGGCGTGCTCGCGCTTGCGCGTGAACCTGGAGAACTTCCAGACAAGGATCTCGCGGAAAGAGGGCTTGGACGATTTGGCCTCGTCGATCATCTCCTGGAACTGGGGCCGGTCGTCGACGCGGCCGCTCTCCGCCTCGTCCACGAACTCGCGGACGACCACGTAGCCGTTCCTGTCGGCGTGGTCCCTGA
This sequence comes from Dehalococcoidia bacterium, assembly GCA_034422735.1. Taxonomy (GTDB): domain Bacteria; phylum Chloroflexota; class Dehalococcoidia; order Lucifugimonadales; family CATOSD01; genus CATOSD01. The sequence goes on along the minus strand of DAOUJL010000020.1, from coordinate 591 downwards.
GCGCCCTGAGCTGGGCTGACACTGACAGGTCCACGTCCTGACGGTCGCTGGACACCCTGGCGTAGAGGGCCGCAGGTGTGGGGCCGTGCCTCTCACTCGCGTTCATGACAATCTCCGTGCTTCGACTCTGGCTGGCAGCCCCGCTCACTGGCGCCGTCCTGACCGGGATGGCACTCGTCAGGCGGGACGCCGCGGCGCTCTACAAAGGAGCGCACGGCGACCCGTGCCCAGGCGCGGAGCCCCTTGCGGTACATCCTGCGCTGCCTGGGAGTGTGGGAGACCGTGGGCCTGTCCAGGGAGTTTTCTGGCTCCTCCGGGCTGCCGTCTCGGTTGTGTCCGGTGGCATCTCTCATGTGGCTCAGTCGCAGCGGTCTTTCCTGGGGACCGCTGGCCTCTCGTTGGTCTGATACAGGCCGTCGGCGCGGACGGACTCGGGGCGATTGCCGGCGGCGCTGTGGGTTGGGTCTAGCTCTCCTCTTCGTCCTCGTGGTCGTCGTCCTCCTCCCAGAGGTCCATCTGGAAGCCGTCTCCCATGAGGATGTCCAGGCCGCCCTTGATGCGGCTGGCGAAGCGGAAGAGGGAGTGCATGGC
>DAOUJL010000019.1:0-36939 GCA_034422735.1 Dehalococcoidia bacterium | reverse complement strand
ACTTTGAGAAGCGGGACAGGGACGCTATCACTCGCAGGGCCGTCCGCCAACTCCAGCGGCTGGGGCACAAAGTCACCCTGCAAGCCGCCTGAACAGTCTATTTTCATGGTAATAACACCGAGAGCATTGACGTGGACGCATCCTCGTGGCGGCTTTCGGTCGAGGGCGACGCCATCGGCAATCCGGTGAAGTTGTCCTATGCGGACCTCCTGAACATGCGCAGCACGACGCTGGTCTCGTACCTGGAGTGCGCGGGCAACCAGCGGGCCATGTTCGGGCTGGTGAACGGGCGAGAGGCCGAGGGCACACAGTGGGAGCGCGGGGCTGTCGGCAACGCGGAGTGGACGGGGGTGCGGCTGCGGGACGTTCTCGAACTTGCCGGCGTAACCGGGGATGCGAAGAGCGTCCTGCTGGCGGGACTGGACGAAAACTCGCCAGAAGGGGGCTTCCGGCGGGCGATGCCTGTCGCCAAGGCGCTTCACCCCGATACGCTGCTGGCATACGGCATGAACGGCGAGACGCTGCCGAGAGACCACGGATACCCCCTGCGCGCGGTCGTGCCGGGGTGGGTCGGCAGCTCCTGGATCAAATGGCTGGGTCGCATCGAGGTCTCGTCCGAGCGGCACTGGACGCGCAACAACACCGGCTCGTACGTGCTCGTTGGCGACGGCTATCCACCGGAAGGGGAGGCGGACGGCGTAGTTGTGACCACGCAGACCGTCAAGAGCGCGCTGGCGCTGCCGTGGCCCGCCGAGATTCCGTCTTCACGGCAGCGCATTCACGGATACGCGCACTCCCCTCACGGGATCGCCGGAATGGAGTGGAGCGCGGATTCCGGGTCGACGTGGAGCGATGCGGAGGTCGGCGGTACAGCGTCGCCGTATTCGTGGACCCGGTTCGAGTTCGCGTGGTCGGCTAGTCCGGGTGAGTACACCATCATGACGCGCGCGACGGACGAGGCGGGGAACACGCAGCCGGACGCTGTGCCGTTCAACCAGAAGGGCTACCTGTTCAACCAGCCGCTGCCGCATCCGGTGACGGTGGTGTGAGGTGGGCTTCACCCCCATCCTAACCTTCCCCCTGCGAGGGGGAAGGGATTCTCGGACGTGGCGCGGCGCTTGTGCGATAATGTGGCCGACCAGTTTTGACTCAGCCACGCAGGATGACAGATGACCGCCACACAGACCGACGCTAGCCAACTTCTCGAAACCGCAATGGAGATCGCGGCGCGAGTGCGGGACGCCGGCGCCCGCATCGAGGCGGAGCGGCGCATTCCGGTGGAGCTGTCGGATGAGCTGGCCGACAAGGGTTTCTTCAGGCTGCTGCTGCCCCGGTCGCTGGGGGGCGCAGAACTGGAGCACCCCGACTTCCTGAAGATAGTGCGGGTGTTCGCCGAGGCGGACGCAAGCGTTGGGTGGTGCATAAACCAGAACAACATCTTTTCTACCAACTCAGTGCGTGTGTCGCGGGAGACGGCGACGGAGATATGGGGCGTCCAGAGGAACGTGGTCACGAACGGACCGCCTGTTCCGAGCTCGAGGGCGGACGTCGTCGAGGGAGGATACCGGCTGAGCGGGCGGTGGAACTTCAGCAGCGGCATTCCGCACGCCACGTGGGTCGCGGCGCTGACTCCCGTGTACCAGCCGGGCGAGTCGGAGTCGTCCGAGATGCGGACGCTGCTTCTTCCGAAGAGCCAGGTGACGGTGCTGGACGTGTGGCACGTGGGCGGGCTGCGGGGCACCGGCAGCCACAGTTTCGAGGCGGACGGGGTGTTCGTACCGGAGGCACGTGCGTATCCGGCGGACGCGCCCTCCAGCGAGCCGGGGCCGATCTACGTCATTCCGACGACGCTGCTGTTCTGCTCGGGATTCGCTACCGTCGCGCTTGGCGCGTCGCGAGCGGCGCTCGACGAGGCGATAGCGATGACGAGGGGCAGGACGCAGCACTTCCAGCAGGAGAGAATGAGCGAGCTCGCGACGACGCAGCGGATGGTTGGGCAGGCAGAGGCCAGGTGGAACGGGGCGCGGGCGTTCCTGGGTGAGGCGGCGTCGGCCATGTGGGCTGGGGCGAAGGCGAATCTCTCGCTGACGATGGAGGAGCGGATGGCAGTCCGGCTGGCCAGCACGCACGCCATCCGGGAGGCCGCCGAGGTGGTGGACGTGGCGTACTCGCTGTTCGGGTCGCGCGCCATTTTCGCGGAGGGACCGGTGCTGCGCCGCTTCCAGGACGTGCATACCATCACGCAGCAGGTGCAGGGCCGGTTGAGTCACTATGACACGGCTGGGCAGTTCTATCTCGAAATGGAGCCTGAGGGAATATTCTAGCCGTCAGAGGGGAAGCCGGACTTGCAGTATTCGGCATGTGCACGTATACTCTTGTATAGCACACGTATACTATGAGAGGAGCGTCGCGTTAGGATGAAACAGAAACTCACTATAACTGTTGATGCCGAATTGGTGCCCAAGGCCAAGCGATACGCCAAGTCGAAAGGCGTGTCGTTATCGTCGCTTGTCGAGCAGTCCCTCAAGGAGATGGCCGGCGAGTACTCGACGACGTTCTCTTCCCGCTGGCGGGGCAGGTTTCAGGCCGCGGAGCGTGAAGGCGACCCTCGGTACGACAGGTTGGCAGAGAAGTATCTCAGTTGATGCTTCTCGATATCGACGTACTGATCGACCTCGCCCTGGACCGACAACCGCACTCCGAATATGCTTCGGCACTGCTGGATCACATCGAGCGCGGCGGAGAGGCCGGATCCATCGCCTGGCATTCGGTGTCGAACCTTTACTACATAGTGTCTCCTACGCTCGGCGGTGCGAACGCGCGTGATTTCATCGTGGATCTGACACGCTTCGTCGGGGTGGCCGGCACCGATACCGCGGGGATTCGCTACGCCGCCGAGCTACCGATGGGGGACTTCGAGGACGCGATGCAGGTGGCGGCCGCGCTTGCCTGTGGCGCGAGGCAAATCGTGACCAGAAACGTGCGAGACTACGAACGCTCCCCTGTCCCGGCTATCACTCCGCGGCAGGCGCTGAGCGGGTTGTTCTGACTCAGGGGAACGAAGATCGGGAGTTGGAGAAGATTACAAATGTCATTGTCGATTAGAGCTTGGTCCGTAGTCATAGTGATTCTGGCGGTAGTGATGCTGGCCGCGGCGGCCTGCGGCGCCGGCGAGGAAGAGGATGAGCCGTTCAGGATAGGGGTGCTGGAGTCGCTGACGGGTCCGGGCGAGACCTATGGCACGGTGGCGAACCAGTCGAAGCAGATGGCGGCGGACGAGATAAACGCGTCTGGGGGCGTTGACGGGCGGAGGCTGGAGCTTGTGGTGGAGGACTCGCAGTGCAGCGCCAAGGAGGCGATCGCCGCATACAGGAAGCTGACCGACGTGGACGGCATCAAGATTATCCTGGGTACTTCGTGCAGCGGGGCCATGCTCGGGGTCGCGCCGCTGGCGGAAGAGGAAGGCGTGATCCTGTTTTCGGGGCTGGCGAGCAACCCGGACATCGCCAACGCGGGGGACTACATATTCCGCACGCAGATCAGCGACATCGAGGTGGGCATAGTAACCGGCAACGTGCTGTGGGCGGACGGGGTTCGCACGCTGGCGACGATCACCGAGTCCACGGACTATGCGGAGGGAGTCAGGCGGAACTCGGTGGCCCAGTTCGAAAGCCGGGGCGGGAAGGTGATTGCCGCGGAGAAGTTCGCATCCGACGTCACCGATTTCAGGTCGCAGCTCCAGAAGCTGTTCGCGGAGGATCCCGACGCGCTCCACCTGTCGCCACAGTCCGAGTTCACGGCCGGCACAATCATCAAACAGGCGCGCGAAGTCGGGTACGACGGTCCAATCTACGCGGAGACGATTGCTGTGGGAACGACCGCGCTGGAGATAGCGGGGGACGCGGCGACGGGAATGAAGGCGGTGACCGCCGATCTGGACCCGAACAACGAGAAGGCGCAGGAGGTGCTGGCGAACTTCAGGGAGCGGTACGATTACGTCACGCTGCCGTGGCACCTGGGCTCCGCCTACGACGACGTGTACATAGCCGCCGAGTGCTTGAGACAGACCGGCGACGACCAAGACGCGGACGGCTTCCGCGACTGCATGTACGCCATCACCTGGAGCGGAGCGATCGGAGATAACTACAGCTTCGACGAACAGGGCGAGGTAGTCGGGCTGTCAAGGGTGGTGGTGGAGGTGCTGCCGACGGCTGAGCGGACGGAGGACAAGAAGTACAGGGTGCTTCCGCCGGTCCCGAACGCCCCGTAGGCTGGTCGAGCATCGGGCGGGTCTCAGGCCTGCCTCCACCGGGAGTATCGGAGGGCGAGTTCGCGGGCAGTTGTCGAACATCGAACCGCTTCCGGCTTCCGCATTGACGTTTGGCTTTGGTGTAAGATAGATTCACGCGCACTTGGTAAATGGTCTATGCCGCTCGATGACGCGCTGTCTGATGCTTTTCGTACGATGAACATACCGACTGCCTATTTGCCGGGCTACGAGAAGGCCCGCCTGGTGGATAGTGAGTTGGCGCAAAACTACGTTTCTCACACCACTATCGGCGATCCGATAATGGACAACCTGCTGGAGGAGCTACAAGGGCTCGACCAGGGCGACGTCCATCGCTACATACGCGCGGGTATGGATGAGGACCATGTTGTATTGAGGGAGGCGCCACAGGCGGTGCGCGATTTCTTCATCGACGCGCCGCCGCCGGAGCCGGAGTGGCTCGACCACAGCGTCTTCGGTCCTGGTATCCGCGCCTTTCACAGAAACTCGGGGCTTGTATTGGCCGCATTCGTGGCGGGCGCGCTGATAGAAGGCTTTTCCACGCTGATAAGCAGATCGTTCGTACAGACGGGGCGCATATTCGACAACGGAGTCTGGCGCCTCAAGCAAAACAACCGCCACCAACTGGAGATATTCTGGCCGGGCGGTCTCGAACGCCAGGGCGAAGGGTGGAAGCTATCGGTGCGCATACGGTTCGTGCACGGGCAGGTGCGGCGTTTGCTGGGCGAAACCGAGGAGTGGGACTGGGACGCCTGCGGAGTGCCTATCAGCGCGGCGCACGTGGGTTACGCCGCCGCCTGCTTCGCCTCCCGTTCGGTGAAGCACTCGATCACCCTGGGCGCCCACTACAGTGAGGAGGAGCGGGCCAGCTTTCACGCCGCGTGGCGCTATGCCGGATACCTGATGGGAGTTCCCGAGTCGATTCTGTACACCGACGAGGCCCACGCCGATCGAATTTTCGATATCGGCAACTTGTGTGAGCCCGACCCGACCGAGGACGCGATCATCATGACGAACGCGCTCATCAATTCCGCTCCGCTCGTTGCGGGAATCGAGGAGTCTGAGAGCCGCAAGAAGCTGGTTCAGAGGGTGATATACCCGGTTTCGAGGGGGCTTATCGGCAGGGAGCTTGCAGACGTGCTCCGGTTCCCGAATCGAGGGTTGCCGTTTCCCATCTTCGCATTTCGGGTGGACCAGTTCATCAAGCGCGTAACCGCGAAGCTGACGAAGCAACCCGTCACGGGTTTCACGGGGCTCCTGGAGACGTCGGCGTACGACAACTCAGGCGTTAGCTACAGGCTGCCGAACCACGCGCACGCGGAACGCTCGGGACGGTGGTGAGGAACACCGGCGCCGCTATCCGGTGAAAGGGTTGCCGTACTTCTCGGAGTGGACTAACTCGGAGACGGGCTTGCGGGGGACTCCCCTGCCCTGGAAGTCGTCGCGGCGATAGCCGAACGGAATCACCGTTACCAGGAACGGCCCCTCGGGTATGCCCAGCACATCTGAGATTGTCGCGCGCTGGTCGTCGGTCAGGGTGACGTAGCAGGTGCCCATGCCCTCGGACCAGGCCACGAGCTCCATCTGCTGAAGGGCGCGGCCCGCGTCCATGAGCGGCTGGTCGGCGTTCTCCATGACGATGGCGATTGCCAGTGGGGCCCGGGCCAGGAATCCCCCGGAGCCGGCGGTCTCGCCCATCTTGACGAGGGTGTCGCGGTCTCGGACGACAATGAAGCGCCAAGGCTGCTGGTTGCGCGAGCTTGGCGACCAGCGGGCCGCGCTTAGCAGCTTGGCCAGTGACTCGTCGGTGACGGGGTCGGGCTTGAACTCGCGCACGGTGCGGCGTGTTCTCAAGGCCTCGTAGATGTCCATGTTCTGCCTCCTGGTATTGTTGCCTTGCCATGATACACGTTGCCGAGCCTTGGGTCGCGTAGGCGGTTCACGTGAACGCGAAGAAGGCGCTCCGGAAGGGTTCCCCGGAGCGCCTTCTATTCTCCTGGTACTTCGGGCCGGTGTTAGCCGGCGGAGACCTCGTTGAGCTTGCCGGTCGCGCAGTCGTACACGAAGCCGCGCACCGAGTCTTTGACCGGAATGAACGGGCTGGCCTTGACGCGGGCGATGGACTGTCTCACGTCGTCGTCCAGGTCCGGGAACGCCTCCATCGCGAAGGATGGCCTGAGGCCGGTGTCGGCGTAGATGGCGTCCTTCACGTCGTCATCGCGGAAGGTAAGCATACCGCAGTCGGTGTGGTGAATGATGATCACCTCGCGGGTACCGAGAAGGCGCTGCGAGATAACGAGCGAGCGAATGGCGTCGTCGGTGACTACCCCGCCGGCATTGCGGATGACGTGGGCGTCGCCCGCTTCGATGCCCAGCAGCCTGTGGGTATCGAGACGTGCGTCCATACAGGCCACCACTGCCAGGCCCTTTGCGGGCGGCAGTGGGAGATCCCCCTTGTCGAAACCCTCGGCGTAGCGCGCGTTATTCTCCAGCAGTTCGTCGGTAGCCGACACAACAACCTCCTTGTGGTTCTATTGAGACCGTCCAGTCTCATCAAGCTAATTTAACAGGCAAGACGGACGGAATGTCAAGGCCGGCGAGCGGGCGGCCGGCTCGCCGCCGATGTTTGGAATGGCGGCCTCGCCCGCCGGCTCTCAGGCGTGGGTAATTTCCTGGAGGAAGTCCCGCACGAGGTCGGCGCATCTTTCCGGCTGCTCGATCTGGAGCAGGTGGGTCGTTTCGGGGAGGAAGTCGTAGCTGACGGTGAAAACGTCGCGAAGGTCGAGCGTGGGGAGGTACGAGTAAGGCAGGGTGGGGTCGGCGCCGATGACCTTGGTTGGGCATTGCATGGCGTCGAAGTCCACGAGCACGGCGTATGCGCCGGCCCACTCGATCATCTGCGCTTCGTAGTCCCGGGGACAGCGCAGCTCGTAGCCGTCTCCGCTCTCGGACTCTCGCAGCGTGGTCTCGGCGAACAGATCTCGCACGCCTGGCTGGACGCGCTGGAAGTTGGGTATGAATCCCAGAAGCTCGGAGAACGACTCCCTGGTCGGGAACCGGGGCGTGCGGGCGCGGGTGAGGAAGGCGAGGCGCGCGGCGACTTCCTCGAACTCCTGGAGACTGCGGCCAGCCTTGCACAGCGGCGGGTCGAAGAGGATGCGGGCGGCGAAGTCGGCGCCGAGGTTGGCGGACAGGAGGGTGGTGAGCGCGGAAATGGAGTGGAACACCCCCACCCTGGTCTTCTTGCCGAAGTGAAGGTCTATGGCCTCCATGATCACGTCGTGGTCATGGACCAGCGTAGGCAGGTTGTGATGCTGCATGGAGCTGGCGGCGTTCCAGCCGTGGTTGCGGAGGTCGTATGCGATTATGTCGTATTCGTCTGCGAGGAGCGACCAGAATGGATAGTAGAGGTCGATGGAGAGACCGTTTCCGTGGCTCATCACGAGGCGCGGCCCGGACGGGTTGCCGTGGCGGCGCAGGGTGATGACTGTCTCGTCGTCCACCGAGACATCGAGAGTTGAGAGCGGTTCTGGCACCTGCCATTCGCGGTCCGGCGTCGGCTTCAATCTCTTTACTCTTCCCTATCTTCCCTGTGGGCCAATGCCCGGTCGATGTCGGCGTCGGTGAGCGTGCTGAAACGCGGTCCAGGCTCCTGAGCGACGGCGGCGGCGAACTCATCGCAGCCGAGGTCGTCGACGCGCCACTCCATTGTGGGAAGTTGGGGGAAGCGGTACGTCGCGGAGGATGCGCCCAGGCGCATGGCCGCCGGAGCCTCGAAGTCGGCTGGGTCGAAAGAGAGTCCGGTTCCTAGCGCCTTGATGAGCGCTTCCTTTATGGTCCACAACTTGAAGAACAGGTGAATCCTGCGGGGACCGTTCGCCCGGGTGAGAGCGCGCTGTTCGTTGGCTCCAAAGGCGGCGTCGATCAGGCGGTCGAAGTCGCGCCGCTCGGTGCGTTCCTCGACGTCTACGCCGAGCCTGCCGTCGGGCGCGAGGGCGATAAGGCCGTGGCTGCCGCCGTGGCTTACGTTGAAGCTGACCGGCACGTGCTCGCCGTCGAGGAGCGCGTAGGGCTTTTCGTGAATCGCCTGGCCGAAAGCGAGTTGTTCATTGTGGCATCCCAAGTGGTCGCAGAGGATGGCGCGGAGAGCCGCGCGGCAGAGGGCAAACCTTCTGCGCGCTCCCAGGTGAATGAACTTTCGCCACCGCTTTCGCTCGCAGGGGTCGAGCATCGCAAAGGCGGACGCCTCCCGGGCGGCGTGAGGCGCGAGGTCGACGTGGGTCACGGTGGCGGCGCCGAATCGACCGTAAGGCTTCCACCAGCAGTCCGTGGCGCGGACGGGCATGGTTCTCCCTGCAACGGGTGAGGTTGTCATAGGTAGGCAAAGTTAGCAGAACTGATACGAGGCGGTCAACGTTGCGGGGGCGAGGATGGCGGCCACGGTCTGTTTTGAGGCACACCGCTCTTGCGCATGATCGTGTTTGACCCGTTGACAGCCTCTTGTTACGATTAAATTCATAGACTCTCAATCAATGTCCTTACAATCAATGTCCTTAAAGGCAATTGCGACCTTCCAAAGGAGGCCTTCGTGGTGCGAAACGAATTCGCCCGGCCATCAAGTGATGTGGGGCCTCGCTCGCGTGTTGGAACCCCTTCCGGGTCGGCGGAGCCTATCGCCATAGTTGGCATGGCGTGCCGCTTCCCCGGCGCGAACAGCCTCGACGACTTCTGGCGACTGCTGATAGAGGGTGGAAACTCGGTGACAGAGGGAGTGCCCGGTTCCGGCGTGGGGCGACTGGCCGACATTATCCAGGATCCGTCGGTGCAACTCGAGGCCTGCCGGTACGGCGCCTTTGTGGACGATATCGACCAGTTCGACGCCGCTTTCTTCCGAATTTCGCCGGTAGAGGCAGAGATGTTGGACCCGCAGCAGCGGATGATGCTGGAGACCAGTTGGGAGGCGCTCGAGGACGCCGGTATAGATCCGCTGCAACTCAAGGGCAGCCTCACGGGCGTGTACACCGGAATAAGTAACGACGAATACCGAATGCTGGTGCTGGAAACGAGCAGGCCTATGGAGGCGGCGGGGAGCCTGTATGCCCTGAGCGGCACCAATCTGAACGGCACCAGCGGACGGGTGTCCTTCGTGCTTGGGCTCAGGGGGCCGGCCAAGGCGGTCGACGCCGCCTGCGCCTCCGCGCTGGTGGCCGTCAACGACGCGGTTGCGGACCTGCGGCAGGGGAAGGCCAACCTGGCAATCGCGGCGGGAGTGCAGGCCATTCTGAATGGTCGCATATATGAGCTTCGCGCCGAGGCGATGATGCTTTCTCCCGATGGGCAGTGCAAGACTTTCGATGCGTCTGCCGACGGCTACGTGAGGGGGGAGGGCTGTGGGGTCGTTGTCCTGAAGAGGCTGTCGGACGCCGAACACGACGGTGACAGGATATGGGCGGTGATCAGGGGCTCCGCCGTGAACCATGGGGGAGACAGCGTCGGCCTGACCGTCCCTAATCCGCCTGCCTTGAAGCAGGTGATGGAAACGGCCTTGGAGGACGCGGGTGTGCTGCCTTCGGAGGTGAGTTTCCTCGAGGCGCACGGGACCGGAACCGCGGTGGGCGATCCGGTGGAGCTGGACGCGGTGGCCAGCGCGTACCTGGAGGGCCGTGGCGCTGACAATCCTCTGCTGATCGGGTCAGTGAAGACCAACATCGGCCACCTGGAGTCCGCTGCCGGAATCGCCGGGCTGATCAAGGCGGCGCTCGCGCTGAAACACCGGGTGATTCCAAAGCAGCTTCACTTTAACGACCCGAACCCACGAGTAGACTGGGACAACCTACCGCTAGAGGTAACTACGGAGAATTCTACGTGGCATCGGAGAGGGGAATCACCGCGCGTGGCAGGTGTCAACTGTTTTGGCATATCGGGGACGAACTCCCACATAGTGGTGGGGGAGCACGTGGATGCGGCGGGAGTGTCCGACGGTGCGTCTGGTGCGCCGAGGGACGTTTCGGCGTCGATGTCTGCGGCGTTGGCCGACGTGTCTGTCCCCACAGGAGGTCTGGAGCCGCGCCGGACTCGTTTCCTGCCGCTTTCGGGCAAGTCGGACGGTGCGCTACGAGACCTTGCGGAGCGGTACATCTCGTGGCTGGACGCGAAGGAGAAGGAGCTTTCCACTGCCGCCGCGTCGAATGAACTCCTGTTGGACATGTCGTGGACGGCCGGTGTTGGCCGCGGGCATTTCGAGCGGCGGGCTGGCGTCGTGTTCAGCGACGGCGCTTCGCTGCGCGCGCGACTCGGCGAGCTGGCGAACTCTGATGCCGCCTCTGAACCCGGAACGGCCGGCAAGGTGGCGTTCATCTACACCGGGCAGGGAAGCCAGTGGGTCGGGATGGGGCGGGCCCTCTACGAAAGCGAGCCGGTGGCGCGGGCGGTAATGGACCGCTGCGAGGAAGTTTTCAGGGAAGTCAGGGGCGTGTCGCTGCTGGACGTGATGTTCGGCCGAAACGGAGCCGACGAGAACCTGGGCGACACGGCATGGGAGCAGCCCGCGCTCTACGCGCTGGAGTGCGCGCTTAGCGCGCTGTGGGCGAGCGTGGGCGTTCGCCCTGATGTCGTGTTGGGACACAGCGTCGGTGAGGTCGCCGCTGGGCAGGCCGCCGGGGTGTTCAGCCTGGAAGACGGCATGAGGTTCGCGGCGGCGAGGGGAACACTGCTGGCCCAAATGGAACCCGGCACCATGGCCGCCGTCTTCGCGCCCGCCGAACAGGTGGCGTCGGAAGTCGACGCGTTGAACGCGGCGTCGGACAGCGTGGGACTGAGCATCGCGGCGAACAACGGAGCGCAGCAGGTGGTAAGCGGCCCTGTCGAGGACATCGAGGCTATCGTGGAGCGATTCGAGTCGCTGGAGATTCGAGCGATACGTCTGAACACCACCAAGGCCTTCCACAGCGCCCTGATAGATCCGGTACTCGGGGGGCTGGGAGAGGCGCTAGAAGGGTTGGAGATTAAGGCGCCCTCCCTGACGTTCGTCAGCAACCTGACGGGTCGCGTCGTGGAACCAGGCATGGGGCTGGACGTGGAATACTGGAAGCGCCACGCCAGGGAGCCGGTAGCGTTCGCTAGCGGCGTCCGGGCCATGGCGGAACAGGGCGTGGACCTGGTCATAGAGATTGGCCCGCACGACATTCTGGGCACGATGGCGACGCTGGCCTGGCCGGATTCCGCTTCAGGCCGGGACGTGTCGGGACGGCCGACAGTGCTGGCAAGCCTGCGGCGGCCTCCGAGGGACGGATCGACGCCGAACCCGGAGAGCAGTTTCGTCGACGCGGCTGCGCTGGCATACGAAGCCGGGCTGAACCTGCGATTCGAGGGCCTGTTCGCGGGGGAGAAGCGTCGTCGCGTCTCGCTGCCCAGCTACCCGTTCCAGCGAGAACGGCACTGGGTGCAGCAGACCAAGCGGCGCAGCCGGGGCGCAGGGCACCCACTGCTGGGCGAACGGCACGAATCCGCACGCGGCGAGATCACCTACGAGACGGACGTGTTTCCGTCGGATCCGGCGTGGCTGATCGATCACCGTGTTTTCGGACGGCTCGTGGCGCCGGGGGCGCTGTACGCGGCTATGGCGGCTTGCGCATCGCTCGCCGAGGGGAGCGACGCCGTCGTGGTCGAGAACTTTCAGCTACATAACCCGCTGGTCTTTTCGGAGGACGACTCGGATAACGGGTCGAGTGATGTCGGCAGAGAGGTCCAGGTTGTGCTCGACAACTCCGAGCGGGCGGGAACCGGCAACGTCCAGATATACAGCCGTGGGACCGAAGAGGAGTGGACCCTGCACATAGAGGGGCGTATCTCACGGAGTTCGACGCCGGAGGCCGGCGGGCGCATAGATTTGGAAGGCATGAAGGCGCGCCTGTCCCCGGCGAACGTGCCGGACTACTATCGTGCCAAGTCCGCGACAGGGATCAACCTGGGGCCGTCATTCCGCACGCTGGGCAGCGCCTGGTCCGCGCCCGGGGAGGCGTTGGCAGAGGTGGCGCTGCCTGAAGCCGCGGGCCGTAACGACGTGGACGTGCACCCGTTATTGCTGGACGGTTGTTTCCAGGTGGTAGGGCTGGCGCGCAACATGTCGGGGGCACCGGGAGAGGCGACATATTTGCCTTTCGGCTGGGAGAGGCTTTGGCTGACGAGGCAGCTACCGGACCGGATTGTGTGTCACGTGGTTATGAGCGAGGCGTCTATGCAGGCAGAATCCGGGGAGGGCGAGCCGCCGGAAGTGCTGAGCGGGGAGCTGCGCATCTACGACCCGAGCGGTGTTCCCGTCGGCGGGTTCAGCGGATACGCGGTGAAGAGGGCCACGCGGGCAGCGCTGCTTTCGGCGTTCGAGGGCATAAACGACCTGCTCTACGAGATCGACTGGCGTGACCGCCCGCTTGGAACGGCACTGATGCACGCGGAATTCTTCCCAGGTCCGACCGCCGTTGCCGAGGGGCTGGGCCTGTTCCCGGAATACCTCGCCGGTGCGGGAGTCGACCCGCAGGGAAGGAACGAGTTGCTTGCCGACCTGGAAAGATGGTCGCGGTCCTACGCTCTGCGTACGCTGGAGAAGCTGGGTTGGCGGCGTACTCCGGGCGAAGTTGTGAAGCCGGACGAGCTGCGACAGCGGCTTGGCGTCAATCCTGAGCACAGCAGACTCTTCCTGAGGATGTTGGAGATGCTCGCGCAGTCGGGAGTCCTCGAACAGAACGACGACGGCTTTGCCGTTCTGGTTGGCGAAGGCGGGCCGTTGCCGGGCGGACTCCCTGCCGACCCCGAGCAGTTCGACGCGCAGATGGTCGAGAGTTATCCCCACGGGCTGACAGAGACCGGCCTGTTCAAGCGGTCCGGCGCGGCCCTGGCGGACGTGCTGCTCGGGCGAGAGGACCCGCTGACGTTGTTGTTCAGCAGCGGCGAGCCGACGGCGGCGGACCTTTATCTGAAGGCCCCGGTCGCGCGCGCGGCGAACAGCATGCTCGCGGACGCGATTCGCGCGCTGCTGGCCAGGCTGCCGGAGGACCGGCGGCTGCGGGTGATCGAGATTGGTGCGGGCACGGGGTCGGCGACGGCCTCGGTGCTGCCAGAACTTCCCGAAGGCCGGTTCGACTACACGTACACGGATATATCCGCGGGCTTCTTCGCGGAGGCAGAGTCCAGGTTCGGCGACGGGGACGGCTGTATCGAGTACCGAACGCTGGACATCGAGAAGGACCCCATTTCACAAGGGTTCGACGCGCACGGCTATGACTTAGTGTTGGCCTCGAACGTCTTGCACGCGACTCGCTATCTGCAGGAAACGCTGGGACATTGCCTCGACCTGCTCGCTCCTTCCGGCCAACTGGTTGCGCTGGAGAACCTGAGGGGACTGGGTTGGATGGACCTTACCTTCGGCCAGCTCGACGGCTGGTGGCGTTTCGCAGACGACTACCGCCCGCACCACGCGCTGGCCGAACCCTCTGTCTGGCGCCAGGCATTGTCGGATGCGGGCTTCGTGGAGTCCGAGGTGCTCGGAGTGGATGGCTCCTTCACCCACGACATGCTGGACAAAGGCGTCATAGTGGCGCAGGGTCCCGCACGGGTGACGGAGCAGCCGGGCATGTGGGTAGTGACGTCCGACCTGGCGGGGTTCGCGGAGGTGCTCGCGGGCCAGATGGCGGCTCGGAACCAGACCGTGGTGGTGGCCGGTGGAGAAGAATCGCAAGGCGATAGGCTCGTGGGGGCATCGGCCGGCGTGTTCAGGGCATCGGTGAAAGCCGACCGCCGGGAGTCGTGGCGGTCGCTTATCGAAGAATTGCCCCGGGACGTGCCGTTCAGGGGAGTCGTACACCTCGACGCGCTGGTTGGCCGTGGAGCGGAAGCGACAACGGAGGAAGTTTCAGAGGACGTGAGGCGCGTGTCATCGAGCGCGCTGGCTTTGGTCCAGGGGCTGTCCGATTCTGACGCCGCTCCGCAAAACGGCGTGTGGTTCGTGACGCGCGGGGCGCAGGTGGTGGAGCGGGAGCTCTCAGGCGAGCTAGCGGGGGCGACGCTTTGGGGACTGGGCAAGGTGGTGGCGCTGGAGGCGCCTCACCTGAAGACCAGGATGATAGACATCGACCCCAGCTTGGACGGACCGCCCTCCGAGCTCGTGGACGACCTGATGTATCCTGACCAGGAGAACCACATAGCTTACCGCCTGAGTCGCCGGCTGGCCGCGCGGCTAGTCCGTCCGGGCGCAGCGGAACGGCTGACACTGCCTGAGGATCCGGACTGGGTGCTTGCCCCTCACAGGGACGGCGTGTTCGACAAGCCGGAAATCAAGATTCTACCCGGCCGCTCGCTGGAACCGAGAGAGGTGCTTGTGTCGGTCGAAGCAACCGGGCTGAACTTCTGGGACGTGTTCCGGTCGCTCGGGTTTATTGAGGAGGGAGATCTGGGACGCGAGCTGTGCGGCCACGTCCTCGACATAGGCCGCGACGTGACCAACGTTTCCGTAGGCGACCGCGTGGTTGGCCTGGGCTTTGGCGCGTTCGCCCCGGAAATGGTGACGCACGAGGAGTTGGTGGCGCCCGCACCGGACGGAGTCTCCGTATCCGGCCTCGCCACCATTCCCAGCGCGTTCGTATCGGCCGCGCTCTCTTACCAGTATTCAGGACTGGGAGCCGGCGACCGCGTTCTCGTTCACGCCGGTTCGGGAGGAGTCGGCCTGGCGGCAATCCAGATCGCACAGGCGGCGGGCGCGGAAGTGTTCGCGACGGCAAGCGCGCCAAAGCAGGCGTATCTCAAGTCGCTCGGTGTCGAGCACATCTTCGACAGCCGGCAGACGAGGTTCGGTGAGGAGATCTTGGAGGCTACGGGAGGTGAAGGCGTCCACGTGGTGCTCAACAGCCTGACGAGCGAAGGGTTTATCGACGCGAGTCTCTCCTGCCTGGCGCAGGGCGGTCGATTCGTCGAGCTGGCGAGGAGAGACATACTGAACGTGGAAGAGATGGCGGCGGTGCGTCCGGACGTGAAGTACGACATTCTGGAGCTGGACGTGTTGAAGAAGACGGTGCCTGAGCAAGTCGGAGTGGTGCTGCGCGACGTCATGGATCGAGTAGCTTCCGGAGAGCTTAAGCCGCTCATCCACAGCAGGTGGCCGCTCGCGGAAGCGGGAGCCGCCCTGGACTTCATGCGCTCGGCGCGTCACATCGGCAAGATCGTCTTGACACCACCGCCGTTGCGGGATGGTCGGTTGAGAGAGGATCGCACGTATCTCGTGACCGGAGGCCTGGGCGGAATCGGAATCGCGGTTGCCGAGTGGCTCGCCGACAATGGAGCGGGGACAATCGTGCTGAACGGGCGCCGGGACCCCGACCCTGAGGCGGAGGAGGCTATCGACGCGCTGCGCGGGCGTGGTGTGGGAGTCGGAGTAGAGCTGGCGGACATGACCGACCCCTCGGCCATTGACGCCATGTTGGTGCGCATGGACGAGAAGTATCCACCCCTGGCGGGGGTGATACACAGCGTGGGGGTGTTGTCCGACGCGGCGCTGACGAATCAGACCTGGGAGAGCTTTGAGCGGGTGATTTCGCCCAAGGTTGTTGGGGCCTGGCACCTGCACCGCGCCACGCTGGACCGCGACCTGGACATGTTCGTTCTGTTCTCGAGCAGGGTGGGTGTGATGGGCAATCCCGGCCAGGCGAACCACGCTGCCGCGAACGCATTCCTGGACCAGCTCGCCGGCCATCGGCGCGCGCTAGGACTCCCCGGCCAGGCCATAGCCTGGGGGGCATGGTCGGAGATTGGCGAGGCAGCGGAACAGCGCGAGAGGATCGAACAGCGGCGGGCTGCCCTGGGCGGGCGATGGTTTACGCCGCAACAGGGCATAAGAGCTCTGGAAAGGCTGGTGCGAGAGGATACGACCGCCTCGGTGGTAATGTCGATGGACTGGACCGTTTTCGGAGAGGCCGTCGAAGACCGGCCCGCGCTGTTGGAGGATCTGCTGTCGTCGAATGCCGAAGACACCGGTGCGGCCTCGGCCTCGACCGAGGACCTATTGACACAGCTGAGAAGCGCCTCGCCGGACGAGCATGTGGAGATGCTTGCGACTTTCCTCAAGCGCGAAGTGCAGGCGGTGTTGAGGCTGGCCTCGGCGCCGGCACCGACGGTCGGATTCTTCGACCTTGGGATGGACTCGCTAATGGCGGTAGAGCTGCGGAACCGGCTGAACCGGGCGTTCGCCGGCGAGTACACCGCCTCGAACACGGCCGTCTTCGATTACCCGGACATCGAGAGTCTCGCCGGACACCTGGCCACTGAGTTGGGTGAGCTCGGAGGGGTCGCCGTTGTCGCCCCGTCACCCGTGCCTGCCGTTCTTGAACGGCGGGCACCCACCAGAAGTGACGACGAAGGGATCGCCGTCGTGGGTATGGCCTGCCGCTTCCCGGGGGCGAGCAACCTGGACGCCTTTTGGAATCTGCTCGAGACGGGCGTGGACGCCGTGACCACCGGTCGCCAGGACGACGGGTCGTGGAGCGGCGCCGTGGGCGACCCGGATGTCACGGAGGTCGCGACCGGTCGGGGAGCTTTCGTCAGCGGAATCGACTGGTTCGATTCCAGGTTCTTCCGCATTTCACCTATCGAGGCACGGATGATGGATCCGCAGCAGCGGATGTTGCTGGAGACGACCTGGGAGGCCCTGGAGGATGCTGCCGTGAGTCCCGACAGCCTGCGGGGCAGCCGGACCGGCGTGTATGCCGGAGTAGGTGGAAGCGAGTACCGCGACCTGTTCCAAGCCAGCAACCGAGAGCACAGCTACCTCGGAACAACCGGAAGCGTGGCCGTGGGGCGGATTGCCTTCGCGCTGGGGCTGGAAGGACCCGCGATGCCGGTGGACATGGCCTGCGCGTCTTCGCTTGCAGCGGTCCACCAGGCTGTCGTGGGCCTGCAGCGGGGAGAAGTCGATCTCGCCCTGGCAGGCGGCGTTAACGCGATTCTGTCGCCCTCGGTGTCACGGTACATGATGGAAGTCGGAATGTTGTCCCCCACGGGTCACTGTCACCCGTTCGACGCTTCCGCCGACGGCTACGTGCGCGGCGAGGGGTGTGGGGTGGTGGTGCTCAAGCGGCTACGCGAAGCGGAGGCGGACGGCGACCGGATCTGGGCCGTGATCAGAGGTTCCGCGGTAAACCAGAACGGCGCGAGCGCGGGCCTGACTGTGCCCAATGGCCCGTCGCAGGTACGAGTGATGGAGGAGGCTCTGGCTCAGGCAGGTGCATCTCCGTTCCAGGTCGACTACCTGGAGGCGCACGCGACGGGGTCGCAACTCGGCGACCCGATCGAGTTGAACGCGGCGGCGGCTGTTTACGGCGAGGGGCGAGACAACGGAAGGCCGTTGCTTGTTGGATCTGTGAAGTCCAACATCGGGCACACCGAGTCGGCGGCAGGGATCGCCGCGCTCATCAAGACGGTGCTATCCATGAACCGGGGAGTGATTCCCAGGCACCTTCACTTCGAGGAGCCGAACCCGAATTTCGAATGGGACAGTCGACCTGTGCGAGTCACTTCCGAGAGAACCGCGTGGCCTGGCGGCAACGGACGCCTGCCGCTGGCCGGAGTAAACGCATTCGGCCTGTCCGGCGCGAACGCGCACGTCCTAGTCGAAGGCTACCGGGCGGCGCCGGAAGCGCTCTCTGAGACCGATGGTCCCTGTCCTGTCGCGGGCAGTTACGTGCCGGTTGCTTCCGGACCGGAGGACGCGGACATGCCGAGGGCAGACGTAGGTTCGGAGAATTCTGCCCGGCTGCTGCCGCTGTCGGGCCGGTCACCTGAGGCCCTACGCGACCTGGCCGCACGCTACCTGGCGTGGCTGGATGAAGAGTGTGGAACGGTGTCGGATGAGGTATTGTCCGACATGGCGTGGACGGCGTCGGTCGGGAGAAGCCACTTCGAGCACCGCGCGGGCGTGGTGTTCAGCGACCTGGGCTCGCTCAGGGAGGGCCTGAATGCAGTCGCGAAGTCGGAGAGCGACGTCGATGCTGGCGTCGGTCAGCCGGGATTCGAGGCGGCGTCCCTGGGGGAGGTGGCTCGGTCCTACGAGGCCGGGCAAGATGTCTGCTTCGACGACCTGTTTGCGGGCGAAGAACGCAGGCGTATTTCGATCCCAACTTACCCATTCCAGCGCAGGCGGCACTGGCTGTAGCGGCACGCTTGGTATGCCAGCGCGGCGGCGGGGTCGCGAGCGTAGCCCGGAAGATGGGCCCAGGGATCGTGAGTTGACTTTGTTGCGCACAAATGGTTAGCATTACAGACGGATAGTTCGCAGAAAACATCGTAAGGAGAATCGATCAAATGGCATCTACGGAAGACAGGGTAAGAAAGCTGATTGCGGAGAACCTGGAAGTAGACGGAAAGCCCGTTGACTCGTCGATGGCGCTGACTTCCAGTCTCTCGGACGCCGGGGTTTCCTCGCTCGACATCGTTTCCTTCGGGCGGGTGATCCAGGGAGAGTTCGGTATCAGCCTCACTCCCGAATGCTGCGAAGAGCTCAACACGCTGGGCCAGCTAGTCACGTTCCTGGAGACTCACGCGGCATAGCTCGCCCCAACTGAGTAGTACGCACGCTTTTGCGGCGCCTGGCCCTGCCGCCATTAGGCGGTCGGCCAGGCGCCGCTAGCGTGTCACGCTTCCACCCTGACCGTGACCACGTCCATTCCGTAGTACTTCTGGTGGCGTACCGAGTCTGCGTAGTGACGTAGAAGCCGGAACGAGATCTCCCTCTCGTCCACGCTTTCTTCCTCATCATCAAGGTACGCAAGCCGGTCGGCGAGATTCTCGTCGTCCTCGAGGGTCGAAACCAGCTCCAGTTCGACCGCCCTGCCGTCGGGGCGCGCGACTATCACCAGGCGCGGGGCTTTGCCCGTGACATCGGCATCGGTGAATTCGTTGCCCGGCTGAAGCAGGCATGACAGGGCCTCTTCGCCAGCCGAGCGGAGGCGCTGGGTCGATTGGTCGTTCCATCCCATTTGCCCGGCGGCCTCCCGCAGGAAGCTGTCGATTCTCGGCAGTGAGTCCATCTCCAGATTGGTGATGAGCCGCCTGGGGCTGGGTCGCGTGACGTTGAGGAACACGGTGAGGGCGATGGCCGTTACAGCGCCAACCGTGACCCCGTTGCCGAGCAGGGCGCCCCAGGGGTGGACCAGCAGGTCTTCCAGGATGTTGCGCTGGAGCAGGCCGGCGCCCAGGCCGAACGAGATCCCGACGACGAGCGACTTTTCGAGGTCGAGACCGTCGCGAACGATGTTCTGCAGCCCCTCGACGAAGAAGACGCCTACCGCGAAGAGGAGCAGTGCGCCCATCACGGGAGACGGTATCGTCAGCAGCGCGCCGGTCAGCTTCGGCAGCAGCGCCATAACCACCAGAATGACGGCCATGGAGTAACCCACGTACCTGGAGGCGACGCCGGTCATGTTCACGACCGAGGCCGTGAATGATGAGTATGACGACGGGGGCGGGTTACCGGCAATTCCCGAGAGCAGTACGCCGACGCCCTTGGCATAGGTCGAACCCTGCATCACCCGATAGTCCGTGGACCTGGGACGCCGTCGGGCGGTGCGTTGGATGACCGTATTGTCGCCCACGCCCTTTATCGACTGTACCAGTGTGACGATGAGGAACGCGGGCAGGAGTGCCCAGAATCCGGCGGTGGGTCTCAGGTCCAACCCCTGGAAGCCAAGCTCGGGGATTCCCACCCAGGGCGCGGAAGTGAGGCGTTCGAGGTCGTACAGCCCCAGGACTGCGGCTGCCGCGCATCCTGAGGCGAACCCGATCACCATTGACCACGGGCGTAACCTGGGAGGCGCGCGAAGTATGAGGGCGGTGGCCCCGACCAGCGTAATGACGGCTACGAGCGGCCCCGCGAACGCCGGTGAACCGGACGGGACTTCATCGAAGCGGTCGAGGCAGAAGGGCAATACGGAGACCGCGATTAGCATGAGCACGGTGCCCGACACGGTGGGAGTCAGGACGCGCCGAAGCTGTGGCAGCCAGGTGGCGATCGCAAAGAAGAACAGCGCGGATACGACCATCAAGCTCGCCAGCATCGAAGGGCCACCCTCGGAGAGGGCCAGGACGCCCAGCGCGATGTAGTTTGGAGTGATGCCGGTGACGGTCATGTGGCCCGCGCCCAGCCGCCCGATGCGAGAAGCCTCCAGGGCCGTGACCACCGCGATGATGAGCAGGGCCGAGAACATCGCCCACGTCAGGTAGTCGTCGCTGAGGCCGGCGGCCAGGACCGTCACCACCACGATGGAGATGGCCGGCGGCAGCACTAGCACGATGGCCTGTATGCCGACAACGAAGGACCTCGGTATCGAGCACCTGTCCTCCGGCTCATGGGTGATGCGGTCGTTCACCTGGGATGTTGCCACTGATCGATGCTCCTCGGCTAAATGCCCGGCGGCCGGCCGCTCAACACACGGTGGAGTAGACGCCTCTTTCGAAAAGGCCGTTCGCGCGCTGCGTCTCGCGGACGTAGCAGATGACTTCTTCAATCTCGTCGGCGGACACGCCCGGGACCGGCGCCATGTCGCCGAACTCCCAGTGGTGTGCCTGCACGCCGTTTCGCACCGCGTTGCGGAAACTGGCGTCGGGATGGTGGCCGGGATGGTAGACCCGGTCCAGGAGCGGCGGGCCCTGCTTTGTGCCGATAGCGCCCACCCCGTGGCAGACTGAGCAGTTTGCGTCGAAGACGGACTCGCCGGCGCGGGCCATTTCGGACAGGCCGGAGCCTGACGGGGGCGCCTGGCTCGCTGTCTGCGGCACGGGCGAGGTCGGTGCGGGCGTGTCATCACCGCCACAAGCTGCCATTGCAAGCAGCGCGGCGATTGTGGCGACGCCGAATGCGACGAGTGTTGCCTTCACGTTTCCTCCTCATGCCGTGGCGGCCTACCTGGGCGGGCTCGGCGCCTCTCATTCTAATGCGACGGACGGCCAAGTGGTAGCATGGTCGGCTTCCGGGCCGCTCGAACAGGGCCTGGTCTTGACTGCGAAGGGCCGCGCATATAGGCTGGCTTCCAGGAGGTCAGCATGGCCGCTCACGCGAACGGGCGACACATGGGACTGGGCGACCTCGTGGTTGCCTCCGGCTTAGAGTACGCCGAATCGCTAGTTTCCCGCACTCTGGACTTCCGGGGGAAAGCCTCGAAGGGGGCGCAAAGCGCGCTCGACAGTGCCCTTGACAGCTACATCCGGATCAACGGGTTTCGGGACGCGAGCAGGGCTCCCAGCGCGCGGTTGAAGGGCCCGATCTTGAACGCTCTGATCGATGGCAACGCCGCCTTTGCGCGAGCGCTGTTCGGCGTGTGGGCCGAGTCGAGGCCGGTACTGCGCGACGTGGTGAGGGATTACCTGGATGAGGATGGGGCGGCACTCAATTCCGATCCGGACGGCCTTTCCTGGACCGACAGGGAACTCGAAGAGGCCATAAACGTGCTGGCCCTCGAGAACGAAGAGCTGGATGAGGATGACCTCGGCTTGATGCTGTGCTTTGTGTCGGGAAGGAGCGTGCAATCCGACGAGTCTGGCACGGAAATCAGCTCTCCGCTGATGCGGGACTTCCTGGAGGCTCTCGAGCACCTGGAGCCCGACGCGCCAGCCTGGGAAGAGATAACTCCATTCCTGCGTGCGGTCGTCGAGCTTGACTACGAGAGGCGCAACAGGGCGACCAACAAGGCTGTCGCAGGGGTGGCGGCTAGGCTCGAGAAGGCCCAGCGGGACTACGAGGAGGAGCTGGCCTATCTTGATCTGCGTTCCAACGTATCGGCCTGGGCCGAGGAATCCACACTCAAGACGTGGCTGATCGAGGAAGCTCTCGAGATCGCGGATGAGCTGCTCCAGGGGCTGGAGGAGTACGGCCCCATCAGGCATCAAGCCAGTACGAGGGCGGAGGAGGCGGAGAGAGCGGTGGCGCGCCAGGCAGCGGAGGAACGGATACTGGATATCGCAGCGAGATGGCGCGAGCTTATGGACCGGCCTCTCGTAGACGCCTCTGACGGCCCAGACGACGAATGGGACGACCAGCCGAAGGAGGATCCGGCAGAGACTGTTGACGTCGAGCTCATGGAGGAGGTTGGGGAGTTGCGCGCAGAGCTCGAGGGCGTGCACCGGAGCTATGAGGAGTCGCGGGCAGAGATCGAGCGCGTGGCCGGGCAGAGGGATGGCCTGGCGGCGGAGCGTGAAGCGCTGCGGGCGGATATCACGAGGCTGGAGGAAGAGCTGTCCAGCAGCAGGGAGACGGTCAGGATATGGCGGCTCGCAGGCGTGTCCGCAAGGATGGAAGAGGCGGGCCTGCCAGCAAGCGGGCAGGCCGAGCCGCGAACCGTTAGAGATGCGGTCGCGCTGGCTGAGAAGCTGTTTCCGGACCGGCTCGCAGTCGCCCTGAACTCCAAGTCGGATAAGCGCAGCCAGTTCCAAAAGCCGCAGGAGGTCTTTGACACGCTGGTGTGGCTCGCCACAGACTACCATCACCGTCGAGCGAATCCCGGGGGTTCGCCGGACTTCGATAAGCTGCTCAAGGAGTCCTGCCCCGGCTGGTCCTACAAGTCGAGCCAGACGGAGATAACGAGGGAGCAGTTCGAGGAGTGGTACACTACCACGTGGGACGGCAGAAGCTACGACCTCAGCCCCCACCTGGGCAAGGGGACCAGCAAGGATCCTCAGAACACCATCAGGATAGCGTTCGCGTGGGACGACGAGCGGCGGCGTGTGGTTGTCGGCTACATTGGGATGCACCAGCGCAACCGAAAGAGTTGACGCCCCCGTCCCGGCGGTATACAACGTGAGTACCGGAACATCCAACTGGGCGCCAGCCCAGGAATGGCAAGGAAGAGAGTGAATCAATGGTAGACGTCATCGAGATAGAGGCAGCGTTCGACAACAGCTTCACGCGGGAGTTCGGGTTTCCGAAACAGGGCGCCGCAACCAAGGTCAAGGGCTACCTGAACGACAGGGAGAAGGATTTTATCACCCAGTCACCCTTCCTGGTGATGGCCACAAGCGGCACCGACGGGAGCTGCGACGCCTCGCCAAAGGGCGGCCTGCCTGGCTTCGTGAAGATCCTGGACGATTCGACTCTGCTGGTGCCTGACGTGGCGGGCAACAAGCTGTTCCAGTCGTACATCAACATGAACGAGAACCCGCACGTCGGGCTGGTGTTCTTCATTCCCGGCGTTCGCGAGACGGTGCGGGTGAACGGAAGGACTCGCATCGTGAGCGGCGACGAGCTGCGCCGGCTGGAGGTGGAGCTCGAAGTGAACAACCCGGACGATAACTCCAAGGTGCTCCAGGGCATCGTGGTGGAGATCGAGGAGTCCTACGGCCACTGCCCGCGCGCGCTCAAGTTCTCCGAGCTTTGGGAGTCGGGCGGCGTTTAGATGCCTGTGGACATCGTCGCTATAGGCGACACCCACTGCCGCGAGTGGTCGGAGGTGCACCCCGGCATCCGCGAGGCGGTGGAACAGGCGGACGTGGCGCTGCACTGCGGCGACTTCACGTACATGGGCGTGGTCGACGGCATGAGGCGCTGCACCAGGCGGGCCATCGTGGTGCACGGCAACTCCGACCAGGTGGACGTGCGGAAGGCGCTGCCCTACGCCGAAGTGCTTGAGGTCGAGGGCGTTCGAATAGGCGTAACCCACCCGTCATGGGGCGGGCCGGAGTTCCCGCTCGAGGAACTGCTGCCCGACTTTCCTGAGCCGGTGGACGTTATAGTTTTCGGACACTTCCACGTGCCCATAAACGAGGAGCGCGGCGGCGTGCTGTACGTCAACCCCGGCCAGGGCTACGCCTCGTTCATGGTGCCCTGCACTATCGCACGCCTGCGCGTCGATTCCGGGCAAATTGCGGTGAGTATCGAGACGGTGGAGCCTGCTCGGTAGGGCGCGCGCGGGAGGTGCGGTCAATGCCAAAGAGAGTCAACAGGGCGATCGAACTGCTGGAGCAGGGCCAGCCCATCTACTACACGGGGACGCACGACGTATCCTACGAGGGCGGACGGGCGATGGCTCACACCTGGGCCGACTACATCGCCGTCGAGATGGAGCACGGCGCGTTCGACATGCGAGGCCTGGGCGAGTTCATGCGCGGGCTGGTGGACGGCGGCCCCACCAACAGCGGCCACCGCACTCCCGCCGTGGTGATAACGCTGCCGCTGGATGGCTCGACCGGGGACGTGGTGCGCGCCAACGCCTGGATGTTCCGGCAGGCACTCGCGCGGGGCGTACACGGCGTGCTGCTGTGCCACGCGGAGACGCCTGCCGCTGTGCGGGCTTTCGTGGAGGCGTGCCGGTACCCGTTCAACACGCTGGGCGTGGGAGAGTCAATGGACGAGGGAAGGCGCGGCGGCGGTGGACAGGCGTCCGCGGCCGAGGTATGGGGGCTGAGCGTCGGTGAATACCTGGCGAAAGCCGATCCCTGGCCGCTCAATCCCGATGGCGAGTTGCTGCTCGGCCTGAAGATCGAGAACAAGCGCGCCCTCGGCAACTGCGAGGACACGGCCCGCGTCCCGGGCATTTCGTTCGCGGAGTGGGGGCCGGGCGACATGGGGATGTCGCTGGGCTACGCCGACGCGCACGATCCGCCCTACCCGATGGACATGGTGTCCGCTCGGCAGCGGGTCAAGGCGGCGTGCGAAGCCGCGGGGCTGTACTTCCTGAACGCGGTGAACGACGAAAACGTCCGGGGTATGATCGACGAGGGCGTGATGGTATGCGCAACCGGGCGCAGCGGCGAGTCCGCTGCGGTGCTGGGCCGCGCCCACACCGGGCGCACGATGCCGGTGTAGGGAGTCCAGAAGGGCGGTTGGCGAGCCGCCCCTACGTTTGCGCGAGAATCAACTCGTTCCTGAGGTGGACCGATTCGGGGTGGACCAGCCGGCCCTGCCGCAGGTGGTCGGCGGTGGACAGATCCAGAAAGCGCAACAGTGCGGCGTCCAGGCTGTCGCGTGCCAACTCCTCGATTTCGCCCAGGTACGGGTAACGGCCCGCCTTCTGCGGGTCCAGCTTGTCGGCGAGAAACACGACCTTGGCGACGTCGCCCATGCGCCGCTTACCCGTGGTGTGCCAGCGCACGCTCTCCAGCACGCGGGCGTCCTCGAATCCGTCGAGTTCCAGCTCGGCGGCGGCCACCGGGCCGTGGAGCAACACCGGCAGGCTCCGTTCCACGTCCGTCGGCATGATGCCAACCGCCTCCGCTCGACGGACAAGCTCAGCGGGTTCCAGGTGGCGTGCGAGGTCGTGCGCGGCGACGCCGAGATCTACCAGTTCAGCGTCCACGCCGTGACGCACGGCTAGGCGCCGGCCAATACCCCGCACTCGCTCGACGTGGTCGCGCAGGCCCGCGGGGAGGGCGTCCAGCCGCGACGACACGCAGTGCGGCAGCGCGGTCGACACGCCAGACTAGCCCATCTCGCCGAGCGGTCGGCCGCCGAGCACGTGGAGGTGCAGGTGGTCGATCATCTGCCCGGAGTCGGCGCCCTGGTTGATGATCAGGCGGTAGCCGCCGCCATCCACGCCCTCGCTCGCCGCCATCGCGTGCGCGGCCTCGAACATCGCGCCCAGGGTGGCGTGGAAGCCGGAGTCCAGGCCCGACAGGAAGGTGAAGTGGGCGGTGGGTATGACCAGCAGGTGGACCGGCGCCTTGGGGGTGATGTCCCTGATGACGAAGCAACTGTCGTCGCGGTACAGCACGTCGCTCGGAATCTCGCCGTCGCGAATCTTGCAGAAGATACAGTCTTGCTCCATGTCGCGTGCGGCTACTCCACCACCGCAATCGCCTCGATCTCCACGAGATAGTCAGGGCTGACGAGGTGGGTGTTCATGATTGTACTGCTGGCGGGACCGTTCTCTGGAAAGACGGCGAGGCGCGCCGCCGCATAGGCGGCGTAATCCTCGAGGTTGACCAGGAAGCAGGTTATCTTGGTGAGGTCGTCCAGCGTTGCGCCCGCAGCCTCCAGCGCCGCCTGCACGTTGCGGAAGCACTGGTCGGCCTGAGCTCGGGCATCGCCCTTGCCCACGAGGTTGCCGTTCTCGTCGGCGGCCACTTGGCCGGAGACGAACACCATGTTGCCGACGCGGGTCGCGGTCGAGAACCCGCTGGGCTTGTTGTTCGGATACGGGAAGAAAACCTGTCTGGCCATTTGTGACACCCTACCCTTTCGGCGATCTGTTGCTAGGAGGCCTCGATCAGTTCGATGCGAACGTCGTCCGGGCCCTTGATGAAGGCGATTCGCGTGTTGGGGGCGGACTGTATCGGCCCCTCCATCAGCTCCGCGCCCAGTCCCTCCAGGCGCGCGATCTCGGCGTCCATGTCGTCGACGTCTACGCCGAAGTGTTCGAGTCCCCAGTGGGGCGTGGCGTCACCGCCGCCCATCTGCTCGTTGGTGCGCGCGCCGGAGATATTCACTGCCATGCCGCCGGGGGACTCGCAACGGATGAAGCGGTCGCCGAACTGCCTGACGGTGTCGCTGACCAGCTTGAAGTCGAACGCCTCGACGTACCAGTTGGCGGTCTTTTCGGGGTCGGGCGCCTTGAGGTGTATGTGATTGATTACGAAAGCCAAGATACGACCTCCATCGCTGGTTCTGGGCTGCTCTCCGTGTCTCAGTAAAGAGAGCGCGGCCTCGGGTGCTCGGTCGCCGAAAGCCTATGCCATGCGCGGTTTGGATGTCAACCGCGGCTGCGGAGGCCGGCCCTCTCGTGATACAATTGTGCGCAGTCTCAGCCCAGTTTTGGCGGAGCGAAATACCGGCTCAAGGAGGATGTTGCAGTCATGCCCATTCTAAGCATCGATGACGTGAATGAGGAGGAACTCTCTCCCGGCACCAGGCGCTGGGCGATAGTGGACGGCACCAAGGGCGCGGACTCGCTGAGCGTCGGCGACCTCACGCTGGACGCGGGCTCGAAAGTGCCCACCCACATCCACCCGACGGAAGAGGCGATGGTGATTCTCGAAGGCGAGTTGGAGGCGGTGCTGGGCGACGAGGTAGTTCCGGTCAAGGCGGGTCAAACGGTGCTTGCCCCAGCGGGCGTGAAGCACGGTTTCGTTAACAAGTCCGGCGCCCGCGCCCGCCTTATGGCGATTTTCCCCACCGCGACCATCGAGCGTACAGTGGTCGAATAGGGCGAGCCATGGCAGTATCACTG
Organism: Dehalococcoidia bacterium; assembly: GCA_034422735.1. Lineage (GTDB taxonomy): Bacteria > Chloroflexota > Dehalococcoidia > Lucifugimonadales > CATOSD01 > CATOSD01. The sequence goes on along the minus strand of DAOUJL010000019.1, from coordinate 9,459 downwards.
GACTGGCTGGGCTGCGCGACATACAGGCTTCGCATCGACGACCTGACGCTGTATCTCGACGCCTACGTGGACAGGGTGGCGGGCGCGCCGCCCGTGGGCATCACGGTGGACGAGATAGACGAGGCGGACTACGTGCTGGTGGGCCACAGCCACTTCGACCACATCGCGGGAGCCGAGGTGATCGCGGCCAACACCGGCGCGACGGTGATCGGCTCCACCGAGACGGCGCGAATCATGCGGGAGGCGGACGTCCCCGCCGGGCAACTCTGGCGCACCCAGGGCGGCGAGCACTTCCGGCTATCCGACAGCGTGACCGTGCGGACCTACCCCAGCCTGCACTCGTGCATTTGGACGTCCGGCGCCAATGTGCCGGGAGAGGTGGTTCTCGGCCAGTTCTGCCTCACCGAGGACGAGCGCTGGCCGGAAGTAGACTCGGACGAGATGGAGAGACGGCTGGAGGCGCTGTCGGAGACGCACCGGTCGGTTCACGGACGCGCCGCGGTTGGCAGCGACACGCACGGCGGCGCCATCGCCTACGTCATCGAGACGCCCTACGGCTCCATCTTCTACCACGACACCTCCGGCTGCTGGACGCGCGTGGTGAGCGACTTACGCCCGGACATTGCGATAGTGGCGATGGCGGGCAGACCCAACATAGACGGCGAGCCGCTGCAGGGGTCTCTCGCGAACTTTGTGGGGCGCATGGCCGGGCTGTTGCGGCCGCGGGAGATGTACCTGGGCCATCACGACAACTGGATGCCGCCCATGACGCGAGACATGACCACCAACGAGATGATGGCGCCGGTGCGCGAAGAACTGGCCCGAGTCGAGCCGCGCACCAGGCTTGTCGAGGTGGGCTACCTGGAGGGCACGCCGCTGTTGGCTTAGTCCACGCCGGCCGCGTTGAGAATCGGGCGCGGCGGCATGATCGAAACCGAGGATATGAATATGAACGACTCCGACACCGGCCTCCAGACTATCGAGTTCGACGATCCCATCGACGCGATAGAGCGCTGCTACGATCTGGGCTGGACCGACGGGTTGCCGGTGGTGCCGCCCACGGCAGGGCGCGTGCGGTCGTTTCTTGACTACGCAGGCAGGCCCGAGGACGAGGTGCTCGGAGGCGTGCCGGAGCGGCGGCGCGAGGTGACCGTGGGCAAGGCGGCCGCGAATGCGGTGATGGCAGGCTGCCTGCCGGAGCACTTTCCCGTGGTGCTCGCGGCCTGCGATGCCATGCTGGACCCGGTCTTCAACCTGGTCGGCCCCTCTTCCAGCCTGGGCGGTTCGGGCATACTCGTCATAGTCAACGGGCCGGTCACGCGCCGGCTGGGGATCAACTCGCGCAACAACCTGTTCGGTCCGGGCAACCGTGCCAACGCCACCATAGGGCGCTCGATACGGCTCATCCTGATGAACGCCTGCGCCGCGGTGCCCGGGCTGTTCGACCGCAGCATTCTCGGACATCCCGGCAAGTACAGCTACTGCATCGCCGAGGCGGAGGACGACACTCACTGGAACCCGCTGCACGTGGAACGCGGTTTCTCGCGGGAGGACAGCGCGGTGACGGTGTTCGCGTGCGAGGCGCCTCGCCAGGTGCGAACGACCGGCGAGCCAGCGGCGATCATCGAGTCTGTGGCGGACGTGGCGTCCACGATGGGCACGTCGATGTCCACCGTCGGTTCCACCGGCGACGAGTCTGCCATCGTGCGGCGCGGCGAGGTGGCGGTTGTGGTGTCCGGCGACAGCGAGACGTGGAGCGGCTGGAGCAAGGCCGACTTCCGCGAGGCGCTGTACCCGAAGCTGGCTCGCTCGATGGCCGATCTGAGGCGGTCGGGCCACGTGAAGGGAGCGCCGGAGCCAGGCGACGAGGAGCGCATGTTGCCGCTGGTGGAGTCGCCGGACGACGTGCTGGCGGTGTTCGCGGGCGGTGAGGAGAACACCATGTGCGGTGTGATGCCAAGCTGGGGTCCCAAGGTGTCGTCCACGGCGGTGACCAAGCTGGTGCGCCCGCCGGCGTAGCGCTCAGGCTGCCCCGTTCGGCCAAATCCACTATAATTGTACTTGACCCCATACCAACCGACGCAAGGAGACCTCCTGAGATGGCGAACCGAATAGATTTCAATTGCGACATGGGCGAGAGCTATGGAATGCACAAGATGGGCTACGACGAGGACGTTATCAAGCACATAACGTCCGCGAACGTGGCCTGCGGTTTCCACGCCGGTGACCCCATGTGGATGCGCCATACCGTGCGCCTTGCCGAGGAGCAGGGCGTCGCGATTGGAGCGCACCCCAGCTACCCGGACCTGAACGGCTTCGGGCGCAGGGACCTGTCGGTTTCGCCGGAGGAGGCCAGGAACGACGTCGTGTACCAGATAGGCGCGCTCACAGCCTTCACGGAGGCGAAGAAGCTCCAGCACGTCAAGCCCCACGGCGCCATGTACAACAAAGCGGTGAACGACGAGCCGCTGGCGCGCGCCATCTGCGAGGCGGTGCTCGAAGTGGACGAGGACCTGATAATCCTGGCTCTCGCCGGCTCGAGGTGGATCGACATCGCGGAGGACATGGGACTCAGGGTAGCGCGGGAGATATTCGCCGACCGCGCGCTCAATCCCGACGGTACGCTGGTTTCGCGCTCTCAGCCGGGTTCAGTTATCCACGATGTCGAGGAGGTGCTGGAGCGCAGCATCAGGATGGTGACCGAGGGCAAGGCGACCGACATTAACGGGGACGTGATCGAGGTGCACGCGGACAGCCTGTGCCTCCACGGCGACACCCCCGGCGCGGTGGACATGGCCCGCGCGCTCAAGCAGGGCCTCGCGCAGGCGGGTGTCGAGATCACGCCCGTCGGCCAGATTGTGTGATGCAAGAGTCCCCTGCCCTGCTTCCGTGCGGCGACCAGGCTCTCATCGTCGAGTTCGGTCAAGCCATCGATCCCGCCGTCAACCGGCGCGTTCACGACCTGGCGCATGCCATCGAGTCCGCCGGCGTGACGGGCGTGTACGACCTGGTGCCCACCTACCGCTCGCTGCTGGTGTACTACAACCCCGTACGGACGAGTTGGACGGCGCTCGAGGACAGCCTTCGCTCCCTGCTGAGCGACACCGGCGAGCGCGGCCTGTCGGCGCCGCGGGTCGTGTTGCTCCCGACGCTGTACGGCGGCGAGTACGGCCCGGACCTGGAGTTCGTGGCCGAGAACGCCGGGCTGTCCCCGGACGAGGTGATAGAACTGCACTCCGGCACGGACTACCTGGTGTACATGATGGGATTCAGCCCCGGCTTTCCCTATCTGGGCGGTCTCGACGAGCGGCTGGCCACGCCGAGGCTGGAGTCGCCCAGGCTGGAGATTCCCGCCGGATCGGTGGGCATAGCCGAGAGCCAGACGGGCGTGTACCCGGTCGCCAGCCCCGGGGGCTGGCAACTCATAGGGCGCACTCCGCTGCGGCTCTTCGACGAGACGGCTGAGCAGCCCGCGGTACTCCGGGCGGGCGACTACATCCGGTTTGTGCCGCTGGAGACCGAGGTGGCCTATGTCGAGCTCCTGGAGAGCGTGGAGGCGGGCGAGTTCGAGGTGCAGACGGAGGCGGCAACCTGAGCGGCGTGGCACTTGAGATCATCGAACCCGGACTGCTCACCACGGTGCAGGACAGGGGTCGAGTCGGTTACCAGAGGTACGGCGTGCCAACATCCGGCGCGCTCGACGTCTTCGCGCTGCGCGCGGCGAACCTGCTCGCCGGCAACGACGACGGCGACGCCGGCTTGGAGATGACGGTGCTCGGCCCACGCATTCGATTCGGGGCCGACACCTGGTTCGCCATCGCGGGCGCCGACCTTACACCCATGCTGGACGGTGAGCCTGTCCCGAACTGGCGGCGCGTGCGGGCTTCCGCCGGAGGCGTTCTCAGCTTCCAGGGATCGCGGGACGGGATGCGCGCGTACCTGGCGGTGGCCGGAGGCATCGACGTGCCGCGGCTCATGGGCAGCCGGTCGACTTACCTGAAGGGGGAGTTCGGCGGGCTCGGCGGGCGGCCGCTCAGGGCGGGCGACGAACTGGAGACGCTGGGCGGGCCGCGCGAGAGCGACTTGGACGAGATGGAGTTACCCGCATCGTTTGTCGTGCCCGAGTATGGCCACGACCACCGCATCCGGGTGGTGCTCGGCCCGCAGGGCGGGGCGTTCACCGAGCAGGGTGTCGAGACGCTGCTCGGCTCCGAGTACAAGGTCTCCGTGCAATCGGACCGGATGGGTTACCGGCTGGACGGCCCGGCCATCGAGCACGTTTCCGACCCCGACATCGTGTCCGACGGAACTGCGCTCGGCGTAATCCAGGTGCCCGGCAACGGGCAGCCGATCGTTCTGCTCGCCGACCGGGGCACCACCGGGGGCTACGCCAAGATAGCGACGGTCGTGAGCGTGGACATCGGCCGTATCGCCCAGGCGATGCCGGGAGACGCCATGAGGTTCGAGGCCGTGAGCGTGGAGGAGGCCCACGCCATCCTCGCCGAGCAGGAGGCCGCGCTGCGCGACTTGGCGGAGGCGTCGGGCGTCGGTACAGGGCGTGGGATGAGCATCGTGGTGGACGACGAGGGATTCGAGGTCACGGACGAGTCCGGCGATCCTGTGTCGCTGGGACAGGGCCAACCCGACGGTCCGGTCTGGAGCCACAGCGTAAGGGCGGTGAGCGGCGGGGCCGCGCACGAATTCGACATCAGGGTTGGCCAAGCGAGGACAGAGCAATGAGCAAGAGCATAGGCATTCTGGGCGTGGGCGCGGTGGGCAGCTACATCGGCGCCTTCCTCACCCGCGAAGGGTATGACGTAACGCTGATCGACATGTGGGGCGCCCACGTGGACGCCATGAACGAGTCGGGCTTGAACGTGTCGGGCACGCAGGGCGACTTCAACGTCGCCGTCAACGCGGTCCACATGGCCGACGCCTACCAGCTCCAAAAGAGGTTCGACTACGCCTTTCTGGCGCTGAAATCCTACGACACGGAGTGGGGCGCGCACTTCCTGAAAAGGTTCCTGTCCCCCACCGGGGCGATAGTCAGCTCCCAGAACTGCATGAACGACCGGCTCATCGCGTCCATCGTAGGATACGAGCGCGAGATTCCGTGCGTAATGTCCGGCATCACAGTCGCGCTGTGGGAGCCGGGCCACGTCACCCGCGGCGGGCAGCCGGGTCGCGAGCGCGGCCACGACGTGTTCCGCATCGGCGAGCACCACGGCCAGGTCACGCCCCGCGTGGAGGAGCTGGTCGAGATGGTGAGCTGCATCGACGGCGCAAAGACCACCACCAACATCTGGGGCGAGCGGTGGTCCAAGCTCACCACGAACGCCTCCGGCAACCCTATGCAGGGCATGACCGGCCTGGGATCGGGCGGCCTGTCGGCGATTGCGGGGGCGCGGCGGATACAGGTGCAGATATGCAAGGAGTCCGCCCAGGTGGGCCTGACCCACAACGTGCGCGTGGAGAGCATCAGCGGCGTGGAGGCCGAGGTGTGGGCACGCGCGGACGAGGGCGACGTGATGGAGGAACTGGACGCCAAGTTCCGCGGCGGACGCGGCGGTAGTGACTGGAAGTCGTCTATGGGCCAAGACGTGGCCAAGGGACGCAAGACCGAGGTGGAGCACATGAACGGCTTCATCTCCCGCATGGGACGCGAGGTCGGGGTGCCGACGCCCGTCAACGACGCCGTGGTGAGCGTGGTCAAGGAGATCGACGACGGCAAGTCCGCCGCCGATCCGTCGAACATCGATCGCGTGCTGGAGCTTGCGGGCCTCTAGGAGCGACTCCGGCCCGACCGGCCGGGCGGCGCTTCCGCTGATAAGCCCGGCCCATGTTGGACTGGTTGCACGCGCTCGCGGACTGGACGCTGGATTTCGCCGACAGCGGCGCGGCGGTTGTCGCGCTGGTGCTGGTGTCGATGAGCGAGTCGGTGTTCTTTCCGATACCGCCGGACCCGCTGCTCATCGCGATAGGCATACGGCAGCCCGAGGCCGCCATCTGGCTGGCCGGGCTGTGTACAGCCGCATCGGTGGCGGGAGCCGTCATCGGGCGCTGGCTCGGCATTCGATTCGGGCGGCCGCTTCTGCACAGATTCGCTTCGGCGAACAAAGTGGAAGCCGCCGAGCGTATGTACCGCAAGTATGGGGCCTGGGCGGTCATCGCGTCCGCGATAACACCGATACCGTTCAAGGTGTTCACGGTGCTCTCGGGCGTAATGGGCATGGAACTGAAGGGCTTCTTGCTCGCCGCGCTGGTGGGCAGGGGGCTGCGCTTCATGGCCGTGGGCGTGCTGGTAGCATTGTACGGCGAATCAGTCGAGGAGCTGATACTGGAGCGGTTCGAGTACGTCACAATCGGCGCGGTCGCCGCGGCAGTTGCGCTGATTGGCGTGTTGCTGGCGGCCCGGAGGTTGAGACGGAGACGAGCGGTCGCGAACGGCGAGTTCAGCGACAACGAATGAAAACAGAATCAGGCGGCCACTGAGCCGCAAGAGGACGAGCGGCACGCGCGTCTTCCGACCAGGAATGGAGACTGTGACAGAGGAAAGAGAGATTCAAGAAGACGGCGTAATCGTATGCCCTTATTGCGCGCACACCAACGACCCGCGGTCGGAGCGGTGCGGCCAGTGCTGGTCGAGGCTTCGGGGCGCGTCCGTCGTGACCGAGGAGGAGGGCGCCAGCATCGTCGCGAGAATGCTCTCGGTGCGGCGCTGGCGCAGGCGGGTGCGCTACGGCATAGCGGCGGTCGTGGTGCTGGCCATAGTCGCGTGGCTGACTTTCCTGAACGTCGGGACTACGCGATTCCAGGGTCCCGCGTCGACAAACGTGAGCGCCGCGTCCACGCCGGGAAACTGGCCGATGTTCCAGCGCGACCACCTCCACTCCGGGCTGGTGGCGGATGACAACGCAACGCCGGCGGGCAACCTGAAGTGGCGGTTCGACACCGATGGGCCGCTGTTTTCGTCGCCGGCCGTGGTTGACGGCACGCTGTACCTGACCACCGGCGACCGGCGGATCGTTGCGCTGGACGAGGCGACGGGCGAGCTCCTCTGGGAACGCAAGACGACCGGGCCGGTCAATTCGTCGCCAGCGGTGGCCGGCGGGATAGTGTACTACGGGCTGCGGGACGGCAAGTTCTACGCACTCGACCGCTACAGCGGCGAGGAGCTGTGGATGTACCAGACGGACAACTACATCTTCTCGTCGCCCGCCGTTCACAATGGCGTGGTGTACATCGGCTCCGGCGACTCGCTGCTGTACGCCTTCGACGCGCTGACCGGGGACATACGCTGGACCTACAACGCGAGGGCGCCGATACTCACGCCACCCGCCGCGAACGACGAGGTGGTCACCCTGGTGTCCCAGAGCGGCACCCTGCACATAGTGGACACGAACACCGGAAACCTGCGGCTGGACTACTCCATGGTGAGCATATCGAACGGTTCGCCCGCCATGCTCGGCAACCTTGTCTACTCTGCGGACGAGGGCGGCGGAATAAGGGCGGTGGACTGGCGCAAGCGCGTCGTGCCATTCGAGAAGTCCGCCCGCTGGCTTCGGACGCAGCTCTTCATCTGGGGGATGGTGAACTCAGTTCCGCCACAGAAGGGGTTCGTGTGGGCGGATCGCATCCGCGGCGGCGGCTTTTCCAGCACGCCCGTGATCGCCAACGGCGTGCTCTACATCGGGTCGCACGGCCAAGAGTTGCTCGCTTTCGATGCCGAGACGGGCGAGCCGCTGTGGGAGTACCCCACGGACGCGCCGATCCTGGCGTCCGCCTCTGTGGCGGGCGATACGGTCTACGTAGGCGACGCCGACGGCAACCTGTACGCGGTGGACGGCGAGACCGGAAAGCTGGCGTGGCGCTTCAAGACCGGGGCGCGCATCGACGCCGCGCCCGTGATCGCGAACGGGGTGATGTACGTCACCTCGCGCGACGGCACGCTGTACGCGATCGAGTAAGGGGGCGAGGCGAACCGTTTAGGACAGGGGGCCAATTGCCGTTCTACCCCGCCGCCATCTCCTCCGCGTCCCGGATGTACTCGATGGTCTCCCGCACGTCGGAGATGATGTCTTCCGCCGGCTCCAGTATCCCGTCGTAGAAGCAGGCTCAGTGCAGGAAAGACTGGCGAGCGGCATAGCGGACGCGCAGCGACTCGAGCGATGGGTCCTCGCGGCGCAACAGTCTAATCCCCCGCATGGTCTGTCCCGACGATCCCGGTTCCTCGCCGGTGCGGGCCACTATCAGGGCGTCGGTGGCCTTCTTGGTGGCGCACCACGCCTTCTCGGCTGCATTTCTCAGCCGCCCCTGCTCCAGCATATCCACGGCGTCGTCGTACAGTCCCCGCGCGTCGGCGAACAGGAACTCCACTCGTTCGGTCTGCAGCATAGATACTCTCTACGCCCGCACGTACTTGACGATCCGGCGGCCGGTGCTGCCTTCGCCGGACGTGGGCTGCACGAAGTATATGCTGCCTTGCGAGTCGCCCGCCGAGCCGTGGCAGGAGCGGTACTGCTCGCCGCCCCAGCGAGCCAGCCGCTCGCCGTCCAGCGACAGTATGCTGAAGTAGCCGCCGTTGTGCTCTGGCACGAACGCCGCGCCGTCCGAGTCCACCCAGATGGTGGCCGGCCCTATCAGCTCGGGCTGCCACTGGTCGAGGAAGTCGCCGTCCTGGCTGAACGCCTGCACGCGGTCGTTCTCGCGGTCCGCCACCAGCACTCTGCCGCGGCTGTCCACGAACACGCCGTGCGGCAGCATGAACTGGCCCGGCCCGGTGCCCGGTTCGCCCCAGGACAGCGTGTGCTCGCCGTCGGCCGTGAAGCGGTGGACTCGGCAGTTGGCGTATCCGTCCGCGACGAAGATGTCCCCGGAAGGAGCGATCCCGACCCCTGCGGGCAGATTGAACGGCTCGCCGCCGTGCGTGACCTGCTCGTGCAGCGAGCCGTACTCGCTGTTGTTCGCGCCGGTGTCGGAGCGATAGCCCTGCCTGCCGATGGTCAGCAGCAGCTCGCCCTCAGGCGTGAACTTCATTATCTGGCAGTCGTCGCGCTCGACGATCCAGATGTTGTCGTGCGGGTCGGCGTAGATGGCGTGCGGGAACGGAAACTGGCCCTCGCCCCACGAGCTGAGGAAGTTGCCGTCGCGGTCGAAAACGATGACCCTGTGCTCGCCGCGGTTGAAGCCGTAGACCCTGTCCTGCGAGTCTATGGCCACCGCAGCCATGGGAGCGTCCCAGCCGTCCGGCAGCTTTGCCCAGTCCTCGATCACCTCGTACCTGTAGTCGCCGCTGCCAACGATGTTAGCCATAGCCCGCTCCTTCCCCTCTTGGTGCCCTTCGTGTCCTTAGTAACTATCTCAAAATCCTAACCCACAGATGCATAGAGTGGATTCAGGGACGATATGTAAGGTTTCTCCAACAGGACCGGGAGGAACCGCATGACGCAACAAGATACG
>DAOUJL010000018.1:0-24503 GCA_034422735.1 Dehalococcoidia bacterium | reverse complement strand
ACGTACAAATCGGGCTGGCTACGAAGAAACTCCAGCACCTTTGGCCACTGTTCGGGAGATAGTGTGACTGTTGACATATACCTAGTATAATGCAAATGTCAACACTGCCTAGTAACGTCGGGGCAACGTACAACCACAGCACGTCTGACAGCCGTCGCCGATGACAGCAGATACGTTGGACGCGGCTGGTTGCCCATCACGGGACCTAATGCCCAGGAAGCCAAAGCCATCGCAGTGTTCCTCAACTCCACTGCCGGACGGCTCCAATTGCTACGCAACGCAGGTCGAACTTTGGAGTTCCCGCAGTACAACCCCGAGCCTCTAGAAGGCATCCGAATCCCAGACCCAAGAAATGCTCGCATCCGCAACACCCTTGCCGACTGCTGGGAGCGCACCAAAGACATAGAGGTCCCCCAATTCCGCGACGGCGAGTGCGAAGTCCGCCGCCTCTGGGACGAGGCAGTAGCCGAGGCCATGAGCTGGGACCCCGCCGAGCTCGCCCGCCTGCGCCACCTGCTCCACAACGAACCCCACGTCCGCGGCCTCGGCTACAACCAGTACGCCGACGAGCCCGAGGAGTAACCCATCCCCATCGCATACGCCACTTCTCACCCCAAATCAGCCACGCCCCACGTCTGAACCCCGAAAATCCCGCCCCAAACCCACCCCATCCCTTCCTATCCGCGCCCCACCCGTTCTCATCAGTGTCCCCTGCCTATCCCAACCAACACCCATTTCTCCCCATCCCCACCGCCCGCAGACCACTGTGCGACCGCCCCGCCAAAGGGCCCTTGACCCCGTCCGCACACCCGTGCTACGCTTCCCCCAACAAAGGACCGACCTGCCACTTCAGGAGCCCCTTCCCCCTACCCATTGTCCCCTCTCCCTTGATGGGAGAGGGCTAGGGTGAGGGTGACCTGCCCCCCGCAGCCACCTGCGGCAGTCGCACCTGTTATCGTGCACCCAGGCGCCCTCCACGAGGCCCCGGCGGACACTCCCAAAATGTCTCGGAATGTACCCAAAACCTCACGGTTTGACACACCAAAGGACACATCTTGGGACAGCCCGCCAGCTACGAAAAGTGCGGAATTGTGCAGAATGGGGCACTTTTCGCGAGAACCCTACCCGCGCAGTCCCCTCCCCCTTGATGGGGGAAGGTTAGAGCCTGCCCCGTACTCGATACGGGGATGAGGGTGATGCCCTACCCCCCGCCCGCCGGCTCCACCACCTCCAGCACCCGGTCCGCCGCCACGTCCGTCAGCGACTGCACCCTGCCGCTCGGCCACCGCACCTCGATGCTGTCCACCACCGCCGACTCGCCCAGACCGAACTCCAGGTCCACGCTGTCCATCGACAGGTAGCTCGAACCCGCCCGCACCTCCTGCACCTGCACCAGCGGCCGACCCTGCCCCGGCGGACTCGTCGTCACGTACACCCGCGCCCCCACGCCGTCCGCGTTGCTGCCCGTGCCGTCCACCGCCATGCGACCGCGCAGCCGCAGCGTAAGCCAGTGATTGACGCCCCCGCCGTTCATCCACACGAACACCGGCCCCGGTATGTCCATCGTGTCCTCGCCAAACAGCTTCGGCCCGCTGCTGTTCGCCCCCACCAGGTCCACGTAGCCGTCGCCATTCAGGTCGCCGTGCGCCAAGCCCTTCCCGTTCTCGTGGAACCTCCTGCTGATGCGCCGCTCCTCCAGCGACCGCTCGCTCGTCAACAGCTCCTCGTACTTCACCCGGTCGATGTCCAGCAGGCGCGCCCGCACCGTGATGTCCTCGAACCCGCCGCGCCCGTCGCCCTCCAGCATCCGTCCCGCGCCCGGAAAGGCGTCGCCTCCCAGCGCCTCGCCGCGCGCCACCGTCGAGCCCAGCCAGTACAGGTCCTGGTCGCCGTCGTTGTCGTAGTCGAAAAACGTCGTCCCGAAGCCGAAGTCGTAGGCCTGCAGACCCGTCGGCACCTCGAACAGCGGATGGATCGCATACGGGTCCAGCGCCTCCGGCGGCAATAGCGGACTCGGCGACACCCTCGTCGACGGCGCCACGTCCACGAACAGCCCGCGCACCCCGTCGCCCGTCGTGCCGCCCGGGCCGTCGTTCCGCAGCAGCGCGTGGCTGCACGTGCCCCAGGTGAACCTGTGATGGTACGAGCACACCCCGACCGGCTCGAGCGGCGGCGGCCTCAGCAGCGGATGATAGCCTATGTTGGCCGCGAACACGTCCAGGTCCGCGTCGCCGTCCACGTCGCCCACCGCGAACCCCATCCACGACCCCACCTGGTCTATCCCCATCGGCTTTGCCACAGGCGTGAACCGCACGATCCCGTCGGCGATGTCGTTGCGGTCCGTGTCGTTGCGATACAGATGCAGCCGGTCGCCGTCGTTCGCGATCCACAGGTCCGGGTCGCCGTCGTCGTCGTAGTCGAAGAACAGCGCCGCGTGCGTCTGGCCCGTCGGCTCCCCGACTCGATTGCCCAGCCGGTCCGTCCTCGTCGGGTCGTACCCCTCGAAACGCTCGCCCGTTTCCGGGTCCTCGAACGTGATAGGCAGTCCCGCGTGGTCGCGCATCGAGATCTGCTCGCCGCGCACCCCCGCGGACTCGCCTATCTCCTCGAACGTCATGTCCCCCAGGTTGCGGTACAGCACGTTGTAGTGACCCGGATGGCCCGCCGAGTCGAACGTCCGGAAGTCGTCCGCCCCCACGTTCGCCACGTAGATGTCGAGCCAGCCGTCGCCGTCCACGTCCGCGCACGCCGCGCTGGACGCGGACCGCACGTTCACCGCCTCGCCGAATGCCCGCAGCGTGACGTCGGTAAACATGCCGTCGCCGTTGTTGTAAAACAGGCTGTCGCGGTTGCCCTGTCCCTCGCTCGGCGACCGAAAGTCCAGCCCGTCGGTGCGGCTCCCCCACGCGCCCACGTACAGCTCCTGGTAGCCGTCGTTGTCTAGGTCGCACGCCACCGCGCCCGTGCTGTGGCTGTCCACCGCCATCACCCCCGCGCTCCTCGCCACGTCGGAAAACGTCCCGTCGCCCTCGTTGCGGTACAGCCAGTTCGCGTGCCCCGCCTCCGCCGTCACATACAGGTCCAGGTCGCCGTCCCGGTCGTAATCGAACACCGCCACCCCGGGCCGGTCGTTCCAGATCTCGTGGCCGTCCAGCAGGGCCGTCGGCGCCACGTTCACAAACGGCGTCACGCGCGACACCGGCTCCTCGACCACCGGCGACGGCTCCCCCCCGCATGCGACAACAAACACCACCCAAAGCGCGGCAACAACAGTCTTCACTGAGTCACAACCCTGAGCCCAGACTCCCCCTCCACAACCTCCAACCGAGCGTCCAGCGGCACGTCGTAAAAAACCTGCTCCAGCCCGCTCGGCCACCGCACGCTCAGCGACTCGATCCGGCTCGCCCGGCCCAGTCCCATCTCCTGCTCCAGGCTCGACCCGCCGAAGCTGCCCCCGCTGCCGACGTGCGCGTACACGCTCCTGGCCCCGTCCGGCGTCTCGACGTCCACCCGTATGGCCGCGCCTATGGCCGGCCGGTTCGAGGTCGTGCCCACGAGCCGCACCGACAGCCAGCGGTTGCCATTCCCCGGATTGCGGTACAGCGCGTTGGCGAACGCGTCCCCCGGGTAGAACCCGCCCATCTGCGCGAACACGTCCTGGTCGCCGTCCCGGTCGTAGTCGCCGAACGCGATTCCGTGCCCCTTCTGCACGTGGCCGAACCCGCCGGAAAACGTTACGTCCTCGAACTTCACGCCCTCCCTGTTGCGATACATCACGTTCGGCCCGACCGCGTCGAACGAAGGCCATCCGGTGCCCAGGTAGATGTCCAGGAAGCCGTCGTTGTCCAGGTCGCCGAAGTTCGCCCCCATCGTCAGGTGCACGCGGTGCAGCCCCGCTTCCCGCGTCACGTCCGTGAATCCGCCCGGCCCGTCGTTGCGATACAGCCTGGGCCGCGTGCCCTCGTTCGGCAGGCCCAGGTAGTCCGCGGCCACGTCCGCTATGTCCGGCCCGTACCCCGCGACGAACAGGTCCAGCCGCCCGTCGTTGTTGTAGTCCCAGAACCACGAAGCGAAGCTCCGCGCCGGCTCAGCCACGCCCAGCTCCTGCGCCACGTCCACGAACCGCCCGTTGCCTTCATTGCGGTACAGCCGGTTCAGGTGCCCGAAATTGGACACGTACAGGTCGGGCGCGCCGTCCCCGTCGTAGTCGCCCCACGCGCTGCCCTTGCAGTAGCGCATGTTGGTCACGCCCGCGGACTCCGCCACGTCGGTGAAGCGACCGCCGACGTTGCGGTACAGCCGGCTCGGGTACTTCATCCCGCCCCCGATGTCCGGCATCGACTCGCTGCAAGAGTACAGGTCCAGGTCGCCGTCGCCGTCATAGTCCGCCCACGCCGCGCTCTGGCTCGGATAGTCCGGCGGCCCCAGCCCGACATCCCGCGTCACGTCCACGAAGCCGCCGCCCGTGTTGCGCAGAAGCGACATCCGCATCTCGCCGTCCTCCAGCAGCCACCCGCCCCGCATGATGAGCACGTCCGTCAGACCGTCGTTATCGTAGTCCGCCTGCACCATGTTCAGCCCGCCCGTCTGCCCCAACAGCCCGGCGCGCTCCGTGTGATCCTCGAACGTGCCGTCGCCCCTGTTCACGTAGTACGCCACCGGCTCGCACGGATGCCACGACGACGACATCACGTCCAACAGCCCGTCGTTGTCGAAGTCCTCCATGATCGCGCCGCCCGCCAGGTCGATCCTGTACAACCCGGCCTGCGCCGCCACCTCATCGAAACGCTGGAACGGCACACCCGGGTCCAGCAGTTCGCGTGGGATCACATATGCGGGATCGACCCCGCCGGGATAGCTGCCCAGCGTCATGTGCGCCACGTTCAGCAGCCAGCGCGCCTTCAGGTTGTCCGGCTCCAGCGCCAGCAGCTCCCGCAGCCGCGCCACTGCCCTCTCCGAGCCGTGGGTGTCGTCGTGCGAGTACGCCGGATCAAGCGGCAGCGCGCACACCAGCCCGCCGGAGGGCGTCAGGCAGTTGGCCAGTTCGCCCTGCTTCAGGTGCGCCACCGCCAGCGCCTCCAGCAGCCTCGTCCTGTGCCTGCGCTCTCCCTCGTCGGTGCCCGTCTCAGCCAGCGCACGCTCCAGCGTCGCCACCGCCTCCCTCGTCTCGCCGAAGCGCAGGTAGTCGTTCGCGAGCGCGAGCTGGTGGGTCACCGTCCAGAAGCGAGAGGACACGAGTGGCGATTCGAGCTCGCTCAGCAGGTAGTCCCGCTGCCGGGTGCCGACGTAAGCGTTATCGCCTGCCGTTAGCAGATCGCAATAGCGTTGCAGGTCCGCGTGTACGACGCTCTGCCCCGGGGAGTCCCGCTCTACGTGACGCGCGACAAGCAGCACCGCCGGAAACGTGACCGCCACCGCCAGCCACAGCCCGCAGACGTAAACCAGCGCCCAAACCCCGGGCGACGTGCCGCTCATGCCAAAACGTTAGCGCCCGCGGCGTACCGCCTCCACTCACCCGCTCGATACACCGTCACGCTGCCTTCCCCAACCACGCGCCACTCCCCCGGCCCCCCCAGGCACCCCGTCTTCCCGTCCACGCCCAGCGCCGACACGCCCTCCGGCGCCGACTCCGCAAGCTCCGCCGCCACCGCGCCCGGGGCGGCCCGCTCGTGATGCGCCAGAATCGCCACCCCCGGCACGACGCCCAGCGCCCGACGCCAGCCCCGGAACCGCATCCACTCGCCAAGCACCATCGCCCCCGCGCTCGACCCCGCCAGCACCACGCCGCGCCGGTTCGCCTCCAGCAGCCGCTCCTCCAGCAGCGACCCGCTCAGCACGTCCAGCAGGTGCGCCGGATTGCCGCCTGTCAGATACACCACGTCCGCGGAGTCCAGCGGCGCGAGCAGCCCCTCGTCGTTCGCGTCCGCGGAGTCCAGCACCATCAGCGCGTCGGCATCCGCGTCCAGCGCCGTGAAGTGGCGCATCCCGTTCGCCGCCGCCAGCGACGGATTCTCCCGCGCCGCCGCCGTTGGCAAAACAAGCAGCGACGGCGATGCCACGCCCGACGCCTCCAGCACCGCCCGATCCATCTTCTCGCAACCCGGCCTGAACTCGTCTCCGCCCACAAGCGCTATGGCCCCGGACATGGCGTTGCTCACTCCTCCTCCGCGAACACGACCCGGCTCTGCCACACCTCCCGCGCAATCTCGCCGAGCGCCGCGTTGTTGGGCGTTCGGACGCTGAGCACGCGGGACAGCAACTTGCCGCGGTTGCGGCGCATGTACTCGCAGCGCACGGTGAATGCGTGCACCGTGTGACGCTCGCCGCCGAGCAGAATGTACTCTATCTCACTCTCGTGCGGCGAAAACACCCGCTGAGTTACCTCGCACGTCTTGTCGAAGAACTCGCGCACCAGCCGGTCGCGGCTGCGCGCGAAACGGCCCTGCGACCATCCTCCCTTACGATGTCGGCTCTTCACGTAGCGCGTGTCCGTCTTGGTCGCCACGAGTGTCTCCCCGCGCAGCACCCCCACGGCGTAGCGTCCCAGCCGCAGCAGCGCCACGCCCACCACCGGATCGCGCGCCAGCAGTTCGCGCAACGGCGCCGTCTCGAAGCCGTTCCACGGAGCGGATCCCCCCAGCGGAAACGGCGGAGCCACCGCGACCGCGTGCCCATCCCCCTCGAATACTGCCGCGCCCGTCTCGTCCGCCGACAGCGCCGACAGTGCCTCGCTTGCGGGAAGTGAAAGGCGCACCTTATCGGACTCACCCGGGCCTACGTACAGAGTCCGGTCGTAATGCTCCGAACTCTCCAACTCACCCAGCAGAAGCAGCAACCGGCGCTTACTCGCCTTCTGCCGTTCGATCCGCAACGTCCCTCCTCAGTCCCTCCCCCTAACCAGTCGCCCAGTCCCACTTCTCGCCGGCCCGCTCCACGATCCCCTCCACGTCCTCCTCCAGCACGTAGCCCTCCGCCGCCAGCCCATCCGCCGCCTCTCGCACGCGCGCCAGGTAGTCGTCCCTGGACTCGTAGCTCTCCTCCACCGACGGACGCGGGTCGCCCGACGCCTCCCGGTCCTCGCGCGTCTTCGGCAGCGGCAGCGTCCAGCCCACCAGCCCGCCCGTGATGCCTATCATCAGCCCCGTGTTGCCGATGTCGGCGTGGCGCGGATTCCAGCCCGTGTACGTCGCCACCGGCACGGACAGGTCCGGCAGCCGGATTCCCGCCACCTCGTTGAAGCTCTCATCGACGTCCGATACCAGCGCCGGGTACTCCTCGCCCTGTATCGCCGGCAGCGTCGTCGTTCGCCCCAGGTGCTGTTCGGGGCCGTAGTCCAGCCGCATCGCCCGCGTCGGCTCGTCCGGCACCGGCGCGCCCGGTACCGACTTGAAGCGCGGCAGCAATTCGCGTGTCTCCACCGCCGTGCCCTCCGACAGGCTGGGATGCCTGCTAGGGGGCGCGGGCGTGCCGTCGGTCGCCCACCTGTCCATGTTCACCAGCGCCGCCCGCAGCAGCGGCGAATAGTCGACGCTGTTGAACGGCAACTGGCCCCGCACGCCGTCCATCGGACGCACCTCCTGCGGCGGGAACGTCCCGGAGCCGTGTTGCGTGCCCGCGAAGTGGTAGCGCCGCACTGTGTCCGACTGCTCCTCAGCGTCCGTCATGTCCTCCAGGTTGGTGTGGATGAGAGCCGCGTCTCCCCGCCAGTACTCCGCGGACGTGTTGCAGAACATTATCTTGGGCGCGTTGCCCCGCTCGTTCATCCGACCCAGCAGCGAGCCGCTCTCGCCCGTAACCGGGTCCGTCTGCTCCGTGTCCGTAAACGGGAACAGCTCCGGTATCACGAAGCAGATGTCCTTGGACGGCTGCCCGAACCGCATGTTGAACTCCCCCCGCATTCCGCCCGCCACGTGCGGGATTATCCCGTCCAGCGCCGTCCGTTCCTCCTCGTCCTCGTTCAGCCCCAGGTGGATCATCTGCCGCAGGAAGCGCCCGCTCTGCGAGATTCCCAGCGCGTACGCCCGGTCGATGTTGCCCGCGGACGGGTTGCCCGCCTCCGCCGATGCGTGCTTCAGGAACGACACGCTGTCCCGCACCGCGGCGAACCCCAGCCCTACAATCGCGCTCCCCTTCGTTCGGTAGACCAGCTCGTATATCTTCCCCGGCTCGAACCCCGATTGCATGTACACGTGCGACGGCTCCGGCTCCACCTGCGCGTCCTCCACCCGCACGAAAGACCACTTGTCGCGGCTTATGGGCGTAGCGGGCCCGTTGGGGTGCTCTCGCACCGCCAGAGTGGCGTCAGGGTCGTTCACGTCCACCGGTGGATGCGGCAGATGCGTCCGGTCCGCGAGCAGAAACACCTGGGTCGGCTGGTTCGCCTGCAGCCAGCACATGATGCGGCCCTCGATGGGGTTGCCGCCCGCGCCCATCGCGCCCGGCGCCTGCAGTCCCATCAGGCCCGGCGTTGGCGGCACGTCCGCCTGCCAGCCGCACCACACCACCGTGTACCCGTGCCGCATAAGGAACCCGTTGCCCGGCTCTATCGGCGCGTTCGGGTCGATGCCCCGGTCGCTGCTGTTGAGGCCCGAAAGTACCGTCTTGCGTCCCCGGTTCAGCACGTCGAACAGAATGCGCCGGTTCCCCCGCTCCGGGTCCGTCGGCTGAAGCATGGCGAAGTGCGCCGAAAACCGCACGTTGCCGTCGTCATCCCTCGGCGCCAGTTCCAGGTCCGTTATCGCCTCGTTGCGCGCGTGCAGTGGGGAGACCGCGAAATGTGCGTCGCCCTCCAGCAGCCGGTAGGGTCCAACGTCCCCAAAAGACTCGCCGTCCGCGAAAAGCTCCCGGTTGGTGATGTCCAGTCTTACAAGCGCCACTTTCATCCCTCCATGTTGCGTATGCGGGCCAGCCCGAAATCCCTTCCCCGTTGACGGCCGAGAGGGGTAGACCTTCCTCGTAGTCCCTCCCCCTCGCAGGGGGAAAGTTAGGATGGGGGTGACGGATCCGGACCGCCCTCTTTTGACTCGTCGTTTAACCGCCGCAGTATCTCTTCCGTGCGACGCAACGCCTCGCCAGTTGTGAGTTGTCGCACGTCGACGAACTCTTCAAGCGTGCCATTTCGCTCCCTGATTTCAGCGAGCAGCTCCTCAAGTTTAGCGCTCATGTCGTCTAGTCGAGCCATGACCTCTTCACGCGACGCCCTGTGCGGTTGCTCTCCCAAGTCGACCTCCATGACCGCCTAAGTACGATGTCTCCTCGGCAACAGCCGCTTACTGACATTACCTTTCGCTCTCCCACGCTGTCAACCGACGACGGCAACCGTCCGCTTGACCCGCCATACTAACCGGAAGTAAAATTGGGATAATCTAAAACGCAACGCGAAAACACCACAAGGATACTCTCGCTTGGGAACCCCATAGCCTTCCCCTCCAAGTGTCGACGATCGACTACCCGGCCTCCCGTGCCTTAGCTGGCGCGCGGGAGGCTTTACGTTTGCCCGAAATCTCCGCTACCATCGCCGCGCCCGCCCCACGCGGGAGCGCCACACCCACGGAGGACGCCTACCATGGCCCTTACGCACGATTCCGACCTCGCCAATCTGCGGGAACGCATACGCCACTCCACCGCCCACGTCATGGCGGACGTGGTCACGACCATGTTCCCCGACGCCAAGCTGGCCATCGGGCCGCCCACAGAGGACGGCTTCTACTACGACTTTCTCATCTCCAGTCCCTTCACCGACGACGACCTCGCCGAGATCGAGCGCCGCATGAATGCCGTCATCGCGCGAGACCTGCCGTTCATCTACAGCGAGTACTCGCGCGAGGACAGCCTGGAGATGAACGCAGAAGAGCCGCTGAAGCTCGAGATCATCGAGGAGATTCCCGAAGACGAGGCCATTTCCACCTACAGCCACGGCGACTTCGAGGACCTGTGCGCCGGCCCCCACGTCGAGTCCACCGGCGCCATCCCCGCCTTCAAGCTGCTCAGCGTCGCAGGCGCCTACTGGCGCGGCGACGAGAACCGCCCCATGCTTCAGCGCATTTACGGCACCGCCTGGGAGACCCAGGACGCGCTGGACGACTACCTGCACCGCCTCGAGGAGTCTCGCCGCCGCGACCACCGCATACTCGGCCGCGAACTCGACCTATTCTCCATCCACGAAGAGACCGGCCCCGGCCTCATCGTCTGGCACCCCAAAGGCTCCCGCGTCAGGGGCGTCGTCGAGGACTACTGGAAGCGCGAGCACTACAAGGCCGGCTACGACCTCGTATACACGCCCCACATCGGACGCTCCACCCTGTGGGAGACCAGCGGCCACCTCGACTTCTTCCGCGAGAACATGTACTCGCCAATGGATATGGACGGTCAGGACTACTACCTGAAGCCGATGAATTGCCCCTTCCACATCATGTACTACCGCACCGCCCTGCGCAGCTACCGCGACCTGCCCATGCGCATCGGTGAGCTCGGCTCGGTATACCGCTACGAGCGCGGCGGCACGCTCCACGGCCTCCTGCGCGTGCGCGGCCTCACCCAGGACGATGCCCACATCTTCTGCCGACCCGACCAGGTCGAGCAGGAAGTGGACGGCGTGCTGAACCTCTGCTTCAACCTGCTCAAGGACATTGGGTTCGAACAGTTCGAGGTGATGCTCTCCACCCGTCCCGAAAAGTCCGTCGGCTCCGACGAGCGCTGGGAGCTGGCAGAACAGTCCCTGGCGCGCACCATGCGCTCGCTGGACCTGCCCTACCAGATAGACGAGGGTGCGGGCACCTTCTACGGCCCCAAGATCGACGTCCACATCCGCGACGCCATTGGCCGCCTGTGGCAGTGCGCCACCATCCAGTTCGACTTCAACCTGTCGGAGCGGTTCGGCCTCACCTACATCGGCGAGGATGGCCGCGAGCACCAGCCCTACATGGTGCACCGTACCGTGCTCGGCTCCATGGAGCGCTTCATGGGCGTGCTCATCGAGCACTACGGCGGCGCGTTCCCTACCTGGCTCGCCCCGGTGCAGGCCCGCGTCATCCCCATCGCCGACCGCCATCAGGAGTACGCCGCCCTCGTGCGCGACAAGCTGGCCCAGGCCGGTGTTCGCGTCGAGGTGGACGCCCGCAACGAGCGCGTCAACGCCAAGATACGCGACGCCCAGCTTCACAAGACGCCATACATGCTCGTGGTAGGCGACCGCGAGGCCGACGCTGGCGCCGCCGCCGTCCGCCTCCGCTCCGGCGAGAACCTAGGTGCTCAGCCCCTCGACGACGTAGTCGCCCGCATCGCCACCGACGCCCAACCGCCGGGTTAGCCCCTTCCCATTGTCGACCAAGTACGGCGTTGAGTTGACCCTGGGACGCGGCCTCACCGTCCTCATCCACGCGGTCCGTGAGGCCGCGCACTCCCAGTTCGGGTGCGTCGGCGGGCGCCACCTGCCGGTGCGAATTCCGCTCACGCCTTTCTTCGACATCCCCGAACGAGACGTACCCGGGCTGGAAGACTCCATCTACCGCACACTCTCGGACATGCCGCCAAAGTCCATGGATTTCTGGATGTCCCGTACCGGCGCATCCCTGGACGAAGACACGGGCAGCGTCGCCCTCAATTTCGAACTCTACGGCGAGAGTATCTTCTCCATTCTGCAAAAGCCCAAGCGCAATCGCCGGTCGTTCTTCGGATTCGGCGGCGGCGACGTGTCCGAAGAGCGAGAAACCTCCCCACCTCACCCCGTTTACGCCTTCCAGGAGAACCTCTGGCGAGCCGTTTCCAGGACCTCCGGCGTTAGAACGGCCGACCCTGGCTTCGAATTCGCCCCGAGAGTGCCCGTTCTCGAGCGGAGCGGGCTGAGCGGCCAGAACCTCGTAGAGGCCGCGGAATTGGTAGGTTCCGGAGTGAACGCGTTCGACGCCGAGACCGTAACCGTTCCGCGCTCCGTGTGGCTGGTGCGGTACACCTCCGAAAAGGCCGGCGACGACTGGTCGGTCGGCTCATGGCGGGAAGACGTCTCCTGGCGCCGTCTTCGCAGCTACCACATCAACCCCGCGCCGCCTCCGTCCGCATAGCGTAGGGGAATCTAAAGCGGTTGCCTTCCCCAAACGCCCAGCTTATTGTTGCCTACCCCCTCTATGTTGTGCTATATTCGCTAGAATTAGTCCGCTGGCACTGCCATTCGAATACCGTAGAGGTGACAACATACCTAGAGACTACCGCGTCAACGAACGAATCCGCATACCGGAGGTCCGCCTTGTCGACGAAGAAGGCGGTCAGCTCGGGGTCATGCCCACCCGCGAGGCCCTGAGAATATCCGAGCAGCGCGGCCTCGACCTCGTAGAGGTCGCACCCGCCGCCTCGCCCCCGGTGTGTCGCCTCATGGACTACGGACGCTTCATGTACGAAGCCAACCGCAGGGAGCGTGAAGCTCGCAAGGTACGCAAGTCCAAGGCCACCAACGAGCTCCGCGAGGTAAGATTCAAGACGCGCATTGGAGAACACGACCGAAACGCCAAAACGCGCCGCGTCAAGCGCCTCCTCGATGAGGGGTCCAAGGTCAAAGTCTCGGTCATGTTCCGGGGCCGCGAAATGGACCACCCCGAGATCGGCATGAATCTGCTGCGCACCGTGGCAACGGATCTCATGGACGACGCCCTCCTCGAACGCCGGCCCGGTTTCGAGGGCCGCTTCCTCACGATGGTGCTGGCGCCTAACTCGAAAGACAAGTCGGCCCAGTCCGGCAAGGAGTTGAACGGTGCCGAAGCTTAAGACACACAAGGGCGCCAAAGCCCGCTTCAGAATCACCGGAACCGGCAAGTTGGTCAGGATGAAAGGACACCGAAGCCACCTTCGCCGCAAGAAGCCTGCCAGCGTTCGCAGGCTCTACTCGAAGAAACTTCCGGTCAGCCCCGCGGACGCGCCGCGCCTCAAGCGCATGCTCGCCAACGGCCTGCCCTAGCACACACCCGCGCCGCGCGGCAATTCGCGCCGCCGGCCAGGAGCACCCAATGACCAGGATCAAGAGAGGCGTCACCAAGCGACGCCGCCACAAGAAGATGCTCAAGCTGGCCAAGGGCCACCAGGGCGTCCGACACACCCTGTACAGGCGCGCCCACGAGTCGGTCATCCACGCCCTCCAGTACGCCTACGCCCACCGCCGCGAGCGCAAGGGCGACATGCGGCGCCTCTGGAACGTTCGGATAAACGCCGGCGCCCGCGCCAACGGCATCTCCTACAGCAAGCTCATTCACGGCCTCAAGCTCGCCGGCGTGGACATCAACCGCAAGATGCTGTCCGAGCTCGCCATCAACGACCCCGAAGGCTTCACTCAGGTCGTAGAGCTGGCCAAGGCCCAACTAGAGGAGCCTGCCGCGACATCGTAGTCCCCTCTCCCTTGACGGGAGAGGGCTAGGGTGAAGGGGAAGAGTGTCTTCCCCTTCACCTACTCCAACACCACCCTCGCGTCGTGCACCATCGCCTCCACGTCCAGCGGCGGCGTAAACACCACCCGCATCACCCCCTCGCGGTCGATCAGGTACACCGGCGCCCCGTGCGTCACCAGGTATCGCTCTCGCACGTCCTCCCGCAGCGCGTCCACGCTACCCTCCGTCGGCGTCCCCTGCCGAAGCGCCTCGCCGCTCTCCCTCTCCGTATTGAACTCCACGGGGTCCACGTAGAACGCCGCCCACACCTCCGCCAACTCCTCACGGCTCCCTACCAGGTACTCCCACCGCTCCGACATCCGCCACTTGTCCGAATACTCCCGCGCCGCCTCCACCGTGTCCCGCTCCGGGTCCACGCTCACCGCCACCACCGCCACCTCGGCCGCCTCAGCCTCCAGCGCCTCGCTCGTCTCGCGAAGCTGTCCGGTCACGATAGGGCACACGTCCGGACAGTGCGTGTAGAGGAAAGTAAGCAGCACCACGCGCCCCCGGTAGTCGTCAGACTGGATGGCGCGCCCGAACTGGTCGGTCAACTCGAAACCGGGAATCGACTCGCCCGCCGTCAGCTGCGTGCCGCGAAATTCGGCCCGTGCGGACGTGCAGGCCAACAGGGCGATGATGAGGGTAAGCAGCAGCGCGGCGGCCCAACATCGGGACGCGCCCGCGCGAGGCGTCATGGGATGGGTGTCCTGCGGCTGGGGCGAAGCCGTTTGCGCTAGCGCTCTATCCAGCGCTGGATCAGCGCCGCCACGCCCGGCACGCCCACCACGATCGCCACGCCCAGAATGATCACGCCTCCAAGACCCAAGGAGGAGTGTTCGATAACAATGAACAGGACGCCCAATCCCCCCGCGTACGCCGCGATGATCACCATCGACAGCAGCGGAAACAGGATCGCGTCTATAACTCTCTGGCTCATATCAGTCCTATCTCACTGGAATCACCCGACTCATTTCAGAGTCCCTTCCCCCTCAACGGGGGAAGAGCCTGCCCTGAGCCTGCCGAACGGGTCAGGATGAGGGTGGCAAGTTTAGGCCGTCAACTATGGTATGTTCGCCCGGCCCCGCCGTCAAGCACCTCGCGACAACCTACCCCTCCTCCAGCCGCCGCTGCCGCTCCGGGGCCACGAACGGGTTCGTCTCCTCCTCGTGCCTGAACCACCGGAAGAATACGATTATCAGCAGCGTCATGAACAGCACGCCGCCGCCCACCTTCATTATCAGCGCCCCTATCTGCTGGTCCAGCAGCGGCGATATGTTCACCACCCGCGGCGCGTTCGCGTACACTTCGTATATCGGCCTCTCCGAAAACGTCACGATAGCGAACACGATTATCTGCGCGATAGACAGCGCGAACAGGTACATCATCTGCAGCGGATAAGCCAGCCGCGGCAACTCCGGCATCATGCTGCCGATGGGCCACCACATCAGCACCGCCGTCGCCATGAACAGCAGGTGCTCTCCCACGTGCAACCAGTGGTACGTTACCGACGCATTGTACAGCGCCGGAACGTGAAACAGCGAAAACGCCACGTTGAACAGCGCGAACGCGATGATCGGATGCGTGAACAAGCGCACCGCCCGGAACGCCAGGTTCGGACGCAGCAACGGACGCAGCAGCCAGTCCGGCGTCCCCAGCAGCAGCAGCGGCGGAGCCACCAGCGTCAACAGCACGTGCTGCGTCATGTGCACGCTGAACAGGAAATTGTCGCTCAGTACGTGTATCGGAGAAAGCAGCGCAACGTAGATGACCAGCACGCCCGCCGTAAAGGTCGCTATCCGACGCGGCTCCACCCCGTCCGCCAGGTTGTATCGCTCCCGAAGCGGCCCCACGCCCAGCATGTACCCGCCCTGAAGCAGCGCAAGCCCCACCAGCGCCTCCGGGTGGGCGTGCCAGTGCGTCCAAACCGATTCCAGTACAGGGTCCACGTCAGCCCCACAGTGTCACGACAGGCCGAGCCGCCTTCCCTATTGTCCCTTCCCCCTCGCAGGGGGAAGGTTAGGATGGGGGTGTCGTCCGGCCGTCTACACGAAGAAATGGAACAGCGCCATCAGCGCGAACACTATCCCCGTCGCCGTCACCAGCCCCGCCACGAACATGCTGCTGAACAACTGGTGATCGTACTTCAAGTGCATGTAGAACATGCCCACCAGCGCGAACTTGGCTATCGACAACACCGCCAGTATCGGGATGATGCCGTGCCCAAGCCAGGTCAGGTAGAAGATGCCCACCTCGATGGCCGTTATCACCGACAGCGCCATCGCCACCTTGAAGTAGGTCATGGCCGTCGGGTGGCCGGTATGCACCTCCGCCGGAGCGGCCTCAGCCGTCGCCTGTTCCGTATCCTGACTCATTCCTCGCTCCGTTTATTATCCCTTCCCCCTCGCAGGGGGAAGGTTAGGATGGGGTGTAGAAGGCTCAAAATCCCTCGAACACGCCGAACAGGTACACCACCGTGAAAATCACGATCCACACCACGTCCACAAAGTGCCAGTACAGCGCCGCCAGGTCCACGTCCAGGTTCCGTTCAGGCGTCACGCCGCCTCTTCTGAATGAGAAGAAGAACAGCGAAAGCAGCCACACGACACCCAGCGTCACGTGCGCCCCGTGGAAACCCGTCAGCACGAAGAACGTTGTGCCGAAAAGGTTCGTGCGCGGCGTCAGCCCTATCTTCTCATCCACCTCCGTTACGCCGTCCACACAGTACTCCGCCGCCACCTGCTCCTCAAACTGGGTCAGGTGCCCAGTGCCCGCCTCGGCGCACTCGAAATGCACATGGTGGTTGACGAAGACGTAGAACTCGAACACCTGGAACCCGATGAACGTCATCCCCATGATCGCCGTCGACAGCATCCATACCCGGAACGTCTTCAGATTCCCTTTAGTCAGCGCCGCGTAAGCCAGCACCATGCTCATGCTGCTCATCAGCAACACGAACGTGCTCACCGACGTCACTGGTATGTCGAACACGTCGATGGGAAGCGGCCCCGAAAGACTCTCCCCCTTGTAGACCAGGTAAGTCGCGATCAACGAGCCGAAGAACATGCAGTCCGACCCCAGGAAGGCCCACATGAGCATCTTCCGGTGGTTTAGACCGGTGGTAGTCGGCTCGTGCTCTCCATGTGCTGCTGGTGCGTGCGCCAAAGGTGTCAGCCTTTCTTAGTGCCTTTCCGCTAAGTCCCTTCCCCTACTCTCACCGTCATTCCCGCGAAAGCGGGAATCCAGAAGCCCCTTCCCCCTCGCAGGGGGAAGGTTAGGATGGGGGTGACTAGTGCCCGCCGCCCTCGTCCGGCTCGTTCACCGGCTCGAACGACCAGGCGTAGACGCCGAACATTCCTATCAGGCCCCCTATCGCGGCCACGGCGAAGTTGAACACCAGGCCGTAACCCCCGATCAGCAGGCCCACCGAGACGATGAACGGCCAGTAGGACGGCTGCGGCAGGTGTATCCCGTGCCCTTCGTCATCGCCCGAACCGCCGCCCACCGGCACCGCGCGCCTCACCGGCGCCCGCTTCTGCTCCCACCACTCGTCCCGGCTGTACACGGTGGGAATCGTCTCGAAATTGTACTCAGGCGGCGGCGACGATATGGACCACTCCAGCGTCCGCGCGTCCCAGGGATCGTTCCCCGCGGGCTCGCCGCTCCTCCAGCCCTTCACGATGTTGTACACGAACAGCAGCATCGACAGCGCTAGCAGCAACGCCCCCACAGACGACACCCCGTTCCAGAACGACCACCCCATCTCCTCGCCGTAGGTGTAAATCCGCCGCGGCATCCCGTCCATCCCAACGAAGTGCATCGGGAAGAACGTTATGTTCGACGCTATGAACATCCCCCAGAACGTCACCTTCCCCATCGTCTCGTCGTACATCCGCCCCGTGAACTTCGGGAACCAGTAATAGATCCCGCCCACCAGCGCGAATATCGCCCCCGTGAACAGCACGTAGTGGATGTGCGCCACGATGAAGTACGTGTCCTGCTGCTGCGCGTCCGACGACGACATCGAGTGCATTATCCCGCTTATGCCGCCTATCGTGAACAGCACTATGAACCCGATGGCGAACAGCATAGGCGTGCGGAACTCCATCGACCCCTTCCACATTGTCCCTATCCAGTTGAATATCTTGATGCCCGTGGGCACCGCGATTGCCATCGTCGTTATCGTGAACACCGAGGTCGCCACCGGACCAAGCCCCACCGTGAACATGTGGTGGCTCCACACCATCCAGCCCATGAACGCGATGATCACGCCCGCCAGCACCACGGTCTCGTATCCGAACAGCGGCTTCTTCGCGAATGTGGGGATGATCTCCGACACTATCCCCATCGCCGGCAGTATCAGAATGTACACCTCCGGGTGCCCGAACACCCAGAACAGGTGCTGCCACAACACCGGGTTCGCCCCGTTCGCCACCACGAAGAAGTTCGTCCCGAACGCCCGGTCGAACATCAGCTCGATCAGCGCCACCGTTATCACCGGGAACGCCAGCACCAGCAGTATCGCCGTCACCAGCGTCATCCACGTGAACAGCGGCATCCGCATCAGCGACATGCCCGGCGCCCGCATGTTGATTATCGTCACGATGAAGTTGAACGCCGCCGCCAGCGAAGCGATCCCCAGCACCTGCAGACTGATGATCCAAAGGTCTATCCCGCTCCCCGGGTTCGCCTCCATCCCCGTCAGCGGCGCGTACCCGAACCAGCCCGCGTTCGTAGCGCCCCCCATGAACCAGCTGAACTTCAGGATGATCGCCCCCGAAAGGAACGTCCAGTAGCTGAAGGCGTTCAGCCTCGGAAACGCGACGTCCCGCGCCCCTATCTGTAGCGGAATCACGAAGTTGAAGAACGCCGCCCCCATCGGCATGATCGCCAGGAAGATCATCGTCGTGCCGTGCATCGTGAAGAGCTGGTTGAACACCTCCGCGCTCACGATGTCCTGGTCGGCTGCCGATAGCTGAAGCCGCATCAGCATCGCCTCTAAGCCGCCCGACAGGAACAGCACGAAAGCCGTCACGCCGTACAGTATCCCTATCCGCTTGTGGTCGATTGTCGTGATCCACGACCACACGCCCGTTGGATGTGTGGGCCGGGGTATGCTCAGCGGTATACTTGTCATTCAGAGCCTCCGATTGGCCTCTCGGCCGACCTCTCAGGCGCCTACTTTAGCGTCAGCAGATACGCGACCAGCGCGTCGATCTGGTACTCGGTCAGCGGCGGAATCGTCCCGTTATACACCTCGGCGTCCCGGTACATTATGTTGCCCGGCTTCACGCCGTCCGGGTCCGTCAGCCACTCCCGCAGGTTCTCCTGCAACAGAGCCCCGCTCACCTCGTCCGACCCGTCCTCTGTGTTGTCCATAAGACCCGCCGCCAGGTGCCTCCGGCTCGCCACGTGCGTCAGGTCCGGCCCGATGATTCCCCTCGCGAGCCGCGTCCCCCGCACCATGTGGCACCGGAAACAGAACGTGTCCTGGCCCATGAACAACTCCTCGCCCTCCTTGGCCAGCGGGTCCACCGGACTCGCCGCCTCAGCGAGTTGCTCCGCAACCCAGGCGTTGAAATCTTCCCACGACTCCACCACCACCTTGAACCGCATGTTGGCGTGCGACACTCCGCAGAACTCCGCGCACTGCGCGTAGTACTCGCCCTCGCGCTCCCCCTTCAGCCACAGCGTGTTGTCGTTGTTCGGAATCATGTCCACCTTGCCCGCCAGCTTGGGCACCCAGAAGCTGTGGATCACGTCCTTCGACCGCAGGTCGACGTTGATTACCTCGTCGACGGGTATGTGCATCTCGTTCGCGGTCACCACCCCGTAGTCCGGGTAATTGAACTCGAACCACCACTGGTGTCCGGTGGCCTCCACCACGAAACCGCCCTTCTCCGGCGGCTCCGGCGATATCGTGGTGCTGTACAGCACCATCAGCGTCGGTATCGCCGCCACGACCAGGATGACCGCCGGTATCACCGTCCACGTGATCTCCAGCGCGTTGTTGCCGTGTATCTGCTCCGGGTCGCCGTCGCCCGGACGCCTGCGGTACTTGAACACCGCGTACAGGATGATGCCCTCAACGATGACGAACACCAGCGCGCCCAGTGCGAAGATGATCCAGAACACCAACGCCTGCTCGCGCGCCACCGGCCCGAGCGTGTCGAAAGTCGATTGCGGATGCGACGGAGTACACGCCGCCGCCAGGAGCGTCAGCGCCCCCAGCAAGAGGATACCGAGAAGGCCGCCCGCTCGGCGGCGCGTCTTCTGCGTTTTCACCAATCAACCTCGCACAGTACGGTTGCGCGGCGCCTGGGGAGGGGTCGTCGCGCCGGCCCACAAAAATCTACCAAAGCCTATATCAGTCGTCAAGGTTGTAAAAAATCCCTTCCCCCTGCGAGGGAGAAGGTTGGGATGGGGGTGAAAGCGTGTCATCCTAGCTCACCCCCACAACCGTCGCATCCACCATCATCGCCGCGAACAGCAGCGCCAGGTACGCCAGCGAGTACAGGTACAGCGGCTTCGCCCCCTCGATTCCCGGACGCTTCCACAGCCGCCAGGCGTAGAATATGAACCCTGCTCCCAGCACCGCGCTCGACACGAAGTAGAACCACCCCGGCTCCCCCGTCACGAAGAACATCGACGTCAGCGCGGCCAACAGCAGCGTGTACAGGAAAATCGACCGCTTCGTCTGATCCACTCCCGCCACCACCGGCAGCATCGGCACCCCCGCGTCCGCGTAGTCGTCCTTCAACAGCAGCGCCAGCGCCCAGAAGTGCGGCGGCGTCCAGAAGAAGATAATCGCGAACAGGTACAGCGCCGGCAGACCCAGGTAGCCCGTCACAGCCGCCCAGCCCACCATCGGCGGAATCGCTCCCGCCGCTCCACCGATCACGATGTTCTGCGGCGTCGACCGCTTCAGCGCCTTGGTGTATATCAGCACGTAGAACAACGTCGCGCTCAGCGTCAGCAGCGCGCACAGCAGGTTCGCCCCCGCCCACAGCAGCGCGAAAGCCGCCACGTTCAGCGCCACCCCGAACGCCAGCGCGTTCGCCGGGCGCACCGCCCCGCGCGCCACCGGAC
Source organism: Dehalococcoidia bacterium (assembly GCA_034422735.1). Taxonomy (GTDB): domain Bacteria; phylum Chloroflexota; class Dehalococcoidia; order Lucifugimonadales; family CATOSD01; genus CATOSD01. Next base: position 4,005 of record DAOUJL010000018.1, on the reverse strand, counting down.
GCGCCCGTGTCCGCCGCATCAGCGAGTCTATGTCCCTGTCCGCGTAGTGGTTCAGCGCGTTCGCGCCGCCCGCCGCCAGCGCGCCGCCGACCAGCACCACCACCACAATCTGCCACTCCGGCACTCCCCGCGCGCCCAGGAACATCCCCCCCAGCGCCGTCAACAGCAGCAGCGAGATTATCCGCGGCTTGGTCAGCGCCACGTAGTCCCTGACCACGCTGCTCGATGCTGTCATCTGCGCCATCATTGCGCCCACCGCCTTGTTGCGGTCGCCGTCACCGTCTCGACGCTCTCGCTCGGCGCGTCCAGCAGCCCGGCCCCTCGGCGCGTGTACGCCAGCACGCACAAGAACGTCAGCGCCACCCACGTCAGCGTCGCCAGGCTCAGGTGCACCGCCTTCATCTCCGCGGCGAACCGCGCCCAGATGATCCAAGCCCCGGCCACGATCTGCACCGCGAACAGCGCCGTCGTGCACAGCGCAGCCCACCGAACCGCCGGCAGCTCCCGCCCTCTCGCGTAAGCCACCGCCGCCAGCGCCAGCACCATCGCCCCCACCATCGCGCTCAACATGCGATGCCCCATGTGAATCGCGGCGGGCACGCCCTCCGGCATAAGCTCGCCCCGGCACAGCGGCCACGTCGCGCACGCCGAGCTACCGCCGTAACCGACCATGAACGAACCGGACATCATCAGAAGGAATACCCCCGCGAATGTGGTGACGACAAGGATGTTCAGCCCCCTACCGCCCAGGCTCCTCTTCCCCTCTGGAGATGAAGATTGAGATGGGGGGGACGCCCCCGTCTCCCGCCAGCCCGCCAGGATGAGCACCACCAGCGCCGTCACCAGCGCCTCCGCCAGCGCCAGGTGAATCAGCCGCAGCCACCACTCCAGTTCCGTGAGCACCGTAGCCCCGCCGAGCAGCGCGGCGGCTACCACCAGCACCAGCCCCACGACGGCGCTGCCCACCATCCACGAGTTGCGCCGGTAGTACAACCACACCACGCCCGCCGTAACGAGCATGAGAGCGCCGAGAGAAGACGCCGTGAGACGGTGGCTGTATTCGATGAGGGTGTCGGTCTGGAACGGCGGAATGATCTGCCCGTGGCACAACGGCCAGTCCGGGCAGCCCAGACCCGATCCGGTCGTCCGGACCACGCCGCCAAGAGTGACCTGGGCGAACGCGAACAGCAGCGTAACGATCGCCGCCCAGCGAAAGATTAAGTCTGTCCTTCTCGAGGGAGTCCGCAGCTTCCCAATCAAGGCTGCCTTTCAGTGCCAGCGCCCAGGCTGGAGCGGCGCCCGGAGCGCCCGGCGGAAATCCCCCGGGGCGGCCGCAGACGCCGCGACAAACTATGTGCAACTTTTCACGAAGTCACAATAGCACAGCAACCGAACCCCAGTCAATCCACAACTGCCTGTCTCAACTCCCACGGAGCCGGCGCGTCAACCCTCAATTGTCCGCCTCCCGCCACAGTGCGCACCCCGTAACCCCCAGCACCAGCGGAAGCGCCGTATCCACGAACGCCCATATCACCCACGCCTGGTGATTGCCGTCCAGGCTGTCCGCCCCCTGCGCTAGCAGCGAAAGCCAGTTGTGCAGAAACAGTATCGTCACCGCCGCCGTCGCGTAGAAGGCCACGTTGACCTCCAGGTACCGCAGCGTGACCCCCGACTCCGGGTCCCGCCCGCCGACCTCCATCTTGCGCGAGTAGTTGAAGATGAGCGCCACCGCCAGCCCGATCAACATCGCCACGTCCAGCACGTACCACACCTGCAAAACGTCGAGTGTGTCGTCCAGCAACGTGTTGACGATGAAGAACACCGCCACCACCACCGCCACCGCAATCAGACAGACCGCTCCAATTCTCCTCAGAACACCCATTGCGCCTGCTCCTCTCGCTGATCACGCCCCGCGCCAGTCGGCCCTAGCATAGCACAGCCCAGCCTTCCGAATAGTCCCCTCTCCCTAGATGGGAGAGGGCTAGGGTGAGGGTGACACCACCGCCACATTGCTTGACGCACCCACTCCCCCGCCACTAAAATTGCTTGACGCTCCCGGCCCGCTAGCTCAATTTGGCAGAGCAACTGACTCTTAATCAGTAGGTTCTCGGTTCGAGTCCGAGGCGGGTCACTCGCCATTGTCCTTTCCCCTCCCATGAAACACCAACTGGACTACATACACCTCCCCACCGACCGCGACGTCCTCGCCCCGGACGGCTCCGAGATCCGCCTGCTGTCGCACACAACCCGCGGCAGCATGGTCCACTGCACCCTGAACCCTGGAGACGTATCGATCGCCGTAGCACACAGGACGGTCGACGAGGTCTGGTACTTCCTCGAGGGCACAGGCCAGGTCTGGAGAAAGCACGGCGACAACGAGCGTGTCGTGGACGTAGCCCCCGGGGCGAGCCTGTCCATCCCCCTCGGCGCCCACTTCCAGTTCAGGACGACCGGCGACCGTCCCCTCAGGTTCGTCATCGTAACCATGCCACCCTGGCCTGGCCACGACGAAGCCTATCCCGTCGAAGGTCACTGGCCCGCCACAAACCGCCAACCATCGGCCTGATCAAGCCGCCAGCGTGCTGCGGAAGTCGCGCTTTTCGTCGCCAGTAGAGGAGATTCCCAAAGATGCCTGAGGTGAATGTTACGAAGGGTCGGCTGGCTGACAGTCAGCTCAGCACCGTCCTGGTCGAGCCGGACGACGCCATCGCCCTGATGATGCTGGGCCACGGCGCCGGCACCCCGATACACGAGCCGCTGATGGTCCAGACGGCCGCGGCGCTCGCCGATCAGCGGATCGCCACTTTCCGCTACAACTACCCATACAGCGAGAGCATGACCGACTACTCCCCGGACAAGATCGACCCTCTCGAAGTCCTGTTGTCCACCACATCCCTGGCGAAGAGCGCCGCGGCGGACCTGTCGCGCGACCTCCCGCTGTTCCTCGGCGGGCGCTCCATGAGCAGCCAGGTCGTTTCGCTCGCCCTCACACGTGAGCGCTGGCCCGACGTTCAGGGCATGGTGCTCTACGTCTTCCCCATGAAGTGGCGCAACCTGCTCGCGGACCCCGTCAGCCATCTCTACCACATGCCGGTGCCCATGCTGTTCGCCCAGGGCGGCCGCGACGAAGAGTTCTGCGATCTCCAGGAGCTCCGGCCCGTGCTCGACGACCTGGGCAGCCGTGCCACCCTCCACGTAGTTCACGACGCCGACCACGACTACGACCTGCCCGCCGCCTCCAGCAAAACCAGGTCGGACGCCCTAGCCGAGGTCGCCTCCGTCACCGCCGCCTGGATCCGCAAACAGCTTGACCTAGGCGAGGGATGAAGCCGAACGTAACGATCCGCACAGCCAAGCCCACAGACGCCGCTCCCATTGCGAGGGTCCACGTCGATTCGTGGCGGACCACATACGAAGGCATCGTGCCCGCCGAGTACCTCGCCAACCTCTCGTACCGCGACAGGGAGTCCACGTGGAGCGAGGCCCTGGCGACGCAGAACTCCGCCACGACCATCCTCGTTGCGGAAACAGAAGCCGGCGACGTCGTCGGCTTTGCGAGCGCAGGACCGGACCGCGATGCCAACCCAATCTACCGAGCCGAGCTCTACGCCATCTACCTGCTTCAACAGCACCAGAACAGGGGCCTGGGTCGCCGCCTGGTATCGGCTGCCGCCCACAGCCTACAGCAACACGGATTCAGCTCGATGCTTCTCTGGGTGCTCGAAGACAACCACCCCGCCCGCCGCTTCTACGAATCCCTCGGAGGCCAGCGCCTCGGCAGCAAAACCGTCACAATCGGAGGCGCAGACCTCCAGGAAGTCTCCTACGGCTGGAAAGACATCACCCACCTCGCCGCCGCGGCCCCGGCATAGCACTGCAATGGCGGTAACAGCTTAGAAACTATCTCAAAATGGTCAGATGCCACTGACGACGGAACCACAGAAGCGTACATGCGAGTTGTAGCAATCCAAGGTAGTTCGACGCCTTCTTGTCGTAGCGGACCAG
>DAOUJL010000017.1:0-32557 GCA_034422735.1 Dehalococcoidia bacterium | reverse complement strand
ACTTTGAGAAGCGGGACAGGGACGCTATCACTCGCAGGGCCGTCCGCCAACTCCAGCGGCTGGGGCACAAAGTCACCCTGCAAGCCGCCTGAACAGTCTATTTTCATGGTAATGACATATGGGGGCGTGAGCGGGGAAACATGGGACGTAAGCGAGCAGGCATGGGGCGCGAGCGGCGCAGGCATGGGGCGCGGGCGGCTCAGGCATGGGGTGTGAATGGGAAGGCATGGAACGCGTTCGCGAAGGTATGGGGTGCTTTCGGCAGGCCATGGGACGGTGGTGGTGTGACAGGTCGGGCGGCGTGTGAGAAGATTGGGACTGGTTGGCGGGGCAGGCTCTAGCCTTTCCGCATCAAAGGGGGAAGGGACAATTCGGAGAGGAGCTAAGACAATGAGCGGTATCTGGCCGGGGGACACGAGGTGCGTGGTGATGCTGGGCTTCGACGTGGACGGCGTCTCGGGTGCGTTGTACCAGAACCCGGACACGGCGCGTCTGCCAAGCTTCATGTCGATGCGCGAGTACGGCCCGAGCGTCGGGACGCCTCGGGTGATCGAGATGCTGGGGCGGCACGGAATCGAGGCGAGCTTCTACGTGCCGGGCTACGTGGCCGAGACGCACGAGCAACTGCTGATTGACATCAGGGAGGCGGGCCACGAGGTGGCGCACCACGGCTACATGCACGAGCCGCCCGCGACGATGACTCCCGAAAAAGAGGAAGAGGTGCTGGTGCGGGGCATCGAGATAATCGAGCGCATCACTGGCGAGCGGCCGGTTGGGTACAGGTCGCCGAGTTGGGAACTGAGCGAGTACTCGCTGCCGCTGCTTTTGAAGCACGGCTTTTTGTACGACTCCAGCATGATGGGGAACGACATACCGTATATCGTGGACGCCGACGGCGGCGACATCGTGGAGATACCGGTGCACTGGGAGTGGGACGACGCGCCGTACTTCAGCTACGCGCCGGCGCTGGGCGCGCGCAGCCCGATGGCGAGCCCGGAGCACGTGTACCAGGTGTGGTCCAGCGGATTCGAGGGAGCCTACGAGTACGGGCGGGCGTTCGTACTGACGATGCATCCGTGGATTATCGGGCGACCCGGCCGGATACGGATGCTGGACAAGCTGATCCGACACATGCGAAGTTATCCGGGCGTGGAGTTTATGCGGCTCGACCGCGTGGCGGCGATGTTCAGGACATAGCGCGCGATTGGCCGTGATGTGCGGGCTGTGGTAGGGTTGGCGCAACTTGAGTTGGGAGCGGCGCTTATAGCCATGATCGAATTCAGATGTACAGTTCAAGAGGGCTGCGTTCCGGTTGAATTGCAGCCCAGGCTTGCGTCGGAGCTGGCGCGGGTGAGCGCGGACGCGCTGGGCGGCTCGCCGGAGGACGTGACGGTGGAATTCGTGGAGATACCGCACGGTTACGGGTTCCGGGCGGGCGAGCTCTCGAAGCTGTCGTCCGTTCGGGGAACCATAGATCCGGGGCTGGACCAGGAATCCCGCGTCGCGTTCATGCGACGGATACACGAAGCATGGGTGGAGATCACCGGCTGTCCCGACGAGGAGTTGAACGTGTCAGCGAGAGACAGAGGAGTATAAGGCCTATAGGACAGTGCTTTCATCACCCCCATCCTAACCTTCCCCCATCAAGGGGGAAGGGACTTTGTAAGGGACCAGGAGGACAAGATTATGCCGTTGTACAGGTGCAGCGTCCCAAAGGGGTTCGTGACGTTCGAGAAGCGACATCAGATTGCGCGCGCGTTTACGGACATTCATACCGGCACGACCGGCGCGCCCAGGTCTTTCGTGCAGGTGGTGTTCTCGGAGGACGAGTCGGAGTTTGCTGAGGAGTACTACATCGACGGCGGCAACCGCGCTGGACGGCCCGAATCGCTCAAGCTCCGCATGCTGGGCGACATCAAGGCGGCGTTCAGCGAGATCACCGGCATGCCGGTCGAGAAGATAGGCGGCAAGATCACGGAAGGCCCCGCTTCGTGGTCTCTCCACGGCGGCGTCCCGACGCCCGAGCCGGGTCAGGAAGGCCCGGAGTGGTACGCGGAGGCCGAGGCCGCAGACTGACTGGGCGGGGGCATTCACCCCCACCTAACCTTCCCCCTGCGAGGGGGAAGGGACTGTGAATCGCCTCAGTCCAGTTCTACCCTGTATATGCGCGCAGCCGTATCGTGGAACATAGCGGCGCGTTCACTCGCGGAGTAGCCGCTGGACAGGCGCTTGAAGGCGTTGTACAGGACATTGTACGAGTACGACACCTTGTCCACGGGGAAGTTGCTCTCGAACATGCTGCGCTCTGGGCCGAACTGCTCGATGCAGTAGTCCATGAACGGCGCCATGGACCCGGCCAACTCCTCTGAGCTTGCGGGCTTGGCCCGGTCGTGCCAGTCGAATCCCGTGCGCGGCATGCCGATCCCACCGAGCTTGACGACGACGTTGGGGCACTCGGCGACCGCGGCGATTCCGCTGCGCCAGGTGGCGAGCACCTCGTCGTCGTTGTTGGCGTAGGGGCCGACCCTGAGCAGTCCGCCGATGTGATTGAGGATGATGGTGAGGTCGGGAACGGCCTTCGCGAAGTCCGCGAGTTCGGGTAGCTGAGGGAAGTACAGCCAACCCTCCAGCGACATGCCCATCCTGGCAAGAACGCGGGCGCCCGCCCGGAACTCCTCGCTCAGTAGCTGGCCCTGTTGACGGTGGGCGGCGGTAACCTCTACTTCGGGATGAGGGTCCCACGTCACAGAGTGGCGTATGCCGCGGAAGCGGTTGGGGCTGGCGGTCTGCAACGCTTCGAGCACCGGCTCGACGCGGTCACCCAGGTTGAGGTTGGCGTGGCCCACAATGGATGCCGCGGCGCGTGTCGCGCCGTACAGGCCGCTCGCGCTCGCCGCGGCGATGCCCTGCACGAACTCCACCTCGCCGACGGGGCGCATCTCCTCCGCCCCGGTCGAGCGATACATGGCGCGGGCCTCAACGAATACCGTGGAGCGGACGTTGTGGCCGCTGTTCACGTCATCGGCCAACTCGTGCAGCAGGTAACGCTGGTAGGGTATCCGCTCCGAGCGAAAGTCCCAGAAGTGGTGGTGCGGGTCGCAGATTGGGAGGTCAGGCTCCAGGGTTTCCTCTTGCGTGAGGGCAAGCCAGTCATTTCCTCCGAACGGCATGGTGCGACCTCCTTTAGTTCTGTGGTCAGCGGGTTGTCTGGTTGGAGTCCCGTCCGCGGGGGAAGGGTTCCGGTTGCGGCCAAGAGTACGATTCACGGCGGTGCAGGTCAAGCGGCCAAAGTTGCCCGCCTAATGGCGGCGTGCTAGAATCGGGCGGCAACCAACTACGCGGTCTAATCGCAAAGGACTGAGGCATGGCACTTCCCGAACGCATGAAATTCGGCATATTTATGGCGCCCTTTCACTGGAAGGGCGAGAACCCTACCCTCTCGCTCGAGCGAGACCTGGAGACGATCCAGTGGCTGGACTACCTGGGGTTCGACGAGGCGTGGGTGGGCGAGCACCACAGCGCGGGGTGGGAGATCATAGCGTCACCGGAAATATTCATGGCAACGGCGGCGGAGCGCACGCGCAACATCAAGCTGGGGACGGGCGTGATAAGCCTGCCCTATCACAACCCGCTCATGGTGGCCAACCGGATGGTGCTGCTGGACCACCTGACGAGGGGACGCGCGATGATGGGCGTCGGTCCGGGCGCGCTGTCGACCGACGCGGCGATGCTTGGGATAGACCCGGTGGTGCAGCGGCGACGCATGGACGAGTCGATGACGGTCATCATGCGGCTGCTGCGGGAGACCGAGCCGGTGACGCACGAGTCGGAGTGGTTCAATCTGGTCGAGGCGCAGCTTCACCTGCGGCCGTACACCAAGCCTCACTTCCCCATCGCGGTGGCGGCGGCGCAGTCGCCGTCCGGCATGGTGCTGGCGGGCAAGCACGGGGCGGGTGTGCTGTCGGTGAGCGTGACGCGCGACGCCGAGATCGCGTCCAACCTGTCCCAGTTCTGGAGCATCGCTGAGGAGACAGCGGAGCGGCACGGCAACGTGATGGACCGCAACGAGTGGCGCGTGGTGATGCACGTGCACCTGGCGGAGTCCAAGAAAGAGGCGATCGAGCAGGCGAGGGTGAACGCGGGACGCTACCAGTACGACTACTTCGTAAAGACGCTTGGCCACGACCTGGCGGTAGAGGTTAACAACACCAGCGACCGCGACAAGATCATCGACGTGATGACCGAGCACGGCGCGTGGTGTGTCGGCACGCCGGACGACCTTATCGCCACGATTAACAAGCTGGACGAGGAGAGCGGTGGCTTTGGCGGCTTCCTGATACAGGCGACCGAGTGGGGCACGCGCGAGCAGGTGCGCCACAGCTACGAGCTGGTGGCGCGGTACGTGATGCCACACTTCCAGGGATCGATCGCGAGCCTGGACCGCTCGCAGCAGTGGTCCGAGCACAAGAAGGTGGAGTTGGCGGAGGCGCGCAAGGCGGCGATGACGCGGGCGCGGGACGACTACGCGGCGGCGCGGGCGCGGTAGGGGGGCGAGTGGGCAGATAGATGGTGGATCGGGTTACAAGAGGGAGCGACGCTGAAAGGCAGACGGTCTCGGAAGACACCGAGATTCGTCCTGTGGCGGTGAAGCCTCGAGAGGGATACCGGGTCTGGCTCCGCTATTCTGATGGCGAGGAGGGCGAGGTTGACTTGTCCCATCTCGTCGGTAAAGGGGTCTTCAAGGTCTGGGACGACGCAGCATACTTCAGGCGCGTACACCTTACCGACTACGACGCTATCGCTTGGGACGATGACTTGGAACTGTGCCCGGACGCCCTTTATCTGGAACTGACGGGTAAGAGCCTGGCCGAGTTAATGCCAATGTCAGTGAACCTGTTAGAGAATGCCTGAAATCTGTCGGTTTTATGGCATTGTCATCCAGATGTACTTCAATGACCACCCGCCCGCACACTTTCATGCAAGATATGCTGGTAGCCGCGCTGTTTTTTCCATTGATCCGCTAGGCGTGCTTCAAGGGCGACTTCCCGCGAGAGCTCATGGCATGGTCATGGAGTCGGCAAGACTTCATCAAGAGGAACTCCTACAGGCCTGGCTGCGGACTCGGAGGCAGGTGCCGGCAGGCAAGATAGCTCCACTGGACTAGCAGGAAGAAACTGAGAGAGGTTATTCACACATGCCAAAGCTGACGGGAGGCCAGGCGCTGGCGCGCGCCCTTTACGAGGAGGGCGTCAGGGTAATCTTCGGGCTGCCGGGCGTGCAGCTCTACCACGCTATGGACGGGCTGTACGAGGTGCCGGAGATCCGGTTCATCACGACGCGGCACGAGCAGGCTACGACGTACATGGCGGACGGCTACGCCCGCGCGGGCGGCGGCATCGGCACGGCGCTGGTGGTGCCCGGACCTGGGTTGCAGAACGCCTCTGCCGGCATCGGCACGGCGTACTCGGCGTCCTCACCGATACTGGTGGTCGCGGGGCAGGTGCAGAAGGAGCTGATCGGCGTGGAGCGTGGCGTGCTTCACGAGGTGCACGACCAGATGGACACCATCAGGCCGGTGACCAAGTGGAGCCAGCGCATCCTCGACGCGCGGGACGTTCCCGGAGCGGTGCACGAGGCGTTCTACCAGCTCAAGACAGGACGGCCCCGGCCGGTGGAGATAGAGATTCCACCCGAGACGCTGGAGGAAGTGGACGAGCTCGAGATACTGGAGCCGGTCAACGTCCGGCGAGAAGCCGCGGACGCCGACAGCGTGCGGGAGGCGGCCGAGCTCATCGGTGCGTCGGCGAATCCAGTGTTCTGGGTCGGCGGCGGCGCGGTGTCGTCAGGAGCGTCCGGCACGCTGCTGGCGCTGGCCGAACACCTACAGGCGCCGGTGGTGGCCACCAGCGAGGGCAAGGGGGCGATCTCGGACCGGCACTACCTCTCGATGGGCGGTCTGCAGATACGCAACGACCCCTTCCAGTCCAAGCTCCAGGAGTCGGACCTGGTCATCGCGGTGGGCACGCGGCTGGCAACACCGCAGTTCCTGACCGACCAGAGGGTCCTCCAAATCGACATCGACGAGGAGGAGATCGGGCGCAACTACGATAACACCGTCGGCGTTGTGGGCGACGCCAGGCTGACGCTGGAGGCGATTCACGGGCTGGTTACCGCGAGGACGCCGAGGCGGGCGAGCCGCGAGGCGGAGATGGAGGCGGTAAAGGAGGAGAGGCGGAGCGCGCTGGCAAAGATGGAGCCACAGGCGTCCTACGTGCAGGCCATCCGCGACGCGATACCGGACGATGGCATATTCGTGTCGGGCATGACGCAGATAGGCTACTATAGCCGCGTCTACTATCCGGTGTACGAGCCGGGCACGTACATAACATCGTCCTACTACGGCAACCTGGGATTCGCCTTCCCCACGGCGCTTGGCGCAAAGGTCGCCTGCCCGGACAAGGCGGTGGTCGCGGTATCGGGAGACGGCGGCTTCCTGTTCAATTCCCAGGAACTGGCGACGGCGGTGCAGCACAAAATTAACGCGGTCGTGGTGGTCTTCAACGACAACGCCTTCGGCAACGTGTTGCGCGACCAGCAGACGCGGTTCGAGGGACGGGACATCGGCGCCAAGCTGCACAACCCGGACTTTGTGCGACTGGCCGAGGCCTACGGCGCGCGCGGCTTGCGCGTGGACGGTCCGGACGAGCTGCGGCGGACCCTGGGCGAGACGCTGGAGGCGAACGACGCCCCAACGCTTATCGAGGTGCCCGTTGGCATGATGCCGTCGCCGTTCGGGTAATCCTCAAAACAAATCCACTCCCTTGATTCGCTGGAAGGCGGTCGGTGTCGCTATGCCGTCTGCCGAGGAGGAAACATGCCAGAGTCCAGTGGGACCTTCGACAGCTATCTGAACATTCGCAGCGCCTACGCGCCGTCTTTCGATCCATCGGGCAAGCGTATCGCGTTCCTGATGGACGTGACCGGCGTGCCGCAGGTGTGGCTCATCGACGCCAAGGGCGGCTGGCCGCGCCAGCTCACTTACTTTGGCGAGCGGGTGAGCCTGGTGTCGTGGTGTCCCACCGGAAACAGGCTGCTGTTCGCCATGGACGAGGGAGGCAGCGAGAGGCACCAGCTCTATTTGATAGACCTGGACGCGGGTGGCGAGGCGCGCTCTCTGACAGATTCGCCGGGGGTGATGCACATTTTCGGCGGCTGGTCGCCGGACGGCTCATCCATCGCGTTCGCGAGCAACGAGCGCCACCCGGCGCACTTCGACGTGTACGTGATGGAGGTGCCGGACGGCGCGGCGCGGATGGTGTACCAGAACGACGGCTCGAACTCGGTGGCCGCGTGGACGCCCGACGGGTCGGGGCTGGTCGTCAGCCGGGACTTGACCTCTCGCTACAATGACCTGACGCTGGTGGACATCGCCACCGGCGAGGCGCGCCCGCTGTCGCCCGACGGGGAACTGGCCTCCTACGGATCGCTGTCGTGGGACAGCAAGGGTAAGGGACTGTACCTGACGACGAACAGGGACCGCGAGTTCTCGGCGCTGGCATGGATGGACGCGGCGAGCGGTGAGATCGCGACGCTGGCGGAGCCGCCTTGGGACGTGGAGGCGGCGTCGCTGTCTCCGGACGGCGGCAGCATCGCGTACGTGGCTGACGAGGCGGGCTACAGCCGCCTGTTCGTGCGCGACCTGGAGTCGCAGAGCGAGACGTCGGTGGATGGGCTCCCGACGGGCACGTTGCAGAACCCGCGCGGCCCGGCGACGGTCGAGTGGTCGCCGGACGGGTCGACGCTCGCGCTGACGGCGAACGGGGTTGCGTCCAACGCGAACGTGTGGTTGTACGACGTGGAGGCGGGCGCGGCGCGGCAACTGACGTTCGCGGACACGGGCGGTATCGACGGCGGGTCGTTCGTGGAACCGCAGCTTGTGCAATTCCCGACTTTCGACGGGCGCGACGTGCCGGCGTTCCTGTACACACCGGATGGCGCCAAAGCGGACGGCTCGAACGCGGTGATCATGAGCGTTCACGGCGGGCCGGAGGGTCAGGAGAGGCCGGCGTTCAACGCACAGTACCAGTACTTCGTTTCACGCGGCTACTGTGTGCTCGCGCCCAACGTGCGGGGGAGCTCCGGCTACGGGCGCGAGTACATCCACCTGGACGACGTGCGCAAGCGGATGGACTCGGTGCGGGACCTGGAGTCGGCGTGGAACTGGCTGCGGGATTCCGGCTGGGCGGACCCCAACCGAGTGGCGGTGATGGGAGGCAGCTACGGCGGATTCATGGTGCTGGCGGCGATCACCAGCTATCCCGACCTGTGGGCCGCAGCGGTTGAGCTGTACGGCATCGCGAATTTCGAAACGTTCCTGGAGAACACCAGCTCGTATCGGCGCAAGCTGCGCGAGTCCGAGTACGGCAACCTGGAGGACGACGGCGACTTCCTGCGCGAGATTTCGCCAATCCACTACGTGGACCGCATCACGGCGCCGCTGCTGGTGCTGCACGGGGCGACGGACCCGCGGGTGCCGATCAGCGAGACCGAGCAGATAGTGGAGGCACTGCGGGAGCAGGGCAAGGTGGTGGAGTACGTGCGGTTTGAGGACGAGGGGCACGGCTTCGTCAAGCGCGGAAACCGGCTGACGACGGTTTCGGCGGTTTCGGACTTTTTCGACCGGTACTTGTAGGGAACTGGGGCTCTTCACCTCCATCCTATCCTTCCCCCTGCGGGGGGGAAGGGACTTTCACGCCGACCCTCTCCCTACGCGTCCGTGAGAATGTAGGGGATGGAGAGCTCGCCGCAGATGTCGCGGAACCAGTCGATGACCTCTGGGTGGAAGGGGATGCCGTTCTGTCGGCGGTCCTCGGTGGCCTCTGCCTCCGGCTGGCCGGGATAGAGCACGCGGTCGTGGCCTGACGCCGGCGGGGTCGTCTTCAGCATGCGAATCCACTCGTCCATAGTGCTTTTGAACTCCTGCGTGTCCATGAACGCCTCGATGCTGTAGGCGGCGACGTAGTGGCCGAAGTTGGGGCGGCCTGGGTTGGCGCCGTAGCCGCCGCCGGAGAGGACGCCGCCGAGGATGTCGACGATGCATGACAGGCCGTATCCTTTGTGCGAGCCCAACTCCCGGGTGCTTCCCAGCGGTACCAGGAAGGACGATGCCCTGCCCTGGTAGCCGGGAACCGGCGGGGAAACCTCGTCCATGATGGGTACGCCTTCCTCGTCCGCGACCCAGCCGGGCAGCAGGTCGGTGCCCAGCCGCCGCGCGAGGCCGAGCTTGTTGCCGGCAACGGTGCTGGTGGCAGCATCGAAGACGAACGGCGGCTCTTCGTCCGCTGGGGCGGCGAGCGCGATGGGGTTGGTGCCGAGTCTTGGCTCCGCGCCGAAGGTGGGCAGCACGCCGGGCGGGCAGGAGGTCATGCAGGTGCCGATCATGTCGTGTTCGAGGGCCATCATGGCGTGGTAGGATGCCATGCCGAGGTGGCGCGAGTTGCGGATGGTGACCATGCCGACGCCGACCTTGGAGGCCTTCTCGATGGCGATCTCCATGGCCTTGGGGACCACGATGATGCCGAGTCCCCTGTCGGAGTCGATGTTCGCTGTGGCGGGCGTCTCGCGCAGGACGCGCCAGTTGGGGCGTGGGTTCAGGCTGCCCTCGTTGTAGCCTTGGACGTAGGTGCGCAGCATGTTGGAGACGCCGTGGCTGTCCACGCCGCGCACGTCCGAGGTGACGAGCACGTCGGTCGCCAGCGAGCAGTCTTCTTGTGGCACACCCATCTTGCTGAAGATCTCGGTGACCGTCTGGCGCAGCGGCTCCTCGCGCACTCTTACGGCGTCTTCTTCCTTGACCTTGAATCGCTCGAGCACTTGCGACCTCCTTCGTCCGGGGCGTGGCTTGGTCTCGTGATGGACGTGGCGTATTTTATGCGCCAGCGGAAGTTGGGCGCAACACGGAGCGGGGCCTGGTGTGCGATAATGTGTGCCTACAGGCACTGCGGCGCGAGGCGCGCCCGGGGGGCTGGAGGAACGGATGCCCAAGTTTCGACACCTGACAAGCACGCTGCAACTTGAGAGAGGACTGCTCGAGGAGGAACTGTTTCCGCTGTGCGACGAGCTGCGCAATGGCGACCAGGAGGGCGCTCCACTTGCCGGCCGCTCGCTGTACTGCCTGTTCTACGAGCCGAGCTTCCTGACCAGGACGTCGTTCGAGCGGGCGATCGGCCTGCTGGGGGGCGCGGCGTACCACACGGAGGACGCGTCGCAGTTCTTTCCGGTGCAGACGCCGGGGTACATCGGCAACACCATCAACCTGCTGGCGAGCATGCGCCTGGACCTGGTGGTGCTGCGCAGCAGCGAACCCGGCGTGGTGGAGATGGCGGAGCGGGCGGACGCGATTCCGGTCGTCAACGGCGGCAGCCTGGACGACCACCCGACGCAGGCACTGGCGGACATGTACACGCTGCGCCGGGAGCTGGGTGCCGTCGACGGCGCTACCGTGGCGGTGGTGGGTCGGCTGGAGCACCGCAACGCGAGCGCGCTGCTGCGGGGCCTGTGCCTGTACGACCGGGTGCGGGTGCTGATGATGCCGGTGAGCGGTGGCGTCGATCCGAAGTTGGTGGAGTATTGCGAGAGCAACGGCGTGACAATGACGCCGGCGCAGTCGGTGGAGGCGCTTGCGGAGGTGGACGCGATTTACCTGAATGGGCCGCGCACTATGGCGCACGTGCGGCTGCTGCGCTCTCGCGGCGTGCTGGACCTGCGGATAGACGCGGAGTTCATGGCGCGGTTGCAGTCCCACTGCGTGGTCCTGGACCCGATGCAGCACAGCGGCGACTTTCCCATCGAGGTGCAGGACGACCGGCTGGCGTTCTACCGCCAGTCGGAGAACGCGCTTTACGTGCGGATGGCGGTGTTGTCCCACCTGCTGGGCGGGGCGCTGTCGTAGGCGACGCTTGCCACGTGGGGTGGCGGGGGCTAACATTGTGCGGCGCGCGCCGGCGGGTCGGTTACGGTCTCCTGGCGTACTGCGTGGGCCGGTAGCTCAGTCTGGTCAGAGCATCGGACTTTTAATCCGAGTGTCCTGGGTTCGAATCCCAGCCGGCCCACCAGACTTGACGAATGACAGAACCGTCGTCGAGACCTGGCTCGGCGAACTCGTGGGCGACCGCCGTCCCTTTACCTTGGGACGGTCGTCGGCAAGTCCTAGACTCCGGTTACTGCCACAGGTCGGGATCGGGTCGGTTCATCAGTCCGAAGCCCAGGTATCCATACCAGATGACCAATAGCACGTAGAAGCTCCGGGCCAGGCCGATGAAGGTGTCGCGACCGTCGTTGTTGAGTATGGCTATCATGAAGAAGACCATTACAGCCAGGCTGACAAGGGCAGCCAACAGGGAGATTATCCGGTTGAAGTCGTCTCTCGTGGAGAGGCCCAGGGCGAAAATGAAGCCGCCAAACCCAAGCGCGATCCCACCGGCGTAGAGGAGAGCGGAGCCGACGTAGTAAACGGGAACGGTTCCCATGACCTGATCAGGGGTCTGGGCATCTGCCAGAATGAAGTCGATGCCGCTGGTCAGAATCCAGCCGGTCAGCCCGACGAGGATCATGAAGAAGCCCATTTGCGCAAGCGCCTTGCCGTTGCCCTGCAAGGTCACGTTTCGCATCAGCGCGTAGAGGCCCGATAGGATCAGGGATATGCCGAGAATTATCGCGATGTTGGTTACGTTGGTCAGCGCGGCGTTGGAACCCTTGGCCGTTATGGTGCCAACAGCGTCCGACACTTCGGCGCTGTCGATCAGTAGTCCGCCCGGCTCTATGAGGAAGAAGACGAAGGCGATTATCGGGCCGAATATGAGGGACAGACCTGCCAGCCGGTTCACGGATACAGTGCCCATGCTTAAACCTCCTTTACATGATGCCACGAGAAGGACCTATCGGGTTCAGTCCTGCTTGCAAGCATTCTGCCACCAGAGTTGCGGCATTACAATAGGAAATGACCTGCCCACGATGTTTGTACCACCCGCTATGTCAGTCTCGGGGGCATCCGTACCTACAGACGTGTCCATCACGCTGCATTTGAACCTCCCAGCGAAAACTCGCTATTCAGTCTTAACTGGCCCACCGGCCCGACAGTGCTTGTCCTGTCTATGGTCTTCCCGCTGTTTGATGGGGGTTTCCTGAACTTGGTCGTCGAATCACTCGCCGGAACCGACATAGAGGCTGTCCTCCAGCCTGGCACAGGCGAGATTCCCGTGCTTGACCCAGGCGGATGGGGTTCTGTAACATCGCCTCGCGGCCTGTACCTCAAGACCTGCATGCTGATGAGACCAGATAGAAGGGACTACGCATGAACGCTTCGCATAAGCCCGTCGCCGTCGTGATAGGCGCGACCTCCAAGTGGCAGTCGGACGGGCGCAACACGCGGCTGATCCACGGCAGCGACATCGACGACAGCGACCTGCCCGTCGGGGTGCGCTGGGGCGTGGGCGGCGCCATCGCCCAGAAGTTCGCGCAGGAGGGCTTCCTTACGGTGCTGACCACCCGCAGCGCCGGGAACGCCGCCGCGCTGCAGGCGGCAATCGGCGAGCAGGGCGGCGAGAGCATCATCGTCGAGCTCGATCTCTCATCGCGCAATTCCATATCGAGCGCGTTCGCCCGGATCCGGGAGCAGGCGGGCGAGCCGGACGTGCTGGTCTACAACGCCGGCTACATCGAGGGGCGCGACCTTCCGCCGGAAAAGGAGCTGCTGGAGCACATCCCGTTCGAGATGCTGGAGACCGCGCAGCACATTTCCAGCAGCGGTCCGTTCCTGGTCGCCCAGGAGGTGTTGCCCGCCATGCGCGAGCGAGGCGAAGGCGCCATCCTGTTCTCGAACAACTCGTCCTCGCTGCGGGGCAGAAAGCGCTACACCGGACAGTCGCTGTACTATCCGAGAGTGCTGATGCGGACGCTGGCGCAGGCGCTGACGGAGGAGTACTCGGAGTACGGCGTGCACGTCGCCAACGTGGTCATCGACGGAATGATCGATTCACCGGGAACGAGGGCGATGCCGCGCTCGCAGCAGAACCCCGAACTGCTGATAAACCCGGTCAAGATAGCCGAGGCGTTCTTCTACCTGTACACGCAGGATAAGTCGTGCTGGACGCACGAGCTACAGTTGACGCCGTATCCGGCAAAGCCGAGCTTCTGACGGGCGTTGCCTGGTGGGGCCGTTGCCCGCTACAGCAGATCCTGTAGCCGGCGCAGCACCTCCCGCCAGTGATGGCGCATCCGCTCGCGCTCGTCCTGGCTGGACAGCTTCTCGTGATGGAAGCGGACTGAGGTCTTTTCGCCGGAGGGGGCTAGGTACAACTGCAGCGTGGATGACCTGGACAGGTCGGGATGTGCCCAGGTCAGGCGGAGCCGCTGCCCCGGGGCCACTGAGCGCACTTCGCCGCTGACGCCGTCGGCGGTGATGTACTCCTCCCCTTTGCGCAGATCGAACGGCTGGGTCTCGCCGAGCCAGATGTCCCTGCCCGGGCCTAGGACGAGCAGGTCCCAGGCGAGCTCATGCGGTATGGGTAGTGTCTTCTGCACGCCGACCTGGTAGCCGGCGTTTGCGGTCTGGCCCACCTTCCGCAGTCCCCTGGCCTGCTCGTAACCCACGGTGACCATCTGCTGCCACCAGCCGCTGGAGAGTCCGCATTCCGTGGCGAGGAGGCCGACTATCTGCTTGTGGGCCATCTGCCTGGCGCCAAGACCGTCGAGGAAAGCTAGCCACTCGTCCCAGTCACGGCCTGTTGCCTTGGCCACGGCCTCTCTGGAAATCCCCCCGATTCGCTGATGTCCGGTCGACACGGCGCTCCTCCCTGTTGACCCGGGTTCCGGCTCGGAGGCCGGAACGACGCTATCGAGGTTGCGGGTGCACGCCGCTCAGGCGACGTTTACCTCGGCGCTGGTGTCCCTGAGCCGCGTGGGGCGGATGACGAGCTCGGGAATGGCAGCGCGCTGGGGCAGGCGGGCGATCAGGGAGATCGCCTCGGCGGTGTCCTCTGCGGTCACCATCGAGGCGCGGGCATCGGCGGAAGGGACGACCGGGCGACCGTCCAGTATGGGCGTGTCGACCTCGCCAGGAATCACCACGCTGAAGCGTATACCGGAGTTGCGGTACTCGTTGTTGAGAAACTCGGTGAAGTTGATGACGGCGGCCTTGGCGGCGCTGTAACTCATGCCGGCCAGGGGACTGCCGTTGAGTCCGGCCATCGAGGACACGTTGATGATTGTCCCCTCCCCCGCTTCGACCATCGAGGGCACCACGGCCTGGGCGCAGAACACCGAGCCGACGAGATTGCTATCGTAGACGCTGCGCAGGTCCTCGGGCGTCGTGGTCAGCAGCATCCTGCGGGGCGAGCTGTGGCCGGCGTTATTCACGAGCACGTCCACGCGGCCGTGCTTGCCGAGCACCTCGTCAACCATGCCGAATACGCGCTGCTTGTCGGCAACGTCGACTCCGTACGCTTCGGCTTTGCCGCCGCCGGCAACTATCTCGTCCCGCACGGATTCCACTTTGGACGCCGTGCGCCCGACGGCGACAACCACCGCGCCCTCTTCCGCCATCATCAGGGCGCATGCCCGGCCTATGCCGCTACCGCCGCCGGTTATGATGCAGACCTTTTCGCTTAAACCCATTTGAGCGACCTCCGTCTGCTCCAGGATCAGCCGTCGGACTGGCCGCGCTCTATGAGCCTCTCCCATTCCTCAGCTGACCGCACGTCGTCGCCGATGGAGCGTAGGAAATGCACCGCCTGCGGGTTCCTGAACAGCGTGCCGGCGAGGTCGGAAGGCACCTTGCCTCCCAGTATGGTCAACTCGTCGGCGAGTTCCTGCTTGTCGAGGCCGAGCTCTCCCGCGAGTTCATAGGCGATGCTCTTGAGCACCTTCTCGCTCGGCGGCTTTACTCGCTGGTTCTCGATCTTGCTAAGGTAAGTGAAGTCGATCTTCACCTTCTCCGCGAGGACGCGCTGACTCATCTGAGCCTCCTTGCGGAGAGTTCTTATCCGTTCGGACAGTTCCATCTTTCGCACCTCTCTTGAAGCATAGCCAAACTGTGTCGTCAAGGCAACAGCGCTGCGCGCCCAAGCTTCGACCCGGCAATGCCGCGCCCAACTTGTGCTAGACGCTTCCCGGTCCACTTGTGTATCTTGAGCCGTATTGTATCCATATTCTGCGGCGCAAGCAAAGGCCTGAATTCGCGGGCAGATTCGCTGAGATTAGAAGAACGGACAGGACGGTGCTGTGATAACTGACTTCGACCGCTTCGAGTGGATGAGCTTCGACTGCTACGGAACGCTTGTGGACTGGGAGACGGGTATTTCCTGTGCCGTCGCCCGTGTGGCAGACGCGCACGGTGTGCGCAAGTCCCGCGCCGAGATTCTGGCGCTGTTCGCCGACGCGGAGCCGAAGGTGCAGTCCACGCCCGGATTTATGGAGTACCGGCGCGTTCTGCGCGAGGTGATGAGGCTGATGGCGGAGGAGATGGGCATCGAGCCTGCCGAGTCCGAGCTCACCTGCCTCTCGGACTCGCTGCCCGATTGGCCCGTCTTTCCCGATGTGGCCGACGCCCTGCGCACGCTGGGCGAGCGTTTCAAGCTGGGGATAATTTCCAACGTCGACGACGACCTGTTCGCGGGCACGGCCCGGTCGCTGGGAATGGAGTTCGACGCCGTAGTAACTTCGCAGCAGGCGCGAGCATACAAGCCCAGTCTGACCAACTTCAACCTCGCCCAGGAACGGATGGGCGTTCGGCTCGAGGAATGGCTGCACGTCGGCGAGAGCTTGCACCACGACGTCGGCCCGGCGAACGAGCTTGGCATAGCGTCGGTGTGGGTGAATCGCCCCGACCGGGGAGGCGGCACTCGGCGAAGCGACGCGAGGCCCGATCTTACTGTGCCCGGCCTCGCCTCGCTCGCGGAACTGGCGGGCGCTGCGGGCGGTTGAGTCGGGTGGAGCCGCCGCGCCGGATATGGAGGACGAACTGAACGTTACCGGAAGGGTACGCCTCGGCAGCACGGAGGAGCGCGAGGCGCTGCTCGAGCGTATCGACCGCATTACCGAGATTCCATTGCTGCTGCTGGCGTTCGCAATGGTGCCCCTGCTCGCGGCCTCGATGCTGTGGGAGCTCACTCCCACTTCCGAGAGTGTCGTCTTCTACCTGGACATCGGCGTGTGGGCGGTGTTCGCGGTGGACCTAGGCGTGAAGGCGGTGATCTCGCCCAACAAGGCGGCATTCTTCAGGCGTCGCTGGCTTGACGTGCTGATCGTGGTAATGCCATTCTTCCGTCCTCTTCGGATCGTGCGGGCGTTTCTGTACGGCTCGCGCGCGCTCGCCGGCGTGGCGAAGCTTGTGCAGATCGACTACCTGGTGGTATACGCCGTTGGCCTGATCCTGGTGGTCTCGACAGTGGTGACGACCGCCGAGCAAGGCACGGACTCCCCGCTGGCCCTCTTCGGAAACACCCTGTGGTGGGCGCTCACGACCGTGACGACGGTTGGCTATGGCGACATGGTGCCGGCCACGCCCACCGGGAGGTTCGGAGGCGTGGTGCTGATGATCGGAGGAATCGCGCTCTTTGGCGCGCTGACCGCGAATCTCGCCAGGATGTTCATTCGCCAACAGGACGGCCACGAGCAGGTGGAGGAGCTGCTTCGGGAGGTGAAGGCGCTGAGGGAAGAGGTCGCGGAGCTTAGAGGGGGCGAACGCCGCTAGCGGCGCGCAGTCCCCGCGCCCGCCGCGCCGTACCCGTTCCGGCGCCCGTCCAAGCGCCTGCCCGTTCTAGCCCAGGAAGCGGCGCAGGTGGGCGGCCTCCTGGATGTAGTGCGAAATCTCGCCCGAGGAGTAGTCCTGGCTCAGGCTGGCGAATGTAGCGCTGGTAAGGCCCTCGTGGACCCTGTCGAGCTCCTCGGTGAAGCGGACGAGCAGGCGCAGGTAGTCGTATCCCATAAGCTCGCGCACGTGGCGCTCGTTTGCGAACCTGAGCGACGCTCGCAAGTCGCCGTCGAAGCTCGGGTAGTGCTCCCGCACGAATGCGATGTCATCTTCCGACAGGGCGGCAAGTCCCAGCAGCTCGGGCGGCACTCCGATCGAGTAGAGCGCCGAGGCGAATCCGATGGCGCGGGGCAGCGTGACGCCGCCCACGCCGCCGAGCGAACGGCCGTAGCCGAACAGGCCGACGTGCATCTTGCGCTCGCGGCGCTTAGGCACGTGCGCGGACACCCTGGCTATCACGTCGGTCATGCGCTGCACCTGCGATTGGTACTCCTCGGTCGTCCTCTCTATGACGTCGAGGGCGCGGTTCTCGTCGATGGGCGTCGGCTCGCCCCGTTCGTGCTCCAGGATCTCCGCAATGCCGTTCCGCACGGTTTGTTTATCGTAGTCGTACTTGAAGGCTGACTGCACGGTGAATGTCTGGGCGCTGGGATACTCCACGAAAGCGCGCTCCACGTTGACCGGGGTCAGGTGTCCCCGGAATGGTACGGAACCCGCGCCGATGATGGGGTACAGTGGCACGCCGAGGCGCTGTTCGAGGCGGTGCAGCCGCAACAGGCCCACCTTCAGGATTAGCTCAGCGCCCACCATACCGTAGTTGAGCGCCGGGTCGCTGCGGGCCAGGAACACGCGCTGGTACGGCTCGTCCCTGCCTTGAAGGTACTCGTCGACGATGCGGTCGCAGGCGAGGAGGTGATCGCTGTCCTCTATCAGTGGGATGACCCGGATGCGCTTTGGGTAGAACTCGCCGATCCAGTCCTTCACGGTGTGTTC
This sequence comes from Dehalococcoidia bacterium, assembly GCA_034422735.1. Taxonomy (GTDB): domain Bacteria; phylum Chloroflexota; class Dehalococcoidia; order Lucifugimonadales; family CATOSD01; genus CATOSD01. Next base: position 14,754 of record DAOUJL010000017.1, on the reverse strand, counting down.
GCCTAGTATCGGCCTGTCCTCCTGTCCCACAATCACGTCCCGGTAGTAGGCCTCTATGAGGGAGAGCTCCTCGGACGAGGTGGTGAACGGGAGGATGACCTCTTGGATGGGCGCTTCGGCGAGCTCACCGTAGAATCCGCGCGCGACGTCCCAGGCGGCGGGCACGCTCTGAAGCGCCTCCACCATGGACTTGCGCATGTCCTGCTCGATGCGGGGGTTGGGGACCCGCAGTGTGAGGGCCATGTCGCGGCCCAGCCTGTTGTCGTTCTGGAAAAAGTCGGGGTGGCCGATCAACAGCTTGCGCACGACCTGGTTGTCGGCCTCCTTCCCCTCGGAGTCCCACATCTGCTCGTCGCAGCCGAGGGCGAACACGTCGACCGCCTCCTCGACCTCGCCTTCGCCCTTCAGCACGCCCTCTTCGTCCGCGAAAGGAGCGGGCGTCGCATTGTCCGGGTGTTGGGTGCTCATCACCTTTGGAACGAGTGGCACGTCATACCTCCGGAGCGGTAGGGTTCCTTCCCCATGTGGGAGAAGGCCAGGATGGGGGCAGCTCACCTTCGATTCTAGCACGAAGGCGGGAGTTGTCCAATCGCGACCCCGCGACCCCACGTGCCCCGGCCCGTTCGGCAATTGCGTTCGCAATCCAGAATCTGCTAACGTGAGCCGTAGCGCGGGGGCGCAATACCGTGGTGAGGAGTTCGCCGGATGGCCACAACCAGCAGCGTGAGATTTCAAGGCGACGGCGCGACGATGGACGCCTTCGTCGCAATGCCCGAGGACGGGGGCAGTCACCCCGGCCTTATCGTCATCCACGAGATGTACGGACTCAACGACAACATAAGGGACATCGCTAGGCGATTCGCGGACGAGGGCTACGCGGCTATGGCGCCGAACCTCTACTCGCGTGTAGGAGGAGCGGCGCGGTTCTGCATGACGCAGCTCTTTAATGCCTTCGTCAGACTGAAGGTGGACCAGCGCGCGGTGCGCGACCTGCGGGGAGCGGTGGCCCACCTGCAGAGTATGAACGGCGTGAATTGGGACCGCGTGGGCGTGGTGGGCTTCTGCATGGGCGGCGGTTTCTCACTTCTGTTAGCGTGCGCCTCGAACCAGGTCAAGACCAGCGTCGTCTTCTACGGACGCAACCCCAGCCCAGTCGACTCGGTTTCCGAGTTGAACTGTTCGCTGCTGTTCATGTACGGTGAGGACGACAAGATGATAGCGAAGGGCGTTCCGAAGCTGGAGTCCGCCCTCGAGTCGCACGGCAAGAGCTTCGAGACGCACTCCTACGCGGGTGCGGGCCACTCATTCATGAACGACACGCGGGCCAGCTTCCGACCAGACGCGGCGGACGACGCCTGGAAGCGCACCATCTCCTTCCTGGACGCAACGCTCAAAGACAAAAGCTGATCAAGAAAGGGCGGGTTACGCCATGCCGATAGTCAACCACGACGACGTAGCGGAAGTCCCCTGGCGCCCCAACTACCGCAAGTGGGACCTCACGGTTCCGGGCGACGGCACGACCAGCAGCAGCATGTCGTACAGCGTAGTAGGCGTTGGGGCCGGCGCTCCCCTGCACTCCCATGAGGCGGACGAGCTGATCACGATACTGGAGGGCGAACTCGAGGCGCGGCTCGGAGACGACGTGCAACTCGTTGGGCCCAACCACACGCTGATCATCCCGCCCGGCGCGCCGCACGGTTTCACGAACAAGGGGCCGGAGGACGCCAAGCTGTTAACCTACTTCCCGGTGTCTGACCCCTTCAACCATACGACCTACCTGGAGGGCACGCCGCCGGCGGGCCACGACTAGGACGCTGGTCCGGAGTCCGGGTGTTCGAGGTGGCTGGCTACGGCCCGAGCATCAGTTCCGGCGCGGGCGTAAGCCGCTCGATTGGCAGCGGCTCGTACTCGCCGCCGGCCGGGGTCCAGCGTATCGTGAACTGGGACGGTGGGTACTGGGACACGTACTCCACCCGGACCCGATGTGGGCCGCCCGCCAGGGGCACAACCGCGGAGTGCGGCGTGTCCTCGTCCGACGGGACTCGGGCCACGACATCGCCGTCAATACTCAGAGTGAGCTCGCCCTCGGCCGACAGCGTGAAGCCGTAATCTCCATCCGCGGGCGCGTCCAGCACGCCCTCCCAGACGGCCCTGGATGGCTCCAGAGTTACCGGATCGTACCAGAACGGCTGCATGTACGGCGTGACGCGAGAGGCGTTGTACGTTTCGGATTCGCCCTCCATGGCGTAGAATCGTCCCGCCAGCCCGTAGGACCGCACGTCGCCCCGGAACAGGTGGGATTCGGGGATGGTGGACCACTCCGAGCCAGGCGGCCTCCAGAGAAGCCGGAGCGTCCCGCTGCCGTATGTGACCCTGCCCTTCACCTCCAGCGCGTGAAGGCCCACCGCGGGCCGTATCGACGTTTCGACGCGCTCGCCCGAGATCACCGGCAGGCCGTTCAACAGCACCTCCACAGTCTCTGCCGACTCCAGGGCGAGACCGTACTCGCCCGGTTCGGTCACGTGCAGCGCGCCTGTCCACACGAACTCGAACGGCGGAGTGTCCGCGCCGACCTCTAGCGCCCAGGCCGCCTCCGCGCTCCGCCGGGCTTTGGACACCGACTCGCCGCCATCGAGAGCGTACACGGCGTCCAGGCCCTGGCGAGAGAGGAGATGCTCGCGGCTAATCTCGGCGACGTAGAACATCGGCTCGCCCCCGCCCGGCGGTCGCACCTCCCGGAAGGCCGCGTCCGGGTAGTAGAGCTTCAGCAGGCGGTAGACGGCCTCCTCCCGAGGCTCTACGTACACGGCTGCCCCCAGCCCTACCTTGCCCGCGTCTATCGGCACTTCCTGGGGCGCTCGCAGGGTTGCGTAGTCCGGACCGTTGGCCGCTAGGTCTATGGCGAGGCTGTGCTTGAACTGGCGGGACGTGAAGAGAGTGTACGCCCTGGCCTGCTGCCTGAGCATGTCGCGTCCAATCAGCGTCTCGTCGGTTGAAAAGGCCGCGTACACTCTCGGATCGGACGCCTGCTCGCCGAAGTAGCGGCCCACGTTCAGCAGCGCGATGAGCGCGAGCAAGGCGCAGCATGCGACGGGCGTCAGGCGGCGGGTGAGTGTCCACGGCGACGCCCGGCCAGCCTGCCAGAGCGCGTACACGGCGAGCGCGACCAGTACGGCCACCGCCGGCAGCACACCGATGGCCCGCAACGCCTGAGGCGCCTCCCACGGAATCGTAAGAACACCGGGGATGAGCATTAGGCCCAACCAGATAGGTAGGATTACGAGTGCGGTGCGCGACCAGCAGAGGAGGCACACGGCGACGCCGAGTACCAGCAGCGCGGCGGACAGGCCGTCGAGCATGGCCGCGCCGGGGAGGTTGTGCCGAGGGTTGGAGTCACCCTCCACATTGAACATCAAGACGTGGGCGCGAAGATTGTCGACGACGTCCCCGATGACCTCTCCAGCCGGCGCGATGGAGAACACCGAGCTGGCGCGCGTACGGTCGAAGAACTCTGCGGGCTCGAGGACGGCGTACTGCGCCAGGGGCGCCGCCATGACAAGCGCCGCGAAGCCAAAGACCACCAGCCGCGCTGCGAGCTGCCGCAGCGCGGGCCGCTCGGACAGAACGCCGTATAGCAATATCACGGCGACCACAAGGGGAAACAGCCGGAACGCCGCATAGAACCACATGCCCAGACCAAGGGCCGCACCGGCGAAGCCGTAGTCGGACAGACGGCCGCTCCGCACGGCACACAGCGTCAGCCAGGCCGTCAGTGCCGTGAAGAGGCTCATTGTCACGCCGTGCATTCCGATACGCCCGAAGTTGATGTCCCAGCGCATCACGGCCAGCACGAACGCGGACGTCAGACCCACCAGCGGCCCCGCGAGGTGCCGCCCCAGCAGGTGTACCGCCGCGATGCCGGCCAGCGAGAACGCCACGCTCACCAGCCGCAGCGCCTCCGGTGTCGTCCCCAACAGCGTCGTGAGCGCCGCGACCGGCAGCAGGTAGAGCGTCGGCAGCGTGGTGGCGAACACCGGCGCCGAGCCGGGGTCCAGCGCGATGGACGCGGCCACCGACAGGTTGGCAGCCTCGTCGTACCAGAGACCGACCGGCAACTCCCGCAGATCGTGGAGGCGTATAGCCAGAGCCAGCAGCAGCACGCCGATAAGGGCGGCGGCCTCGTACAAGGCGCCGGCCGTTAGCGCGAACGGCCGGCCCGACCGCAGCGTGCTCGCCATGAGCGTCCACCGGCCGTCGATGGTAGGGACCGCGGCGAGCATGAGGATTGCTGACACGCCGAACATCGCCCAGCCGGCGGTGTTGGGAGGTCCGCTGTAGAACGCGGCGAGCGACGCCAGAATGCACGCTACGCACAGCGCCGCGCAGACCGCTCCGATCCGGGTTTCCAACGACCATGCGGAGGTGCGTAGCCGAATCGTCTGGTTCATGCGCTGTCGACCCAAGGTGCGTTTGACCCAGCGGACCGCGCCTGGAGTGTCTGTCGCGGCAAACGTGAACGCGGCTATCGCCGCCAAGAAGAGCGCGGAGGCCCACAAGGGCCGGCCCGCGGGCAGCATGGTCTGGGCGAGGAACGCGAGGGATATAGCGGCGATTACCAGGGCGAAGCGAACGCCGTTCGACGAGGGCATCTGGACGAGCTAGGGGCTGACCTGGCGAGATGGAGGAGAGTCGACGCGCAGCACGTCCGAGGCGAGGAGTTCGGCGACTTCCTCTGGCGACAGACCGGCCTCGAGAAGCACCTGCTCCCCGTGCTCGCCCAGCAGCGGTGTCGGCAGGTAGGATATGTCCTCGCAGCCTGGGAAGCTCACTCCCCTGCGCATGAGCCTGAGAAGGCCCATCGTCGGGTGCTGCAGGTCGGCGATCATGTCGTTTGCGGCGATCTGCTCGCTCTCGAAGAATCCCACCTCGAAACCCTCCACCACGGGCGCGCACAGGGCCGCTGTGCCCTCGAGCAGCGACAGCCAGTGATCGATGTCCTGCGTGCTGAACAGGTTCGAGAGCGCGTTCGACAGCGCGCCGTCGTTTCGCTCGCGTGACCGGGCGGAGGCGTAGCTTTCGTCCGCGCCGACGGCTTCCAGTCCCGGCGCCGAGCGTAGCGCGGACCAGCCCTCCTCCGAATCCGCCGCCAGGTACAGCCAGCCGTCCCGTGCCCGGTAGATGCGACGGAGCGAGCCAAGGCCGCGCTGGTGGCGCTGAGGGGCGGGCCGTGCGGGCTTGCCCTCGTACCGCATGAATCCGTCCATGCTCAGCACGATGCCGGCGCTGAGCAGGTTCGCGTCGGCTTTTTGCGTCACGCCGTGGCGTGCCCTGGTGTACAGGCACAGCAGCGCCCCCAGCGCTCCCAGCGCGCCACCGGTGAAGTCCGTCGGCGCCAGCACCGCGAGATACACAGGAGGTAGATGCTCGCCGCCCTGCGCCCTCTCCATACCGGTCAGCGCCTGGGCTAGGGGGTCCACGCCCGCGCGGTGCGCATACGGCCCGTCCCATCCGAACGCGGTGATGTGAGATTCGACGATTCGCGGGTTCAGCACGGCCAGGTCGTCGCTTCCCAGACCCAGCCGCCCGGTGGCCCCGGGCCGCATGTTGGCGAGCAGCACGTCCGACCGCGCCGCCAGCCGCTGCGCGGCCTCGCGGCCTGCGGGCGTCCTGGCGTTCAGGGAGACGGAGCGCTTGTTGGAGTTGAGGTAATGGAATGTCGAGAGCGTATCCGAGCGCGAAATGTCGCCCGCCGGAGACTCCAACTTTATCACTTCCGCGCCCAGGTCGGCCAGCATTTTGCCCGCCGTCGGTCCTGCCAGCACGTTTGTCAGCTCCAGCACCCGGATGCCACGAAGCGGCGGCGCGTAGGACACGGGCCCGTCCGCGCAGGACACAGGCTCGGCTGCGAACTCTGCGAGCACCACGTCGGTGTGCTCGCCCGGCACGGGCGCGGGGCCCGACACGCCGCCGGGCGTTTCGGATAGCTTGATCGGCACGCCCATCTGGGTCACGCGCCCAAGCAGCGGGTCGTTCAGTTCGATGACCATCTCGTTGTACAGCGCCTGCTCGTTCTCCATGCCCTCTTCGGCGGTGCAGGCGCGGGCGTAGGGAACGTCGACGCGCTCGAATATCTCGGCCCACTCGGCATATGTCTTGGTGCGAACGGCGTCCGCGACTATGTCGCACAGCTCCTGGCGCAGCAGGTCCGTCTCGGGCGTGCGTCCGAAGCCGTACTTGGGCTGGGCCACCACCTCCGTGATTCCCAGGGCCTCTGCCGCCCTGTCGATGAAGCCCTGGTGGATGCAGCCGAGATGAATCCAGTTCCCATCCGAGCACTCCATCACGCTGTAGAAGGGCGTGCCGCCGGTAGGCGTTAGCGTGTACGGACGCGGCTTGTAGGAGTCGCCGCCCACCTTGGGAGAGTAAACCAGCGCGCCTGCCAGCAGGGATGTCTCGACCTTGCGGCCGGCGCCGGTCTTTTCGCGCGCCGTGAGCGAGGCTACGATGCCCTGGGCGGCCAGCAATCCCGCGCCGACCTGCGGCAGCGGGTGCACGACGTGGATGGGGTCGCCGTCGAACGACGGCTGGCTCGCCAGTATCCCCACCCTCGCCATCACGAGGTCCTCCTGCGCCGGCTCGTCCCGGAGGGGGCCGTGTCTGCCGTAGGCGGTGATGGAGCAGTGTACCAGGCGAGCGTTGATGGGGACGAGCGCCTCGTACCCGGCTATCGCGTGAATGTCCGAAGAAGGTGACCAGCTCTCGATCAGCACGTCCGAGGCCGCTGCTATCCGGCGAAAGGCGGCGGCGTCCGCGCGGACGTCCAGGAAGATGCTCTGCTTGCCCCGGTCCCAGATCCGGTACGCTGGATGGCCGCGCGCTACGACCGTGTCCTCAGGCGTGGCGTGAATCACCCTCGCGCCGTTGTCCGCCAGAAACATCGTGGCGATGGCGCCGGCCGGGCCGTCGGTGAGGTCGAGTACGGTTATGCCTTCGAGTGCTCTGGCCATGCGGGATGTCGCGCCTCGTTCAGCTAAGTCTGCGGTTACCCTGGCTCCGGGTGGCCGCTCGGTGCATTGTAGGCCAAAGCGCGGGCGGACAAAAGGCGTGTGGGCGATGCGGAGAGCGATTTTGGGCAAACGAAGGCCCCGCGCCTGAAGAAGGACCGGGGCCTTTTCCATCAACCATAGGCGGCGCAAGTCGCGCCGCCCAGGCATGACGTGTGCTAGTTGTCGTCGGCTGGGACCGGCTCGGCGAGCCTCTCCTTGATGACGGCCTTCATTTCCCTGACTCTGGAGAGATCCGGGAACTTTCCGTCCTCTTCGACCTTGTCGAAAATCTTGTCGCCGTCAACGAACACCTGCAGGATCCCTGCGGTTCCGGGCGTAAGCGTGATCGATACGTCCTTACCGCCTTCAGCGAAGAACTCGGTGGCCATCCAGGCCGCCGTCGCGTGATACGCTCAAGGAACGCAGTAGATGATTTCGACGTCGAGCTTGCCTTCTCCAGCCATGGCAATTCCTCCTTGGTATGCTTGGCGCCAGGACGCTTGCACCGCCGCAACTCGCGGCGGGAACGGCCGGGGCCTTAAGCCGGAAGTTACCACAGGGCGGGCGGGGTTGTCAAACTTGGTTAGGCCCCTCGCAGCCGCGGGTCCAGGACGTCCCGCACGGCGTCCCCCAACAGGTTGAACCCGTACACCGCGAGGCTGAGCGCCACGCCCGGCGCGATAGCCATCCACGGCGCAAGCTCCGCGTACTGCCGTGCCGCGCCGAACAGGTCGCGGCCCCAGGACGGCGTGGGCGGCGGGATGCCCATGCCCAGAAAGCTCAGCGAAGCCTCCGTGGTGATCGCGCCTCCAAGCGTGATGCTGGCCACGATGATGTAGGGCGCCAGGCAATTGCGCGTTATGTGGTGCCACATGATGCGTATGTCGCTGGCCCCGATGGCCCGCGCGGCGGTCGCGTATTCCGTCTCTTTCACCGCCAGCACCTGCGAGCGCACAACGCGCGCCGCCGATGGTATCACCACTATGCTGATGGCGAGGATGACGTTGCGGGTGCTGGTGCCTATCACGAACATCAGGACCATCGCGACTATCAGGGAGGGGAACGCCCAGATTATATCCATGAAGCGCTGGGCGACGATATCCACCTTGCCTCCCCAGTACGCGGTCACCACCGCGATGAGCGCGCCTGTGCCTGTGCCCAGGAGGGTGGCGGCGACGCCCACCAGGAGCGACACCCGACCACCCCATGCCACGCGGCTGAAGACGTCCCTGCCGGTGGTGTCGGTTCCGAACCAGTGGAGTGCCGATGGCCCCTGCAGGATGTCGATGCTCAGTGAGTTGGGGTCCACTGGCGCTATCCAGGGAGCGAAAATCGCCAGCAGCGTGATGAACACAAGGAGCAGGAACCCCACGAATCCCAGAGGCTTCTGGCGAATCAAGCGGGTCGTTACTTTGAGAGCCGAAGCAAAACGGTTCTCTTCCAAAACCGCCCGTCCGGGGCTGGCGGTGTTCCTCAGCTCAGGCGTGCTCACTGTTTTCTCACTCGTATCTTATGCGGGGATTGAGCCAGGCGTACAGGATGTCCACAACCAGGTTCGCCACGGTCACGAAGATGGCGATCGCGAACAGGCTGGCCTGCACCACGTTGTAGTCGCGCCGTATCGTGGCGTCCAGCAGGAAACGCCCCGCGCCGGGCAGATTGAAGGCCGCTTCGACCACGACCAGGCCGCCCAGCGCGAATCCGAACTGCAGGCCCAGAATCGTTATTACGGGAAGCATCGCATTTCTCAGGGCGTGGCGTCGAATCACTACGCGCTCGATGAGTCCCTTTGCCCTGGCCGTCTGTATGTAGTCCTCTCGCATCACCTCCAGCAGCGAGGAGCGAGCCATGCGGGACGTGGAGCCGATGAAGGCGAAGGCCACGGCGAATGCGGGGAATATGCCCTGGAAGAAGGCACGCGCAGGGTCTTCCCAGAACGGGATGAAGTCCAGCGGCGGAAGCCACTGAAAGACACGTAGGAGGACGATGATGATAAGGCCGGCGACCCAGAAGCTGGGCATGGACAGGCCCGAGATGGAAATTATGCGGGCGATGTAGTCTAACGGCGTGTCCTGTTTCACGGCGGACAGAATGCCCAGGGGAATGCCCACGATAATAGTCAGAATGCTCGCCAGGATGACCATGTTGACGGAGATCGGCAGACGCTGGATGTACTCATCGACCACGTCGCCGCCGCCCCACGAGGACTCGCCGAAGTCCAGTCGGAAGGAATTGCCAAGCCAGGTGAAATACTGGACATACAGGGGGCGGTTCAGCCCTAGCTCCTCCCGTTTCTTCTCCAGTATCTCTTGGGGGATGGCCTCTCCCCTGCCCGGCTCTGCCAGCGCTATCAGCGCGGGGTCGCCTGGCACGATACGCATGAGGACGAACACCAGCGTCACCACCGCGTACACGGTGACGACGGCTAGCAATAACCTCTTTATGATGTAGTTTCGCAACTATGTTCCCGTGTATCACAGCCTGGCGTTACGTGTAGGGGCAACCCTTGTGGTTGCCCCGTGCGGCAGAGGGGCGCCCACAAGGGGCGCCCCCACGTTAAATCTGGTCGGCTGTGGCTAGGGTTGTCCCTCCATCCACACCTCTTCGAGCGTCACGTTATTGTAGTAGGCGGGGTCCACGTCGTGGAAGTTCTTCACCCACGGCCACCAGGCCATGCCCTCGGCCACCCAGCGCACTTGTACGCGCGGCAAGTCGTTCAGGAGCTTGCGCTCTATATCCCAGACGATGCTCTGGCGTTTGGCTTCGTCCAGCTCCGAGAGTTGCCTGGTGAACATGTCCTCGAAATCTTCGTCACAGTAGCCGCTGAAGTTGGCCGCCGATTCGCACAGGAAGTAGTTGCCGTAGAACAGGCTGGGGTTCAAAACCGGGGCTACGCCGCCGGAGCTCCTCAGCGTGAAGTCTCGCCGGTCCGACCTGTCGGTGTAGGTCGCGCGGTCAACCACGTCCTGAACTATCTCGACTCCGATCTGCCTGAGTTGGTCCTGGGCGAACTGAGGCGTCAGCCTGCTCTCCCTAGTGTTGAGCACGAGCCAACTCAGTTCGAGCCCGTCCTCGTAGCCCGCTTCCTTGAGCAACTGCTTCGCCTGCTCCCTTCTGTCGGGCATGTCGGAACTGTCCAGCTTACCAATCAGCCCGTCCAGTTCCTCGCGCGGCAGGCTCCACTTGCTCCACGGGGGCTGAAAACCGCCGACGTCCCCGGCGCCCTGGTTGAGTATCTGCGTTGACAGCGGGCGATCGAGGCCCAGGTTGAACGCTTGGCGAACCTTCGGGTCACCCCAGACGGGGTCCGCCACCTGCCCCGCGACAGCGTGCCACCAGAGGCGAGGAATGATGGAGACGGTGATGTTCGGGTCGTCCTGCTTCAGTATCTTACCCTCTTCAGGGTACAGGTACTGCATCAGGGAATTTATGTCCAGCTGCTTGGCGCGGAAGGCGGCGAATCCCGCGGTCTCCTCGGCGAATACGATGTCGTGTATGCCGTCCAAGTAGGGAAGAATACCCCGCCAGTAATCGGGGTTCCTTGTCAACTCCGCCCTGCCGCCCTTCGTGTAGCCCTGCCAGACGAACGGTCCGGTTCCTATGACGGTGGTCTCGAGGTCTTCATAGGGCAGTTCGCTCGGGAAGATCGACGCCCAGCCCGCGGAGATCATCGAGATGAAGCCCGCGTCTCTCTGGCCGAGCGTGAAGACCACCTGTTGCGAGTCCGCGCCGCACTCGATGCTCTCGACCGCGACGAGGTCCTTTGCCCGTCTGCTGTGATCGACGTCGCGATACTTGTTCAGGCTGTGGGCCACATCCTCGCAGTCGAGACTGGTGCCGCTGCCGGGCACGCCGTCGATGGTGTGGAAGTTGATGCCCTCCTGCAGGGTTATCGTGTAGGTCAGCCCGTCGTCGGAGGTATCGAACTTCGTGGCCAGGTCGGGAACTATGACGCCCACCTCGTCGAATGCGTACCGGAACAGCCGGTTGTACGCCGCGCCGACGCGCTGCTGGGTGCGAACGGTGGTCTGGATCATGAAGTCGAAGTGCACCAGGTCGTCGCCCGCGCTCTTGCGGAGGATTCCGCCAGTCTGCGCGTCGCCGGACTCGACTGCCACCGGCGCATCCGCGCGAATCTCGATGGACTCGGTGACGGCGGCGATGATCTGGGCCTGCTGCTCTTCCATTGCCATGGCGACTATCTCGGAGACCTTTGCCTCTGTAAGCCCGGGGCGCTCCGCCAGGGCCGCCGCAATAGCCTCAGCGACCTGTTCCTCAGTGACGCCGAGCTGCGCCCTGAGGGCATTGGCGATCTCGTTAGCCACGTCCTGGGTGGTGACGCCGGGCCGCTGGTCCAGCGCGCTGGCGATGGCGGAAGCGACTTCATCGGAAGTGACGCCGGGCTGTGCGCTCAGCGCCTTCGCTATCTCGCTGGCTACGTCCGCGGAGGTCAGTCCGGGCTGCGCCGCCAGGGCTGATTGTATGGCCATCGCCACGTCCTCGGTCGTAACGCCTGGCTGCTGTGCCGCCATCACCTGCTGGATGATGCCTGACACGTCTACTGGCGTCGGTGTGGGCGGCGCCTCCGGCTCCGCGGAGCTACACGCCGCGACTGCCAGCCCAACCAGCACACTGGCTGCTATCAATAACAGAGATCGACTCGTCAAGATTGTTCTCTTCACCTGATTCCTCCAAACATCCCGCGAGACCTAACCCGCGGGGGCCTCTGAATCTGCCAGCCGAAAACTAGCACAGCTTGTCTGGCCTGTCAAATCGCATCACGGTCGCTGTAGGCGGACATCAGCACGAGTTGCATAAGCTCCATAAGTTGCTTGTGCCACTCCCACCGCTCGTGGATGGTCTCGTGGAACTTGCTGACGCCTTCCTCGTCACCGCGCTCGGTGAAGTCGGCCTCGCACTGGGCTATCAGCCGCGCCGAAATGCGGTCTATCACCTCGTCCAGGCTGCGGAACAATCCGGGAGGTATCCGCATTCTGGCGTCCAGGGACTTCAGGCTGGGAAGGTGTTCGTCCGCCAACAGCAGCTCCGATTTCAAAAGCGCCAACGCGGCGAACATCACCGCGGCCTCCTCGGTGTGGAGGAAGACCTTGATGTCGCCCCTGGCTCTCGCCGCCTGCTCTCGTGCTTCCACGCCAATCACCCCCGTTCCTAACCTTCTCCACCCTCTCCCGTCGATGGGGAAGGGACTATGTCACGCAAGATCAGCTCGGCCGCGGCCTTGTCCAGCGGCTGGTTGTTGCTGCCGCATTTTGGGGACTGAATGCAGCCCGGGCACCCCGCCTCGCACGCGCACTCGGACACGGCCTGCAGCGTGGTCGCCCACAGCCGCTCGATAAGCTCGTAGCCGAGTTCCGCTATGCCGACGCCGCCTGGGTGCGCGTCGTGGATGAACACCTGAGGCCTGCCCGTGTCCGGATGCAGCGGCGTGGTGATGCCGCCGATGTCGTTGCGGTCGCACATGGCGAACAGCGGCAACACCCCGATGGCGGCGTGCTCCACGGCGTGCAGTCCGCCGGCCAGGTGCATCCGGCGCCGGCGTATCGTCTCCAGCGTATCGTCCGGCACGTCGAACCACAGCGCCACCGTGTCGTAGCTCTGCGGCGGCAGGTCCACCTCCTCGCCGCCCAGCAGCTCGCCTGTCATGTGCGCCCGTCGAAAGAAGCCGATGACGGTGGTGGACACACGCACCTCTCCGAGGTAGACGCGCGTATCGCCGACGTGCTTCCACTTGTACACGCGCCGGACGCGCGTGTCCGTCAGGTCGCGCGCCTGGGTGTAGTAGGGCGCGTCTTCCCTGGAGGCGTAGGCGGTGCGGGCGTCCAGGTCGAGGGACTTGACGAGGTACTGCTCACCCTGGTGGATGTATATGCCGCCCGGGTGGAGTTGGAGGAAGGCGCCCAGCTCGTCGAGCGTCTCCAGAATCTGGCCTGTCGAATCGTCGACGAGGGTGTAGGTGTTGGAGGACGCGGCGCGTATGTTGACGGACTCGGCGGGGTAGTACATCTCAGGCGAGATGTGCCAGCGACCCTCGACCGCGTTGAACAGCCCGTCTTCCTGAAGCTCGGCGGCGCACATCAGCAGGTCGGGGCCGAAGAACTCGGTGTCGGCCATGGTCAGCGGCGCCTCGTAAGCGGCGCAGAGCAGGTGGGGCTTGAGGATGTACTCGTTCTCGGGCGATGTGAGCGCCCGCTCGTGCGGGCGTCCGAAGAACGCCTCCGGGTGGCGCATCAGGTACTGGTCGAGCGGGTCGTCCAGCGCCACCAGCACGCTCAACGATCGGTCGCCGCTCCTTCCGCTGCGGGCGGCCTGCTGCCAGGCGCTGGCGATGCTGCCCGGGTAGCCGTTCAGCAGCGTGGCGTCGAGGTCGCCCACGTTGATGCCGAGCTCCAGCGCGTTGGTGGTCGCCACGCCGAGCAGCCGGCCGTCGTAAAGCTCCTGTTCGATGCGCCGCCGCTGCTCCGGCATGTAGCCGCCGCGGTAGGGCGACACCCTGTCCACGATGGCGGGGTCGGTCTCCTCGAGCTCGCGTCGCGTGTGCAGATTCACCAGCTCCGCGAGCTGGCGGCTCTTGACGAACGCCAGCGTCCGCACGCGGCGTCTCAGAAGTTCCGCGAATATGCGGGCGGTCTCGGTGTTGGTGCTCAGCCGGCTGCCCTCGGCGTAGTCCAGCATCGGCGGGTTCCAGAAGAGGAAGTCCTTGCCGCCGAAGGAGGAGCCGTCCCGGTTGACGACGCGAAACGGCAAGCCGGTGAGCCGTTGCGCGTGCTCCGCGGGATTGGCGACGGTCGCCGAGCACATCACGAACTGCGGATCGCTGCCGAACTGCCGGCACAGCCGCCGCAGCCTCCGCAGAACGTTGGCGAAGTGGGAGCCGAACACGCCGCGGAAGACGTGCGCCTCGTCTATCACCACGTAGCGCAGATTGCGCAGTAGCCTGTACCAGGCGCGGTGGTTCGGCAGGATGCCCACGTGCAGCATGTCCGGGTTGGTGATGACCACGCGGGAGGTGCGCCGGATCGTGCCCCGGTCCTGGGTGGGAGTGTCGCCGTCGTACACGGCGTGGCGGGTCGCGCGAAGGGAGGGTGTGAGCGCGGACAGCGACTCGCTCTGGTCCTGCGACAGCGCCTTCGTGGGGAAGACGTACAGCGCGCAGGCGGAGCGGTCCTCCATCAGCGCCTCGACTACGGGAAGCTGGTAGCATAGGCTCTTGCCGCTCGCCGCGGGGGTCGCCACGATCACGTTCTCGCCGCGCCGGACGTGGTTGACGGCCTCGGCCTGGTGCGTGTAGAGCGCGTCGATGCCCTGCCCTGCCAGCGCCTCGACCAAGCGCGGATCGAGGGGCGCGTCCAGTTCGCCGTACTCCGCCGCACGCGGGGGTATGCTCTCGCGGTGAACGAGCTGGTTCTTGTACCAGGGCACGTATTGCAGGTAATCGAGAAAGGCGTGTACGTCCAAGCGGCCCCCGTCCGGCCGTGCCAGGCGGCCTCGTGCCCATTATAGTGGGACGGGCGGGTGATTTGAACACCTGTGCGTGGCGGGTCAGGACCTCTCGGAATGGAAGGGTCAGGGTCTTCGGGCGCGGCTCTCCGAAAAATCTGCTCGATTCTGCTACATTCCGCACATTTCGTAGCTGGGCGGCCCGGTGTATTTGTCACTTTCTGTGAGCCAAGTTGTTAAGGTTCGTCAC
>DAOUJL010000016.1:0-26788 GCA_034422735.1 Dehalococcoidia bacterium | reverse complement strand
GTATCTTGTTGCGTCATGCGGTTCCTCCCGGTCCTGTTGGAGAAACCTTACATATCGTCCCTGAATCCACTCTATGCATCTGTGGGTTAGGATTTTGAGATAGTTACTTAGTGTAACTTTCACAGAGGGCGGGAACAGGGTTCGGAACTAAGAACAGTCGGCCCAGCCCTAGGGACTTGGCTAGCTCCGTACATGGTCTTCACCACCGTCCCCCTCCTGATCATCTCCGGCTCCATGGGTGCCGGCAAAACGACAGTCCTCTCCGAAGCCTCCGATCTCCTGGCCCGGGCCGGCATCCCCCACGCGGCAATCGACCTCGACTGGCTCGCCGTCATGCACCCGCAACAGGACGCCTACGGCCAGCGCCTGGTGTTCGCCAACCTCGCCGCCGTCTGGCCGAACTACGTCGCGGCCGGCGCCGAGCGACTCATCGTCGCCAAGGTCATCGAAAACGAGAACGAGCTCGACCTCTACCGCACCGCCGTCCCCGGCGCCAGTCCTGTCGTGTGCCGGCTCACCGCTCCCATAGCTCTCATGCACCAGCGCCTGCGTGTCCGGGAGCCCGGCATGTTCCAGGGCCAGGCCCTCGCCCGCTCGACGGAACTCGACGGCATCCTCGAGAGCGCGGCCATCGAGCACTTCACCGTCGACAACGGCCCCGGCCGCCACGTCACCGACGTAGCCCGCGAGATGCTCACCCGCGCGCGCTGGCTCTAGCCCACTTCGGTAACCACAATTTTGAGGTCATGCGCACCATTGACAATCCCGTACATCCGTGCTACTCCCCACACATGCCAACCTTAACAACCGAAGCGCACCCGTCGCACGCCCGGCTGATCCCGCGAGACGCCCAGTCCCGTTTCGCCCCCGAACCCATCGAATTCCTGCCGGGAAAGCCCGAATTCGTGACGGTTCGGTCGCAAAGGCCCGCCACCACGTTGCAGGCCCCAGCTACGAAAAGCGCGAAATGGAACACTTCCGGCGAAGGCTTACTTTGTAACGCGCTCGCGAGACGCTCCGAGAGCCGACGCCAGGCATGCCTGACGGACGAGTCAACTATCTCCGCGCCGCGTCGCGTGATTCGCCTCGCAATTGCCTTATCAGCGCCCAAGTGGTACAATCCATCGGAACTATCAACCATCCCTACGCCAACAAACAACCTCGCCCCGGAACGTGACCGAACGCCCGGGCGACACCAAAATTGCAACCAAATCACCCATATCGAGGGACCCAGGAGAAGGGTTTGGACAAGGCTGAGAAACAGGCCGTAATCGAAGAGTACCGTACTCACGAAAACGACACCGGTTCCGCTGAACTTCAGGTAGCGCTGCTGACGAAACGTATTACCGAGTTGACTCAGCACCTCAGGATACACAACCACGACGAGTCAACCCGCCGAGGACTGCTAAAGATGGTGGGCCGTCGCCGTAGGTTACTCCGCTATCTCAACAGGGAAGACGTAAGCCGCTACCGGGCTCTCATTGCCAGGCTTGGGCTGAGAAGATAGCTCCGAATCACTCGGAGCTTTCTTTCTATCTGCCGGGTTCCCCACCACCGCTAGGAGGTACCGTACTCTCATGTCGTTCAGCTTTAGCCGGGAAATCGGCGCTGAAACTATCACCCTGGAGGGCGGCAAGCTGGCCCAGAAGGCCAACGGCTCCGTCCTCGTTCGATCCGGCGACTGCGTCATACTCGCGACCGCCACAATGAGCAGACCCCGGGAAGGCATCGACTTCTTCCCGCTCACAATCGAGTTCGAGGAGCGCCTCTACGCAAGGGGCAAGATCCCCGGCAGCTTCTTCCGCCGCGAGGGCAGACCTAGCACCCACGGCATTCTCATAGCCAGGCTCACCGACCGGCCCCTGCGACCGCTCTTCCCCAAGGGATTCCGCAACGAGGTCCAGGTCATCCTCACGCCGCTCTCCATCGACCAGGAAACGCCCCTCGACGTCCTCTGCCTCATGGGCGCCTCCGCGGCCCTGTCGGTCTCCGACATCCCCTTCGAAGGCCCCGTCGGCGTCACCCGCATGGGCTACGTCAACGGCAGATTCGTGGTCAACCCCACCTACACCCAGCTCGAAGCCAGCACCCTCGACATCATCGTCGCGGGCACCCGGGACGGCGTCGTTATGATCGAGGCCGGCGTGACCGAGATGCCCGAGGACCTGGTGCAGGAGGCCATCGAGCGAGCGCAAGAGACCAACCAGGAGGTGATAGCCCTCCAGGAAGAGGCCGCCTGCGAGTTCGGCAAGCCCAAGGCGGGCTACGATTCCAAGCTCCACCCCGAGAGCCTCGACGACTGGATGGCCGAGAACGCCCACGAGCGCCTCTACTCGCTGCTACGCTCCACCGACGGCGACGAGCAGGAGGAGGGAGTCGCCGCGCTCCGCGACGAGCTGGCCGACCAGCTCGCGGACGAGTACGACCGCGGCGACGTGTCCAGCGCCTTCGAGGTCGCCGAGGAAGAGGCACTCCGCCGCGTCATACTGGACGACAGCAAGCGCCCCGACGGCCGCGGCCTGAGGGAGATTCGCCCCATCTCGTCCGAGGTGAGCCTGCTGCCCCGCACCCACGGCACCGGGCTCTTCACCCGCGGCGAGACCCAGGTGCTAGGCGTGGTGACGCTCGGCTCGGTGGGCGACGCGCAGAAGCTCGACACCCTCAGCCCCGAGGACACCAAGCGCTTCCTGCTCCACTACAACTTCCCGCCATACTCCACCGGGGAGGCCCGGCGCGTAGGCTCGCCAGGCCGGCGTGAGATCGGCCACGGCGCCCTCGCCGAACGCGCCCTTTCGTCCGTCCTGCCCTCCGAGGACGACTTTCCGTACACCATCAGGATCGTCACCGAGGTGCTCAGCTCCAATGGCAGCACCTCCATGGGCAGCGTCTGCGCCGGCACCCTCGCACTCATGGACGCCGGTATTCCCATCAAGGCCCCGGTCGCCGGCATCTCCGTCGGCCTCGTCACCGGCGACGATGGCCGTTACGTCACCCTCACCGACATCCAGGGCAAGGAAGACCACATCGGCGACATGGACTTCAAGGTGGCCGGCACCACCGACGGCATTACCGCCATCCAGCTCGACATCAAGCTGAAGAGCATCAGCCTCGACGTGTGCCGCGACGCGCTGGAGCAGGCCAAAGAGGCCCGCCTCCACATCCTCGAGCGCATCTCCGAGACCCTGTCCGAGAGCCGCCCCGAGCTCAGCCCGCACGCCCCGCGCGTGCTCCAAGTCCGCATACCCGTGGACAAGATCGGAGCCGTCATAGGCCCCAGCGGCAAGACCATACGCGGCATCGTCGAGGCCACCGGCGCCACCGTCGACGTCTCAGACGACGGCACCGTGGTGATCGGCTCGGCAGACGGGGACTCCGCGGCCAAGGCCGTGCAGATGGTCGAGGACCTCACCCGCGAGGTGAAAGTCGGCGACATCTACACCGGCAAGGTCGTGAGACTCATGAACTTCGGCGCCTTCGTCGAGATCCTGCCCGGCAAGGACGGTCTCGTCCACATCAGCGAGCTGTCTGAGCACCACGTGGCCCAGGTCGAGGACGAAGTCGACGTAGGCGATGAGATTACCGTCGTGGTCCGCGAGATAGACTCGATGGGCCGCATCAACCTCTCCCGCAAGGCGCTCCTCCTGGGCGAGGAGTTCGACCCCAACGCCGAGCCGGCCATGGTCCGCGGCGGCGGCGGCGGTGGGCGAGACCGCGACCGTGGAGGCTACCGGCCGCAGGGCCGCAGGTCCAACGGCGGCGGACGCGGCGGATACCGCCAGGGTGGCGGTGGCGGCGATCGCCGGGGCGGACGCGGCGGCCAGGGCGGCCCCCGCGGCGGAGGCGGTCGAGGCGGCCCCCGAAGAGACTAGCCACCGCTGGGTCCCTTCCCCCTCGCCCTCCACCGCCATTCCGGCCCCCGAGCCGGAATCCAGGGGCGGGTGGGGGTGAAAGGGCCCACACTCCACGTCTGTCCCTTCCCCCACACAGGGGGAGGGTTAGGATGGGGGTGCCCCCCTCAACTCATCGCGTTCAGCAGCTTCCGCAACCCCTCGTTCTCAGCCTCCAGCCGCGCGATCGTCGACTCCGCCTCCTGCAGCCGGTCCAGCAAATTCAGCAGCACCTCCACGCCCGCCAGGTTCACCCCCAGGTCGTCCATCAACCGCCGTATCCGGCGCACCCTATCAAGGTCGTTGTGGGAGTACACCCGCTGGTTTCCCCTGGTGCGCTGCGGCTTCACCAGGCCCAGCCGCTCGTAGTAGCGCAGTGTCTGGGCGCGCACCTCGAGCATCTGCGCCGCCACGCTGATTATGAACACCGGCTCGTCCCGGCTGAACATGTCTGCCATCGCCCTAACCCTTACTCGCCTGAATCTCCCGCAGCCGCTCGAACAGCTCCCGCTCATCGTCGGTCACGTTCGAGGGCATCTCCGGCCGGACTATCGCGTACAGGTCGCCGCGCTTCCCCGGTTCGCCGAGCCTGGGCATCCCCTGGCCCGCCAGCCGGATGCGCTGCCCGTTCTGCGACTCCGGGGGAATCCTCAGCCGCAGCAGGCCGCCCAGCGTGCGCAGGTCGATCTCGCCGCCCAGCACCGTGTCAGCCAGCGGCACGGGCGCGTCCACCTCCAGGTCGCTGCCCTTGCGCCTGAACCGCGAGTGCGGCGACACCGTGACGTTCAGGTAGAGCTCCGCGCCGGAGTCGAGCGATATGCGTACCACCGAGCCGTTGTCTACCCCCGGCGGTATGCTCACCTCGATTCGCCTGGATCCGCCGCCGTCCGGCGCGAACACCCGCCGCTTGGCGCCCGCGAACGCCTCCTCCAGCGACACGGTGACAGCGGCGTTGGCTCGCTGCCTGCCGCGCGACCGCGTTCGTCCGCCACCGCTAAACAGATCGCCCAGGTCTCCGCCAAACCCACCCAGAATATCGCCGAGGTCGAAGTCCGCGTCCGCGCCGCCGGGGGACTGGCCGCCGGTCGTCCAGGTGTAGGTGCGCGGCCCGCCGTGGGACCGCTGCGCCTCGATGTTGTCGGCCTGGCGCCACATGTCGCCGTAGCGGTCGTACTTCTTGCGGCTGTCCGCGTCGGACAGCACCTCGTACGCCTCGTTGATCTTCTTGAACTGGCGCTCGGCCTCGTCGTCGTTCGGGTTAAGGTCGGGGTGATGCTGGCGCGCCAGGCGTCGGTACGCCTGGCGTATGTCTTTCTCGCTTGCGTCTTTGGAAACGCCCAGCGTTTCATAATAGGTCGCCATCGCCGCCTCAGCACGAAAGGGGATTACACCCCAAGTCTAGCATAGGTCAAACGCGGACACAACAAATCTTGCAGTGTTTATATTAACTCTATTGACACTATACAAATACAGACGTATAATACTGAGTGTGCGAAGCAAACGTGCTTCGATGGCAATCAAGCAGTTCCACAATCAGGGAGGTTACACACATGACTATGCAGCGCTGGGACCCGTTCAACGAGCTGAGGCAGATGCAGGACACGATGAACCGCATCTGGAAGGGCTACCCGGGCCCCGCCGAGAGCGGCGGATTCGAGGCTTGGGCCGTCCCTCTGGACGTGGTGAGGAAGGGCGACGACATCGAGGTGCGCGCGTCCGTGCCGGGCGTCGCCCCCGGAGACATCCAGATCACCGTCGAGAACGACGTCCTGACTATCAACGGCCAGACGGAGTCCGAGAAGGAGACGGCGGAGGGCGACTTCCTGATGCGAGAGCGCAGGAGCGGCAGCTTCCATCGCGCGCTGCGGCTGCCCGACACGGTCGACGTGGACAAGGCGGAGACCAGCTACGACAACGGCGTCGTGACGATCACGTTCCCCAAGCTGGAGTCCAAGAAGGCCAAGAAGCTGTCTCTCACGGTCGGCTAGCCAGACCGGCGGCGAAACGGCGGGGGCGGTCCCATCCGGGGCAGCCCCCTTTTCGAGTCCGGCGGCGGGGCCTACACCGCCGCCGCCTGCGGCGACTCTGCGGCCGTGACGCCCACCATGCTGTCGCGCGTCACGAGGCCCGCCAGCTCCTCCTCGCTCATGCCCTCGGTACCGGCGGGACGCGCGGGCAGTACGAGGTAGCGCAGGTCGGCGGTGCTGTCCAGCACGCGCACCTCCACGCCGCCGGCGGGCGTGAAGCCGAACTCGGCCATCACGGCGCGCGGCTCCCTGACGGCCCTGGACCGGTACGCCAGGCTCTTGTACCAGTCCGGCGGAGGCCCCAGCAGCGTGGTGGGGTAGCACGAGCACAGCGTGCACACGACCAGGTTGTGCAGTTCGTCGGTGTTCTCAACCACCGCCAACTCGGCGTCGTGGGGCAGTTCGTAGCCGAGCTCGGCTACCGCGGCCTTGGCATCGTCCAGCAGCCGCGCTTTGAAATCGGCATCCACCCAGGCCCGGGCGACGACTCTCGCGCCGTCTGCGGGTGATCGGCGGTGAAGCTCGTCGGCCCGCCTGCGCACGTCGTCGGCGTCGATGATTCCCTTTTCCAGCAGCAGTTCCCTGATTGCGAGAGCGCGCTTGGCCCGATCGCTCAGGGCCGAGTCCCCCAACATGCCGGGGTGGTCGTCGTGGGATGTGTCGCCGTGGTCGGCGCCCATAAGTCACCTCTTTCGTAGTAACGTCCTCGGGGTTAACCGCCGCGAGTGCGGACGAGGGAGTGAGGGAGTGTGGAAGGACGGGTCGCGAGGCATACCCCCGCGACCCGTCGGCTGGTTCGTAGATGTGCGCTAGGCGGGCGCGAACTTGGGCAGCGCGATGGTGTCGGTGATGTCCTCGAAGACCACCTTGAGGGGCATACCGATCTGGAGCTTCTCAGGCGTCGGATCGTCCATTACGATGTTCGTCGGCATTCGTGGGCCCTCCTCGAGCTCCACGATGGCGGTCACGAAGGGAACGTCGCCGACGAAGCCGGGATGAGGCGCCCTGTGGACTATGGCGTAGGTGTAGAGCGTCGCATTGCCGCTGGCCTTTATCCACTCTGTGTCCCTGGAGAAGGTGAACGGCGATATGTCGCGCGGGTAGAAGTAGGCCTTGCCGCTCTCGTTGCAGCGCCGCAGCCAGAGTTCGTGCTCCTTGGCCTTGTTCCAGTACACGTCGGACTCGCCTTGTGGCACCGGGATGGGCTTGTTGTACTGCTGGGTCATCGAAATCTCCTGGTGTAGTCGTTCGTTTGCGATCAGCCTTCTCGGCGCGGGCTAGTCTACCGCGAGTACCACGGTGCCGGTGGACGAAAGCGAGCCGCCGGTGCCGTGCATGAGGCCGATCTTGGGGTCGTCTATCTGCCGCTCACCGGCCTCGCCGCGAAGCTGCCTCACCGCCTCCAGTATCAGGAACATGCCGTACATGCCCGAGTGGGTGTACGACAGGCCGCCGCCGGAGGTGTTCATCGCGAAGTCGCCGCCCGGCGCGGTGCGCTGGTTGGCCACGAACTCGGGGCCCTCGCCAGGCCCGCAGAATCCCAGGCTCTCAAGCGTGATGAGCACGGTGTAGGTGAAGGAATCGTAGATCATCGCCAGGTCGATGTCGTCGTGGGTAATGCCCGCCCTGCCCATGGCCGCGGGGCCGGAGTTCACTCCCCAAGTTTGCGTCAGGTCCGGCATCTGGCTGATGATGTTGTGTGAATGGCCCTCGGCCGCGCCGAGGATGTAGACGGGCTTCTTGGCCAGGTCTCGCGCCCGCTCGGCCGTGGTGACCACCGCCGCGCCGCCGGCGTCGGTAACCAGGCAGCAGTCGAACAGGTGGAAGGGCCAGGCGATCCAGCGAGACTCGTGGTAGTCGTCGAAGGACATCGGCACGTCTTTCATGGCCGCCTTGGGGTTCTTCTGCGCCCACTTGCGCGTGGCCACTGCGATCTCCGCCATCGCCTGGCGTGTGCGGTCCTCACCGTACTGGTGCATGTACCTGCGGGCGGCCATCGCGTAGTTGATGGGCGCGCCGATGAAGCCGTAAGGCGTCTCGTACTGGGAGCCGGGCTCGGCGGCGTTGCCGCCGGGACGGCTGCGCGCGCTCCGACCCGCCTCGCCGTGGGTTATCAGCGCCACCTCGCAGTAGCCGGCGTTGATCGCCGCCACCGCGTGGCCCACGTGGATGACGAACGACGAGCCGCCCACCGACGTGCTGTCGGTGTATCGGGGACGTATGCCCATGAACTCGGCGGTGCTGAGGGTGGAAGAGCCTGCGCAGAAAAGACCGTCGACGTCCTTGATAGACAGCCCGGCGTCGGCAAGCGCGTTGTAGCCCGCCTCAGCGTGATGCTGAAGGTTGGACTTGCCCTCGACCCTGCCGATTACGTCGGACTCGTCGACGCCGACAATGGCGCACGTTCTGGATAGATCAGCCATGCTGGACTGGACCTCCTTGATTAGTCTGCCTTTATCGCTGACGTGAGCGTCAGCGCCGCACCTAGCATATACCCGACACAAGCGGCATGGCAAGCTTGGCGACAGGGGTAGCCTAGCCCAGGCCGAGTAGGTTTTCGAGGCCGACGGTCAGCCCGGTCATCTCGGTGGAACGGCGGACGGCCAGCAGCACGCCCGGCATGAAGCTCTCCCGGTTGATGGAGTCGTGGCGCAGCGTCAGCGTCTGGCCGAGCGCGCCGAACACCAACTCGTGGTGGGCCACCCGCCCGGTCATGCGCCCGCTGTGTATGACCACCCCGTCAAGCGTGCCGCCGCGCGTGCCTGCCAGCGTCTCCGTCTCGGCTGCCGGCGCAACGAACGGCTTCCCTTTGGCGGCAGCGGCGGCCCTGGCAATGGCGAGCGCCGTGCCCGAGGGCGCGTCCAGCTTGGCCTCGTGGTGGACCTCGGTCAGGTCCGCGTAATCGAAGAAAGGCGCGGCCACGCCGGCAAGGTGTATGAGCAGCACCGCGCCGAGCGCGAAGTTGGGCGCGACTATCACGCAGCGTCCGCTGTCCTCGGCCAGCCTGCCGGCCTCCTCGAGCTGCGCCTCTGACAGCCCGGTCGAGCCGGTGACCACGTTCGCGCCGCCAGCGGTCGCGGCGCGAATCGCCGACATCGCGCCCTCCGCGTTGGTGAAGTCCACCACCACGTCCACGCTTGCCAGCACGTCCGCGACCGAGTTCGACAGCGGAACCTCGCCGGAGCCGTCCGGCAGCGCGTACACGTCGCCCGAGCTGCCGCGCTTCGACACCGCGGCCACCAGTTCCATGCCGTCGGCCCCGCACACGGCGCCGACGGTCTCCAGCCCCATCTTGCCGTAAGCGCCCTGTACCACAACCCTGATAGCGTCCATAGCCGCGCCTCCTGCTGGCAGTGTCCCGCGGGCAGAGCGAATGGCCCCCGCCCGGTGCCGGGAAGGTTAATCCAGCTAGAGGGGCGATGCAACCCGGCGGCGCCCTCAAGACCTATCCGCTGGCGAAACGGCGACATGCTCCTATACGCGGCGCGGCATCGCGGGGACGGCGCGGCTGTATTCAACTTGAACCGCCGCGCCGCATCGCCTAGAATGCGGGCATCCTGATCTTATGCGAGGTGCAGTTTTGGCCCTGATCCAACCGGACCCTACCTTTTATCCGTCGCCCGAGATGGCTACGAAGGCCCCGCCTGAACGGCTGGGGTACGTGGCGGGCCTCAACGTAGATGGACGACCCGACAGCATGTCTGTAGTGGACCTCGACCCCGAGTCCTCCAACTACAGCAAGATAGTCAGCACCGTCGAGATGCCCAACGTCGGCGACGAACTGCACCACTTCGGTTGGAACGCCTGTAGCTCCGCGCTCTGTCCATATGCACCTCATCCCCACCTGGAGCGCCGCTACCTGGTCGTCCCCACGCTTCGGACGTCCCGCATCTACATCCTGGACACCAAGCCGGACCCGTACAATCCCAAGCTGGTCAAGACGATCGAGTCCGACGTCATATTCGAGCGCACCGGCTACAGTCGGCTTCACACGGTCCACTGCGGCCCCGACGCCATATACCTGAACGGCATCGGCTCCGCCGACGGCGGCGCGCCCGGCGGAATCATGCGCATCGACCACAACACCTTCGAGCCGCTGGGCCGCTGGGAGTTGGACCGGGGCACACAGCAGATGTCCTACGACTTCTGGTGGCACATGGGCCTGGACGTCGCCATCACCAGCGAGTGGGGCACGCCGGACATGTTCGAGAACGGCCCGGTGCTGGAACACATCGTGAACCACAACTACGGCCACAAGATCCACTTCTGGGACCTGCGCCGCCGCCGGCACGTGCAGGAGGTCGACCTCGGCTCCGAGCACCAGATGGCGTTGGAGTTGCGACCCGCCCACGCGCCCACCGAGGCTTACGGCTTCGTCGGCGTGGTGGTAAACGCCAGCAACCTGTCGGGCTCCGTGTTCACCTGGTACCGCGAAAACGGAAAGTGGGCCGCCAAGAAGGTGATCGAGATTCCTGCCGAGCCGGCCGACGCGGACGTGCTGCCCGACGCCCTGAAGCCGCTGGGCGCGGTGCCGCCGCTGATCACCGACCTGGACCTGTCGGTGGACGACAAGTTCCTGTACGTCTCCTGCTGGGGCACGGGCGAGCTTCGCCAGTACGACGTGTCCGACCCGTTCAACCCCGAGCTTACGGGCACGGTGCAGGCGGGCGGCGTCGTGAGGAAGGCAGAGCATCCCTCCGCCGGGCCGCTGGTGGGCGCGCCGCAGATGGTGGAGATCAGCCGGGACGGGCGGCGGGTGTACGCCACCAACTCGCTGTACAGTTCCTGGGACGACGTGTTCTACGACGACATGACGGGCTGGATGATCAAGATGGACACCAACCCCGAGGGCGGCATGGAGTTGGACCCGGACTTCTTTGTCGACTTCGGAAGCACCAGGGCGCACCAGCTGCGACTCGAGGGAGGAGACGCCTCGTCCGACTCTTTCTGCTACCCGTAGAGCGTCCACTGGATGCTCCTATCGCCGCTCGCCCACGTTGAGCCTGCCGCGCTGGCGTCCCTGGGGGCGCTGGCCGGCTTGGCCGCGCTGGGAGCCTTCCACGGCCTGAACCCGGCCATGGGCTGGCTGTTCGCGGTGGCGCTGGGACTGCAACAGCAGAGCGCCTGGGCCGTGTCCCGGGCGCTCGCGTTTATCACCATCGGCCACGCCGCCTCGCTGGTGGTCGTGGCCGCCTTCCTGTTGCTCGTTGGGGCGTTCGTTCCGCTCGACTGGGTGAGGATACTGGCCGGCGCCACGCTGCTGCTCTTCGGCGCATACAAAGTGTTCCGCTACTACCGCCATCCCAGGTGGGTGGGGATGCAGGTCAGCTCCAGAGACCTCATATTCTGGTCGTTTCTGATGGCAACGTCGCACGGCGCGGGGCTGATGCTGGCGCCGATAATCCTGAACCTGGAGGAGCGCCAGCACGATCTGGGCGACCTGGCGCACCACGCCGACTTCCTGGACCTGGCCGACACCTCGGTGGCGTGGGGCATCGGCCTCGGCGTGCACACGCTGGCCATGCTGGTGGTGATGTTCGTCATCGCCATGGTGGTGTACAAGAAGGTAGGGCTGGCGTTCCTGAGGCGCGGCTGGATCAACGTGGACCTATTCTGGGCGGTGGCGCTGCTGCTGGGAGGGGTTGTCACGCTCGCGCTGATATGGCTGTGAGGCCCGGCGGGAAGGTTTCGCGGCACGGCAGGGGCGGAGTCCGGCGCCTTGACACAAAGTGGCGTCGGCCCTAGAATGTCCTCTCAAGCTTTGGAGCGGGACAGCGTGGGTGGAGGCGGTTAAGATGCATTTCAACGTTGCCCAACTTATGAAAGAGGGCATCGGCTCTTCCCGGCACTACCAGGTCGATGAGCAGGTGGATTCGGGAGGCGGTGTGCCCACCGGCCGCCTGCTGGGCAACGTAAGGCTTATGCGCACCGACAAAGGAATCTGGGTGAGCGGCCGGTTGGACACGGCGGCGGTCTGCCAGTGCAGCAGGTGCCTTCGGGTGTACCACCAGCCGGTGCGCATTACGATCGACGACGAGTTTGCCGCGCCGTTGGACGGCTTGGTGTTCGAACCCCGGTTGGAGGGCGAGGAGGAAGAGTTCTTCATCGACTCCGACCAAATCCTTGACATCACGGAGGCCGTGAGGCAGTATTCTTACCTCGGTATTCCCATGAAGCCGACGTGCGGAGACGACTGCGCGGGCTTGTGCACCGGCTGCGGTGCGAACCTGAATGAGGCAGAGTGCACGTGCGGGCCGCCCCGGACCGACCCGCGTTGGGACGCGCTGCTTAAGCTGGCCTCGACCGGAGGCGGCAACTGATCCGGACCGTTCCGGAAACAGGTGATTCTACGCCTGATCGAACCTGGAGATTCCCAATGCCACCACTGCCAAAGAAGAAGCATTCCAAGAAGCGTAAGGGAGGCCGCACGGCGCACTTCGGCTTGAGGGCCGTCACACTTTCGGACTGTCCTCAGTGCCGCTTGCCCAAGCTGCCCCACCGGGCCTGCCCAAGCTGCAACTACTACAACGGCCGGCAGGTGGCCGTCGTCGGCTGATCGCTCGGCCCCAATGGGCCGCGACAGTGCCCAGTCACATCTGAGCGATGCGGGAGGCGGACATGACACTGAGACTCAAGACAGACGCCAATGCGGCCAAAGTCGGGTTCTTGTTCCCGGGCCAGGGCGCACAGGCCGTCGGCATGGGCCGCGAGCTGTTCGACCGCTCAGCGGCCGCGCGCGAGGTTTTCCAGCAGGTGGACGACGCGCTGGAGCGGCCGCTCGCTGACCTTATGTTCAATGGCCCCGAGGATGATCTGCGCCAGACGGTCAACGCGCAGCCGGCCATCATGGCCGTAAGCCTGGCCTGCATGAAGGCCATGGAAGAGCATCTCGGCAATGAGCGCATGCCGCAGCCGCTGTTGATGGCGGGCCACAGCCTGGGCGAGTACACCGCCCTGGCCGTCGCGGGCGTGCTGGACGTGGCCGAGACCGCACAGCTTGTCAGGACGCGCGGCCTGCTGATGCAGGAGGCGTGCGAGAGCAATCCGGGAACTATGGCGGCCATACTGGGTCTCGACGAGATGACCATCGAGGAGATCGCCAGGGAGACCGGGACCTACATCTCCAACATCAACACCGCCGAGCAGATCGTCATCAGCGGCGAGCGGATGGCGGTTGCGGTGGCGCTCGACCTGGCTACCGCGCGCGGCGCGAAGAGGGTAGTGCCCCTGAGCGTGGGCGGCGCGTTCCACTCCGGCCTCATGGAGCCGGCCCGCGCGGGACTGATCGAGGCTATAGACAAGCTCGACTTCAAAGATCCACAGGTGCCGATAGTAGCCAACTACACGGGCCAGCCCCTCACTACCGCCGAGAGCGTGAAGCAGGAGCTTGCGGCCCAGATCTGCGGTTGCGTGCAGTGGAAGCGCTCCGTCGACCACATGATTGGATCGGGCATCGTCGACTTCCTCGAAATCGGCCCGGGAAGGGCGCTCGGCGGCATGATCAAGCGCATCGACAAGCGTGCCAAGGTGTCGAGCGTTGGCGACATCGACTCCATTCTCAAGCTGCACGCAAACTAGCCAACCGTGCTCGGGCGAGTTGCGCGGAGCGGACTGGGGGAAGCGTTGTCTGAACGATCGGCATCCCATGTCCACTGACACACGCGGGACGTCCGAGCGACCCGGCGTCAGACGCATGGCGCGCCTGGCAGCGCTGCAGGCGCTGTACGAGGCCAGCGCCGTGGCCCACGACCCCAACGAGGCCTTCGCGAACGTTTCCGCCGAGCTCGGCCTTACCAAGCAGGCCGAGGAGTTCGCCCGCGGACTGGTGCAGGGCGTGCTGCGCCACAAAGAGCAGATCGACGCGCCTATCGCGGATCTGGCCCCGAGTTGGCCTATTCACCAGATGGCGCTCGTGGACAGAAATATACTTAGCGTGGCGATTTATGAGATAATGTTTGGCGGTGAGACGCCCCCCAGAGTGGCCATCAACGAAGCGGTGGAACTGGCGAAAGCCTTTGGCTCCGAAAACTCGCCCAAATTCGTGAACGGCGTGCTCGGTTCGTTGCTGGAAAAGGTGGGGGCCTGACAGCCTAAGTTGACACATAGCCCGCCGGCGCTCACAGGCGGCGCGGGCGCACAACTCAATTTGGACTTTAGCTGGGTTTTATGCCTTGGAGGTGGCAAAATGGCAACAGTTCTCGAGCGCGTTCAGGCGTTGGTCGCCGATAAACTCGCCGTAGAGCTCGAGGAAGTGGAACTCGACTCTTCGTTCACAGAGGACC
The DNA here is from genome assembly GCA_034422735.1 of Dehalococcoidia bacterium. Taxonomy (GTDB): domain Bacteria; phylum Chloroflexota; class Dehalococcoidia; order Lucifugimonadales; family CATOSD01; genus CATOSD01. The sequence goes on along the minus strand of DAOUJL010000016.1, from coordinate 12,592 downwards.
TCAACGCCGACTCCCTGGACCTGGTGGAGTTGATTATGGCGTTCGAAGAGGAGTTCAGCACCGACGGCAACCAGCTCGAGATCTCCGATGAGCAGGCCGAGCAGATAACCAATGTCCGGGAAGCGCTCGACTTTCTCAAAGAGCAGGGCGTGGAGGACGACTAGAGCGTCCCCGCCCGGCCAGGCGTTCGCGCTGAATCACCCCTTTTTTGTGGTAAGTTGAGGCCGCCGCGGCCCAACAGCCGGCCGTACCCCTTCCCCTTTTGAACAATCAACTCGCGAGAGGTGCCGCGTTGGTCGATTCCGAGCAATTTCGACAAGCCTGGGCCAGGTTCGCAACCGGCGTGTCGGTGGTAACGTCGATAGAGCGCGGCGGCGGCGTACACGGCATGACGGCCCAGGGCATCTGCTCGGTTTCCATGGACCCCATGCTTGCGCTGGTATGTGTGGGCCACAATCGCCACAGCCACGAGCACATCTCCGAAAGCCGCCGCTTCTGCATCAATATCCTCAACGTCGAACAGCGGGGGATAGCCGAGCACTTCGCAATGCCCCCGGAGCGGCGCGACACTTCCTTCAACGTCCCGCTCAGCTTCACCGAGACGGGCGCCGCGGTCATCGAGGACAGCCTGGCAAGCCTGGACTGCCGCGTGGTGGCCGATCACGTCGCCGGAGACCACACCATCTTCATTGGCGAGGTGGACGAGATCAGGCTAAACGACAGCGGCGGCCCGCTGATGTACTACAGAAGCGAGTTCGGGCGCCTGGCGTAGCGCGGGCGGAACCGCGTTGCTGGAGCGCCACGAGGTCGAGGCGGCGGTCGCCTCCGCATTTCCCGGGCGAGCCGTGCGCGACATCCATCCCCTCAAGGCCGGGTTCGATTTCGACGTGCGGCGGATCGACTTTCACAACGGGGAGTCCGTTGTCTTCCGCGGCCAGAGAAACCTGGTTTCGACTTATCTGGGGCCGATAGACTGGGGCAACATCCTCGCCGACGAGATAGAGTTCTACCGCCTGCTCCCCAACCTACCGGTGCCGAGGCCAATCCACTTCGAGCCGGACGAGGCCGCTCTAGGGTTCCCATACGCTTTCTTCACGCATCTGCGCGGCACGCCGCTGGACGAGTTGCTCCCCGTCGCGTCCGCAGTCCAACGCCGGAGCGCGGCGCGGAAGATGGGCGGGATGCTGGCCACGATACACGGCGTGCGTCTCGAGCGCGTCGGGCGGCTGTCACGGCTTTCGTCCGATTCCTGGGGCGGCTACTTCGGCCGCCGTTTACGCCGACGCCTCGAGCCGCACGCGAAAGACGGCCTGGTATCGCACGCGGAGGTGGACGCCCTCGTGGAAAGAGCGGCCGCGGTCGGGCTCGCCCAGCCCCGCCTGCTGCACATGGACTTCAGAGCGGCGAACATGCTGGCGACGCTGGAGGGCGGCGCGCTCAGCATAACCGGCATCGTCGACGCGGCAAACTCGCTTGCCGGGGACCCGGCGTTCGATCTCGCGCGGGCAGACGAGGGGGTTGGCCTGGACGCGGGTTTTTGGGCCGGCTACGAGTCGGTCCACGGGAAGGTGGAACGGGGCTCGGAAGCCTACACGCTGTACCGGCTGGAGACAGCGGCGCTATTGGCCCACGTCTACGAGGGTTCCCCGCAGGAGGCGTACCGGACCGAGCGCCTCCAGGCGCTGAAGACACAACTGGCGTAGCGCGGAGGAACCGCTAGGCGCGCTGGTAGATCTGGATGCGGAATCGACAGCTTTCGACGACGTACAGCCGCCCTTCGGCGTCTATCTTAACGGCGGTGGGACCCCAGAAGAGCTTCTCGATGTTGGCCGACTCCTCGCGCGAGCTGCCCCGCGCCAGGGGGCCGACCTCCGGCTCCATGTTCGAGTTCTGGCGCTCACGCAGTTCCTCGGTGTTGGCCTCGAAGTACTCGTAGCCCCACTTGGATATGCCGGACTCGCCGCGCAGCTTGAAGAGAAAGCCGCCGTCGGGGTCCAGCACCTGCACGCGCTCGTTACCCCAGTCGGCCACGTACAGGTTGCCGTCGGCGTCCGTTCCGACGCCCGCGGGCCGGTTGAACCGGCCGTCGGCGTCCCCCGGCGCGCCATAGGTGGCGACGTGGCTTCCGCCGGCGTCGAAGCGTTGCACGCGGTCGTTGCGCCAGTCGGCGACGAGCACGCCGCCCTCGGCGTCCACGTGTATACCCCATGGCAGGTTGAACTCGCCGTCGGCTCGCCCCGGGCGGCCCCAGGACTCCAGGAAGCGGCCGTCGCGGGTGTAGCGCTGGACGCGGCAGTTGAGGCTGTCTGTGACCAGCAGGTTGCCGTCTGGGTCGAAGACGATTCCCGACGGCCGGTTGAACTCGCCATCGGCCCGGCCCCTGGTTCCCCACTTGTCCAGGTAGCGTCCGCGCGAATCGAATATGGTGATTCGCTGCAGCGCCTCGTCGGACACGTACACGTTGCCGTCACGGTCGATGGCAATCGACGAGGGCCACATCATCTGCCCGTCCTCCACGCCGCCGCTGCTGAACTCGCCCAGGTAGTCCTCGTCCACGGTGCACATGGTCACGCGCTTGTAGGGCATCCTGGCGGAAACCTCCGGACCGGCGCGGTTGAGCACGTAGAGCAGACCGTCTTTTCCGAATGCCAGATCGACGGGGTTGTTGAACCCCCGCCCCTGGAGCGCGTACATGCCTATGGTGTGGCTGTAGCTGTATTGCAGATCCGTGGTGACCATGGCGCGCCTCCTGGCCTCAGGCCATCTGGTATTCGCGGGTGGCGACGATGAGCTGGAGCAGCTCCTTCACGCGCTCCGCCGACGCTCCGCCGCCGTTGGCGTCCGCGGCATGCGCCAGCAGCTCCTCGCGCGTGCTCGGCGAGACGTCCATAGGCCCCATCAGCTCAAGGCAGCCCTCCACCAATTGCTCCGGGGTCTGGTCTGGGCCGCGCGCCTGGACGCGCTCGATGATGGACCTTACGCCCGGCCTGGTATCGTCCGCGAACTGCTTGACGGCGAAGTTGACGCGGTTGACGAGGCTCGCGGTGGTTACCCACTCCGGGCCGGTGTGCCATCCCTCCACGCTGGGCGGGTCTACGAGCAGTTGCCCCATGTTGCCGGTCTCCAGCGCGAGCTGGATGTCCTCAACCTCGGGGAAGGCGAAGCCGCCGGACTGCCGCGCGGCGCCCACGACCATCTCCGCCGGGCTCTTCACCTTCGCGAACCGGGCGCTCTTGAAGAAGTCGGAGTTGAAGAGCGTGCGAAGCATGGCGCGGATATCGCCGCCGCTCTCGAAGTAGGAGTCGACCAGCGTGTCGATCGCGGTGGGGTCCCGCGGGGGCACGGTCTCCCAGGCGGGAACCTGCGGCTCGTCGGCTACGAAGTAGTTGTAGAGATGGCGGGAGATGAAGCGGGCGGTCGCGGGCTCCTCGCAGATGATGTCGATGACGTCCTCGCCGTCGAAGGCGCCCTGCCGGCCCAGGAACAGCTTCTCGCCTTCATCGTGGTCGTCCGGCCGGTACTCGTACTGCCAGTCGAGGCGGCCGTAGGGCCAGACCGAGTCCTGCGCCGTGCGGACGGTGTGGTGCGCGGCGTTGCGGATGGTCCATCCGGTGAAGGCCCTGGAGCACTGTCTCACGTCGTCCTCGGTGTAGTTGCCTACGCCCATGGAGAACAGCTCCAGTATCTCCCTGCCGTAGTTCTCGTTCACGGCGTCCTTGTGATTGTCCTTGTTGTCCAGCCAGAAGATCATGGCGGGGTCTCTGGACAGCTCGACGAGCAGGTCCCGGAACCTGCCGAACCCGTACCGCCGGAACATCTCTATCTGATTGAGGATCGCCTTGGGCTGGTTGAGCTTGGTGTAGCCGGTGGCGAATATGCCGTGCCAGAACAGCGCCAGCTTCTCCTCCAGCGGGCGGCGCGTGTTGATCATCCGGTAAACGAGATATGTCTGGCAGCTATCGACGATAAGCAGGCCGTTCTCGTCTACGTGGTAGCGCTTGATCAGGTCTTCGTCCTCCAGCGCGGGCGGCATGTTCTCTGGGTGCAGCAGCTCCTCGACGGTCGACTCGTAGCCCATTTCGGCGTAACGTTCCAGTTCGTCGGGTGTCGCGCCGAAGCCTGCGCGGCGTATAAGGTGTGACAGCAACGCGATGTCCTGGTTCTGCATGGCGGGAACCCTCCTCGATGAGATAAACGAGCGCGAAACGGGGGTGATATAGGCTCATTATATTGCGGCATGGGCATATGCTCAAGCTCGGCACCGGCGCTGAGCGGCGCCGGCGGACGGCGTGTAGGTGGCAAATGGTATAATTGGCACGATGAGGAGATTTCACGAGTACTTTCTGGCGGTGTCGCTGTCGGCGCTGCTGGTGCTGTCCGCGGTCGGGCCGTTGATCGACCACCACTACGTCGAGCGCGATCCCACGCACTCGCACCTGGGCGCGGTCCGGCCCCATGTGCACGACTACAACGCCCCGAACACGCACGACCACGCGCGCTCACAGCCGGACGCCCCGCGCGGTGTGGTGGCGCTGCTGGACCGCGACGCGGGATTCGCTGGCGTTACGAACGTGGTGACGGACCGCGACGGCGCGACGACGTTCATGTACTTCGAGCCATCCTCCCTGTTCAACCTGCCTGTTCCGCCCGTGGCGCGGCTGCGCTCCGAGGCGACGCCTCCGCCAGACAAGCCGCCGCGGGTGCTCACCTAGCCCCTGCATCCCGGCGATGCGCGCACTGGCCGTGGCGGCGAGGGAGACTTCCTCCTACCGCTCTTTCGGAAGCCCCGCCAAGGCCGCCGCTGTAACTGCGGCCCGGCGCGAGTCCGCGCATCCGACGCAAGCGAGAGAGAGTAGCGAGTTCCCATGTGGCTTGACCCAAAGCGCAGGCTCCTGGCAGTGTGGCTGATCGCGGCCGCGGCGATGCTCGTCGTGCCGGTCGCGACGGCGCACGCCAACGGGCGGGTGATCCGGTTCGAGAGCCACGCGGCCGGCCCGTACATGCTGTCCGTCGGCACCATCCCGGAGAATCCGGTCGTAGGGAACCTACACGTCACGATGACGATTACGGCCCAGCCCGGCGATGTGCTGGTCTTGGACGCCGAGGTCAGCGTGTCCGGAGCGGGCCCGGAGTCCGAGACCGCCGAGATTGGGCCGCTGCGGGCGGAGCACAACGCCGACGACCCCTCCTTCTACGACATCAACACCTTCGTGGACAGGCAGGGCGAGTGGCGTTTCACCGTGTCGGTGAACGGACCGCAAGGAGAGGGGACGGCGCGATTCCCCATCGAGGTGAAAACGCAGAGTCCGCTCATCGGAATCGTCACCATAACGGCGCTGGTGGCCTTCCTGGCCGCCCTGGGGTACTCGCTGCGCGCATTTCTCCGCGAGAGGAGCAGAGGCAAAAGACGATCGTAACCCGAAACGTCTGCGGGGCACTGGCCCCGTGCCCGATGCAGGCCGGCAAGAGCCGGCCGCCTCGATAAGGAGAATAGACTTGATTTACAGGAAATTCAGGTTGGCCCTGTGGCCGCTGCTGGCGCTCGTCACCGCGCTCGCGCTGGCCGCGTGCGGCGGGGGAGACCCCGAGTCGCTGCAGTTCGACCTCGAGATTCAGGAAAGGCAACTCACCATCGATGGAGTAGAACTCGTCGTCAAGCAAGACGATCAGGTCACGCTCAACGTCAAGAGCGATGAAGATGGCAACTTCCACCTACACGGCTACGATGCGCAGGCTGGACTTACAGCCGGTGAAACCGCTACGTTCAGCTTCGACGCCTACGCCACCGGCCGCTTTACCATCACCTTCCACCCCGGTGTGGGCGGCGACCACTCGCACGCTACCGAGCACGGCGTGATGTTCGAGTCCGACACGCTCCAGCAGGGCGACAGCTTCGTCTACCACGTGATGGACTCCATGAACGGCCAAATGATCCCGTACCACAACCACATGAACCACAAGATGACCGCGTCGATTATGGTGAGCGCGAATGCGGAAACTGCGGAGCGGGCCGAGGTCACCATCCTGGAGGACGGCTCGTTCTCGCCCGCGATGCTGAATGTGCGGCCCGGCACGATGATCATGTGGACGAACACCGCCGAGCAACGCCAGCGCGTTGCGAGCGGCGATCCGCCGGCCGTGGCGGACGTGCCGGATGACGAGGGCGAAGAGGTGTCGCTCGGCGTGCTGGAGGTGCGCCCCCGGTAGGGGAGCGCGCCGCGCCGCGGCCGGCTAGCGAATCGCCCGCGGCGCATCGGAAGGACACAGGAAACACCCAATGCACTTTCGCAACATCGTCGCCGCGGCATTCGTCGCCGCGCTGGGACTTCTCGGCTTCGCGGCATCGGCCCGCGCGCACGCCTTTGGCGAGCGCTACGACCTTCCCATACCCCTGAGCTACTTCCTGGTGGGCGGCGCCGCAACCGTGGCGCTCTCGTTCGCGGTCATCGGGCTTTTCGTCCGGCGCGGAGAGGGCGAGCGCGGCTATCCACGGCTGAACCTGCTCGCGGTCCGAGGGCTGGGGGCAGTGATCGCCAGTCCGGTCACGCTCTTCGTGGTGAGACTGTTGTCCGTGGCCGTGTTCGGCCTGACGCTGGCTACGTGCTTCTTCGGCAACGGTCGACCGCTGGAGGTGTTCGCCCCCACCTTCGTCTGGGTGGTGTGGTGGGTGGGCATGGGCTACGTGTCGGCGCTGTTCGGCAACGTGTGGATGCTGGTAAACCCGTGGAAGATAATCTACGAGTGGGGCGAGCGCCTGCTCGGCGGCGATGGCCGCGGGCTGTTCGTCTACCCCGAACGGCTCGACGTATGGCCCGCGGTGGCGCTGCTATTGGCGTTCGCCTGGCTGGAGAACGTGTACACCAGCGCGACGCTGCCGGGAAGCCTGGGACAGCTCATCATCGCCTACTCGCTGGTGACCTGGATGGGCATGGCGGCCTTTGGCAAGCACACCTGGCTGAGCCGAGGCGAGGTGTTCAGCGTGCTGTTCAGTCTATTCGCCCGCTTCTCGCCGACGGAGGTGAGAGCCGCCGACCGCCGCGCCTGCTCGCGGTGCCGGTCCGACTGCGCGCCCGACTGCGTGGACTGCTACGAGTGCTTCGAGCGGGCGGATCGATCGCGGCGCGAGTTCAACCTGCGCCCGTGGGCCGTAGGCCTTGCCAACTCGCACCGCGCCAGCTTCGGGATGGCCGCGTTCGTGCTGCTGGCGCTGGCGATAGTGTCGTTCGACGGCCTGCAGGAGACGCCGGCGTGGGTGAGCGTCCAGACCGCGGTGTACGACGAGGTGTCCGTGCTCGGGCCCAACGTGGTGAGCACCATCGACACACTCGGACTGCTGGTGGTGCCGGGGATATTCTTGCTGGTCTACGCCGCGTTTTCGTGGGCGGTGGCGCGGCTGTCCGCCGATCCGGAGGGACCCGGAGGCGTGGCCACGGGCTATGTGCTCACGCTGGTGCCAATCGCGCTGGCCTACAACCTGGCGCACTACCTGTCGCTGCTGCTGATAAGCGGGCAAACGGTGATACCGCTGCTGTCGGACCCGTTCGGCAACGGCTGGGACCTTCTGGGCACTGCCGATTACAGGACGAACATAGCGATAATCAACGCGCGGGTGGCGTGGTACGTATCGGTCGCGGCGATAGTGGCGGGACACGTCATCTCGGTGTACCTGGCGCACCTGGTATCGATGCGCAGGGTGGCTCACCGGGGCCGGGCGCTGCGCGGGCAGCTTCCGATGCTGCTGCTGATGGTGCTCTACACGGCGACGAGCCTGTGGATCATCGCGCAGCCCATCGTGGAGGATTAGCGGGGCGGGGCGGCCACGGGCGATTCGAGCCGCGCTACCGGCCGCCTGACGTGGGCGCGGGGCGTGTGCTATACTCGTTCTGTCGAACTACATGGCCCCAGGAGAGTGTTTTGACGCACGTATTGATCCGCGATGGAGAAGACCCGGAAGCTCTGCTCAAGAGGTTTCAGACCGGAATGCAGCGCTCCGGCATACTGAGGGAGTTGCGCAACCGCCGTTTCTTCCGGTCGAAGGGCGAGCAGCGCCGGCTCGACCGCGCCCGCAGCCTGCGAAGGCAGCGCCGCCGCCGCAACCGCTAGCCGCAATCGCCTACGCAGGAGCGTCCCGCTACGAGGACGCCCGGCGGTGGCGTTCGTCCGCCGTCAGCGCCTCGATCTGACGCGCGGCGTCGTCCAGCTTGCCGCGCCGGTTCACCACAACGTGGTCGAACAGCGAGGCCGCGTCCATCTCCGCCTCCGCCTCCCTCAGCCGCCTCCGCATCGCATCCTCCGCCTCGGTTCCCCTCGACGCGAGTCGCCTTGCGAGTTCATCAATGCCCGGCGGAGCCAGGAACACCAGCACCGCGTCCGGGATAAGGCTGCGAATCGTCTTCGCCCCCTGCACGTCCACCTTCACCAACACGTCCCGCCCCTCGGCCAGCGCGCGCTCCACCTGCGCCCTCGGCACGCCGTACAGGTTGCCGTACACCTCGGCCCACTCCAGAAGCTCGCCGTTGGCTATCATGCGCTCGAACTCGGCGCGCGCGATGAAGTGGTAAGACTCGCCCTCCCTCTCGCCCTCGCGCATGGGGCGCGTGGTGGCGGTGACGGCGAAGTGGTAGGGACTTCCGAGCCGCTTCATGCGATCCAGTACGGCGTCTTTGCCGACGCCTGATGGTCCCGATAGCACTACCAGCAGCGGACGCCCGCCAGTGGACGGGGCGCCGCTCAAGGCTGGCTCAGCCCGTGCAGCGTGTCCCAGAAGGCGGGGTAGGAGACGGAGGCGGCTTCAGCGCCGGTGACGACGGTTTCGCCGCGAGCGAGCAGCCCGCCGACGGCCATGGTCATGGCGATGCGGTGATCGCCGTAGCTGTCGCACTCGGCCCCCCTCAGGGGCGCGCCGCCGGTGATGGCCATTCCGTCGGGGCGCTCCTCGACCCGCGCGCCCAGCCGCGTTAGCCCGTCCACCGTGGCGCGGATGCGGTCCGACTCCTTCACGCGCAGCTCGGCGGCGTCCTCGATGACGGTAGTGCCCTCGGCGAAGCACGCAGCGAGCGCCAGCACCGGCAGCTCGTCGATCACCCTGGGTATCACGTCGCCGCCTATCCTGACGCCCCGCAAGTTGCCGGACTCGACGACCAGGTCCGCCGATGGCTCGCCCGCCTCCTCATGCACGTTTTCCACCCGCACGTCCGCTCCCATCTCGTCGAGCACGTCCAGAACGCCGGTGCGCGAGGGGTTGACGCCCACGCCTTTCACGCGGACGCTCGCGTTGGGGTGGCAAGCGGCGGCAACGAGCCAGAAGGCGGCGCCGCTGATGTCGGCCGGAACGCGGACGTCCATCGCCGTCAGGTCGGAGGCGCGCACTCCAACGCTCAGACCGTCGGACCACGTGGACGCGCCCATCGCCGCGATCATGCGCTCGGTGTGGTCGCGCGAGGCGGCCGGCTGATGCAGCAGCGTCTCGCCTTCGGCGTGCAGACCCGCGATTAGCAGGCAGGACTTGAGCTGTGCGCTGGCGACGGGCATTTCGTACTCTATGCCGCGCAGTTCGCCGCCCCGAACGGCCAGCGGCGCGAGCGTGTCGCCGTCTCTTCCCATGATTTGCGCGCCCATCAGCTTGAGCGGCGCGACGATGCGGCCCATCGGCCGGTTGCGTAGCGAGCGGTCGCCCGATATGACGCTGAGGAAGGGTTGCGCGGCGAGCAGGCCGGACACCAGGCGCATGGTGGTGCCGCTGTTGCCGGAGTCAAGCGGCGCGTCCGGCTCGCTGAGGCCGCGCCTGCCCCGTCCGTGGACGACGAACGAATCAGCCGCTGCGGGCGTATCTGGGTCGTCGTGCGGGCGTATGGGGACGCCCAAGCCGCGCAGGCAGCGAAGCATGGACGTGCGGTCGTCGCCGACGCAGAAGTTGGACACGTGGGCGGTGCCGTCGGCGATGGAGTTCAGCAGCGCGGCGCGGTGCGAGATAGACTTGTCGCCCGGCGGGACGACCTCGCCTTCGATACGCTTCGCTGGTGTGACGAGTTGGTTCATTGAATGGCCCGGCCTAGTCGCGGCGGAAGTAGGTCCAGGGGCTGCGCTTCCGGTCCTGGCCGCGCGTGATTTCCTGGTAGCGCTTTAGCAGCATCTCACCCATGAAAACCGTGGCCATGGACTCGGTGGCGCTTGGCGCCTTGGTGGACTCGTCCTCCAGGACGGCGTTGGCGTCCCACTTGGCGCGCGCCTCCCAAGCCCTTATGAATGTGTCGAGCAGGTTGTCGCTGCGTTCCGTGATTTGGTTGCGGTAGGCGTAAAGCTCGGTGATCATCTGGTCTATCCAGTACACCACGTCGTCCGGGTTGGCGAGGCAGGCCGACTCGATGTCCTGCGGGTCGGTGGCCGCGAGCTGCGACACGAGGTTGAATTCGCTCGCGGCGAGGCGGTGCATGTCGCGCCAGCCCTCGCTGCCCGACGTGGCGGTTACGAACGCCGACGACAGCAGCATAGGCAGGTAGTTCATCGCGATGGCGAAGCTGTCGTGCTCCTGCGCATCCATGAACAGCGGTTTGGCGCCGAGAGTCTCCGCCATGTTGACGACGGTCCTTATAGAGGTCTGGCTGGACCTGTCGGAGGCCACGATACAGTAGTCGGCTCCCTCGAACAGGGTGGGGGTAGCCTCCTCCAGTTCGACGGTGGAAGACTTGAGCAGCGGGTGGCCGCCCACGTAGCTCACGCCCTCGGGCAGATACTCACCGGCCCACTGGATGACGAGCGACTTGGAGGTGCCCACGTCCGTGACGACGCAGCCAGGGCTGGCGCGCTGGCCTATCACCTCCAGAAGCTCCTTGGTCTCGGTGATCGAGGTGTCCAGGATGATGAGGCTGGATCCCTCGACTGCCGAGGCCAGCCCGCCGACCACCCGGTCTATGGCGCCCATCTTGTCGGCGGCGTTCAGCACGCGCCGTTCCCTGCCGGATCCCACTATCTCGGTGTTCGACAGCCTGGCCTTCTTGAGGCCAAGTCCAATGGAGGCGCCGTAGGCCCCGAAGCCTATGATAGCTATGCGTTCCAAAGTCTCACCTCCGTTCGAACCCGGCAGAAACAAAGCCAGTCGCTGATTTCATAACAGTTTACCACGCCGCCTGTCCACCCAACGCGATGAAGCCCAGAGCTTTCATCATTGGCTCCACTATCCTTTGCAGCACGGAAGGTCCCGGAATCCAGCTGCCTATGAACACCACGCCGAGCAGTATGAAGATGCCGAAGGGTTCGAGGCGGGCGAAGTGGTTGGCCGCCGCCCGGGGCAGCACGCCGAGCGCTACCTTGAATCCATCGAGCGGCGCAATGGGCAGCAGGTTGAAGGCGGCCAGCAGCAGGTTCCAGTAGACGACTTCGGAGATTACGACGCCCAGCATGGGCCCGCCGACGACCGGCGTACTAAGTCCACCCGGCAGGGCGAGCGCGGTGATTCTGGACGCCTGGAACACGAGCGCCGCAATCACCACGTTGGCGAAGGGGCCGGCCAGCGCCACCGCCGCCATGCCCGCGCGTGCGCCGACACGCAGCCGGCTGGCATCCACCGGGACCGGCTTGCCCCACCCGAAGCCGACCAGGAGCAGCATCAGCGCGCCGAGCCACTCGAGGTGGGAGAGCGGGTTGAGCGTAAGCCGTCCGAGCCGCCGAGAAGTGTGGTCCCCGAGCCTGGTCGCGACGAGCGAGTGGCTGTACTCGTGGAAGGTTACGGCGGCGATCAGCGATATGCACGTCGCTGAGAAGGCGAGGACCGCCAGGGCCGGGTCGTCACGGAAGAGATTGAAGTAGCGGAAAATCAAGGACGTTCACAAGGGAGGGGCGAAGGCCGTAGACGCAACGGCGCAGGCCACGAAAGAGGCGAGCCGCCTTTTCTGCCGGGAAGCACAGGTAGGCTAAAGCAACGGCGGGACGCGATGCGTCCCGCCGCATTAGTTTCAGATTGGGTGGGAGGGATTGCGCCTAGTGGCCGCCGCAGGCTCCGCCGCAACCGCCGCCTCCGCAGGCGCATCCACCTCCGCCTCCACCACATCCGCCTCCACCACATCCGCAGCCGCCCATCGAGTTGGGGTTGCTGATAACGAAACCGCTGCGCATCAGGCTGTCCACGTAGTCGATCTGGGCGCCATCGATGAGGGGCGCACTGTCGGAGTCGATCAGGACCTGGACAGTCTCGGTGTCGATCACGAAGTCGCCGTCCTTGGCTTCCTTCTCCAGTCCGAGCATGTACTGCATTCCGCCGTGCTCGCCGGGCACAACCATCACGCGCAGCAGCGAGCCGACCTCGCCCTGCTCCTCGATGATGTCGCTGAGCTTCTGTGCCGCGGCCGAGGTAACTTCGATTAGCTGAGTAGTTGCCAAGTCCCCTACCTCCGTGCGCAGGTGTTGCGCGATGCGTTCGAATGGTTGTCAAGTGGGGCCATGCTAACACGGGGTGCAAACCCCGTCAAGGAGCGCAGGCTGTCGGAGCCTGTGTCAGATTACTAGGTGGCCATCAGTTTACACTTGTCTTAACCAAAACAAAGATAGGTGCAAAGCTGATGGCCATACATAGCGTACACGAGTGGATTGGAGCGGA
>DAOUJL010000015.1:0-6379 GCA_034422735.1 Dehalococcoidia bacterium | reverse complement strand
TCCGCTCCAATCCACTCGTGTACGCTATGTATGGCCATCAGCTTTGCACCTATCTTTGTTTTGGTTAAGACAAGTGTAAACTGATGGCCACCTAGTAATCTGACACAGGCTCTCCCCCGCGCCCGGCTTTCGCAAGTGATTGTCCACTATGTTATACTTGCGCGGTTTACGGCGGCACGACTTTAGCAGCACGAGGGAGAAGCGAGACTTGGCCGCAAAGATAGAACTGATTCCAGACGGAAGCGTAACTTCCGCGGCCGGATTCGTCGCGGGCGGAACGTATGCGGGCCTCAAGACGCAGGGGGAGGGCGTGCTCGACCTCGGCATCCTGCTGTCCGAGCGACCCGCCTCTCTCGCGGCAACCTTCTCCACGAACCGGATTCTCTCTCCCTCCGTCACGGTGAGCCGTTCGCGCGCGGAGCGCGGGTCCGCCCGTGCGGTGGTCGCCAACAGCGGCTGCGCGAACTGCAGCGTGGGAGACCAGGGGCGCATGGACGCCGAGGAAATGGTGGCCCTGGCCGCCGGACACGTGGGCGTGGACCCGCAAGAGGTCCTGGTCGCCAGCACCGGTATGATCGGCGTCGAGCTTCCGATGGGGTTGATTCGCCAGCACATGGGCGACCTGAAGCTCAGCGCGGACGGAGGCCACGCCTTCGCGGAGTCTATAAGGACGACGGACTCGCGCCGCAAGGAGTTAGCCGTGAGCGTGGAGCTGGACGGCCGGACAGTTACCGTGGGAGGCGCGGCAAAGGGCGTGGGCATGATTCATCCCAACATGGCCACCATGCTGTGCTTCATCGCGACCGATGCCCCGGTCGAACGGGGTTTCCTGCAGGCCGCCTTGAGCGAAGCGGTCTCCGTGAGCTTCAACATGATCGACGTGGACGGTGACCAGAGCACCAACGACACCGTGCTCTTGTTCGCGAACGGCGCGGCGGGCGGACCGCCGATCGAGTCAGGGGCGGCCGGCGCGTCCGACTTCCAGGAGGCGCTTACCTACGTCTGCACCGAGCTGGCGAAGGAGCTTGTGCGCGACGGAGAGGGCGCGCAGCGGCTGATCGAGGTCGACGTGAACGGCGCGGCGAGCGAATCCGATGCCCGCGTGGCCGCCCGGGAGATCGCCGGGTCCTTGCTGGTCAAGGCCGCCGTGCACGGACGGGACCCCAACTGGGGCCGCATAATGATGGCGCTCGGCAAGAGCGGCGCCGACATGGACGAGTCCAGGATACAACTCTTCATCAATGGCATCCAGATTGTCCACGAGGGCAAGGCCATACCCTACTCCCTGGACGCCGTCGTAGGCTCGATGGGCGGCAGCGAGGTGAGCTTCAGGGTGGAGTTGCATATCGGGACCGGCAGCGCCCGGGCGTGGGGATGCGACCTGACCGAGGAGTACGTGACCTTCAACTCGGCCTACAGCACCTAGGCCGCCATCACATGAGAGGAGTCTCTATCCATTGGGACGACAGTAGTCAAGATTGGCGGCAGCACGCTGGGCAGTCACGACACCACCCTCGAAGACCTCGTGGCGCTCCAGCGGGAGGGCCGCCCGGCCGTGGTGGTGCACGGCGGCGGCAAGGTGATTTCCGACTGGATGGAGAAGCAGGGCGTAAAGCCCAAATTCGTGCGAGGATTGCGGGTTACGGACGAGCAGAGCCTGGACATCGCGGTGGCAGTCCTGACCGGGCTGATCAACAAGGACCTGGTGGCGTCGCTCACCGCGGCGGGCGGCAGGGCCATGGGGTTGAGCGGCGCGGACGGCGGAATGATCGAGGGAGTCGTCAAGGACCCGGAACTGGGACTGGTGGGGACGGTCACGCACGTTGATCCCGAGCCGATTCGCGCGGTGCTCAGGTCGGGGTACATCCCCGTCATCGCCCCGGTCGCGGTGCGCAAGCGCCGGGACACGTCCCATCCACCGCTGCTGAACATTAACGCCGACACCGCCGCGGGCGAGGTTGCGGCGGCGCTTGGCGCCGAGCGGCTGGTGTTCCTCACGGACGTCGAGGGCCTGTACGACAGCACCCGCCGCGTGATACCCCGCCTGACAGAGCGCCAGGCGCGGGGCTTGATGGGCTCCAGCGTGATTGGCGGCGGCATGATTCCCAAGCTGGAGGCGTGCATCACGTCGTTGAACGGCGGCAGCACCGCGCACATCGTGGACGGTCGCCGGACCAGCGCGCTCATGGAAACACTGAACGGCAAAGCCACAGGAACCAGGATAGGTTAGTGAGGCTATGAACCCGGATTACGAGAACGGCAACGGTTACCCCAACGAGTTCGAACCGGAGCAGATCCCGATTCAGATTGGCGGCATCCTGAAGTGGGGCGCCGTAATCATCGGGCTTGTGGCGATATTCGTACTGATTTCCCTTGCGCGCTCGGTGTACACCGACTGGCTGTGGTACGAATCGCTGGGCTACCGCGGCGTCTACACCAAGATACTGTTCACGCGAATCGGGCTGTTCGCCGCCGGCATGGTGATTGCCGGCATAGTTTTGGCGATTAACATATTCGTCGCGTACCGAAAGTCGGACGGGCCGCTCAACGTGTCGCTGCCCGATGACGCGGTCGACTTCCTGCGCAAGCTGGTGCTGTGGGGGAGCGTCGGCGCGGCTGTGCTGCTGAGCGTGATGTTCGGCGCGGCGCTGGCGACGCAGTGGGAGTACTTCCTCCGGTTCCTGGAGTCCGTCCCCTTCGGCCAGACCGACCCGATCTACGGCCTGGATATCGGATTCTACGTGTTCGCGCTGCCCGTCTACGGGTTCGTGCAGGGCTGGCTGCTGGGCGTCTTGGTGGTGTCGGCGCTGGCCGCGCTCGCAATCCACTTCATCCGGTCGGGGCTGCGTGGAGACCGGTTCTCCATAACGCCCGCTCTCAAGACGCACATCTCCGTTGTAGGCGCGCTCATACTGTTCACCATCGCCGCCGGACTGTGGATCGATCGCTGGGAGCTTCTGCTGTCCGAGGACGGCGCGGTGTTCGGCGCGGCCTACACCGACCTGAACGCGCGCAGGCCCGCCCTGCTCATATCTGCCATAATCGCGGTGGCCAGCGGCATACTTCTGCTGGTCAACATCTGGCTTACCGGAATGAGGCTGTTCACCGGCTCCGTCGCGCTGTGGGTCGTCGCCTCGATCGTCCTGGGCGCCGTCTGGCCTTCCATCGTACAGCGCTTCACGGTAACGCCCAACGAGTTTGTGAGGGAGTCGGAGTACATATCCCACAACCTGAGCTACACCCGGCAGGGCTACGGGCTCGACAACATAGATGAGCAGTTCTACCAGGCCGGCAGCGAGGTCTCGTCCGAGCTGATTGCCGAGAACTCGCTCACCATAAACAACATCCGGCTGTGGGACTATCGCCCCTTGACCGACGTTTACCGGCAGATCCAGCTGATTCGCCCCTACTACGACTTCCTTGGCGTAGACGTGGGACGCTACACCCTGGGCGGCGCTTATCGCCAGGTGTTGCTGGCGACGCGCGAGGTCGCGCCGGAGAAGCTTCGGCCGGAGTCGCAGACCTGGCTCAACCGGCACCTCTTCTACACGCACGGCATCGGCATCGCCATGAGCCCGGTTACCGAATTCACTCCCGAGGGCAGGCCGCTGTTCTTCGCCAAGGACAT
Organism: Dehalococcoidia bacterium; assembly: GCA_034422735.1. GTDB lineage: Bacteria > Chloroflexota > Dehalococcoidia > Lucifugimonadales > CATOSD01 > CATOSD01. Next base: position 2,751 of record DAOUJL010000015.1, on the reverse strand, counting down.
CCCCGCCGACGGCGTGATCCCCATCGGCGTGGAGGGTGCGCCCGAGCCCGAGCTCGTCGTCGACAACCCGCGCGTCTACTACGGCGAAAACACCGCCGACTACGTTATCGTAAAGACCAACACCGACGAGCTGGACTTTCAGACCGAGGAAGGTGAGCTCATCCGCACCAGCTACACGGGCGATGGCGGAGTCAAGCTGTCGTCTTTCTTCCGGCGCATGGCCTACGCCTGGCAGTTCGCGGACGTGAACATCCTGATTAGCGGCGAGATAACGAGCGAGAGCCTCGTACAGTACCGCCGCCAGGTGCAGGACCGGATCAAGACTATCGCGCCGTTCCTGTGGCTGGACAGCGACCCTTACATCGTCGTCGCCGACGGACAACTGTACTGGATTCAAGACGCCTACACAGTGACCGACCACTTCCCTTACTCCGATCCCACAGTCACGACAGAAGATGAGCGGATCAACTACATCCGCAACAGCGTCAAGATTACGGTCGACGCCTTCAACGGCGACGTGAACATGTACGAATGGGACGCCAGCGATCCCATCATCGCCACCTACCGGGGCATGTTCCCGGGCCTGTTCAAGTCGCAGCACGAAATGCCGCCCGCGATTGCGGAACACGTGCGGTACCCTCAGGATATGTTCGACGTGCAGGCCCACAAGTACACCAAGTACCACATGAAGGACCCGCAGAACTTCTACAACAACGAGGACCTGTGGGCGATTCCGAACGAGAAGTTCGGACAGGAAGAGCAGCTCCAGCCTGTCGAGTCGTACTACGTGATAATGAAGCTGCCCGGCGAGGACCGGGAGGAGTTCGTTCTGCTCCTCCCCTACACGCCCAACCAGCGCCAGAACCTGATCGGCTGGCTCGCGGCCAGAAGCGACCGCGAGCACTACGGCAATCTCGTGGCGTTCAACTTCCCCAAGGACAGGCAGATAGACGGTCCCGAGCAGGTGGAAGCCCGCATCGACAACGATCAGGACATATCGGCCTGGTTCACGCTCCGCTGTTCGGAGGGTTCGGTATGTATCAGGGGCAACCTGCTCGTGATACCCATCGGCGAAAGCCTATTGTACGCGGAGCCGGTCTACATCCGCGCGGAGGGCGCCAGCAGGTTCCCGGAGCTCAAGCGCGTCATCCTGGCGACCGGCGACAGGGTAGTTATGGAGGACTCGCTCAACGACGCCCTCGAGGCGCTCACAGGCTTCCAGGCGGATGCGCCCGTGGTTACCGCGCCAACCAACGGACAGACACCGGCGGTGACGCCGCCCGCGGGCGCGGGCTTGCAACAGGAGATAGACGGCCTGCTCTCCGCGCTGGACGAACTGAAAGACAACGTGTCGGAAATCGAAGAGGCCCTGGACCGGCTGAAGGAACTATCAGGAGGCAACTGAGATGACAACCGATTGGAAAGACCTCGAGAGCCAGTACTACATGTTCGTCGTCCGGCGGCAGCCCGTCGTCATAGCGCGCGGTGAGGGCACGCGAGTCTGGGACGTCGACGACAAGGAGTACCTGGACTTCACCTCGGGTTGGGCGGTCAACAACGTTGGCCACGCGAACCCGGAGGTGGCCGAGGCGATAGAGAGGCAGGCGCGCACGCTGCTTCAGACCTCCAATCAATTCTACACCCTGCCCCAGCTCCAACTCGCCCAGATCCTGGTCGACAACAGCTGCCTGGACAAGATCTTCATCTGCAACAGCGGCGCCGAGGCCAACGAGGGCGCCATAAAACTGGCCCGCAAGTGGGGCAAGGCGAACCGCGACGGGGCAGTGGGGATCATCACCGCGTTCAACTCCTTCCACGGCAGGACCATGATGAACGTCGCCGCGACGGGCCAGCCGCACTACCAGCAGATATTCGAGCCGATACCGACGGGCTTCACACACGTCGACTACAACGACATCGAGGCGCTGAAGACGGCCACCACCGACGAAACGTGCGCCGTGATGCTGGAGCCTGTGCAGGGCGAGGGCGGCGTCAACATCCCCAGCGTGGGCTACCTGGAGCAGGTGCGCGAGTGGTGCGACGAGAACGGCCTGCTGCTCATATTCGACGAGGTGCAGACCGGCCTGGGACGACTCGGCACGCTGTTCGGCTACCAGTCATTCGACGTCGAGCCGGACATAATGTCGCTGGCCAAGGGCCTGGGCGGCGGTGTGCCAATCGGCGCTTTCCTCGCCAAGGACCACGCGATGGCCTTCGAGCCTGGCGACCACGGCTCCACGTTTGGCGGCAACGCGCTCACCTGCGCGGCCGCTTACGCTTCCACCAAGTACATCATCGACAACGACGTGTCCGGCAACGCCGCCTCGATGGGCGAGTACCTGGGTGCGGCGCTCAACGGGCTGAAGGCGCGCCACGACAGCATCAGCGAGGTGCGCGGCATGGGCCTGCTGTGGGCCGTGCTCTTCGACTCGGACATTTCGCCGGCGGTCGTGGGCGCCTGCAACGAGGCGGGCATTCTGCTGAACCCGCTGCGTCCCAACGCCGTGAGGCTGATGCCGCCCCTCACCGTCACGAGAGAAGAGATCGACGAGGCGATGGAGCGCCTCGAGGCGGGCCTCGTGGCCGCAACGCGGGGCTAAGAGCCTGTCCGAAACGTCCCTTCCCCCTTGATTGGGGGAGCTGGATTCACATTTCAAGTGCAACAGCTGTTCATTGTAGATTTCCGCCGGGGTGCGGTATTTGAGGCACTTCCTGGGCGTGTTGTTGTAGGCTTGGACTATCGTCTTCACG
>DAOUJL010000014.1:0-11270 GCA_034422735.1 Dehalococcoidia bacterium | reverse complement strand
ATTACCATGAAAATAGACTGTTCAGGCGGCTTGCAGGGTGACTTTGTGCCCCAGCCGCTGGAGTTGGCGGACGGCCCTGCGAGTGATAGCGTCCCTGTCCCGCTTCTCAAAGTAATCGTGGCCCAGGTCCACGAAAGGCTGTCTGGTCTTGATGACTGAGTGGAGTATGACAGCGATGCTGTGTGCAACGGCCATGGCGGCCTTGTTGGCTCCGATGCGCCGAGCCAGGCGGTGGTACTGCGCGCCCAGGTAGGTCTTGGTCCGTGCGGCAGCCCTGGCAGCCTCCACCAAGGCAGACTGAAGTGAGCTGTTGCCCCTCTTGACAGGGCTCCGCTTGTTTTTGCCGGCGCTCTGATTGTTCCCAGGACTGACTCCAGCCCACGAGGCCAGGTGCCCCGCAGTGGCAAACCTGTCGATGTCGGTCCCTATCTCTGCGACGATTGTCTCGGCAGTGCGACGCCCCACTCCGGGGATGCTATCGATCGCCTCCAGAACATCGTTGTGCGGGCCAACACGCCGAGACACCTCATCGTCCAGCCTCTGTATCTCCATGTCCAAGTAGCTCAGATGACGCAGTTGCGCCCCCAGCATGAGACGTTGGTGAGAGCCCATCACGCCCTCAAGCGCCTCCTCCAACGCATCGAGCTTCTCCCTGAGACGGCCCTTGGCCATATTCGCCAGCACACCCGGGTCTTCCTCTCCTTCAGCAAGGGCAGTCAGCATCATCCTGCCCGATGCCCCCAGCACGTCGGAGGCTACAGAACTCAGCTTGATGTTGGCGCCCTCCAGCACCTTCTGCACCCTGTTGGCCTCACGCGAACGCTCCTGGATGAGGCTCCGACGGTAGCGCACCAATTCTCGCAGTTCCCGTTGGGCCCGCTCCGGTATGAAGCTTGGCCTGAGCAACCCATGCCTCAGAAGGTCCGCTATCCACTCGGCGTCCTTGATGTCGGTCTTGCGGCCAGGCACCGCCTTGATGTGATGGGCGTTTACCACCCAAACCGTGAACTTGTCCTCCAGCAGGTTGACGATCGGCTTCCAGTAGACCCCCGTGCTCTCCATTGCCACATGGGTTACTCCGCCCTCACCAAGCCACTCCGACAGCGCCACGAGTTGACGAGTCGTTGTGCCGAAGGTCCTGGTCTGCTGAGAATCAGGCGTCATCACACAGGCGACCACCGACTTCTTGTGAACGTCCAGGCCACAGCACCGCTCGTATACGACTTGCATCGCATAACCTCCTCTCGAAGCGGCTGGACGGTGGGTGGCTGTCTATCTCACGACTTTACCATGCGTGCTCACCGCCAAAGCGGGGCGACATTCTTGTGTTCCTGCCAGCCACCCAAGCAGATTCCGACACGGGCTCTCGGCACCAATGACACTCGCCCTAGTTGTACCGCCCGCCGCAAACCCATTTTCATCCCCTTGCGTGGCCTTCGCAAGGCCATAGTGATTCCGAACGAAGAACAGGCGGTTGGGAGTGATCACGCCCCGCATGTTCTGGAGCCGCGACTCAAGGCCGCCGTCGCGCCTGATGAATGGCGCGGGATCCTTGAACCACGGCGCCGTCGCCGCGTCGTCTGCCGCTCCGGGCGTGGGAGAAGATGCTTGTGGACTGTCGCCGACGCAGGCGGCCAGCACGGCCGCCGCGCCCCCGGCGGCAAGCAGTTGCATGAACCGCCGCCTGCTCATGCCGCTGCCGAGCGCGAGGCTCCATAGATCCCCATCCATCTCAGCGCCGCCTCGCCCGACACCATCTTCTGGGGCCGTCGGAGTCAAGCCTCTTCCAGCACGTGCAGGTACAGGTAAGCGCCCGTGTAGGTCGTGGCGTCCTCGCAGTGCCCGCCGATCATCTCGCCGGACGGACGGGCGGCCGCCAGGTGCACGTGGACCCGTATGCCGCCCTCGGGCAGCGGCTGGACGTATCCCTCGGCGCTCACCAGCTCCAGGTTCTCATCGATCGTGGTCCTCTCGAACTCCGGCGAACCCTCGGCGTCGTGCCTGCACAGGTTCCTCAGCTTCAACTGGCGCAAGCTGCCTATGCAGGACGTGATAGCGTCGTGCGTAATCCCCTCCGCGAGAGCGAACGCCTCCAGCTCGGACACCAGCGAAACACCGGCCTCAACGCGGCGATACACAACGCGCCCGGCGCTCTGCGAAGTCTGCATTCGGAGCCCTCCTTCCAGGATTTCGGCTGTGCGCCATTGTACACCACACCTAGCGACCGCCTCACGCCCGGCCGGAACGCCTCCTCTGCCACAACCTCGCATACTCCGCCACGTACCGCGCCGCAACCGCCCGCTCGTCGAACTCCCGCTCGGCCTTCCGCCGCCCAGCGTTGCCGTACCTCTCACGCAACTCCGCGTCGTCCAGCAGCGTCCCGATGGCGCCCGCCAGCGCGCCGGCATCCCGCGGCGCCACCAGCGTCCCGTTTACGCCGTCCTCCACGACCGCCGCCGCGCCCGGAATGTTGGTGGTGACGATGGCCTTGCCCATCGCCGCCGCCTCGATTAGCGACCGCGGCACGCCCTCGTGGTAGGAGGGCAGGGCGACCACATCCGAGATCGCCAGCAGGCACGGCACGTCGCTCACGTGGCCCGGCAACGCCACGTCTCCCGACTCTCGCCACGCCGCCAGGTCCCGCTCCGTAACCGACTCCCGATTGCCCGGGTCCCTCTCGCCCGCCAGCACGAAAACCGCATCCGGCCTACGCGCCCTCACGGCCCGCGCCGCCTCCACGAACTCCGCAACGCCCTTGTCGTACAGCAGCCGCGACGCCATCGCCACCACCGGCGCGCCCTCCGGTATCCCAAGCGCGTCCCTCATCTCCCGCCGCGCGTCCGCGCTCACCGACTCTCGGCTGAACACAGCAAGGTCGACGCCTGAACCGCCCGGCATCACGACAGCACGTCTCCTGTGCCGCCCTGATGATCCGAAGAGCATGTCCGCGTCGTGCGCGGTCTGAAATGTCACGCCGTCGCTCAGCGCTGCCGTCAGCCGGTACAGCAGTTTCGCGACCGACCGCAGCGCGGACCGCCGCCCGCCCGCCGCGAACGCGTACCCCAGCCCCGTCACGCCCCCCACCACGACCGGCACCCCCGCGAGCCTCGCCGCAAGCGCCCCGTACACGTTCGGCTTGATCGTGAAGTGCTGCGCCACGTCCGGCCTCAGCCTGCGGTAGATGCCCGCCAGCGACGCCACAGACGCCGCCTCCGCAAAGGGGTTGACCCCGCCGCGGCTCAGCCGCCACGGCACGAACTCCGCGCCCAGCGCCTCGATTGCGCCCGCGAACTCCCCGGGCGGCGCCACCGCGTACACCCGCACGTCCCGCTCGACCAGCGCCCGCACTATCGGCGCGCGGAACCGGACCAGCCGCTCGCCCGAGTTGGTGGTGATGGCGACCGACCGCGGCATTTCCGTCACCGCGCGGGCCCTCGTGCCTTGCCCTCCAGCAGCCGCCCGAACAGCTCCTCCCACCCGTCCACCACGCTCTCGACCGAGTGCCGCTCCCGCACGACCCGCCGTCCCACCTCGCCCATCGCCCGCCGCTCATCCGGCGCCAGGCGCATCATCCGCCCCATCGCTCCCGCCAGCGCTGCCGGGTCCCCCGCCGGCACGACGTACCCCGTCTCGCCGTCCGCCACCATCTCCGGCACCGCGCCCACCGCCGTCGCCACCACCGGCCTCCCGGACGCCATCGCCTCCAGCACCACGTTCGGCATTCCCTCCCACGCCGACGACAGCACCAGCGCGTCGCACGCCCCGTACAACACCGCCATGTCGTCGCGCAGCCCCAGCAGCCGGACTCGCCCCGACAGGCCCAGCTCGTCCACCAGCCGCGCCAGCTCCCCGCGCAGCGGCCCATCGCCCGCGATGTACAGCCGCGTCCGCCGTTCTCCAAGCTCACCGAACGCCCGCAGCAGCCCCGCATAGTCCTTCTCCGGCGACAGCCGACCCGCCGCCAGCCACATGTACTCGCCCTCCCCAATCCCCAACGCCTGCCGCGTCTCGCCTCGGCAACCGCCCGCCGCGAAACGCCCGAAGTCCACCGCGTTCGGGATGACCACCAGCCGCGTCCGGTCGGCGACGCCCCTCTCCGCGAGCCGCGACACCAGGCTCTCCGACATGACCGTCACCGCGTCCGTCAGCCAGCCGGTGGCGCCGAGCACACGCTCCCTCATCCGACTGTGCGTCTCGCTGCGGACTGCGGACACCACCGCCGGCACACCACAAAGTCGACCGGCCATCCGCGCCGTCATCATGCCGTGGAACATGAACCCTATCAGCACGTCCGGCCTCTCCCGTCGCACAACCGCAACTGCCCTGGCTAGCCCGACAAGCTTGCCCACGCCGCCGGTTGCGTCAAGACTCAACAGCCGCACCCTGGATTCCTCCACCTCGGTCCGAAGCGACGTTTCCGAGAACGGCAGATACGACAGCACCGTGACCCTCCACCCTCTCGCCGCCAGCCCGTTCGCCACGATGACGAGCTGCCGCTCCGCTCCGCCGCGCTCCAGCCCGCTGATGACGAACATCGCGTGGCCGCGCGAGGTCTCCATGTCCGTCACGCCGCCACGCCGTACTCGTCGTACCACAGCGCCAGGTTGAGCAGCCTGTAGAGGAATCTGCCGCTGTCCCGCCGTCCCTCCACGTGGTCGCCGATGAGCGTCCGCATCGCCCCCGTGTCGAACAGCGAGGCGCTCCGCCGCGAATCATCCAGCAGCACGTCCCGCATGTACCCCGCGAGCGTCGTCCGCATCCAGTACGACTCCGGCACGCCGAACCCCACCTTGGGCATGTCCAGTATCGCGTCCGGCACCACGCCCCGCAGCGCACGACGCATGATCCGCTTCTTGTGCGTCCACCGTATCTTGTACTTCGACGGCAGCCCCATGACGTAGGCCGCCAGCCGCGTGTCCACCAGCGGCACGCGCACCTCCACGCCGTGCGCCATCGTCGCCTTGTCCACCTTCTCAAAGTACAGGTCCGGCAGGATGATGGTGCAGTCCGTGTACAGCGCCCGCTGCGCAGTGTCCAGTTCCGCGAACCGGTTGTAGTACTCGCGGTACCGCGCGAACGGGTCGCTCGCCTCCAGCGCCGCCCGCGCCCCCGGCGCGAACACCCGCGTCGGATGCGCCCCCGCCCGCCGGTCCGCCATCACCATCGCGTACCGGAGCGCCGGGTCAGGGTTGTTCAGCCGCTGCGCCACGCCGTAGTACCGCACCCGCTCGCTCGCCACAGGCGCCGCCCACGACGTCGCCCGCGCGAACAGCGTCGCCCACCGCTCCATCGCCATCAGCGCGTGCACCTTGTACCCGGCGAACACCTCGTCGCCGCCGTCGCCCTGCAGCACCACCTTGTTGCCGTCCCCGAGCTGCTCGCACAGCAGGTACAGCGGGATATTCGCCGCGTCCCCGAAGGGCTGGTCGTGGCACCGCACCAGCCGTTCGATCACCCCCGCCACGTCTCCGCCGGACACGTGCAACTCCTGGTGGTCCGTTCCGAAGTGCTCCGCCACCGCCCTCGCCTTTGGCAGCTCGTTGACTCCCCGGTCGAAGTCGAACCCCGCCGAGAACGTCTTTAGCTTTCCCCCGTAGTGTTTCGCCGCGAACGCGGTGATGGCGGACGAGTCGATTCCCCCGCTCAGGAACACGCCCACCGGCACGTCGCTCACCAGGTGCGCCACCACCGCCCGCTCCAGCAGCTCCCGCACGCGCTCGACCGCCGTGGCGTAGTCGTCCTCCACCGCCTCCACATCGAACACCGACGCGTACTCCCACGCCCGCGCGCCGTCCTCATCCAACGTCAGCGCGTGCCCCGGCGGCAGCTTGCGCACGCCCGCGAACATCGTCCGCTCCCCCAAGGCCGTGTTGTAGTACAGGTACTCGTGCAGACCCGCCCAGTCGAGCTCGCGCGCCACCTCGCCGGACGCCAGCAGCGCCTTGATCTCGGACCCGAACACCACGCGCTCCGCGTCCGCGTGGTAGTACAGCGGCTTGATGCCGAACCGGTCCCGCGCCAGGTGCAGCCGCCGCTCCGCCTCGTCCCACACCGCCAGCGCGAACATCCCCTCCAGCATCGCGAACGAGGACTCCCCCCACTCGACGAACGCGCGCAGCACCACCTCCGTGTCGGACCGCCCGCGGAACTCGTGGCCGCGCCGCTCCAGCGTGTGCCGCAGCTCCCGGAAGTTGTACACCTCGCCGTTGTACGAGACGACGTACCGCCCGTCATCCGACCGCATCGGCTGCCGCCCGCTCTCGCTCAGGTCGATGATGCTCAGCCGAGTGTGCGCGACCCCGACGCCGGCGCCCGTGTACACGCCCTCGTCGTCCGGCCCCCGGTGCCGCAGACACGCCCCCATCCGCGCCACCACGCCGCGGTCAACCGGCCGCCCGTCCCGGTACACGACCCCCGCTATGCCGCACAAGGCAGCATCCCTCCGATGAGTCCCTTCCCCCTCGCAGGGGGAAGGTTAGGATGGGGGTGACGCCTCGCCCCCCTCACAGCTTGAACACCCTCCCCCCCGTCACCCCCGCCCGCGCCACCGCGTTCCGCGTGTCCACCACCAGCCGGCTCCGCGCCACCACGTCCGCCCAGTCGTAGCTGCTGTGGTCCGTCACCACCACCACGCAGTCCGCCGACGCCAGCGCCTCCCCCAGCGCCGGCTCGCCCTCCGTGCCCACGCTCGCCATCTCCAGCCCCGCCTCGCGTATCGTCGGCGCCAGCGGGTCGTGGTACTCCACCACCGCCCCCTGCTGCCTCAGCAGGTGTATCAGGTCCAGCGCCGGCGACTCTCGCGTGTCCCCCACGTCCGGCTTGTACGCCACGCCCAGCACCAGCACCCGCGCCCCGTTCAGCGGCTTGGACTCGCTCCCCAGCGCCCGCGTCACCTCCAGCACCACGTGCTGCGGCATCGCCGAGTTGATCTCGTCCGCGAGCTGGATGAACCGCGCCGTGTACCCCAGCGTCCGCATCTTCCACACCAGGTAGTGCGGGTCCACCGGGATGCAGTGGCCGCCCAGTCCCGGGCCCGGGTAGAACGGCATGAACCCGAACGGCTTGCTGGACGCCGCGTCGATGACCTCCCACACGTCCAGACCCAGGTGGCCGCACATGATCGCCATCTCGTTCGCCAGCGCGATGTTCGCCGCCCGGAACGTGTTCTCCAGCAGCTTCACCATCTCCGCCGCCCGCGACGACGATACCGCCACGACCCGCTCGATGGCCGCCCCGTACAGGCACGACGCCGCCGCCGTGCACGCCTCCGTCACCCCGCCGATGACCTTCGGCGTGTTGGCGATGGTCCAGTCTTCCCGCCCCGGGTCCACCCGCTCCGGCGAAAACGCCAGAAAAAAGTCCCGCCCAACCTCCCAGCCACCCGGCGCCGTCAAGACCTCCTCTCCCCCGCGTGGGAGAGGATTGAGGTGAGGGGGCCTCTCCACTTGTCCCTTCCCCCTTGACGGGGGAAGGTTAGGATGGGGGTGACGTTCCAAGAGCCGCGGCAGCACCAGCTCCTCCGTCGTCCCCGGATACGTCGTGCTCTCCAGCACCACCAGCGCGCCCTCACGCAGCCGAGGCGCCACCTCGCTCGCCGCCGACACGATGTACGACACGTCCGGATCCCGCGTCTTCCCCAGCGGCGTCGGCACGCATATCAGCACCGCGTCCGCCTCGCCCACCGCGTCGTACCCCGCCGCCGCGCTCAGCCTGCCCTCGTCGAGCGCCAGCCGCGCCACCGACTCCGACGCCACGTCCGGCACGTGCGACCGCCCCGCGTTCACCGCCGCCACCCGCTCCGCGTCCGTATCCACACCCACCACCCGAAACCCCGCCTCCGCGAACGTCACCGCCAGCGGCAGCCCCACGTAGCCCAGGCCCACCACGCACACCACCGCCTCCCTCCGCTCGATTCGATCCCGTAACCTCTCCGCAGGCGTCACGCCTCAGCTCCTCCTTCCCTGGCACTCGCCATCCATCAGCATACCACTTGTCCCTTCCCCCTCGCGCCTGCATAAGACCTCCTCTCCCCCGCGTGGGAGAGGATTGAGGTGAGGGGGCCTCTCCACTAACCACTACCCACTTCTGCTATACTGACGGCGAAAGGGGCACCCCATGACTACCGAGTCCCGCCTCGGTGTGCTCGAAGGCCGCACCGAGGAGCACGCCGCCGCTATCGTCGGTCTACGAGATGACTTGCGGCAAGGCCTGGCCGAAGTGCGCGCCGGGTTGGATGCGACCAATGCGCGCATCGACGCACTCGACGCCCGCATCAACGCGCGCATTGACCGGCTCATACTCGCCATGCTGGGCGTAGGCGTCACCATCGCGCTCGCCCAGGTAGGGGTCATCGTCACAGTCGTGCTGCGAACGTAACCCCGCTAGCCACTCCCCAACAACACCTCCAGATACCGCTCCACCGACGCCTCCATCGAGTACACCGACGCCCGCGCCCTCAGCGCCTCCGCCGGCATCGGATCATCCAGCGTCGCCTCGATCGCCCGCGCCATCGCCCGCCAGTCTCCCACCGGAACCAGCCGACCCCACTTTCCGCCCTCCAGCATCTCGCTCGGCCCGCTCCGGCAATCCGTGCTCACCACCGGCGCCCCGCACGCCATCGCCTGCGCCAGCACGTTCGGAAACCCCTCGTACCTCGACGACAGCACGAACGCCGACGCCCTCGCCATGTACCGGAACGGATTGACGTCGAACCCCGGCAGGTCGAACCGCTCCCCAATCCCCAGCCGCGCCGCCAGCTCCAGCAGACCCTCCCGCTCCGGACCCTGACCCAGGATTACCAGCCGCGCCGGCCGCGACCGCGCCACCTCCGCGAACGCCCGCAGCAGGGTAGGGTAGTCCTTCTCAGCCGACATCCGGCCCGCCGCCAGCACCACCGGCTCGCCGTCCCCGAACCACGGATGCTCCACCGCCTCCGCCGCCTGCTCCGCCAGACCGGGCCCCACGACCGGATTGTGGATGGTGACTATCTTGCCCGCCGCCCGCGGAACCCGCGCCCGCAGGTCCAACGCCGCGCCCTCCGACACCGCCACTATCGCGTCCGCCCTCGGCATCAGCAGCCGCGCCAGCCGCATGAACTGTCGCGTCCTGGCCCCCTCAAGGTCGAAGGCGGCGGAGAACATCGTCGCCTGCCGCACGACGACCCGCAAGCGCCTCCCATAGACGACCTTGGCCAGCAGCGCCGCCAGGTCCGTCGTCAGCAGCGTGGACAGCAGCGCCACCGGCCTCTCCCGGCGGACGTAGCGCAGAAACCTGGGCACCGCCGTGAGCGTCCTCCGCGAGTCCAGGTCCACCACGCGGACTCCCTCCGGCGCCATGTCCAGGTACTCGCCCTCCGCCTTGACCAGCACCAGGTCCACGTCCACGCCCCGCTCCGCGAAACCCGCCGCCAGCGTCAGCATCACGCGCTCCGCGCCCCCGCCCCGCATCGACCCGGTGAACAGCGCGACTCTGCCGCCGCGCACGTCAACTCCGGACACGATCCCCGGTTAGCAACTCGTAGTAACGATCCACCGACGCCTCCACCGAAAACACCGAAGCTCTCGCCTTCAGCGCCTCCGCCGGCATAGGGTCGTCCAGCGTCGCCTCGATCGCCCGCGCCATCGCCCGCCAGTCCCCCACCGGCACCAGCCGACCCCACCTGCCACCCTCCAGCATCTCGCTCGGCCCGCTGGGGCAGTCCGTGCTCACCACCGGCGCCCCGCACGCCATAGCCTCTGGCAGCACGGTCGGAAACCCCTCATACTTTGACGACAGCACGAACACCGACGCCCTCGCCATGTACCGGAACGGATTCACGTCGAACCCCGGCAGATCCACCCGGTCCCCAATCCCCAGCCGCGCCGCCAGTTCCAGCAGACTCTCCCGCTCCGGCCCCTGCCCCAGGATCACCAGCCGCGCAGCTCTCGACCGCTCTACCTCCGCAAACGCCCGCAACAGGGTAGGGTAGTCCTTCTGCGGTGCCAGCCGTCCAACTGAGAGTATGGTAGGTGTGCTGGCATCGCCAAACCAAGGATGATGTAAGCTGCATTTGGATAGGGCGTTGATGTCTGTAGACACCACGGGATTGTAGACAGTGACTGTTTTGTCAGCGGTGCGAGTGCTCCGCCTACTCAGATCGCGGGCCACCCCCTCAGACACCGCAATTATCAGGTCGGCAACCGGTAGCAACAGCCACACCAACCTCATGTACTGGCGATTTCTGAAGCCTGCCTCCCGGAAAGCACTAGTGAACATGTTGTGGTGCCACGAGTAAAGACGCATTCGACTGCCAAACACGACCTTTGCGACCAAAGCGGCCAAGTCCGGGAGCAGAAGCGCCGACAAGACAATGCAAGGGCGCTCACGGCGGACGTAACGTAGGAAATCCGCAACGAACGTGACCAGCTTGCGGGCATCTAGGTCGATAACCCTCACGCCATCCGGCACGGCGTGCATGTACTCGCCCGCCGCATGCATCAAAACAAGGTCCACCTTCAAGCCTCGTTGTGCGAGACCCGCCGCCAGCGCCAGCATCACCCGCTCCGCGCCGCCACCCCGCATCGAGCCCGTAAACAGCGCCACTACACCATTGCCTGCATGTCCCACGACCGATTTTGTGGACAGTTCAGGTTCGTCAGGAACCTTCATCTGTTTCCCATCATTCATTCGTCGTCACATCAGACGTCTAAAGTCGCCGGCTGCAGGTCGCCAAACATTTGGCCCTGCAGGATGGCAACCGGGTGCTGAAACACCCCTGCCCGGTTGTACGTGGGGATGAAAACGCAAACTCGACGTGCGGACCGCGTGTTCACTTCTGGCCATGTCGCTGGGGCATACTTGCCCTACCTAACACCAATTTGACCGGAAATCTCGCAACGCTCCACGCCGCTTTCGGGTCCGCAGCCATTGCCCGCAACACCGCCCGAATCGCCCTGCCCCGATTGCCAATTCCCCACTCAAGAACCGCAAGCCTCCTCCATAGGGCAAAACGCACGCGTCGCCTGCTGGCGAGTTCCTCAACGTACTTCGCTTGGTGGCGATGAACAAGCTCTCGCCGCCAAATCAACTGCTGTCTGGACACGTTGTACGGCTCAGACATGCTGGCATGCCCCACATGGTATCTTGCTAGAATCTCGGGAATCAATGCGACCTTGAAGTGCTTAGGCAGTGTTGACATTTGCATTATACTAGGTATATGTCAACAGTCACACTATCTCCCGAACAGTGGCCAAAGGTGCTGGAGTTTCTTCGTAGCCAGCCCGATTTGTACG
>DAOUJL010000013.1:0-15978 GCA_034422735.1 Dehalococcoidia bacterium | reverse complement strand
GTACAAATCGGGCTGGCTACGAAGAAACTCCAGCACCTTTGGCCACTGTTCGGGAGATAGTGTGACTGTTGACATATACCTAGTATAATGCAAATGTCAACACTGCCTAGCCTCACAAACGCTATCCGACTGCTGTCCGGCGACCATGCCGGAGCGCTCGTCGTCTCCCCTAGCCTTGTTACACCCGAGCCGTCGGCGCCAAAAGTGTGTAGGACATGGCGGTAAACATCCCCTTCTACTTCAGTCGCCACGAACGCCAGACTGCGGTTATCCGGCGACCAGGACAAGGGATCGTATAGCCTACTCCCCTTGCCCCCGTCGACACTGCCTTTCGACCGGATGGAAGGTACTATGCTGCGAACGTCTGAGCCATCCGCGGCCATCGTGAAAACAGTGAAGTAGCGAACCCCGTCTGGAAGATTGTTGGAAGTGAAGGCGATGCGTGTTCCGTCTGGCGACCATACGGGGTTCAAGTTCGCCACATAAAACTCCTCCTCTCTATTGCTATTTGTGAGTCTGCGTTTGCTGGAGCCGTCAAGCTCCGATGTCACAATTTCCCACTGGTAGTCGGCTTCCAATGGCCACAACCTCTTGTGGACAAAGGAGGTGTAAGCGATTCGTGCGCCATCCCGGGAAATGTTGGGCGACCGATAAGCGGTATGTATGTCGTCATCCTTCTCAGAGATTATTTGCAGGTCCCGACCATCTGTTTTTATTGTGTATATATGACCGTACCCCCCGAACGCGATGAACTGCCCGTCCGAGGACCATTGGGGTGTTAGACGGCCATACTCCAGCCCGACCTCCCGTTTCTCTTCACGACTGAGAGGGAACTCAGGACTGTACCCACGACAGGTAAGGGGAAGAACGAACAACACAAGCGGCACCACCAACACGGCAAACGCCAGTATCGTCATCGCGACCTTTATGGACCTGTCCATAGGTTCCAATTCGGCGCTCCTCACGGAGTTATGGGATTAGCGTCTGATAGAGAGCATGGATGGCCATTATGTCCAGAAGATGTGGCGAACAATCAGGTTCATTCCAGCTATTGGGGAAATTGAGCTTTTCTCTCACAACCCCATCGTAATTCATGACAGTGTCCGGAATTGAAGGATGGGCTACCGAGCTGCTCCAGAACGTCAGACTGGAGAAGTCCGACAGCCCCAGTGCGTGCCCGGCCTCGTGTACCATGATCCTGTAGTTGCTAAACCCTTTGTCTGGATTAGAGCCACTGGGCTTAGGTAAGCAGGTATTGAAACTGATGTCGTCGCCGCTCGGAACTGCGTCCGGGCCTGGAATTTCACGGGAAGAACTTGAGCGACTAACGTTGACCAGAACATCCACACTCCCACTTTCTAGTTCCTTGCCAGCCCCCCTGGAAGAATGCCAGTACCTAGGTGAAATTACGCAGGCGCTCGCGTACTTGATGCACAGGAAGAGTGGGTTGAAGTGGAGTATATCGGGCTCGCGATACCAACTTGGCACATCTACCATGTAAACTTCATTGCTCTGGTTGAATAGAGCTAAGACCAACGTGATAGGGTTATCATTGCTGATTGGATTGACTCCATCAGTGCAGTCCTGGAAGGTCTGAGTCACAGTTAGAAGGTGAGGGGCAGCCGCTTCCCATTGCTCAAAGGCATGGGCGATGAGTTCCGTCCATTCGGAGCGAGCGGTGGCGGGTGAGAAGGTATCCTCGCAAACCGCGTACTCATACTTCCCATCCTTCCAGTGTCCGAAGAATGGAAAAGTCCCCACGCGTGAGGCGTTCGCAGGGAAATCGTTCGACGGCCAGACGTAGGCATCCCGCGCGGCATAGACCTTGGGCTTTCCGGCCTTTTCGTATCTGAGCTGGATTGCGTAAATGGCTTCCTTTGTGAGGCCACCTATCGTGTCCTTGTGGGTACCCGTCATGCGCGCTTGATCCACTATTTGATCGGAGACATACGTGCCGGGTCCCCACGTAAGCTCAGTATGATCTCCGTCCGCCCGGCGATAGCGGAAACTGTATGCGCCTCCAAGATATGAGGCGTCACCCAACACGTTCGCTATTGTCCGCCAACTGAGCTTGGCCTGGCCCTGACTCCCGGGGCTGTTGCCGTTTGCCGCGGTTATGGGAGTATCGATGATGATGACGGTGTCGCTATACGCGCTGTCGTGGTGGGGACTGCCGCTCTTGGTCGCCTTCACGTGAAACTCGTAGGCATGGGGCGCGTCGGCCAGCCCATCACTGCCAAGTATGTCGTCGAGGTCGATTTCGCGATACGTATCCCTGGTAGCGTGCTGAGTCGCCCAGCTTGTCGTACCTGTCGCACCGAACTCCCGTATCTCCACGACATACTTGTCAGCTCCCGCGACGGCTGCCCACTTCAACTTGGCCTTCCGCTCCGGAAGCGGTTCCACGTCGAGCATGGCGGGCTTGGCCAGCGGCAGATGCGCGTCAACCTGTGTCGACCAATCCGATTTGCCTGCGCTGTTCACGCTCCTGACCTGGAAGGAGTAAGACACGCCGTTGGTCAGCCCCCCAACGGTGGCCCTAGAGTCGGTAATGGTGACAGGTGCCGACTCCGAGGAACCGTCGAGAGTGAAAGGGTCGAAGGGCAGCGTTCGCCATGTTGCGATTCCTGCAGTGCCGTCCAACTGCTGCACCTCGTATGAGGTGGCGTAGGCGGCATCGTCCCAGTCCAGCGTTATAGTGCCGTCGCCGGTCGTGGTGGCCAGGTTGGTCGGTATGGCCGGAGGAGGAGGCAGTTCAACCGTAACCGTGAAGACGTTATGCACCGACAGCCTGCCGTCTTGGCCGGGAGCCCTGTCCGCGGCAGTGACCGTGATCGTCGTCCAGCCGGCGGATACCGCGGTGAGCGTCAGCGTAACGCCGCTCACGCTCGCGGTTGCGACGCTGGGAATCAACGAATGGGCGCTGTATCTGAGCGCGTCGCCGTCGGGGTCGCTGAACCTGCCGGACAGGCCTACTCTCGCGGAATTGCCCGCGATGATTGTATGATCGACGATTGGCGACTCCACCGTCGGCCGCTCGTTTACGTTAGTGACGTTAATGGTGACATTGATGCTGGCGGAGCCGCCGTTGCCGTCGTCGACGCTGACGCTGACCGAGTAGCTGCTCCTCTCCTCGAAGTCCAGAGCGGCGCTGGTTATCAACTGGCCGTTGGAGGAGTTTATGCTGAAGTTGGCGGCGTCCGTGCCTCCAAGATCGTAGGTCAGTGTGTCGTTATCCCTGTCCGACGCCGAAATCGGAGAGCCGAAGTCCGTTTCACCCGGTGTGTTCTCCCGCACAATGCGGCTGGCCTCGGGCCCTTCATTAAAGCTCGGAGGCGTGTTGGTAGGCGGCGGCGGTACATCATTGTCTCTGATGGTGAGCGTAGCGCTGGAGGGCGATCCCCTCGACACGTGCGACGGCGGAGAGTCCAAGCTCAGGTTCACCGTGTTGTCGTCGTAGTCCGAGTCCTCGTTCGTCTCGATGGTGAACGACTTCTCCGTGTCGTGAGGCTCGAAAGTCAGCCTGCCCCCGCTCAACCCGCTGACGCTGTAGTCCCTGTCATCGGCAGTCCCGCTCGTTACCGTCACCGGTATCCTCAGCCTGTGGGCGGTCGCATGACTGAGTTCGACCCTTATATGGGCCTCCGCCCCCTCGCTTACAAAGTATGACCTCGAGCTGAAACTCACCGTCGGGTCCGGAACTCTCAGGAAGCGGTCGAACAAACCGGTCGAGTCGATGGCTGTCCCGTCCACCTCTTCCACCCACGCCCAGAGATATGACCCCGGCGCTGCGCACCCGTACGCTGTGTAACGCCTGGTGGCGGAGGGCGCACCCCGTATGGCAGCGGTCTCTTTGAAGACAGAGCAACCCGAGTTGAACGCGGCACCGAATTCGTTCAGCACAATCGTGTTCAGCTCGTAATCTCTGTTGCTCTCGAGCCCTGAGGCCGATACAGTGAAGCCGTATCCCGACCCGCCCGGTATCAGGTCCACCGAAGCGGCGCCGCTGATGTCCACCGAGAGGTCCGACTGTCCGCTGGCCCCCGGCGGAACGACGGTTACGCTCACCTCTTCGATCACATGCCCGGTGGCGGCCGCCACCAGCCGCGCGTATCCGTCCCCCACCGAGCAGGCCTGCAGCGTAACCCAGACGGGCGCGGGCTGCGTGGCCCCGGGCGTCCCCGCGCCGCACGCTTCGCCCTCAGCCGCGAACCGCTCGCTGTAGCGGATTTCCACTTCCACGTCGCGCGGGTCCACGTGGAATCCCACCGCGAGCGTCGTCTGCCCCGCCGGAATCAGCGGCCGTAACAGTGACCGGGTAGCTCGACTGGGCCTCCTCGACTGTGCACTATACACCAAAAGCATACAGTTTGTGTAACTTTTAGGTCTTTTTGTGTGCAATTCTTGTGATTTATTGCCGTTTTGGGCCAGAATGAAGCAGAACGCGCGGGCCCGAAGGCTTTCCGCCGGAGGTGATACGATGGGGGAAGCCGACCGTCTCGCGCTTGAGATAGCGTCCCTGCGGCGTAATCCACATCGCCGAACCAAGTACGGGATAGCTCTAACCCGTTAGGCAGGCCCTTCCCCCACCAGGGGTATGGGACAAGCGGCTAAAGCGAGGCCAGCCAGCCGTACATGGTGTCGAACAGCTCCCGCTCGCGGCCCTGGTAGCCGTGGTTCGCGCCCTCGATCTCGCTCACGACCACGTGGGGGTATCCCGCCGCTGCCAGGCTGCGGCGAGCCGCGCCGCACACCGGCAGTTCCTGCTCCCCACCGATAGCGCACTCCTCCCCGCCGAAGATGTACCGCGTCGGGCAGCCGGTATTGGCGGCGTGGGCGGTGACGCTGTAGCGATTGTCCGGATTGAAGCAGTCCACGTAGGCGCGGGCGCTCCAGGTCGATCCCCAGGGCACGCCGGGACGCAGCAGCGTGTCGGGCCGCCCCTCGGCCACGTTCCGCTCGGACTCGCGGAATGGCCCGGCGAAGTCATCGCCATGCAGCGTGACGACGCCCTCGTGGTTGTACTCCCCCGGCGACACCGGGACCACCGCCACCACGTTGTCGTAGCGCTCGGTGGCCTGCGCGTAGGTGGCGCGCACGGCCCCGCCGCTATGGCCGCCTATGGCGATCCTGCGGTGTCCGCGTGCACGCAGCAGTTCGAGCCACGCGGCGAAATCTGCCCGCGAGTCCCGCACGGACTCGAAGGCGTATCCCGCGAGCGGGCCTCCGCGGACTCCGTTGGCGACGTGGTCGTGTCCTCGCCGGTTTGCGGTGAGAAACGCGATGCCGCGCTCGGCGAAACGCTCCCCCAGCCCCAGGTAGAGGCTGCTGTAGAAGTGGCCGCCGTCGCCGTGGAAGAACAGCACGGCATCGACGGGGCGGCCGCTGCCCTCGCCTGCCGCGCCAAAGTAGGCGCCGGACAACACGATTCCCTCGGTGGTAGTGACTTCGACAAGGTCTGCCAGCATTTCTTTTGCTCCTCGATTCCCAGTCTCGCGAGAGCCTAGTAGATGACGCCCTGATCCACCATCGTGGCGAATTCTGTTTCGGCTACGCCAAGCAACTCCCGGTACACGTGCTCATTGTGCTGGCCCAGCGCCGGCGCAGCCATGAGCCTGGCCTGCGGGCCGCCAGTGAACCGCCAGCCAATGCCGGGCAGCAGCCGCGTCTCGCCGTCGCCCGTCGTCACGGGAGCGAAGTAACCGCCCTGCCTCAACGATTCGTCCTCATACACCTGGAGCGAGTTCCTGGAAGCGGCCGCCGCCACGCCGGCATCCCGAAGGACGCGCGCTGCGTCCTCTGCGCTACGATCCCCCGTCCAGGCGCCGATGGCCGCGTCAATCGCCTGCCGATCTCGCCTGCGGCCGTCCGGCCTAGAGTAGGCTGGCAGGTCTGCGAGGTCGCCCCTGCCCATGACGCGGCACAGCGCCCGCCACTCGTCCACCGACGTGACCGCGATGGCGACCCACTCGTCGTCGCCCGCGCAGCGGTACAGGTCGTGCGGGGAGTGGACCAGGTCCAGGTTGCCCATCGGCTGCCGCAGCCTGCCGCTCAACTGGTAATCGAGCAACGCGGGGGCGATGCTGGCCGTCAGCGCCTCGGCCATCGAGAAGTCAACGTACTGCCCGCGTCCGGTGGCCGCGCGGTACGCCAGCGCCGCCACGGTCACCATCGCCAGCTCCATGCCCACCCAGGGGTCGGCCCACAGACCGCCCTTTATCGGTTCGCCCTCAGGATGTCCCGACACCGAGTTCCATCCCGTATAGAACTGGAGCAGGCTGCCGTACGCCACGTAGTCCCTGTCCGGCCCGGAGTGTCCAGTGCCGGACGAGGAGACCATGATCACGTCGGGCCTCAGTTCTTTCAATATGGAATAACCGAGTCCCAGCCGCTCGACTACTCCGGCGGCAAAGTTCTCCAGGACTACGTCGGCTGTGGATATCAACTCCTTCGCGAGTGCGAGGCCTGCGGGCTGAGCTATGTTCAGGGCGGCGTACAGCTTGGACTGGTTGTACACCTGGAAGGCGGCGCCCCTCGACGATGGGTCGGGCCGCCTCGCGCTGCCCACCTTGATGACCTCCGCCCCCATCGCGGCCAGGAATCTCGCCGCCGTCGGTCCCGCGATGATCCAGCTCATGTCGACCACCCTGACGCCGGATAGGGGCAACTCGCCCGGCAGGTCTGCGCGGCGTTCCGAGAGGAGATCCTTGACAGCCTCGCCGCCCACTCGTTGGCTCGCAGACGGCTCGCGAACGAAGGACTGCGTCAGCAGACTGTTGTGCTGGCCGAGGGTCGGCGCCGGCCGGCGGTTGGCGGCGTTCGCGGAGTCGGACAGCCGGTAGGCCGCGCCGGGGTATCTAAGCGTGCCCGCGACCGGATGCTCCAGTTCCGTGAAGAACTTCCTCTCCGCAAGGTGGGGGTCCGTGAACAGGTCCTCGGCGGTGTTGACCGGGAAGCACGGAATCCGGCGTTCCTGCCCCCAGCGAGCGACCTCGTACTTCGAGAACCGGCCCGTCCACTCGCCGAGCAGCTCCCAGAGCGCCGCAGTGTTTGCCTCCCTGGTCTTCCTGGTGGCAAACCGCTCGTCTTCTCCCCAGTCTGGGTTGCCCATCATCTCGAGCCACTGCCTCCACTGCGCCTCCTCCCGCGGCGAGATCGCGATGTGGCCGTCGTTGCATGGCAGCACACCCCCGATGGCCCCTACCGAGCCGATCTTGCCGCGGTCGCGAGACGCGGCGGGTTGCCCGTAGGCGTGCCCGGCAAACGACGCGATTAGCTGCGTGGCCAGCGCCTCGTATTCCGAGACGTCTACGCGGGCGCCCTCGCCTGTAATCTGCCTGCGGTAGATCGCCGTCAGCACAGCGGTCGCGGCGGCCAGCCCTGCCGCGAGGTGCGACTGCCAGCCGCCCGCGCGTACCGGCGGAACGCGGTCCGGGTCGTCGACCGGGCCGAGCAGCGCGTGGGCGTGGCCGCTTTCGTGAAAGAGCGTGAGGTCCGTTGCCGGTAGCCCGTCGCGCGGACTCCACGGTCCGTACGGCGTAATCGACGCGTAGACGAGGCCTGGATTCGTGGCGGCGAGATCGTCGTAGCCAAAACCCAGGGAGTCGAGCGCGCCGGTTCCAAGGTTCTCGACGACCACGTCCGATTCGGACGCCAGAGACCGCACCGCCCGTCGGCCCTCATCCGTTGCGAGGTCGGCGGTGACGCCGTACTTATTCACGTTGAGGGCCAGAAAGAGCGCGCTACGCTCGGGGTGCGGCTGGTCGCCGGGAAACGGCCCTGCCCGCCTCGCCCTGTCGCCGTAAGGCGGCTCGACCTTCGCTACGCGCGCGCCAAGCTGGCCAAGCAGCTTCGCGCAGTAGGCCGCGGGCACACCCTCGCCGAGCTCCAGTACGTTGAGGCCGGTCAGCAGTGATTGTGCCATGCGTTTCCCGCTTTGACGCGCGGCCGCCGTTCTCTAAACGAGCAGCCGGACATAGCTACCCGCCGGCTCGGAGCAGAGGGAACAGCTCGCCCACGTCGTCCACCTCTTCCAGCGCCCACAGGCGCGGTAGCGCGCTCTCGATCTGAGCTTCGGACAGCACGCGACCGGCCAGGGCGCGGAACTTGTCCTCCAGTTGGGCGTCGCCTATCGGGTTCTCCGGCGTACCGGTGGCGTGCTCCACCACCTCGGTCAACTCGCGGCCGTCCGTTAGAAGCAGGGTCACCTCGGCGGACCCTTCTTCCTGGCTGTTGTCCACCGTGGCGGTTATCTTGTCCCTGAGTCCTGTGATCTCGGGATCGGCCACTCGCGCGTCGGTGTACTGCGCCGGGAACGCCGCACCGTCCACCAGCCCGACGGCCATGCTGTGCTGGTAGGAGAACTTGCCTTCGAGCCCCACCCTCGGGTGTGGCCTGTCGACGAGTTCCAGCACAAGCGGATGGACCCTCGCCCTGACCTCCTCCACCATGTCGCCCGTAACGCCGTGGACGTCGCGGAATCGGACCATGGCGTCTATCAGCGGATGGTTCACCACACCGCAGGCATAGGGCTTGAGGCCGTTCTGGTACAGTTCCCAGTCCTCTCCCAGCCCGTTCGTCGCGCGGTCGAGATCGCTCTCGGCGGAGTACACCTCAGCAAAGCCCCGCCTTCCTTCCAGAATCTCTGTAGTGGACGTGAAGCCGCGGCTCGCGAGCAGTGCCGCCAGCACGCCGCTCTCGGCCGAACGCCCGGGGTGCAGCGGCTTTGTCATCGATCCGAACGAGACCCGAACTCCCGACGCCTGCGCGCCGGCGACGCCCAGCGCGTGGGTCATGCGGCCGGCGTCCATTCCCATCAGCCGGCCCGCCGCGGCCGCCGCTCCAAACACGCCGCACGTGCCGGTTATGTGCCAGCCCTCGTCGTAGTGCGCCGGGTGAACGGCCATGCCTATACGGCACGTCACCTCCATGCCCAACACGGACGCCGCCAGCGCGCTGCGTCCGTCCGCGCCTACGCGCTCGGCCACCGCGAGCGCCGCCGGCAAGGTGGGCGCCGAGGGGTGGATGATCGTGGGGAAGTGAGTGTCGTCGTAGTCCTCCAGGTGGGCGAGGTATCCGTTCGCCAGCGCGGCGTTCTGCATCGAGGTGCGCTCGCCCGCGCCGACGACCGACGCGTTGCCTTTGCCGCCCTCCTCGCGGAACACGTCCAAAAGTATGTTCAGAGACGGGTCCGCCGAGGCGTAAAGCGAAACGGCGAGATAGTTGATGAGGCACCGCTTGCCCTCGTGCATGAGCCGCTCCGGAAGAGCCTCCACGTCCGTCTCCACTACAAAGCGAGCGATGTCTTCAGTCGTGCCCATGGTTTCGTTCCTCGCGGTTGTGGTTTGGGGCGGCCAAGCGTACCCGACGCGGTGAGTGTAAGACGGCGGTGTTGTACTGTCAACGAGAGGCGGAGGCCGCGCGCTGGACGGCGGCGCGCTCCGCCGTGTACCATCTGCACGCCACAGAGCAGCACCGCCCGCTGCTACACGTGGCGACATAACGAGAGGTCGGGAGCATGAATCCGTTCGTCGACGCGCATCTGGCCGCCATCGTGGAGAGCAACCGCTTTCTGGAGACGGTGGTGACTTCCCCGCTTGGGCTGCACTCCGACATCAAAATGCTAAGGGAGTCGTTGCCAATCCCCCTGGCAGCGGACCTTTCCCGCGAGGAGAGCCTGCGCCGCCGCAGGTCTCTCGCAGAGATGTCGGGCCAGCCGCTCGAACTGGCGCTATCGGCCGTCGCGTCTATGTCCGCTTCGGTAGACGCGCTGGCGACCTGCGCCGATTCCGGCGAACCGGTGCTCGACGCCAACTGGGTCGAGCGAGCGCGCCTGGTGCTCTCTCGCGCCGGTCAGAAGGTGGGCAGCGATCTGCGCGCATCGGCCGCCGCCCGCGTGCGCGGCCTGTACGTCATCGTCGACCCGGAGGCCACGCGCGGCCGGCCGATATTGGACGTCGCCGAGGCGGCGCTGCAGGGAGGAGCGAGCGTGGTGCAGCTCCGCGACAAGTCCCGTGACAAAGGCGAGGCGCTGCCCGACGCCCACAGATTGCAGGCTATGTGCGAGGAGTACGGCGGCCTGTTCGTGGTCAACGACGACGCCGACTTGGCGCGCGCGGTCGGATCGCACGCGCTGCACGTGGGCCAGACAGACCTGCCCGTCCCCAGCGCCCGCGCCGTGCTGGACCCGCGGCAGCTCGTGGGCACCTCCAATGGCGGCGTCGAGGAGGCGCGCCGGTCGCAGGCCGACGGCGCAGACTACGCCGCGGTCGGGGCTATCTTCGCAACGACCACGATGGGCAAGAGCGGGCGCAGGTCCCTGGGTGTGGACGCCATCGCGCGGGTCAAGGAAGCGGTTTCGATACCTGTCGTCGCGATCGGGGGCATCAATCTGGACAACATAGCCGACGTGGTGCGAGCGGGTGCTGACAGTGTCTGCGTGGTCAGCGCCGTCACGTTCGCCGAAAACCCTGAGGACGCGTCCGCCCGGCTGGTCGAAGCCATCCAAACCGCCCGCGGCTGACGTCGCTCCTGCCATATTGGGGGCCGCCCGCAAGGATGGCGGCCGACAAACTGAGACTAAAAATCAATTCATAGGCGTTTCATTTGCGTTGACACTCCGGCGGGGCGCTACTAGAATTGACAAGGCCGCTTGGATCGAGCGCATTCAGGTGGTACAAGTTTACCGTCTGCAAATTCAGTTGACAGACATGGGAGGTTTCGCAGATGTCAAAGATGATTAAGCTCTTCGCCTTGGCGGCACTGACCGCTTTGGCCGCCGTGGCCATAGTGGCCTGCGCGCAAGAGCTGAGCGATGACGAGATAATGGATCGCGCTTCGGACTTGGGAATGATGACCAAGGCAGAAGCGGAAGCCATGGCGCCCGCCGAAATGGCGATGCCCGCGACAGGCGAGAGGCTTGAGCAAGTCAAGAGCAGGGGCAGGGTCATCTGCGCCAGCCGGAACGACGTTCCAGGCTATGGCAGCATCGACAGTGCCGGCAACAACGTGGGCTTCGACATCGACCTGTGCCGTGCTCTCGCAGCCGCCGTGTTGGGCGACCCCAACGCTATCGAGATTCGGCTGATTACCGCGGCCGAACGTGGCCCGACCGTCCAGTCCGGCGAGGTCGACATGCTCGTGCGCACCGTCACCTGGACAACTTCGCGCGACTCGCAGTGGGGCAACTACGCCCAGACCATGTTCTACGATGGACAGGGCTTCATGGTCAACAGGAGCCTGGGCATCGACAGCGCGCTCGAGTTGCAGGGTGCGACGGTCTGCGTGACGCAGGGAACCACCACCGAACTGAACCTCCAGGACTTCTCCAGCCAGAACGGTCTGAACATCGACCCGCTGACGTTCGAGGACACCGACGCGGTGGTCGCCGCCTACGAGAGCGGACAGTGCGACGCGTTCACCAATGACCGCTCCCAGCTTGCCGCGCTCGGCACGGCCCTCGCGGATAGGAGCGCGCACGTGATCCTGCCCGAGACCATCTCGGAGGAGCCGCTTGGGCCGGTGGTGCCGCACGGCGACGACCAGTGGTTCGACATCGTCAAGACCGTCATGGGCATACTCATCTACGCGGAAGCCTACAGCGTGACCTCGGCCAACGTACCTACTGCCGCCACCGGCGACACTAAGGTGGACAGGCTGTTCGGGCTGGAAGGCTCGTTCGGCCAGGAGAGCCTGGGTATAAGCCAGACTGCCGCCCAGGACGTGATTCGCGCGGTGGGCAACTACGGCGAGATTTACGACCGCAACCTCGGGCCGGGCGGCATCGACCTGCCCAGGGAGAACGGCCGGAATGCCCTGTGGGCCTCGGCCCCATGCGCCGACTGCCCCAAGGGCGGCCAGATCTACGCGGCGCCCCTGCGGTAGGGGAAATCCCAGGTATTCCATTTTGGTTGTCAGCCGGGCGGACCAGGTCCGTCACGGCTGGTGACCGGTTCGGCGACGCCGCGAAAGGCATGGGCAGGCTGTTGGCCTGCCCATGCCCATGCTTAAGAGGGGAACTGTAGACGCTGCCGCGCTGGGCGGTCGCAGGCGGCGCCACCGCTTCTCTTGTCGGATGGCTCTAACCCCCGCCTAAGCCGAAAGCGGGACTGGCAGGGCACATGACGACCATTCCACGAAATCTGACCTACGAGGGCATACCGGTCTGGCGGCATGAGCGCATCATCCGCTGGACATCGCAGATTGTGTCGAGCGTGGTTGTGGTTACCCTCGTCGTATGGTTCTTCTTCAACATCGGAAGCGCCATACAGGACCGCAACATTCCTTTCGGATTCAGTTTTCTGTCCAGGGCCTATCAGACGCCCATTGGGCAGCACTTCCTTCCCTTCGATCCCTCCCAGACTTTCCTCTATGCCTTGGTAGTCGTTACGACAAACACCCTCATCGTCGCCGTGTCCGGCATAATCCTGGCGATTCTGCTGGGCATATTCGTAGGAGTCTCGCGGCTGTCCACCAACTGGATTGTTTCCAAGATAGCCACCGTCTACATCGAGTTCTTTCGGAACGTTCCCCTGCTGGTCCAGCTCTTCTTCTGGTTTTACATCCTGCTCGCGCTGCCGCCGGTTCGGGAAGGGTACGTAATCGCCGGCAACCTTTACGTGAACAATGCCGGCATATCGATCCCCTGGATGGCAGCAAGCAGTCCGGGCGCTGGGCTGCTGTGGCTTGCGGTGGCCGCCCTAGGGGTTGTGAGTGGTTTTGCAGTCCACCGGTGGCTGAGCCACCGCGAGATCGAGTCTGGCGTATCGTCCTACCCGGTGTTGTACGGCTTTGCCGCGGCTCTGCTGATAGCCGTCGCCGGCTGGATCGTCATCGGGCTGGCATCCAGCGCGGCTCCTTTCGTACCGTCATACCCGGCGCCAGAGGGGAGATTCGGGCGCATCGATGGCGGTTTCACCGCCTCGGCCGGTCTGCTGGGACTGCTTGTGGGCCTGGTCATCTACACCTCGTCATTCATCGCCGAGATTGTGCGCGCCGGCATCCAGTCGGTAAGCCGCGGCCAGCGCGAGGCCGCCTCCGCGCTGGGCCTGTCTCCGATGAAGGCGCTTCGACACGTTACGTTTCCGCAGGCCCTGCGCGTGATAATTCCACCACTGATCAGCCAGTGCCTTAACCTCACCAAGAACAGCAGCCTGGCGGGAGCCATAGGCTACTCCGACCTTACGAACGTCGCCAAGACCATGACCCAGACGGCCCCTGCCGTCTCCATCTACATACTCCTCATGCTCGCATACCTCGCGATGAGCCTCACCTGGTCGTTGATCGGCAATCTGTACAACCGCCACATCCGGTTCCGGGAAGGCTAGGACATGGCGACTGACACGAACACGGCCTCCGCCCCCATGCTGCCGCCGCCACGCTCCGAGGTCGGCGTCCTGGGCTGGGTGCGCGCTAACCTGTTCGATTCGCGATTCAGCGGCGCGCTGACCCTTCTGTCCGCCACCTTCCTGCTGATTGGAGGCTGGTTCGGCATAAGATGGATGTTCCTGGAAGCCAATTGGGGAGTCATCGCCGAGATCGGCGGCCTGTTCGTACTGGGTCCATACAACAACGACCAGGCCTGCCCCGGAAACAACTGCTTCTGGAGGCCGCAAGTCGGGCTGCTGCTGGCCTCGATGCTGTTGGGAATGGTCTGGGCGATCGCCGGCGGCGGTGCCGCCAAGAGAATCGCGATCACCGTCGTCGCGGTTGCCGCTGCATTCGCGTTTCTCCCGTACAGCTTCGAGCGTATGGGCATGGACGTGCGACTGCTCCTGCTTGCGAACATGCCGGCGCTCGCGCTGGGCTGGGCGGTGGCGCGCCTTATTCCCTTCTTCGGCGCCGTCAAGGGCGTCGGAATCTTCGCTGTCGCGGCGTTCCTGCTTACGCTCCTGTTAGTGCGCGGATGGGAGGACGGCGGGCCCGGCCTCATGCCGGACCTACTGTTCAGTTGGATCCCTGGCCTGGAGCCCGTCGTGGACCTGAAGGACTGGGGCGGGCTGATGCTCAACATTCTGCTGGCCGTTGTCGGCATATCGCTCAGCCTGCCCATCGGCATTGCGCTGGCGCTTGGCCGGCGCAGCGACCTCCAGGTCGTCAAGGGTATCTGTGTCGTGTTCATAGAGGTGTTCAGAGGCGTGCCCCTGATCACGCTGCTGTTCATGTCTCAGGTGCTGGTGCCGCTGGCGTTTCCAAGGGACTTTCCGCTTGACCCACTGCCTCGCGCCGCGATTGGGATCACCCTGTTCAGCTCGGCGTACATGGCCGAGAACATACGGGGAGGGCTGCAGGCTCTTCACCCGGGACAGGCGGAGGCTGCCCGGGCACTGGGCCTGCCGGGTTGGCAGACGACCCTGCTGATTTCGCTGCCCCAGGCCATTCGCAACGTCATTCCGGCAATCGTGGGCCAGTTCATCTCGCTGTTCAAAGACACCAGCCTGATATACATCATCGGGATGCTGGACATAGTCGAGGAAAGCCGGGCGTACATCCAGGGCAATCCGGAACTGCTCGCCAGCGCGCAGGAACTGTTCATCTTCCTCGCCGTGGTGTTCTGGGTATTCTGCTACGGCATGTCGTACATCAGCCGCCGTTACGAGCTCCACCTGGGCGTGGGAGAGAGATAGGAGCAGGCTATGGCTACTACAGACGCGAGCAGCGGCGCCGAGCAGATGATAATATGCCGCGACGTGCACAAGTGGTACGGACAGTTTCACGCGCTCAGGGGAATAACCACCAGCGTGAACAAAGGCGAAGTGGTGGTCATTTTCGGGCCGTCCGGCTCGGGCAAGTCCACGTTCATCCGCACCATCAACCGCCTCGAGGAGCACCAGCGGGGCGACATCATCGTGGACGGAATCGAGCTGACGAACGACATACGCAACATCGACGCCATACGGCGTGACGTGGGGATGGTCTTCCAGTCGTTCAATCTGTTTCCCCATCTGAGCGTCATGAGCAACATCACCCTGGCCCCCATCAAGGTGCGCAAGGTGCCTGCCGCCGAGGCGGAGGAGACCGCCCTGGAGTTACTGCGTCGTGTTGGTATCGAGGAGCAGGCCGACAAGTACCCGGCTCAGCTATCGGGCGGCCAGCAGCAGCGCGTCGCCATCGCGCGGGCGCTCGCCATGCAGCCCAACGTCATGCTGTTCGACGAGCCGACGTCGGCACTCGACCCCGAGATGATCAAAGAGGTGCTGGACGTCATGCAAGGGCTGGCCCAGTCCGGCATGACCATGCTCGTGGTATCTCACGAAATGGGATTCGCGCGAGAAGTCGCGGACCGGATGATGATGTTCGACGAGGGCCTGCTGGTGGAGGAAGGACCGCCGGACCAGATGTTCCACGACCCGCAGAGCGACAGGACCAAGCTGTTTCTATCGCAGATCCTCTAGCCCGCCGGCCCGCTCCCGCCCTTGCCGACTACTGCGCCGGTGAGTGTAGAAACTGCCAGTTGATCCCAAAGCGGTCGACGCAGGCTCCGAAATAGTCCCCCCAGAACATGTCCTGCATGGGCATCTCCACCTTGCCGCCCATCGACATTGCGGCGAACAGAGCGTCTGCCTCCAGCCGGCTTTCCGCGACGAACGAGAGCGCCACGTTGTCGCCGAACGTGCGGGGCGGCCCGAAGTGCTCGGGCACGTCGCTTCCCATCAGCACGCTCGAACCGACGTTGAGCGACATGTGCATTATCTTGTCCTTGTCGTCCTCGCCAACCGGTATGTCATCCGGCATTTCAGCGAAAGTGGCCAGGTTGTTGAATTCCCCGCCGAACACCGACTGGTAGAACTCGAAAGCCTCGCGGCAGTTGCCGTTGAAGTTGAGATACGCATTTATGGTCATGGCCGGCCTCCTTCCTTCTACTTACCACTTAGTAACTATCTCAAAATCCTAACCCACAGATGCATAGAGTGGATTCAGGGACGATATGTAAGGTTTCTCCAACAGGACCGGGAGGAACCGCATGACGCAACAAGATAC
>DAOUJL010000012.1:0-49029 GCA_034422735.1 Dehalococcoidia bacterium | reverse complement strand
GTATCTTGTTGCGTCATGCGGTTCCTCCCGGTCCTGTTGGAGAAACCTTACATATCGTCCCTGAATCCACTCTATGCATCTGTGGGTTAGGATTTTGAGATAGTTACTTAGTCCCTTCCCCCTCGCAGGGGGGAAGGTTAGGATGGGGGTGCCGTGTTCCCATCACCCCTTCGCACGTTCCTGCTATCGGTCCAGTGCCCTTCGCGCCGCGTCGACCTGACTCCTAAGATGCTTGGCGGAGTCGTACAGGAAATCTGCAAAGATGTCGGCTTCTTCCACCATCTTCTTCCTTTTGGCCTCGTTTGGTTCTGTGGCCAGCTTCTCAAGCCGATTTGTCAGCTTCACTTTGGCACCGAGCCAACTGCCTGTAGGCACGAGCCCTCGCGCCTCACCCCAACTAACCCCCAACTCCTTGCTGATGTAAGTTATAGATCTTCCTTCACGCGCAAGTTTCTTCGCCTTCTCTTGGTCCGTCTCGCTAACAGCTGTTTGGGTCAGTCATAGCGCCTCCTTTCCATATTCGTCCATGATCCTTCTCCGTGTCTCTTCGCGGATAATCCCACAACCCACCCCCATTGACACGCCCCGAACATACGTGCTACGCTCCATTTATCCCAACACCGAAAGGAACCACACACCATGACCGACAACCACCCCAATCCCAACCTCCCGGCCCTGCCCGACCGTAACACCATCGTCACGCTCGAGTCCCCTGTCGACCCGGATGAGTCCCACCCCGTCCCGGAATCGCCCCCGAATCCCCATGAATTCGAGGGCGAAAACGCCGATCTGATACAAATGCTACAGGATGATACACATCTTCAGGACGTTCTTTCGCCCAGGCAGATACTCGCCCTTCCCTATCTGCTCGGCCCCGGCTCCGCCTCCCAGCGCGCCAGGAACGCCAACATCTCCCGCACCACCCTCTACAGGTGGCTCGAAGACCCCGATTTCCGCGAGGCCCTCGAGAGACTCCGCAAAGAGGTCCTCCACGTCGCCGAAATCGAGGCCCAGTCGATGGCGCAGGACGCCATCTCCGTCATCTTCGAGCTCATGCAGTCCGGCCGCCAGCGCGTCCGCCTCGACGCCGCCCTCGCTGCCCTCAAGCTCGCCCAGAGCGCCCGCCAGACCGAGCGCCTCGACCGGCGCGTCGAGAACCTCGAAAGGGCCGCCGCCCTGAGAAAGAAGGCCCAGTGTCCCGGCATCTAGAAGGCACCGTCCGAAGACTGGAAAAACAGTTCGCCGCCGAACTCGCCGAAGTCGCCCTCGAAGACCTCCTCGACTTCGTCGACAATCGTTGGTACCGCCACGCCGCCTACAACCGCGGCGACGGCTGGGACTTCCTCAATATGGCCGACGCCTGGAACTCCGGTCTCTCCGGACTCCACAAGGTCGCCATGTATCTCGACCGCTGCGCCGCCAGGGACGAGTTCCCGCACCCTCTCCCAATCGTGCGAGCCGTCCTCCCATGGCGCCACGACCTCATACGAGCCTACACGCCACCCCCCGACCCCGATCCCCGCGAAGAGATCGACGAACCGGTCCCCTCTCCCTTGATGGGAGAGGGTCAGGGTGAGGGTGAAGACGGGGTGCCTGGCCTGGACCCACACACGCCCGTTATCCCGAGCGCCTTCCATCTCATGTCATTCCGAGCGGAGCACGCCCTCTCCCCACTGTCATTCCGAGCGGAGCGGAGCGCAGCCGAGGAATCTAAGGCCCCTGACATCCACACCACGCCCCCGCCTTCCTCGCCAGTCCCCTCTCCCGTCGCGGGAGAGGGGACTGGCGAGGGTGAAGACAGGGTGAACGCCACCCCCCTAGTCGTCCGCCAGCACCGCCTCCTGGCTGCTGATGACCTCCGCGTCCTGAAGCTCCCGAACCCTCTCGTCGGTGTACCCGAGGACGTCCTTCAGAATCTCCTCGTTGTGCTGCCCCGGCGTCGGCGCCGAGCCAACCACCATCGGTGTCCGGCTGAACTTGATCATCTTGCCGCTCACCCACATCGTCCCCGCCACCGGGTCCGGCACCTCCATCATGATCTCGCGTTCCTGAAGGTGCGGCTCGTTCGCCGCCTGCACCACGTCGTTCACCGGTGCGCACGGAATCGAGTAGCTCGAAAGATAGTCCACGGCCTCTTTGGTGGTGCGGGTGGAAAACCACTCCGTCAGCTCCCGCTCCAACTCGTCGGTGTTCGTGCCACGGTCCGCCCGCGTCGCGAACCGCGCGTCCTCCAGCCACTCCGGCTTCTCCAGCGCCTCGCACAACCGACCCCACATGTGGTCGTTGTTCGCCGCGATTATCAGCCAGCCGTCGGTGGTCTGGTACATGCCGCCCAGCCCGCTGCCGTTGCCCCTGCGCTCGGACACGATGCCGCCGCCCAGGTACGCCGAAATCGGTATCTCGTTGGTCGTGAACCCGGTGTCCGCCAGGCACACGTCTATCGCCTGGCCCTCGCCGGAGATCTCGCGCTCCCTCAGCGCCGCCAGCGCCCCTATCGTCGCGTGCAGCGCCGTGATCCTGTCGATCAGCGGGAAGGCCGTCAGAATCGGCGGGTCGTCCGGGAACCCCGTCAGCGACGCCATGCCGCCCATCGCCTGCCCGATCGGGTCGAATCCCACCCGGTCCCGCAGCGGCCCGTACTGTCCGTAAGCCGACACGTTGATCATGATGATCCGCGGGTTCAGCTTCTTCAGCACGTCATACCCCAGACCCATCACGTCTATGGTGCCCGGCCTGAAGTTCTGAAGCAGCACGTCCGACACCTTAACCAGGTCCCGGATTACCTCCTTGCCCTCGTCCGTCCGCAGGTTGATCGACAGGCTCTTCTTGCCGCTGTTGTACTGCACCCAGTACGCGCTCTGGCCCCTAACCGTCGGCCCGTTCGCCCGGCTCTCATCGCCCCTCAGCGTCTCGACCTTGATGACCTCCGCGCCCATGCGCGCGAACATCAACGCGCACCTGGGGCCCGCCTGGTACCGCCCCAAATCCAGCACCCGGATACCTTCCAACGGAGCCTTCACCGAATTCGTCATAGTACTCACATCCCTCTCTTGCTCAACCTACCAATTGTCCCCTCTCCCTTCGCCCCGCTGTCATTCCGAGCGGAGCGAAGCGCAGCCGAGGAATCTAAAGCCGTTGCCCTAGCACCAGCCTCCCGCGCTCCACTAAATCCCCTCTCCCTTGATGGGAGAGGGGCAGGGTGAGGGCGAAAGATAAGACCCCTACTTCCTCCCCTTCCTGTCCAGAAACTCCTTGAACCCCTCCTCCACCGTCGTCGCCGACAGCTTCCCGTCCCTCGCCTCCACCTCGTTGTCGTGCATCCCTCGCCAGCCCGCGCCCACGTTCTCGATCATCAGCTCCTTGATGCCCTGCACCATCCGCTCGTCATTCGCCGCGATGAGCTGCCCGATCTCCACCGCCTTCCCCATCAACTCCTCCGACGGCACCAGGTGGTTGAGCAGCCCTATCTGAAAGGCCTCCTCCGCCTCCACCACGCGGCCCGTGAACAGCAGCTCCTTCGCCTTCGGCCACCCCACCTGCATCGGCAGCGTCCACGTCGAGTTCACCCGCCCGTACGACGCCGCCAGGAACCGGAACCGCGTCCGCTCGCACCCAACCCGGATGTCGAAGCTGGACGACATCAGCGCCCCGCCGCCGTAGCACAGCCCGTTCAGCGCGCCGATAGTCGGCTTCCCGCACGACGCGATGTTCCACGAGAACAGATCGCTCCCCGGGTACGGCTCAGGCGGCGTCTCAAGCTCCGCGTTGCGCGCCATCTCGTGTATGTCCGCCCCGGCGGAGAACGCCCGCTCCCCAGTCCCCGTGAAGATCACCGCCTTCACACCGGCATCCGCCTCCATGTCCAGGACCGCCTCGTTCACCTCGCGGTAAAGGTCCCTGCTCAGCGCGTTCAGCACCTCCGGCCGGTTCAGCCTGATAGTGCCCACGCCCTCCTGCTTATCCACAACGATGTATTCGAATCCCACCGAGAATCTCCTGCCTGCAAAGTGGCGCCATTATATGGCCGCGTCTGAAAGGCGGCAAATTCACGCCGCCCCGCTCATTCCAGTCTCCCCCTCGCAAGGGGAGGGTTCCTAATGCCCCCGCTCCGTTGATGGGAGAGGGTTCCGCATATCCCTTCCCCCTCGCAGGGGGAAGGTTAGGATGGGGGTGCCTGAACCCTACTCCTCTTCCTCCAGCGTGCTCGTGTCGCCCTCCGGCAGACCCAGCTCCCGCGCCTTCAACAGCCGCCGCATGATCTTCCCGCTCCGCGTCTTCGGCAGCGACGGCACGAACTCGATCTCCCGCGGCGCGACCCCGGCGCTCAGCTTCTCGCGGCTGAACCGCGTGATCTCCCTCTGTAACTGAGGCGTGGCCTCGAACCCGTCCTTCAGCGCCACGAACGCCTTCACGATCTCCATCGCGATGGGGTCGGGCTTGCCTATCACCCCCGCCTCGGCCACCGCCGGATGTTCGATCAGCGCGCTCTCCACCTCGAACGGACCCACCAGGTGGCCCGCCGTGTTGATTACGTCGTCCGTGCGCCCCACGAACCAGAAGTAGCCGTCCTCGTCTATCCGCGCGCTGTCGCCCGTGACGTACCACCCCTTGCGGAACCGCGAGTTGTACATCTCCGTGTTGTTCCAGTACGAGTGGAACATCGAAGGCCACCCCGGCCTGACCACGAGATTGCCGTCCGTGCCCGGCGGCACCGGGTCGAAGTTCTCGTCCACCACCCCCACTTCCACGCCCGGTATGGGCCGACCCATCGATCCGGGCCTGATGTCCATCTCCGGGTAGTTCGCCACCAGTATCGCCCCCGTCTCCGTCTGCCACCAGTTGTCGTGGAACGGCATCCCGATGGCCTTCTCTCCCCACACCACCGCCTCGGGATTCAGCGGCTCCCCCACACTGCACGAGTACCTGAGCCTGGACAGGTCGTATCGGCGCGGCAACTCCTCCCCCGCCTTCATCAGCATCCTTATCGCCGTCGGAGCCGTGTACCACACCGTGACCTTGTGCTTCTGGAGCATCTCGTACCACGCGCTCGCCCGGAATCCGCCCTCGTAGATGAGCTGCGTTAGCCCGTTCGTCCACGGCGCCAGCATCCCATACGACGTGCCCGTCACCCAGCCCGGATCCGCCGTGCACCAGTACACGTCGTCCTCGTGCAGGTCCAGCGCCCACTTCCCGGTCGCGTACTGCTGCACCACCGCCTGGTGACGGTGCACCGCGCCCTTCGGCTTGCCCGTGGTCCCCGACGTGTAGTGCATCACCGAGTAGTCGTACTGGCTCGTCAGCGCCGTGCTGAAGTCCGCCGACGCCTTGCCCATCTCCTCGTCCCAGTCCAGGTCGGCCATGTCCCGGCCCTCGCTGTCCCGGCCGTTCTTGTTCACGATGATGATGTGCTGTAGCTCGAACAGCTCCGGGATGATGCCCGTAATCCGCCGCCGCAACTCCGGCTGCGTGACCAGCACCTTCGCTCCACTGTCCTGCAGCCTGTCCCTCACCGGGTCCGGCCCGAACGCTGAGAACAGCGGCCCCACAACGGCTCCCGCCTTCAGTATGCCGAAGAATGCTATGTACGTCTCCGGCAGCCTGTCCATGAACAGGAACACCCTGTCGCCCCTCTCGATGCCCAGGCTCTTGATGACGTTCGCGAACTTGTTGGTGAGCGTCTTCATCTGGCCGAACGTGTAGTCCTCGCGCTCCCCGTTCTTGCCCTCCCAGATCATGGCGATCTTATCCCGCCGCGGGCCGTTCGCGTGTCGGTCGATCGCCTCGTGCGCCTTGTTCAGATGCCCGCCCGGCAGCCAGTCGAGCTCGGAGTACATCTGCTGCCAGTCGAAATCCCCGCGCGTCTTTGCGTACTCCAGGTTCGGCGCGACGCTCATCTCGTCGCGGCTCGGCTTGTGAATCGTGGGAAAGGAAGAGGTGGTCATTGTTCGTCCTCCATAAGCTGTTGGGCCGCCGGCCCCTAGCCGCGCGGCACGACCGGCAGCGTTATATGCGATGGGTACTCCGCCGTGTGGTGCACCGTCTGCAACGCCGAAACGAAGTCCCCGTCCGTGCCGATTGGCTCGCCCGTGTTCGTGTTGCGGTCGAAGCGCGGGAAGTTGCTGCTCGAGACCTCCACCCGGATCTGGTGCCCCTTCTTGAACAGGTTGCTTGTCGCCCACAGATCGATGTCGAACTCGTACACCTGGCCCGGCTGGATCAGGCTCGCCGCGGACCTAGGCTTGCGATAGCGTGCCCTGATGATCCCGTCGGTCAGGTTGCGCGCGTACCCGTCGGGATAGACGTCCACCAGCTTTGCGGTGAAGTCCGTGTCCCTGGCCGAGCTCGATGCGTACAGCGTCACCCGCACTGGACCCGTGACCTCCGTGTCCCGCTCCAGCGGCGGCGTGGAGTACACCAGCACGTCCGGGCGCGCCTCCACCGGCCGCTGATCGTACGCCCCGGACGCCATGAACGCCGGGTCGCAGCAAAGCTGACCGCCCCGAGTCGGCGCGGGATCCAGCGGGTTGTACGCGAACACGTCGGGCGGCTCAGCATTCGGCGAGTCCAGGCTCAACGCCCCGTCGCCGTTCAGCGTGTTGGCCTTGCCGCCGCTGCGCAGGTAGTATCTCGTGTCCACGGCCCGCTCCAGCGGCCAGCTATCCTCGTACCGCCACACGTTCTCGCCCATCACGAATACCCGCACCGGGGGTTGATCGACGAAGCCGTTGTCCTCGCCCTTCAGCCAGTAGTCGTAATGCGAGAGTATCTGACCCTGCAGGTCCAGCGCGAGCGCCGCCGCCCGCGTTCCGAAGTTATAGTCTCCGGACACGCTGGCTGGCGAGCCGCCGTGAATCCACGGGCCTATCACCAGCTTCTGCCCCCGTCGGGCGTCCTCGGTCGCCCCCAGTTTGCTCATGCGCACGTAGTTGCGAATGGTGCCGCCAAGGAAGATGTCGTACCAGCCGCCGAAATTGAACGCCGGCACCTCGATCTCGGCGTGCGACTCCTCTATCGAAACCGCCTTCCAGTAATCGTCGTACTCCGGGTGCGCCATCCAGTCGTAGTAGTAGGGAGCAAGCCCGCCCTGCAGGTCTGGAACGTCCTTCATGGGGAGGTGAGCGAAGCCCGTGTTCAGGTCGTCCTTGGCCCGAATGATGCTCTCCAGCCCCTCGTCGGTCAGAGGCAGGCGGCGCGACAGGTTCCCCCAGTTGGCTGCAGTCAGTGCGCCGACGGTCCAGGAGAGGTTGAAGCCAAGCTCGAACGCGCCCCCCTGCCACGCCCAGCCCTCCTGGTAGTTGGAGGCCGTCACGCCCGGCGCTATGCCCTTGAGCGAAGGCGGCTTGGACTTTGCCGCCAGCCACTGCGTCGCCCCCACGTAGGAGACGCCGTACATACCCACCTTGCCCGTACACCACGGCTGCGAAGCGAGCCACTCCACCGAGTCGTGACCGTCGTTGCTTTCATTGACGAAGGTGTAGAACTCGCCCCCCGAGCTGTATCGCCCCCGCACGTCCTGTATCGCCACCGCGTATCCGCGCGACGCCGCCATGATCGCGTCCAGCGTTCCCCCGCGGCTGCCCACCGAACTCTTGTCATACGGCGTGCGCTGCAACAGACCGGGGAAGGAGCCTGCGGCGTCCGGCCGGAAGACGTCCACGTAGGTCTTCGTGCCGTCCCTGAGCGGCAGCTCCAGGTTGGATTCGAACTTTACCGAATACGCCTCGGCCATCGTCCTGCCCTCCGTTCAATTGTCATTCGTGCCGTCCGCTCGGAATGTAGCACACGCCTGTTGGCGTAGCAACCTTGAGCGGCGGCAGCCCGCATAGTACAATACGCCTGTTGCCAGGACGCCAACGTAGCTCAGCCGGTAGAGCAGCGGTTTCGTAAACCGCAGGTCGGTGGTTCGAGTCCACTCGTTGGCTCCATCAACTCCCACCACCTCGCCGAGCCTCTTCTCCCTTCGCACCTTCGCTCTGATCGCTCGTTCCCTTCCTCCGTGGAGGCTTTGTGAAAAGCAGAATTACCATGGTCACGGCCCCCAGCCCGGCGAACGTCAGGTACGCCGCGTGGTAGCTGCCCGTAGTGTCGAATATGATCCCGGAAAACAGCACGGCGATAGCCTGCCCGCCCGAGGCAAACGGCTCCGTCACGCCCCGGATGACGCCAATCGAAGACCGCCCAAAGTAGTTGGCGAATGCCACCGGCGGCACCACCAGGATGCCTCCAATCGACGTGCCGAGTATGCTTGAGTACACGATGGCCTCGACCGCGCTGTCGGCGTTCACCACCAGCGCCACCCCTGCCGTCATCACCAGTGCTACCGCCGCGAACACGTACCGCACCGGCGCTCGGTCCGCCAGCCATCCCCACACCAGGCTCGCCGCGCCGGTGGACATCGCGTTGACGCTCACCGCGAGCGCCGCCACACCCGCGTCCAGGCCCTGGTCCCTGAAGAACGCCCCTATGTGAACGTTGGTGCCCGCCTGGATCATGAACACGAACCCGCCCGCCAGCGCAAGCAGCCACAGCGCCGGCGTCCGCACCGCCTCCCCGAGTGTCCAGATCGGGTCGCGACCCCCGTCCGCCTGTTCTCCCCGGTTACGGGCGCCGGTCCTGCCGTCAGGCCGCAGTCCGGCGTCCTCCGGGTTCTGCACTATCAACATGGCTGGAACAAGCGCCACCACGAGCACGATCGCCCCTAGGGCGAGCCAGGCATCCTGCCAGTCCCTCTGCGCTATCACGAGGCCCGCCACCAGAGGAAAAGTCGTCATGCCCGCGGCGTGCGACAGGAACAGCATCCCGGTAGCGCGCCCGCGCCGCTCGATGAACCAGCGCGACACCGCCACCGAAGAGCCTATCTTGATGGGACTCGAGAACATCGACCGCGCGATGGCATAGCCGATGTAGAATGCCAGCGGCGCCGTTGCCCACGACAGGTACATGATCGACAGTCCCAGCGCGAGCACGCTGCTTGCCAGCACCACGCGGATGCCGTAGCGGTCCATCAGCCAGCCTATCAGCGGCGACTGCACTGTGGCCACCAGTCCCCCCAGGCTGGCCGCTCCCGCGATGAGCGTCCGGCTCCATCCCAGGTCCTGGGAGATGGGGTAGATGAACACGGACATGGTAAGGCTTGCGGCGGCGTTCGACGCGAACTGCGCCGCGCTTGCGCCGTACAGCACCACCCAGCCATAGAAGAACGGGACACGCCTCGCGAGGCGGGTTGCTAAGTGCAATGGAAGTCTCTAGGGCCGCATGGGTGCGAAGGCAACGCCGCGTCGGCCCGGTGAGCGGCATGCGGGACGCCAGCGCGCCGCCGTTGTAGAGTCGCGGCGATGCTATCACCAGCCGCCCAGCCCGTCAACGCGCCGCCGGTTTGCCGCAGCGCACCTGGATTGGTAAGGTAATGGGAACCCTGCCCGGAGCAACGAACGGCATGCCCATAGACAACTCGATTGTAAAGCGCCTCCTCGAAGAGTTACTCGCCCATAAGGGAGTGCTCGTCGTCGTGGATTCCGGCGGCGCGGTCGCGGAGCTACACCCGCCGCCTGGGATGAAGCCCGATTTCGAGGACGAATGGGCGATGCTGGAGGCCGGCTCGTGGCACGTGCACCTGAACCTGCTCAAGATCGACGGCGTGCAGTTCGTGGATGCCGAGGACAACTTCCACAGCTTCCCCAGGCTCTACTACGTGCGCATGTCGGACGCGGACGAGCGGACGACCATTCGCCTCTACTTCCCGAATCCCTGGCTCGACGACGACGAGCGCCCCACCGATTTCCAGCCGGAGAAATTGAAACTGTTCGAGGACCTCAGGGACCGCTATGTAGGCAGCGGCGGCGTGGTGTTCGTGCGGCGCTAGGCTCGATCACGGACCGCCGGCGAGCCGCATAACCTCCGAGAGATCCTCCTGCTCGTCGAGCCGCTCTAACAGCGCGATGAGGCGCCCGGTTTCAGCGGGGCCATGTACAGTCCGAACGCAGGTCCTCGCTTTCGCCAGACGCTCCTCGACGCTCATCGGATTGGCGATGGCTCCCCGGAAGTGGTCGCAGGTGTAACTCACCTCAGAGCCGTCTTGCAGAACCGCCGTGGCAGTCGCCGCCTGCGGCGCCGACGACGGCACGATCCGCACCTTTCCGAGCACGGCCTCCAGGTCGCCATGGAACCGGCGCTCGTCGGTGAAGGTCTCGATCCTCACCTCCCCGTCCATAAGCGCCGCCGCCGCGCAGTACTCCACGCTGAACTTCCCGTCCAGGCCGCTCCTGGGCACGGACGCCGAGTGGCCCCTGTCTCGCACCGCCAGCGTCAGCGTCTGGACCATGTCCGCGTTCAGACGATACTCCCTCCGCAGCCCCAGCACGGCCTCGATTGGGCGCTGCATGTGCACCTGCGCCGGAAAGCGCTTGATGTCGTAGCCCGGATTGGTCAGCCGGAACGTTTCGCCCAGACCGTCGGTCATCACGCCCCAATCTACGCCTTCGCCGCCGCCGAACAGGGCGTCCGCGTACCCATTGGGCGCTTCCAGTATGTGCTCGGTGCTCTCGAAGCCGGCCTGGGCGAGCAGCGCGGACTCCACTCCCATCCGGGCGGCGTTGCCCGGGTGTGTGGACTTCACCATGGTGCCGGTGTTCGCGGTCAGCCCGCCGGTGCGCGACGCGGCGATGCCAAGCGCCATGTGGGTTTGGTGGGCATTGAGGCCAAGCGTCTTCGCCGCGGATGCCGCGCCGCCAAGTGGTCCCACCAGTCCGGGCGGATGGTATGCGGGATTGGCCGCGGCGGCGGTGGCAGCCCTGATACGTCCCTGCACCTCCCATCCCAGCACGTAGCTGGTGATGAGGGTCTTGCCGTCGACGCCGCTCTGCTCGCCCAGCGCAAGCGCGGCGGGTAGGCACGACGACGT
The DNA here is from genome assembly GCA_034422735.1 of Dehalococcoidia bacterium. Classification (GTDB taxonomy): domain Bacteria; phylum Chloroflexota; class Dehalococcoidia; order Lucifugimonadales; family CATOSD01; genus CATOSD01. Next base: position 38,129 of record DAOUJL010000012.1, on the reverse strand, counting down.
GCCGTGTGTTGGAGGGACGCCCTGAATCTCGAAGTCCAGGCAATGACCGAACACGCCATTCGCGAACGCGGCCGAGGGCGCGTTGGTCTTGAATCGGCGGCCTGCCACCGTGCAGTTGGCCACCCCTCCGAGTTGGCGCACGTAGCCGCTCACTATGTCCGCGAGCGGCTGGCGGGATCCGGCCACCATCACGGCGAATCCGTCGGTAATGGCGGCCTTGGCCGCGTCCACGACCTCGGCAGGGATGTCCTGGTAGCGTAGGCCCGCTACGAACTGGGCGAGCTGTTCGGTCGCGCCCATCTACGTCTACACCTGTCCGGCCCTGTCGCGCCTGGCGAAAACCCGGCGCGGCGTCTGGGCACTTGGCCTAGCTACCGGACTGGCTGACGTAGGTGCTGGGGTTGAGAATGAACTTGCTGCTGCAGTTGAGGGAGCAGAGATAGTACCAGACGCCGTCGAAGAAGCGGCGAGTGCCCTTTTCCGGATCGACCTCGGACGCTCCGTAGGCTGTGAGTCCCGTCTGAGCGCGCGCGGCCTCTTCATCCACGTCTATCTGGCACACTGGGCAGGTAGCCATTGGGCAATCCTCCTTGATTGAGTTCTGCGGGAGCGAGATGACCGTTTGGCGGCTAGCTCGCTCCCCCGCCGTCGGGACACTCCCTCCGAGAAGCTAGACGGCGACGACCGGCCGGCCCAGCTCTACCTTGCCCTCGTGGGCCAGCAGGGCGGCGGCAACTCGCGCGCGGTGCTCGTAGGTCGTGCCCAGGCGCATCGTCCACGAGCAGACTCGGCGATACCACAGATGCAGGTCGAATTCCATCATGAACCCGATGCCGCCGTGGATCATCTGGCCGTAGCGCACGATGTTCTCACACTTCTCGTTGCAGAAGGCCTTGGCCTGCGAAATCTCGACCTGGGCGGGCAGTCCCTGGTCCAGCTTCCACAGCGCCTCGTAAGTTAGCAATTGCCCGCCGTCCACCCACATGATCATGTCGGCGCACATGTGCGAAATGGACTGGAACGCCGCGATTGGTCGCCCGAACGCCGTTCTGTTCTTGGCGTACTCGATGGCCATGTCGGCGTCCATGCGAGCCGCGCCCACCATCTGCGCGCACAGCAGCACCGTCGCCAGGTCGATCATGTCCTGCACTATCGGCCAGCCGCGGTCCGCTTCGCCTACGAGGTTGGCCTTGGAAACGCGCACGTTCTCGAACGTGACTTCGCTCTGCTTGTCCTTGGCCATCGTAAGCAGCGGGATGTGCGAGATGCCCGGGCTGCCGGTGTCGACTATCAGAAGCGAAACGCCTTCGTTGTCCTCGGACCTGGCGGCGGTGCGCGCTACGACGAGACACTTGTCCGCTACGACGAAATTGTCCACGAACATCTTGGTGCCGTTCAGCACGTAGTCGTCCCCGTCGAGCGTAGCCTCCAGGTTGATCGCGTCCGGCGTGTACCTCGGTGTCTGCTCGGTGAACGCCCAGGTCAGTATGGAGTCGCCGCTCGCCACGCCGGGCAGCGTGTCTCGCTTCTGCTGCTCGCTTCCCGCGCTGGCGATCGTGAGCGCCGCGACGGAGGTCGAGTGGATTGGCAGGGGCGCCAGGGCGCGACCCATCTCCTCGAGCACGATGCCAAGATAGGTGATCGGCAGCCCCGATCCTCCGTACTCCTCGGGCAGCGCGAGACCCGGCCAACCCAGGTCCACCACCTTGCTCCAAAGCTCGGCCGGATAGCCTCGCTCGTCCCTCTCCATGTCGCGGACCAGCGCGGACGGACATTCCGCTTCCAGGAACTCCCGCGCGCTGTTCTTCACCATCTGCTCTTCTTCGCTTAGAAGTGTGTCCATTCTCGAAGTACCTCTTGCTTGGGGTGTTTGTCGTCGGCTAGCCCCGCGGGAAAGCGAATCCCCGGCGAGTCACCTGGTCTCGCATCACCTGAACGCTGCCGTGGTTAATGCCGGACTGGAACGCGCCCATGAGCTGGTGGGCGTACAGCCCGTCCTCTATGGCGCCGTGCGACCCCCTGAGCAGCGTGGCGTAAGGGCCCAGCATCTGCGAGATGGCCTCGGCGGTTCTCACACCGTGCTCTGGCGCCCACACCTTCTCGGCCGAGCCTTCGTATGTAAAGGTCTCGTCGTGCTCGACGATGGACATGCTCCGCATGGTCATCAGCCGGCACACCTGCGCCTCGATCCAAAGCTCCGCCAGCTTGTCACGCACAGACGGGTCCTCGGCCAACGAAAGGTCGCCGAGTTGGTTCTCCTTCACCCAGTTCACGATGTCCTCGTCCCTGCGCACCGAAATCAGATACCTGCTGGCTCCCACTCGGTCCAGGTTCAGACCCATCGCGCCCACGTACCAACCCATGTTCTCCTCGCCCAGCAGCGCCGACTGCGGCACCCGAACGTTCTCCATGAACGTCTCGTTGGTGCGCGCCGTGCCATAGGTGGTGGCCGGCGGCGCCACGGGATCGCTCTGGATCGTCCACAGCGGGCGAACCGTGATGCCTGGCGTGTCCATCGGGAACAGGAATATGGAGATACCCCGGTGTTTGGGCGCGTCGGGGTCGGTGCGCGCCATCAGGTAGAAGTGAGTCGCCGTGTGCGCGCCCGACGTGTACATCTTCTGGCCGTTGATCACCCACTCGTCGCCGTCCTTCACCGCCCGGCACTGCAGGGACGCCAGGTCCGCGCCCGCCTGGGGCTCGGTGAAGCCGAAGGCGAGCGAGATCTCGCCGCTGATTAGCCTGGGGATGTAATAGTCCTTCTGCTCGTCGGTGCCGGCCGCCATGATCGTTGGCGCGCCACTGCCCCCGCCGCCGACGCCAATGCCCACGCGGGCGAACTCCTCCTCGACGATGTACTGGCTCAGCCGGTCGCCGCCCTGGCCGCCGTACTCCTTGGGCCAGCTTATGCCCAGCCAGCCCTGGTCTCCTATCTTTCGGAACAGCTCCGCGACACGCGGGCCGCGCCCTCGGCGGCCGGTCTCCTTGCCGTCCTCGATGCCGTGCATTTCATCCAGCACGTCCTGTGTCACGTGCTCGGCGATGAAGTCCTTGACCTCCAGGCGCAGTGCTTCCTGTTCAGCGTTGTATCCAAAGTCCATGTGGCGCCTCCCCGATATTCCTGACGATGCGGGCCGCTCGATGCCCGAACACGCCCGCGCGGGCCTATCTTAGCAGACATAGGCAAGGCTTTGCACTAGTGCCGGATTAAAGACCAAGGCCTATTCGTTGGCCCCTTTTCCCGCCACGAGAGAGGGTCAGGATGGGTGGCCTTAGACTTCTCGGCTGCGCTCGGAATGGAAGGATAATGGTCTTTGGGCGCGGCTCTCCGAAAAATCTGCTCAATTCTGCTACATTCCGCCCATTCCGTAGCTGGGCAGCCCGACGTTCTTGTCACTTTTTGTGAGCCAAGTTGTTAAGGTTCGTCACGGGCATTGCGCCGAATGTGGCAGAACGGGACCCGTTCGGCAGGCTCAGGGCCGGCTCCGCCCCTAGTCCACAACCGGCGGCCGCAGCGCCTGTCAAGTAGAAAATAGCATGTGCGTGCTATAGAATCAAGAGCGGTGGGGACCACGAACCTGCCGCCAGACCAGGGTGGATGCGCCGGTTAGTTGGCGCGAGGCGGGGCTACTTGACATAAATCGCGGGATTGGGACTGAGAGTGGGAATTTCTGTAACACTGCTGGGGGTGGAGTTGCGCAGAGATGGGGCCGAGATGGGATAGGGGTGAGGCGTTGGGTTACGCGGTTGGGAAGGTTTGAGACAGGGTTTTGGGGGTGGTTCCGGTGAGCGCTCTTCGACGGAGGGCGAAAAGGGCTGATCATTGACAAAGAAAGACGACGGCGTCAAACGCCGTCGTCTTCGTTTCCGTAACCTCAGACTTTGGATTTCGCAGCTAACCTCGCGGGAAGCCCAGCCCCCGGCGAGACACCTGGTCGCGCATCACCTGCACGCTGCCGTGGTTGATGCCGGACTGGAACGCCCCCATCAGTTGGTGAGCGTACAGGCCGTCCTCGAGCGCCCCGTGGGAGCCGCTCAGCAGTGTGGCGTACGGGCCGAGCATTTGGGATATGGCCTCCGCCGTTCGCACTCCGTGCTCGGGCGCCCACACCTTCTCGGCCGAGCCTTCGTAGGTGAAGTTGCCGCCCTGCTCGACGATGGACATGCTGCGCATGGTCATCAGCCGGCACACCTGGGCCTCGATCCAAAGCTCGGCTAGCTTGTCGCGCACCGCCGGTTCCTCGGACAGCGAGAGGTCGCCGAGTTGGTTCTCCTTCACCCAGTTGATGATGTCCTCGTCCCTGCGAACGGACATGAGATAGCGGCCCGCGCCAACGCGGTCCAGGTTCAGGCCCATGGCGCCAACGTACCAGCCCATGTTCTCATCGCCCAGCAGCGCCGACTGCGGAACGCGAACGTTCTCGAGGAATGTCTCGTTGGTGCGCGCGGTTCCGTAGGTCGTGCCCGGCGGCGCGAGCGGATCGCTCTGGATGGTCCACAGTGGTCGAACCGTGATGCCCGGAGTGTCCATCGGGAACAGGAATATGGATATGCCCCTGTGCCTGGGCGCCTCGGGATCGGTGCGCGCCATCAGGTAGAAGTGCGTCGCGGTGTGAGCCCCGGACGTATATATCTTCTGACCGTTGATCACCCACTCGTCGCCGTCCTTCACCGCGCGGCACTGCAACGACGCCAGGTCCGCGCCGCCGCTCGGCTCGGTAAATCCGAGGGCGAGGGAGAACTCGCCGCTTATCAGCTTGGGGATGTAGTAGTCCTTCTGCTCGTCGGAACCAGCCGCCATGATCGCGGGCGCGCCGCTGCCGCCTCCACCCACGCCGATGCCTACGCGAGAGAACTCCTCCTCCACGATGTACTGGCTCATGCGGTCGCCGTCCTGGCCGCCGTACTGCTTCGGCCAGCTTATGCCGAGCCAACCCCTCTCGCCGATCTTGCGGAACAGGTCGGCCACAAGCGGGCCACGACCGCGACGTCCGCTGGTGTCCTTCCCGCTCTCCCCGCCGTGCATCTCGTCCACCACCTCGGGCGTCACATGCTCGGCGATGAAGTCCTTGACCTCCATGCGCAGGGCTTCCTGCTCGGGAGTGTAACCAAAGTCCATCTCTATCCTCCGCGACTCGATTCGCGCCGAGCGCATACGGGCGTGCAGCCGCGTTCGCTTCCGCGCCGCCTACATTTTGCTTGCACAGGGTGGCCGTGTCAAGGAATGCGAGGCGGCCTCCGCGCGCTTGTCACACCCGACCATGTTCGGCTATCATGCTCTGGCGTTCGGCCAGGCGGCCGTGCGCGCCCACAACCCACACAGGAGACGCCTCTGCCATGCTGCCCACCGCCCTCGACGACATCCGCGTGTTGGACATCAGCCAGGGCATAGCCGGCCCGCTGTGCGCCAGGATTTTGGGTGACTTCGGGGCCGACGTGATTAAGGTGGAGCCATCGTCCGGTGAGCGGGGTCGCTCGCTTCCCCCGTTCCACGACAACGACCCCCACCCTGAAAAAAGCCTCTTCTTCCTGCTGCTCAACCTGAACAAGCGCGGTGTAACCCTTAACCTCGAGACCAACAAGGGTCAGAGCATGTTCAAGGAGCTTGTGCGCGAGGCGGACGTGGTGATCGAGAGCTACGCGCCTGGCTATCTGGCCTCGCTGGGCCTGGATCACGCGTCGCTGGAACGCGAGAACCCCGGAATCGTCATGACCTCCATCACCCCTTTCGGCCAGTCCGGTCCCTACAACGGATACAAGGGCGAGGAGATTGTAACCTACGCCATGTCGGGAATAATGGCCATAAGCGGCACCACCGACCGCGAGCCTCTGCGCCACGGCGGTGTGCAGTCCCAGTACGAGTCCGGCCTGAACGGCGCGCTCGCCACCGCATTCGCGCTGCTGCTGCGGGACTTCACCGACGAAGGCCAGCACGTTGACGTCTCGATGCAGGAGGTCGTCGCGTCCACCATGGTGATCGAGCAGCCCTTCTATCCCTGGAACGGCGGAGTGCGAGGCCGCCGCAACCCGGAAGGCGCGCAGTTCAGCAACATCATGCCCTGCAAGGACGGCTATTTCATCAGCCAGCCCGGAGGCGGCGCGACCTGGGAGCAGATAGCGGACTTCTACCGGCGCGAAGAGCTAAAGGAGCCGCGCTTTGCCGAGGCGGACCAGCGCTCGCTGCACGGCCCGGAAATGGACGAGATCATCCTCGAGGCCACCAGCGACCGCACCATGGCCGAGATGTTCAAGGAAGCAAGCGAGGACTACCGGATGCTGTTCGGCATCGCTCAGACCCCCGAGGATCTGGCCGACTGCCCGCAGCTCGAGTCCCGCGATTTCTACTGGGACGTCGACCATCCCGTCATCGGCAAGACAAAGGTCCCCTCGAGGCTCTTCAACATGACCGAGATACCCTCTAGCTACCGCATCCCCGCGCCGCTGTTGGGCCAGCACAACCTGGAAGTATACGAGCAGGGCTTGGGCTACAGCCGGGACGACGTGGTGCGCCTGCGCGAGCTGTCTATCATCTGAGCACGGGGAACACAGGAGTAACGCAAATGGCCAGATTGCCGCTGGAAGGCATAAGGGTTATCGAGTCCACCTACGTGTTCGCTCTTCCCTACGCCGCCGGCCTGCTGGCGGATCTGGGAGCAGAGGTGATCAAGGTCGAAGGCCCGGGCCGCATCGACACCACCCGCGGCGGCGCGTTCGGCGGCGCCTACGCCGACAACGTGATCGGCGACGACCCGTGGAACCGCTCGGCCTCCTACAACATTCTCAACCGCGGCAAGAAGTCGATGGTGCTCGACCTGAGCAAGCCGGACGGCCTGGCGGTGTTCAAAGACCTCATCAAGACCAGCGATATCGTCATGGAGAACTTCACTCCACGCGTGATGCGCCGCTGGGGACTTGACTGGCCCAACATGAAGAAGCTGAAGCCGGAGATCATCATGGTGTCCAACACCGGCTACGGCCATGGCGATGGTCCCTACTCCGAATACCCGGCACAGGCCACGACGCAGGAATCCACTCACGGCCTCACCCACATCACCGGCTATCGCGGCGACATTCCGTCCAAGGCCGGCCAGTCCTACGTCGACTTCCTGGCTTGCTGGTCCGCCCTGTTGGGCATCGCCCTCGGACTGCGCCACCGCAAGAAGACCGGCAAGGGCTTGTGGATCGACATAGGCATGTACCAGCTCGGCTGCTTCAACACCAGCGAGTTCATCATGGACTGGATGCACAACCGCAACCTGGGCCGGCGCATGGGCAACCGCCACCCGTGGCGCGCGCCGCAGGGCTGCTACCCCTGCGCCGGCGACGATGACTGGTGCGTCCTTTCCGTCGGTGATGACGAGGAATGGGCCGGGTTGTGCCGCGCCATGGGCCAACCGGCGCTGACTTCAGATGAACGGTTCGCCACCACGCTGTCCCGCATGGAGAACCACGACGAGCTTGATGACATAATCTCTAACTGGACTAGGACGCTGGGTAAGTACGAGGTTATGGAGCTTCTTCAGGATGAGGGCGTACCCGCCGGCCCCGTGTTCGACGCGCGCGACACCAACCTCAACGAGCACTACTGGGCGCGCGGTTTCCTCGAGCGAGTCAAATACCCCGAAAACCGCAAACTGGGTGAACGCGCGCTCATATCCCGCCCGTGGCGCTTCAGCAAGACCCCCGTGTCCATCAAGGGGCCCGCGCCATCCCTGGGCCAGCACAACCGCGAACTGCTCAAGGGCATTCTGGGCTACGACGACGAGCGCTGCGACGAGCTGGAAGAGGCGGGCATCATCGCGACCACTCCTACCAACCACCAGAGTCCCGCCGACCTGAGCATGGACGAACTGGTCCGCCGTGGCCGCCTCGCATACCACGACCCCGAGTACAAACGGAAGATGGGCCTGTAGCGGCCCCCGAGCTGTCGGTCTCTACGCGTCGCCAGACGCGGTTGGCAGCGCGCGAATGGCCTCGCCGGATCGACGCTCGGCCTCTTCTAGATCGAACTGGACTTGTAGATTGAGCCAGAACCGGGGCTCAACGCCGAACCAGTGCCCCAGGCGTAGCGCCGTGTCGCTGGTTACCGAGCGTTTGCCCGCGATGATCTGGCCGATGCGATTCGGCGGCACGTCGATCTGCCTGGCGAGCGCCGCCGGGGACACGCCGAACTCGTCCAGTTCGTCCCTCAATATCTGTCCTGGATGAACGACACGCCTCAGCATTTCGGCAAACCTCCCCACATACTAATGATAGTCGACGATCTCAACTTGCATGGGCTCGAGGCCGCACGCTCGTCCGGTGGTCGCCCCTAGGCGACTCCCGCTGAGGTAATCGCCCAAGAGCAACGTACCCGTAGTGACGACGGACGTCAAGCGTCACAGTTGTCGTCCCTGGCAGACCGTCGACTTACCGAGCTCGCCATTGACAACAGTGCTCCAACAAAATAATATCGGCGCCAAGCGCGAAGCGGCGTTTCGGCGATGCTTGCCGGTCTAATGGCCCCTGCCTGCGGCAGCGTCCATCATGCTTGAAACCAGAGAGAGTACAGTGAAAGAGGAGGACTCATGGGCACTACCGAAACGTTGGCCAAGTGGATAGTCGAAACCTCATACGAGGACATCCCACCCGCGGCCTACGACCAGGCCAAGAAGTCCATTCTGGACTATCTCGGCACCACGATTCTCGGCTCCACCACCAAGCTGGGCGGCATGATAGTCGACTACACGCAGGAACAGGGCGGCACGCCCCAGGCCCGCGTTATAGCCACCGACATCCGCACTACCAGCCCCAACGCTGCCTTCGCCAATGGCACTTTGGGCCACGCCGACGACTATGACGACCTCGGCGGCGTGGGCGGCCACCCCGCCGTGGTTCTCACTCCAACCGCCCTCGCCCTCGGCGAAGAGTACGGCCTCTCAGGCCGCGACATCCTGGCGGCGTGGGCCATAGGATACGAGGTTGGCACCCGCCTCAGCGACAACCTGCACCCGGACCGCGACTGGCACCCCACGGCCATATTCGGCACCATGGCCTCCGCCGTAGCGGCGAGCAAGCTGATGGGCCTGGACGCCGACCAGACGCGCATGGCGCTCGGCATCGCCGGCTCTGAGGCCGCGGGTCTCCGCCGAAACTTCGGCACTATGACCAAGCCGTTCCACCCTGGCAACGCCTCCCGCAGCGGTATCGTCGCCGCCAAGCTCGCCTCGCGCGGCTACACTGCGGACCCCGACATCATCGAGGGCCGCCAGGGCTACGCCGATAACTTCGGCGGCGTCAAGTGCAACCTGCCCGCCGTAACAAAGTACCTCGGCCACCTCTACCTTCTGGAGGCGCAGGGCACGCGCATCAAGCCCTGGCCCTGCTGCGGCGGCAACCACCAGACCCTCACCGGCCTGATGGACCTCATCCAGGACGAGGAGATAAACCCGGACGACGTGGACCACATCGAGTTCACCGGCCCCAGCGTCCCCTGCACGGGCGCGCTGCTGCGATCCGAAGTCAACGAGGGCCTGGAAGGCAAGTTCTGCCTCGCCTACAACATCGCCGCCGCGATAGTGGACCGCAAGGTGGACCTCAGCACCTTCACCGATGAGAGAGCCGACCGCGGCGACCTCCAGGAGTTCATGCAGAGGATCAGCGTGGGCCGCAACCCCGACGTGGAGCTGCGCAACGAGCACATCGCCGACGGCAACCCCGAGGCGCGCGTGAAGATTCACATGCGCGACGGCGGACTGCGCGACGTCGAGCTCGGCCCGGCGCTTCACCTCACCGGCGACGCCGTCGTCGACAAGTTCCGCGTCAACGCGGGCTTCGTATTCGAGCAGGAGAGGGTCAGCGAGCCTATCCGCCTGGTCCAGAACCTCGACGACCTCGGCGAAGTCTCCACGCTCATGGACACCGTCACGACCGCCGGCTAGGCCGGGGTCCGTACCGCCCTTCGTCCTGCCGGACGCACGGCAGCGGCGGGGGCGGGCGCAAAGAGAAAACAAAGAGCAACCATACTACCGAAACAAGGAGGAGGAATGGCCAGAGAGTACCCACAGATTACCTACACCGAAGAGGGGATGCGCGAGGGGATGCAGATCGAGGATGCCAACATCTCTGTCGACGACAAGGTGCGGCTTCTCGACGCGCTCGGTGAGACCGGCCTCAAGCGCATCGTCGTCGGCTCGTTCGTCAGCCCGCGCTACACGCCGCAGATGGCGCGAATCGACGAGATAATGGAGAAGTTCGTCCCCAAGGAGGGCGTCACCTACACCGCGCTCGCGCTCAACCAGCGCGGCATTGAGCGCGCCAGGGAGTACTCGCCCCCGCTCACCATCGAGCGCGGCGACGGACGCCCCTCGCTCGGCTGCCACATGTGCGACGTGTTCGTGCGACGCAACGCCAACCGCTCCCAGATGCAGGAGATGGAGGCGTGGCCGCGCATCATCGCCATGGCCCAGGAGCAGGGCGCCACCGAGGCCGGAATCGGCACCAACGCCACCTTCGGCTCCAACTTCCTCGGTGACTTCAGCGTCGACCTCGTGATGAAGTTCATGGAGAAGCAGCACGACCTCTGGGACGAAGTCGGCATCAAGGTCACCCAGGTCAGCGTCGGCGACCCCATGGGATGGTGCCACCCGGCCAAGGTCGAGGAGATATTCACTCGCGTCAAGGAGCAGTGGCCGGACGTCACCAACTTCCGCGCCCACCTGCACAACAGCCGCGGCATGGCGCTGCCCTCGATGTACGCCGCCATCAACGCTCTCGGCCCCGAAGACAGCCTCAGCCTCGATGGCACCATCGGCGGCTTCGGCGGCTGCCCCTACTGCGGCAACGGCCGCGCCACCGGCATGGCCGCCACAGAAGACGCCATGCACATGATGGAGGGTATGGGCATCGACACCGGCGTAGACCTCGACAAGCTCGTCGAGGCCGTCTGGATGGCCGAGGAGATACTGGGTCGCCAGCTATGGGGCCACGTCTCCCGCGCCGGAGGGCGCCCCACCGGCGAGCAGCTCTACGATCCCAACGCTCCCTTCGTGGAGACGCTGGATCACGCCAGGCACTTCAAGCTCGGCCCCTCGGCCTACGAAGGACCGGACGCCATCTACCCCTGGCGGGAGGCCATTGCCAGCCCGTACCGCGACCGCGTAGACCAGGGACTCCCCGCCTACGACGTCGACGGCGACTGGCCCTGGACCGAGGACTTCTTCCCCAAGCCCGGCTCCTAAAGCCATGTCGGAATTCCCTTCCCCCATTGAGGGGGAAGGTTGGGATGGGGGTGAACGTGGCGACACCTTCGCCCCTGCCCAAGCCAAGCCGCTACCAACCATCGACCGAAAGGAAGAACTGAAACACCATGTCTTGCGGAAAGAGCTTTCTGACAGACGAAATCAAAGCCCTCATCGGCGCCAAGAGCGAACGGCGCCAGGCAAGCCTCTTCGAGATTGAGAAAGAGGGCCTCCGCCGCTTCACCCAGGCCATCATGGACCCTGATCCGCGCTACTGGGACGAAGAGTTCGCCAAGTCCACCAAGTTCGGCGAAATCGTAACGCCGCCCATCTACTGCACATACCTCAACCGCACCGCCCCCGGCACAACCGACCCCATCAGCCTCGCCTTCGATGCCGACCCACTGTCGGACGGCATTCGCGGCGTGCGCGACGCGTCGAGGTCCGACGACGAGGGCGGGCTACCGAACATACCTTACCCGCCTGAGTTGCCCGCCACGCTCAACGGCGGCAACGAGATAGAGGTGTTCAAGTATCCCACCCTGGGCGACGTAATCTACGCGCAGTCGGAGATAGCCAACGTCCACGAGCGGGTAGGCCGGGCGGGAAGGCACATGCTCATCACCACCACCGAGACCAGGTACACCAATCAAGACGGCGACCTGCTGTGCATCACTCGCGCTACGGGGCTTCGAAGGGAAGGCTCATAGCCGGATAAGGGAGATACGCCAATGCCTGTAACTACGGCAGACGAGCTGAGGACCAAAGAGCAGCTCTACTACGACGACGTTGAGGTGGGTCAGGACCTGCCCTCCCTCGACATAGGCCCCATGACCACCGTCCACGCCTTCCGCTGGAGCGCGGCCATCGAGAACTGGCACAAGATCCACTACGACCAGGACTTCTCCGTCTACCACGACGGCCTGCCAAACATCCTGATCCAGGGTTCTTGGAAGCAGAGCATCATGCCCCGCTACCTTAAAGACCTGTGCCTGCCCAACGGCTGGATGTGGAAGGTGTCGTTCCAGCACCGGGCCATGATAGTGCCCGGCGACCTCATTACGTGCTGGGCGAAGGTCACCGACAAGTACGAGAAGGAAGGACTGGGCTACCTCGAGCTCGATACCGGAATGAGGCTGGACAGCGGCGTCGAGTCCTGTCCGGGAAGGGCCATCATAGTGCTGCCCATCCGCGGCGGCCGCGAGGTGCCCTACCCGTTCGTGCCGCCTTCCGAGGACTAGGCAGAGATCAGGCGCGCGGCACGCAACGCTGCCACTGCCGTGCCATCTTCATCACACGTAAGGAGAGAACATACACTATGCGCTGGTTAGCGATTGGGACCGCGTCCGGCTGGGACGACCTGGACAAGTTCGGCGACGAGCTGAAGGCCACCAGCCAGTGGCGCCCCGACCCTCGAACGACCATATCGACGGTTACCGCGCTCGAAGACGGCCGCCTGCTCGCGGAGTGTCAGGGAGTGAGCAAGGAAGCGTTCGAGAAGTGGCTCGCCGACAAGGGCTGGGAAGTCGAGTCCATCTCTGAGGTGTCGCACCTGGCCCGCTTCGGAAGCGTCTGGCAGGTCCGCTAAGCGTCACGTTACCGTCTGACACAACCGCGAACGAAGAGAAGGCCCCGGACGATTGCGTCCGGGGCCTTCTTTGTGTCTACGGCCTTGCCTGTGCTGTGCGTCTCCTACCGCCGTTCGGACCCCCGTAGTCTCGGGTCGAGCACGTCCCGCAGCGCGTCGCCGAAGAGGTTGGTGCCGAACACCGCGGCGCTGATGGCGATGCCCGGGAACACCGCCAGGTGTGGGTGAGCCTCAAAGTATCGCATCCCCTCCACCGAGAGCATCCGGCCCCACGAGGCGATCTCAGGCGCCACGCCTATGCCCAGGAAGGTCAAAGACGACTCCGTAAGGATGACGCTGCCGATCTGAGCCGTCGAGTAGACGATGAACAGCGCCGCGCAATTCGGCATCAGGTGCCTGAATATGCGACGCATCGGCCGCGCGCCCACCGCTATGGACGCATCCATGTATTGCGTCGACATCACGGCTAAGGCCACTGATCGAATCACCCTGGCGGTGCCCGGCACTATCGGGATGGCTATGGCGAACACTATCACGTTCAGGTTGCCCCAGTAGAATGAGCCGAACCCTAACGTGTAAAGCAGATCACTGCCCTGGAGCACCGTAACGATCGTCAGGGCCAGAATAAGCCCCGGGAAGATGAACATCACGTCCAGCCATCTTTGGAGCAGCAGGTCCACCCAGCCCCGGAAGTAGGCGCTGGACAACCCCAGTATCGACCCCACGATGGCGCCCAACGCGGTCGCGGTGATTCCAACGTACATCGACAGGATGGCCCCGTTGACTATCCTGGAGTACATGTCTCGCCCAAAGTTGTCCGTACCCAAGTAGTGGTCCCAACTTGGAGACTGAAGCGAGTTGAACGGGTCCGTCGCCAGCGGGTCGTACCGGTCTATAGCCGGCGCGAAGATGGCGATGCATATGAATACCAACAAGATCAGGCCGCCGGCTGCTCCCAGCGGCTTGCGCCGCGCGAAGTCCAGCAGCGCGCTCACCTTCGAGCGTTGCTGCCTTCCCGCGAACAGGTCACTTGCCAACTCCTGGTCGGCTACGTTCTCTGTTGACATAAGACCACCTAAGCGTAGACTAACCCAGCCTTATCCTGGGGTCGAAGAATGCGTACGAAAGGTCAACCGCCAGGTTCACCAGAAGCACGAAGATGGCGAATACGAACACCAGCGCCTGCACAATTATGTAGTCCCGGCGGAATATCGAATCGACCAACAGCTTGCCCACGCCCGGAATGATGAACAGCGTTTCCACGATTACCACGCCGGAGAAGAGCACCAGGAGCTCGATTCCGATCAGCGTGAGCACCGGCAGGATCGCGTTCTTGAGCGCGTGTCTCCAGATGACCATCTGCTCGCGCAGTCCCTTGGCGCGCGCGGTGCGCACGTAGTCCTCCCGCATCACCTCCAGCATACTGGAGCGCGTGATCCTGGCGCCAATGGCCGAGAGCCTGTAACCAATGGCCAGCGACGGGAATATGAGGCGCTGGAAATTAAGCCATGGGTCCTGCCAGATAGGCTCGTACTCCAGCGGAGCGGTCCAGCCATAGTAACGGAGCATGAACAGTATGATCAGGATTGCGACGAAAAAGCTGGGAATCGACAGGCCGGCGAGTGTAAAAATGCGCAGGCCATAGTCGATCCAGGTGTCCTGCTTGACTGCGGATATGATGCCCGCGGGCAGGGCGATGCCCAACGACGTGATCATCGCAAGAATCAGGATGCTGAGGCTGATCGGATACCTGAGTTGGAACTCCTCCCAGACCGGACGGTTTGTCCACAGCGCGTTGCCGAACTCGAAGCGAATGGCATCCCACAGCCAGCTCAGGTACTGAGCATACAGTGGCTGGTTGATGCCGAGCTGCTCGCGTAGCTCCTGCAGTTGCGCCTCATCCGCCTGTACACCTATCTCCCCACTGCCCTGCAGCATGAGCGCGGCAATATCACCGGGGAGTATACGCATCACCAGGAAGACCAAGGTGACCGCCCCGATAAGTGTGGGAATGGCCAGCAGCACTCGCCTTATTACGTATTCTTGCATTTGGCTTCACTCCACCGTCCCTTCTCCCCAGGGAGAAAGTTAGGATGAGAGGGAGAAGGATTCCACACTTCACCCCCACCTAGCCGCTCTCCCATGAGGGAGAACGGGCCAATCAGAAGCGTGACGTCTCCTTCTGTACTGCCCCGACTATCGCGCCCGCTACCGCTCCGATGATCGGCAGCCCCCAGTTGGAAGTTTTCACCAGGCTGACGTTTGTCTCGCTGTACTCAACGAACAAAAGCACCAGTCCGATGAAGACGGATATGCAAAAGCCCGCTCCCGCGCCGCCTAGAGCGAACACTATCGTGTTTCCCCAGTTAATCGAGTTCACTGTTACCCTCCCCAATCAGAGGCCGTCGCGAACGACTCCGCCGACTCGTGTCAGGGAACTACTGCATGGTGGTTTCCAGGCTAACGCCGGAGGCTGTCCGCTCCGGCCCTTGCCTGGAGGCCGCCATACGCCGAATTAGTGCTTTGCTGTGTGTTAACCGAGCCTCGCCGTAACCGGTTGGGGCCGCGGCGAGGCTCGGTTTTCAGATCAAAGGTCTTTGACTAGCCGTCGTTGCAGTTGCCGGTCTTGCACCACACCTTTTCCCAGCGACCGAAGTTGTACACGTTGTCGCCGAAGTTCATGTGGAAGTCCTGCAGGTTGTTCCAGTGAGACATCGACTGGAACCAGTAGTAGCTGCGCTGCTCGACGCCGTCTTCAAGGAGCAACCGGTCGATCTGGCGGGTCAATTCGATACGCTTGGCGATGTCGATCTCCCTCGACTGTGCCGCGTAAAGCTCGTCGAACTCCGCTTTCCTGTAGCGAGAGTAGTTGACCGTGTCAGACTGAGTGGATACCCAGCGGGCCCAGTAGCCGTCAGGGTCGTCCAGCAGCGTGGAGCCGGGCGACGTGTAGATGTTGAACTCGCCGGAGCGGGACACGTCGCCAATGGTGGCGGTGTCCACCAGGCGGATCGAGATGTCGATGCCGGCCTGCTTCAGGTCGGCCTGGTTGGCGATGGCGCCGCGGTTGTACAGCGGGCCGCGCCGCTGGATCAACTCCAGCTGCAAGCCGTCGCCAAACCCGGCTTCGGTCAGCAGTTCCTTGGCCTTCGCGCGCCGGGCATCCATGTCCTCGCTGAAACGCAGGTCAGCCATCAACTCGTCCTGCGGAATAGCAAAGGGCAGGTGCGGGCCGATATGCGAACCCAGGTTGCCCCAGCCCTCTACCGCGGCCTGGATGGTCGCGCGCTGGTTTATGGCGTAGAAGAACGCCTGCCTTACGCGCAGGTCATCCGTGGGCGGGTTGACGTGGTTGAAGATGATGTTGTGCCACGCGTTGCGCGGTCCAATCCGAATCGTAATCCTGCTGCTCAGGTCCGGGCGGCTCTCGATGATGTCCGCCTCGCTCTTCTCCAGGTGGCGGGCGATTCCGCCCATCGTCAGGCGCTGGCCGCGGAATGCCGCGAACATGGCCGAAAGGTCGGTTATCACTACGGACTGGTAGCCGTCCAGGTAAGGGAGCGGGTCCCCATCCTTGCCGTCCTTCCAGTAGTCCATCCGACGCTTGCCGACAAAGTCCACACCGGGCGTCCAGGTGTCTACCTCGTAGGGGCCGGTGCCGACCAGGAACCCGGGCTCCTTCGCCAATCCCTGCCGGAACTTCGTTACCTTCTCACTCGTCTCCTTCTGCATCATCTCGAAGCGAGAGCTGGCGACCGCCGTAAGGAAGGCGCCCTGCGGCACGTCGAAGTTGACCTTGAACGTGTAGTCGTCCGTGCACTGCCAGTCCTCACGCATCGTGGGGAAGCTGGCGCCTCTGGTTGACACGTCCGGGTTGAACCACCTGGTGAAGGTGGCGTTCACGTCCTCGCACGAAAACTCGGTCCCATCATTCCAGGTCGCGTCGTTGCGCAGATGGAAGACGTACGTCAGGCCGCCGTTCTGGGCCTCCCAGGACTCAGCCAGGTCAGGCGCGAGCTGACCGACCGGGTCGTCCCCGGCAGCAGCGATGTCGCGGGCAAGCAGTCCATTGAAGATTGGACCCAGCGGCTGCGCGGCAATGTAGCTTCCTTCCCAGTGGAGGTCGAAGCTGGCGAACGTCTCGTGTACCGCGTGGCTCACGATGCCGCCGCGCTCTATCTCCGACATCATGGCTGTGGACGGCGCTGCCGTAGGCTGAGTGTACACCGGAACCGCCGTCGGCTGAGCGACCGGGACGGCCGCGGGCATGGCCGTGGCCTGCGGCTGCGCGGGCGCCGGCTGCTGTGCGGGTACCGCCGTCGGCGGCGTGGTCGCAGGCTGCTGCTGAGCCTGCGGAGCCGGCGTCGGATCTTCCTCATCCGCCGTGCAGGCAACGGCGACCATTGACAGGGCCGCCAGCGCCAGCACCGCGAACAAGACTAAAGGAAACTTCCTTCTCATAGGTGTTGACCTCCTCCACTTGTTGAGATTGGAGCTGCCAGTTTTCCTATTGGCCGTCTACCGGCGGCCTGACAAAGTTCACGCAATTCTAAAAGCGTAACTCTCAAAATGCAATAGTGGCGGTTCGCAATTCCGCCCGCATCGCTCATTTGGCGCGGCTTCGTTAGAGCGCGATTCTCACTTCCGAAGGTCAGACCGCGCGCCGCCTTAGACTGAGACAGACGGAGACGGCGTCTTCTTCTCTTTGGAAAAGCACTAGTCGAGCTGTATGCGTCCCACCACTCGGTCGCCTTCAGACTCGATGCGCAGCGTGGTGCCGAAAGGCTCCGAAAGCTGCTGCACGTTCTCCAGAATTATTGCGCCCTCTTCGTGGTCCGAAAGCGTGGGAATGCCCCGCTGCGTGGGCGGCAGGTCGTAACCCAGGTCGACCGGGTGCAGGTCGACGCTGAGCAGCTCTCTGCCCTCGAACCTGCACACCGGCACCACCGTCCGCCAGAACTGCGGATCACCCTCCATTCCCTTGTAGTTGCCGTCCTCGTCGTAGGCGAGCGACTCGTACACGTCCGCCGGCGTGGCCGACGGCGGCAGCTTGTGTTGCTCGTACACCTCGCTGCCGTAACGGTGCAACGTCGCGATGGTGAAGAAGAAGTTGCCCAGCGAGTAGAAGATTGGTTTACCCTTGTAGATCTCCACGCCCCTCAGCGTGTGTGGGCCGTGCCCTACGAACACGTCGGCGCCCGCGTCGATCCAGCGGTGCGCCATCGGCACGATGAAGTCGGCAATGTCCTGCGTGTTCATGTCGCCGTTCTGCCCCTCGTGCGCGTGAATGGTCACCACCACGAAGTCCGAGCGGCGCTTGGCCTCGCCAATCCAGTGCGCGATTTCCTCCAGGTCGTCCTCTCTCGGCTGCGTGCGAACGCCGACGTTATCCCCCTCCTTGAAGTTCAGGTTGACGAACTTGTACGCGTCCGGTTGGTCGTCCCTCAGCCAGTCGCGCATCTTGCGCGTGACGGCGTCAGTCCCAAGCGTCACGTCGATGTTCTGGATCGCCTTGAGCTGCTCCTGTTCAAGCTCGTAGTGGGTAAGGAAGCGCATTGGGCTTATGCCCGGTCGGCCCCCCATATCCGGCCGGCTGGCCGAAGCCTGGGCACTGATAGAAAAGGTGGAAGCGCAGGCCAGCAGGCCCACTCTTCCCACAGGCGTATCCAGGTAGCCGGGACTGCGCGCCTCGCCCAGCGTCATGCCCGCCCCGGCGTAAACGAGCCCGCGGTCCTTCAGTTCCGCCATTGTGTCCACCAGGCCCTGGTAGGTGAAGTCCACCGAGTGGTTGTTTGCGGCGCAGTAGAGATTGAAGCCCATCCAGTCCAGCTCGTCCAGTATGAAGGCGGGCGAACCGAGATGCAGCCCGCCGTACTCCGAGAAGGGCACCCATGGCTCGCGTGGTGTCACGATCTCGAGGTTGGTGAAGGCGCTGTCGGCGCCCCGTATCAGCTCCACAAGGTCCAGAAACGCCTTGTCCGTGCGGTTTGACACCCTGCGGCTTATGATAGAGTCTCCGGTCGCGACGAAAGTGTGAACGCTCATTGTCTGTCTCCGGCAAGCAGTGTTAAGTGAGCCTCTCCGGCCCCGATAGACACTAACACCGGGCCGTCAAAACTGTCAATTCCGGTCGCCGTCAGCGGCCCGACGTCACAAAGTCCGCCACCCGCTCGCCTATCATCATCGTGGGCACGTTCGTGTTGGCGCGCACGCAGTCCGGCATGATGGATGCGTCCGCCACGCGCAGCCCCCGCAGCCCGTGGACCCTGCCGAACTGGTCCACCACCGCCATCGGGTCGTCCGCCGGCCCCATCTTGCACGTGCAGGAGATGTGGTGTCCCGTGGACACCGTGCGCAGCATCCAGTCTTCCAACGCCTCCTCGCTGGCAAGCTCCTCGTCGGCCGGCCGCACCCTGCGGTCGATGACTTCGGCGAAGTCGGGGTGCTCGGCCAGCTTCATGCACAGCCGCACCTCCTCTTTCATCCGCTCCACGTCGAATGGGTGACTGAGCATCCTGTAGTCGAGGAATGGCTGCACTCGGGGGGCGGCGGACTGGAGCCGCAGCTCCCCGGACGACAGCGCCAGGTACAGGTGCGCGATCATCCCGATGCCCAGCGGCCTCCTGCCCATCACGCCACGCGTATCCCAGTCGGTGGCGTAGGAGAGCATGATAATCATCATGTCGTTTCGCAGATCCGAGCCGGTCGCCGTGTAGCGCAGCGACAGTCCGAACGTGCTGACCCTGCGAAGGTCGTACCCGGGCTTGGTGCTCCAGGCGAGCGCAAGCTGGGGATGGTCGCGCAGGTTCTGCCCGACGCCCGGAACGTCGCGCACCACGGGAATGCCGTGCCTCTCGAGCTGGTCCCGGGGCCCTACGCCGGATAGCATGAGCAAATGCGGCGATCCGATTGCCCCGGCGCTGAGTATGATCTCCCGTCCCTGTACGGTGAACTTCTCGCCGCCGCTCTCTAACTCGACGCCAATCGCCCGGTTGCCGTCGAAGATCACGCGACTCACCAGGCACTCGCTTCTTATGGTGAGATTGAGCCGGTGGCGGGACATGCCGAGATAGCCGATGGCCGTGCTCACCCGCGTGCCGTCCAGGTCGTTGCGCGGCATAGGCCCGACGCCGGTGGAGTCAGGGTTGTTGTGGTCGGGAACATCGGCGAACCCGGCGGCCCGGCAGGCGTTGTAGAAGGCCGCCTGCGGCGCCGTCCAGTTCTCCCGCGTTTCTCGCCGGGCGTATATCGGGCCATCGGAGCCGTGGTAGTCGTCCCGGAAATCCTGGTCGCTTTCCAGCCTGCGGAAGAAGGGCAGCACATTCTGGTAGCTCCACTCGGAGTTCCCCCACGAGGCCCAGGTGTCGTAGTCGTCGGACTCGCCTCGCAGAAAGATCTGGGCGTTGATTGCGCTGGAGCCGCCCGTCACCTTGCCGCGCGGGACGTACATCGTCTCGCCGCGGGAGCTCGCCTTGCCCGCGAAGTTCCAGTTGTGCTCGCTGTCGCTTACGGACTTTTCGGCAATCGAAGAGTTGTACCTGACCTCTTCCGGCAGTCGATCGATGTCCGGGAAGTCGCGGCCCGCCTCCAGAAGCAGGACCGAGGTCGCCGGGTTTTCGGTCAGCCGCGTCGCCAGTATCGCGCCCGCCGATCCCGCTCCTACGATGATGTAGTCGTACAGCATGACCAGCCCCTCTGGGACTACCCGCCCCAGGGGAGTACGGGGCGGGACCGAAAAACGAAAGCCGGGGCCGCCACGACTGCGCCAACGCAGGCACAGGTGACGCCCCCGGCTCGCTTAGCTCAAACCGGGTGGGGCGTCCACGGCTGGCGAACGCCCCGCGGGGCGCTAGAGCTGGCTTTCCACCTCGGTGATGGCGTCGTCGACACTCTTCACCAGCCAGTCCACCTCGTCCTTGGTGATGCACAGCGGCGGGGCCAGCGAGATCACGTCGCCCGCACGCCCCAGCAAGCCGTTGCGGTTCCAGGCTTCGTTGAACTTAGCGGAGATGTCCGCCTCCTTGGGGAACTTCTCCTTGGTGTCGCGGTCCTGGACGATCTCGACGGCGGCCAGCAGGCCCATGCCGCCCCGAACGTCGCCGACGATCCTGTGCTCGTACAGCGTCTGGAGCTGCTCGTACAGGTACTCGCCCATAGCGGCCGAGTTCTCCACCATGCCCTCGCCTTCCATGATCTCCAGGTTGGCAAGGCCGGCGGCGCAGGATGCGGGGTTTCCGCCGAAGGTGATCAGGTGGCGGAACGCGGACTCCTCGTCGCCCATGAAGGCTTCGGACACCTTCTTGCTCGCTACGGCCGCGCCTATCGGCAGGTAGCCGCTGGTGAGCGCCTTGGCTACGGTGAATATGTCGGGCTGGACGTCCCAGTGCTCGGTTGCGAACATCTTTCCCGTCCGACCGAAGCCGGTGATGACCTCGTCGCAGATCATGATCACGCCGTACTTGTCGCAGATCTCCCGAACCCTGGGCCAGTAGCCCGGATCGGGTACGTGGATGCCGTTCGCCGCCGAGATAGGCTCCCCGATGAAGGCGGCTACGGTGCTCGGGCCCTCGTGCTGGATGGTGCGCTCAAGCTCTTCGGCACACTCCATGTCCGAGCGGGGGCCGCGGTAGGCGTTGGGATTGTCGATGTGAATGTTGCCCGGCACCATGGGTCCAAAGTTGACCGGCGCGCTGATGCCTCCGCCGCCTAGGCTCATGCAGGCATGGGTGGCGCCGTGATACGAGCCGCGCCTGCTGATTACCTTCCAGCGCGTGGGCTCGCCGTTGTTCTTGTGGTAGTTCTTCGCCATCTTGATCGCGGTCTCGACCGCCTCCGAGCCACCGCTTACGAAGTAGACGCGCGAATCCTTGTCGGGCGCCAGCGAAGCAACCTTGGCAGACAACTTCACCGTCGCGGGGCTAACCGTTCCGCCTGGCGAGTAGCTGATGTCCTTCATCTGCTCGTAGACGGCCTGCGCAACTTCTTCGCGACCGTGGCCTATGTTGACCAGCCACATGCTCGAAAGGGTGTCGAACCAACGCTTGCCCTCGGCGTCGTCGACCCATACGCCCGACGCGGCGCTTGCCAGCTTCACGCCGGTGTCCTCCGACATGTCGCCCGCCAACCGCGCGTGCGGCCAGAAGTGTGCGGATGCCATCTGCTTGAGGTCTTCTATAACCTCGCCACTCAAAGTCCTGGTGGTCATGTTCGACACCTCCTCCTTTAGGTAATGCATGGTAACACCAACAGGGCGTTCAAGCCAATAGTTTCGTGCTGCTTGTCGCTGAGGTCTGGAAGCGATGGCCCGTGCGGTGTCGGCCTGCGATGTGTATCCTGTGATGGCGCTTCCGCGACTGCCTGCTCATGGAGGGTTTTCTTGATCCAACTGGAAGAAATGGCCCATCGTTTTCGTCGCTTCGCCGAGCTGGAATGCCGGGGATCCTCCCCGCTCTATGAGCGGCTCTCGTACTCCGTCGCCGGCGACGCCGAGCTACTCGAGTTGGCGACGTGCTGTAACCCGGGCCAGCCCGCGCCCAACCTGTTCTTCGGGGCGGCGCATCTCGTGCTGCTCGACAACCCCAACCATCCTCTCTCGGCATACTACGAGAGCGTGGTGGAGTCGCCCGAAGATCCGGATGGCGCTTACCCTCACTTCAGGTCACTGTGCCTCGACCACCGCGATCGGATAGTAGAGGTGATTTCGACCAGGCGTGTGCAGACCAACGAGGTCGGCCGCTGCGCGGTGCTGCTTCCGGCTTTCGCCATCGTGTCTAAGCGCTCGGCGGCGCGCGAGGCGGCGTTTGTGGAGGCGGGCGCAAGCGCGGGACTCAACCTGCTGTGGGACCGCTTTCGCTACGACTACGGCGAGCAGGCTGGCTGGGGTGACCGGTCGTCGCCCGTGCGGCTCGCCTGCGAACCGAGGGGCGAGCCGCTGCCGGCTATCCCGTCCGCACTGTCGAACGTCACCCACCGCGTTGGCATCGACCTGGACCCGGTGGACTTGGGAGACGCGGAGGCGGTGAGGTGGCTGCGCGCGCTCATCTGGCCGGAGCACCGGCATCGCGTGGCCGCGCTCGAGGGTGCGCTAAGAGTAGCCGCGAGCGAGCGTCCTACTCTCATCGCCGCCGACGCGGTCGACGCGCTGCCCGCCGCGCTCGACGGCGTGCCGCCCGACGCGGCGACGTGCGTGTTCCACACTCACACGCTCAACCAGTTCCCGCAGGAAGCGCGCCGCAGATTCGCCGAGATTCTGGACGAATTCGGCGCGCGCCGCGATCTCTACGTGGTGTCCATCGAGCGGCACGGTGTGCAGCAGGAGCGCGTCGGCGCCCTGCTCGAACTGACCGCCTACGAGGGCGGCCGCAAGACCTCCCGCGCACTGGGCCGGTGCGACAACCACGGCATGTGGCTGGAATGGTTCGGCGGCGCAGCTTAGACAAACACGATTGCTTGAACAATAGGCCCATACCGCCTATCATTTTGAGGGAAAGGTCGACACAGTGTTTTCCCAGGAGGCAGGTACTGCCATGACTACGCGATCAAGGACTCCGGCGGCGGCCCTGTCCCCCCCGGCAGACGCGGCGACTGCAACGTCCTATAGCCAGACCCGCAGGTTCACTGTTGCGGAGTACTATCGCATGGCCGAGGCGGGCATCCTGGGTCCGGACGAACGAGTGGAACTGATCGAGGGGGAGATTATCGTTATGCCGCCCATTGGTCCCGGACACGCTTGGGACGTGGCTTTGTCAATCCCGCTGTTTTCTCGGTTGGCCGGTGACCGGTTCATCCTCCAAATCCAAAACCCAATCCATCTGGATGACGGTTCCGAACCGCAGCCGGACATTATGCTCATACGCCCCCGAGCCGAGGGCTACCGCGCGGCTCACCCCACTCCCGCCGACGTGTTGCTGGTGATCGAGGTGGCGGATTCCAGCCTGGCTTTCGACCTGCAGGTGAAGGCCCGCCTCTATGGGCGTGCAGGAATCCCGGAGACCTGGGTCAAGAACCTGCCGGAAGACTGCATTGAGCGTTTCACCGAACCGGGGCCGGACGGCTATGCCCGACACACCGTCCACCGCCGGGGCGAGACGCTGACCCCAACGCGCCTGCCCGACCTGGAGTTGGCGGTGGACGACCTGCTGCTGCCCTCGGCTGCCCCTACTGCATAGGCGAGCACTCTGCCGGGAACAGTATCTTGTTCTCCTGCTTCAGTGGAGTCACGCTAACTGACGGCGGCCACACGCCCTTCGCGCGCGTCTCCTCTCGCACCCTCAGCCGCTCCTCGAAGCTCGAGTAGGCCCACAGGTGGATGAACTTGTTCAGCCCGCCTATCTCCGTCGTCCAGCAGCCGGCCAGCGGCGAGAACTCCTCACGCGCGGCGATTGCGCCTTCCCATGCCGCGAATACCTGGTCCACGCCGCCGACGTCGTAGGTGTATATCCGCATTTCGTAGAGCGGTCCGATCTTCCTGTCGCCCAGCGGCGTCATGAAGGGCGCGGGGATGAGAATCTCGGTGTTCATGTTGACGACGTACTGGCTGGTGTCGGGCGGCCACGCGCCGTCCGCGACGGCTCTGCCGCGGATGTCTGCGCGGTGGCCGAGATCGTCATATGGCCACACGTGGATCACCTGGTTCAGGGGGCCGGCCTCGGTGTGCCACAGCGCGCCGAGCGGCGAGTAGGCCAGCCGTCCGGGCAGCTTTGCGGCGAAGCCCGCCTCGAAATCGGGGACGCTCCGGGGCTTCAGGTCGTAAGTACGCATCTCGTAGATCATTGGTTGCTCCTTTCGTCTTGTGGCGTTTTCTTGTTGACGTGGACCGCTGAGGCGGCCGCGGCCTGTCGCGGTCCTAGCGGCCGTGGAAGACGGGGCTTCGCTTTTCGAGGAATGCCCGACGCGCCTCCTGGGCGTCCTCCGAGCCTCCCAGTATGCCGCCCGCGTTGGAGGTCAGCACCATGGTGTTCTCGATGGTTGTGTCCATCGCGGTGCGCATTATGCGCTTGCTGATCCACTGCACCAGCGGTGGCACGCGCATTATGCGGTCGCAAAGCTCGCGCGTGGTCTTCTCCAGCTCCTCAGAGGGCACCAGGTAGTTCAGCAGGCCCCACTCGAAGGCGCGCTTGGCGTCCACCTGGCCGGTGTATGCGAACTCGAGCGCGCGGCCCAGACCGGCCAGCTTGGGCAGGTAGTAGGAGCCGCCGTTCTCGACGATCTGGCCCAGCTGATGGTAGCCGATGAACCGTGTGGTCTCGCAGCCCAGCCGTATGTCGCAGTGGAGCGCCATGTCCATGCCGGAACCGACGGCGGGGCCGTTTACCATGGCGATGGTGGGTTTGCGGATGAGCGAGATGTCCCGGTGTAGCTTGGTGAAGCCGTGGTAGAAGTGCTCACGCGTGGCGTCCGGGCCATCCGGTCCGAAGTCGCCCGAAAACTTCGGGCCTTTCATCTCGTCGGGCGTGTCCCCGCGCATGTCCGCCCCGGAACAGAAGCCGCGGCCGACACCCGTGAGAACAATCACCTTCACGTTGGGGTCGTCGTCCCCGGCGCGCATGTACTCGCCGACTTTCGCCACGGTGCCGTTCATTTCGGCCGAGCCTATCAGCGCGTTCAGCCGCTCAGGCCGGTTGAACTTGATCCACAGTATTCCGGTGTCCTCCGGCTCGTACAACAGGTAGTCAACCAGTTTGGGGCCCATCGTAAACCTCCCTGGGGTATCTAGTGTGCTTTGTTCGAACAGATGTCGCGCGGGTCAGTCTGCGCCCACCGGCCGCGTGCCAATAACGCCCTGGCGTTCCAGCGCCTCAAGCTCGCGCACCGGCAACCCCAGTATATCGCCCAGCACGAGAGTGTTGTGCTCGCCCAGGCCGGGCGCCGGCGTCGCCTGGATGCGGCGGCTCTTTGACATCTGCCAGGGCGTGGTCACCTGCCTGTACTCGCCGGCCTCCGGGTGCTCGACCGTGTCCCAGAAGCCTCTCGCCTCCAGGTGCGGGTCGACGATAGTCTCGCCGCCCTTGAGCACCGCGCCTGCCGGCACGCCGCGAGCCTGGAGCAGATGCATGACCTGGTAGTGGCCGCGCTCGCGAGTCCACGCGGCTATCGCCTCGTCGATCTCGGCGTGGTGTTCGTGTCGGCCCGATTCCGTGGCGAGCCGCGCGTCCTCGGCAAGGTCGAGCCGGCCTATCGCGTCGCACAGCGCCCGCCACTCGGTGTCAGACCGCACGCTCACGGCGACCCACGAGTCGTCGCCGACGCATGGGTACACGCCCTGGGGCGCGTGAACGGGATGCCGGTTGCCGGTGAGCCCGGCAACCCGGCCGTTCATGGCGTGATCCAGGAACGCCTCGCCCATCATGCCCACCGTGACCTCCCGCTGCGCCAGGTCGATGAACGCCCCCTTGCCCGTTCTCAGGCGGGCCCGAAGCGCGGCCATGAGCGCGCCCACGGTGAGAATGCCCACGACCGGGTCGGGGAAGGTCTCGTTGCTCATCAAGGGCTGGCCGCCCTCGTAGCCCGTGATCGACGCGAGACCGGCGGTCTGCTCCAGCGTGGAGCCGAGCGAACCGTAGTCCATTTCCGGGCCGGTCGCGCCCTGGCTGCTTATCTTGGCGTAGATGATCTGCGGGTTGGCGCGAGAGACTGCATCGTAGCCCAGGCCGAGCCGGTCCATGACGGACGCTCGGAAGTTCTCGACCAGCACGTCGCAGACAGCGGCGAGGTCCAGCAGAAGCTCCTTGCCCTCTTGAGTCGCCAGGTCCAGGGTCACGTCCAGCTTGTTTGCGTTGCGTTGTACGTGGTGGGCCGAGCGATTCCAAGGACGCTCGCCCGGGTCGCCGCCGGGGTACAGGTTGTATGCGCCGGACGGCGAGGGGCGGGCGAAGCCGCGGCTGGTGTCCATGCGCGTGCGCGACTCAACCTTGATTACCTGCGCGCCCATGAAGCCCAGCAGCAGCGTCGCGTATGGGCCGACGGCGATCTGGGTCAGGTCGAGTATGCGCAATCCCTTCAAGGGCAGGTCATTCATCGTCTTGCCCGTCTGCGTCCGCCAACGCCGCAATTTCGGCGTCGGTCAGGCCGAGGCGGTCGCCCAGTATCTCGGCGTTGTGCTCCCCCAGCAGAGGAGCGCGCTCGTGGCGCCAGGCGTGGCCGCTTACGCGCATCGGCTCGCCGGGGTAGGTTGCCGTCCCCGCGTGGGGATGCTCGATGTCCTGGAAGAAATCTCTGTCTCGGAACTGGCCCGACCCCAGCAGGTCCTCCACGTCCGCGACGTAGCCCGCGATGGTGCGCATCCCCTGGAGCCTGTGGTAGATATCCTCCTTGGTCTGCGTGGCGGCCCACTCGCCGACGATGGCCAGCACGTCCTGCTGGTGCTCGCGGCGCGCCTCCCGCGTGCTGAACGCGGGATCGTCGGCCAGCTCCGGCACTCCCATCACCTCGCACACCCTGGCCCAGATGTCCTCCCTCACGCCGATCTCCAGGCCCGGACTCACCCAGCCGTCGGCGGCGCGCACCAGGGCGCTCTCCCTTCTCGCGGGAATGCGCCCGAACTGGTGGTGGATGGAGGCGTGTATCTGGGCGACGGTCACCGCCTCCATCGCCGACACGTCCACGTGCTGGCCCTCGCCCGTGAAGTCGCGGGCGTACAGGGCCAGCATCGCGCCGGAGAACGCGGCTACTCCGACGGCGTACGACACGACGCTGCCGCCTATCCTGAGCGGCTCGCGGTCGGGCAAACCGACGGTGTGCATCAGCGCGCCCATCGCCTGTGCCACGATGTCGCCGCCCTGGTAGTCGCGGTACGGACCGGTCTGGCCGAATGGCGTGATGGAGACGTACACCAGGCCGGGATTGCGCGCGGCCAGAGAGTCGTAGTCCAGGCCGAGGGAGGCCATGCGGCCGGGCACGCCGCTCTCGATGAGCACGTCGCAGCCCTCGGACAGGCGGCGCAGTGCGTCCGCGCCGCGCTCAGTTTCCAGGTCCAGCGTCACGCTCTTCTTGCCGGTGTTGAGGTAGAGATAAGGAGCGCTGGACTCGACGTCGGGTTCGTCGCCGGGGAAGGGGCCTGCACGCCGGGACGCCTCGCCGCCGCCGGGCCGCTCGACCTTGATGACCTCGGCGCCCATGCCGGCCAACAGCTTGGCGCAATACGGCCCGGACACGCCTTCGCTGAGGTCCAGGGCCGTGATGCCGCCGAGGAGGTGTTCCTCCATCTCCATGCGCTTCGCCGTCTTCCGGTAGCCGCGCCTATCTTCCGGTGTAGGCCGGTCGGCGCTTCTCGACGAACGCGCGCACGCCCTCCTTGTGGTCCTCGGTGCGGCGGCTGATCTCCTGCGCCGGGCCGGCCAGCCGCAGGCTCTCTTCGAGGTTGATGTACAGCGAGTCCTGGACCAGCTTCTTGATGAGCGCCATCGAGTAGGTGGGGCCGTCGGCGATGCGCTGCGCCAACTCCATGGTGGTCTCCATAAGGTCGCCGTGGTCGACCACCTTGCTCGCCAGTCCGAGCCGTAGAGCCTCGGCCGAGTCGATCACGTCTCCGGTGTACTGCATCAGGAAGGTGTTGCCCAGGCCGATCATGCGTGGAAGCTGCCAGCAGGAACCGTCCGCGGGAATCAGACCTCGCCGTATGAAGGTCTCCGACAGCCGGGCGTTCTCCGAGAGCAGCCGTATGTCGCAGGAAAGCGCGATGCCGAGTCCCAGCCCCATTGCGTAGCCGTTCACCGCGGCGATGGATGGCTTTTGCAGGTTGTGCAGCCTGAGCGGCAGGAATCGGACGTTTTCCGCGCCCTGCTCCTCCGTCGGATCGTCCTGACCGGTCCACTGGTGATCGAGGTACTCCCAGGCGGTCATGTCGGTCGGGATAGGCTCCTCGGCGACCTTGCTGCGCTCCTGCACGGACTGGTCCATGCGCTTGACGTTGGCGCCGGAGCAGAACGACGGATCGCGGCCCGTGAGCACAACGGCCCGCAGATTGGGGTCCTTCTCCAGCCTGTCGAGCTCCGCGTTGATCTCGGTGGACATCTCCGAGCCGATGGCGTTCCTGGTCGTCGGGTCGTCCATGGTGATGACCATCACGTTGCCGACGTCGGTCACCTCGATGTAGTCGTGCGGCATTGTCTCCCCCTGAATGTCGTGTTTAGCGGTGTATGTGTGCGTGCGTCGATTGTGCAAATGTGAGAATAGCGGTGAGGCTATGGGCTGTCAACATCGGGGGAGGGCCGACAGCCCACGTCAGCCTGATCCGCGGCTACGCGGCCTGCTCGGCGCGGCGGTACTGGAGCGCCTCGGCGAGGTGCGGCGCCTCCACGCTCTCTGCGCCGCCGAGGTCGGCGATGGTCCTGGCGAGCTTGAGTACCCGGTGGAACGCCCGCGCCGACAGGTGCAGCCGGCTGGTCGCCATGCGCAACAGGCTGGAGGCCGCGTCGTCCACCTTGCAGTACTCCCACACCTCGACCGGCCCCATCTCGGAGTTGGCTATCAGCCCGGTTCCCTCGAACCGCTTGGCCTGCACCATGCGCGCGGCCTCGATTCGTTCCCGCGTCCTCGCCGACGTGTCGGAGCCGGGGGGCCTGGTGAGCTTCTCGTACTCGACCCTGGGCACCTCTACGAACAGGTCGATCCTGTCCATCAGCGGTCCGCTTATCCGCTTGGCGTAGCGCGTGACCTGGCTGGGGGAGCAGACGCACTGCTTGCCCGGGTCTCCGGCGAACCCGCACGGGCAGGGGTTCATGGCCGCCACCAGCATGAAGTTGGCCGGGAAGGTTATGGTTCCCTGGGCGCGGCTGATGGTCACCACCTTGTCCTCGATGGGCTGGCGCAGCACCTCCAGCACCGAGTGGCCGAACTCCGGCAGCTCGTCGAGGAACAGCACCCCGCGGTGGCTGAGCGTTATCTCGCCCGGCCTCGGCATCCGGCCGCCGCCCACCAGCCCCGCGTTGGAGATGGTGTAGTGGGGCGACCGGAACGGACGGCGGTTGACGAGCGGCGACGAAGATGGCAGCAGCCCGCTGATGCTGAATATCTTGGTGACCTCCAGCGCCTCGTCCTGGGTGAGCCTCGGCAGTATCGACGGCAGGCTGCGTGCCAGCAGCGTCTTGCCGCTGCCGGGCGGCCCGCTCATGAGCAGGTTGTGGCCCCCCGCCGCCGCTACCTCGATGGCGCGCTTGGCGTGCTCCTGGCCGCGTATGTCGGCGATGTCCACGCCGCCCCCGCAGCCATTTGCGGACACGAACCCGTCGCCGTCGGTGGCGACGTCGCCGGCCGCGGGCGTGATCCTGGGGCCGCCGTTCAGGTGGTGAAGCAGCTGCCCCAGCGAAGAAACCGGGATGGTCTCCACGCCGTCCACCAGGGCGGCCTCGTTGGCGTCGGGCGCGGGCACGAACACGCGCCGGAAGCCCTCCTCACGCGCCACTGCCACCATCGGGAGGATGCCGTTGGTGTGCCTGAGCGTGCCGTCGAGCGAGAGCTCGCCCAGGAAAACGGACGAGCCGGGAATATCCTCGATCTGGCCGGAGCTGACGAGCAGCGCGACCGCGATGGGCAGATCGTATGCCGGGCCGGCCTTGCGATGGTCGGCGGGCGCGAGGTTGACGGTCACGCGCCGCATCGGGAACTCGCAGCCGGCGTTGCGAATCGCCGACCGCACCCGCTCGCTGGCCTCCTTCACGGCGGCGTCGGGCAGGCCGACGATGTTGAAGGCCGGCAGTCCCGGCAGAATGTCGACCTCCACTTCCACTATGAGGCCGTTCAGGCCGACGACGGCGCAGGTCTTGCACTTGGCGAGCATAATCTGGACTCCGAAAACAGAATTAGCACGCACATTCTAGTCTGTTCGGAACACGCCGTCAAGTCAGCGCCGCCACAATCGCGGGATCGTACGGCAGGTTGATGTCGTGGCGCGGAGACGGTTCGAGCCGGGGGAGCCTTGGCCACAACTCCTTGGCGGACCGGTTGTACACCAGGTCCGCCAGCGCGGGCAGCGACGCCACGTCCTCGGCGTTGTAGCGCACCAGCGTCTCTAGCGCGCCGGCGCTGCCCATCTTCCACATGCGCCACATCCGCACCGCGTCGTAGCCGCTCAGTCCGCTCAGCTCAGACGGACGCCCCACGCCCAATCGCGCCTCGATGCTCTTCAGCCCGCCGCCGTAGCCGAGCCGGCGCAGCGGGTACATCAGGTCCAGGTGCGCGACGTGCCTGAACACGCTGCCGAACGAGTGCTCCACGTAGGGCAGGTCGAAGCTCGCGCCGTTGTACGTGATAACGAGGTCATACTGCTCCAGCGCCTCGCGCAGGTCGAGCAGGTTGTCGTCGCGCACGAATCCTCGGTAGCCGTCCTTGTCCAGGATGCCCACCAGCGTCAGATAGCTGGAGTAGGGCGAGAGGCCGGTCGTCTCGATGTCCAGGAACGCGGCGCTGTCGCGGTAGTCCGCGTACAGACGCCACACCTCGCGCTGCGGCAGCGTCCTCCCGAAGTATGCGGCGTCTCCCGACTCGTGGCGCGCGAGCGACTCCTCGACCAGCGGGAGCAGCCCCTCCCTGCGCCCGGAAAGCGCGGACGGCAGCGACGGCGCGCCAATGAAGTCATCCCACGTCAGCACGCCCGACTCCCACAACTGTCGCTCGTATACGTAGCCGATGCCGGGCAGGTGCGGGAAGGTGTTTCGCAGCATGGGGAAGTGCCTCTCTCGCATTGGTGTCAGGTGCGGGTGTCGGCATCGATTCTTTCGCCAACGGCGATGTTTGTCAACGCCGCGCACCAATACCGGGCTGGGACGGTGCGCTATAATTGAAGCGTGTGACACCTCTGGACGGGGGGGAGCGATGGAATCGCGATTCAGGGCGCTGCCGAGCGTCGACCGGGTGATGAGCGACTCGCGCGTGGACGCGCTGTCGCGCGCACACTCGCGGCGCGCCGTCCTGGAGCTGGTGCGCGACCGGC
Source organism: Dehalococcoidia bacterium (assembly GCA_034422735.1). Classification (GTDB taxonomy): domain Bacteria; phylum Chloroflexota; class Dehalococcoidia; order Lucifugimonadales; family CATOSD01; genus CATOSD01. The sequence goes on along the minus strand of DAOUJL010000012.1, from coordinate 6,394 downwards.
TCGCCGCAGCCAGGCGGCGCATCGCTGAGAACGGCGCCGACGCGCCCGGCCTCGACGAGCTGGCGAGCGACGTCGTCGCCCGGGCAGAAACGCGCTTCGGCGCCTGGCCCCGCCGCGTGATCAACGCCACCGGCGTCGTGCTGCACACCAACCTGGGCCGCGCTCCGCTGAGCGACGCGGCATCCGACGCCGTGCGCGAGGCCGCCGCGGGATTCGGCGACCTTGAGCTCGACCTTTCCACCGGACGGCGCGGCTCTCGCCAGGCGGCGGTAGCCCGCCACGTCTGCGAGTTGACCGGCACAGAGGCGGCCATGGTCGTGAACAACAACGCCTCCGCCGTGCTGCTGGGTCTCGCGGCCATCGCGGCCGGCAAGCAGGTGATAGTGTCGCGCGGCGAGGCGGTGGAGATCGGCGGCGGCTTCCGCATCCCCGACGTGCTCAGGCAGAGCGGCGCGGAGCTAGTGGAGGTTGGCACCACCAACCGCACCTACGCCCGCGACTTCGAGGACGCTATCGGAGAGGACACCGGCGCGCTGCTGCTCGTTCACGCGAGCAACTTCCGTGTCATGGGCTTCACACACTCCCCCCAGATAGCCGAGCTTGCCGAGATCGGCTGCAGGCGGGGCGTTCCGGTGCTGCACGACCTGGGCAGCGGCTGCCTGCTGGAGACGGAGCGGTTCGGGCTGGCGCACGAGCCGATGCCGCAGGAGAGCGCCGCGGCGGGCGTCGACGTGATGTTCTTCTCGGGCGACAAGCTGCTCGGAGGGCCGCAGGCGGGCATCATCGCCGGCAGCCGCCGCATGGTGGACGTGGTGTCCCGGCATCCGCTGGCGCGGGCCGTGCGCATCGACAAGCTGAGCATGGCGGCGCTGAACGCGACGCTGCTCCACTACGTGAAGGGCGAGGCCGAGCGGGAGGTGCCGGTCTGGCGCATGATCGGCGCCACGCCGGACGATCTCCGCGCCAGGGCCGAGCGCTGGCGTCGGGCGATTGCCGGCGAGGCGTGCGACGCGCGCGTCGTGGAGGCGGAGTCCGCCATCGGCGGCGGCAGCCTGCCGGGCGAGACGCTGCCGACGTGGGCGCTGTCGGTGTCCGGCGTGGACACGGCGCGGCTCGCCGAGCGGCTGCGCGCGGCCGACCCGCCGGTGATCGGGCGAGTGGAGCGCGACGCGCTGCTGCTGGACCCGCGCACGGTGTTGGACGACGAGGACGACGCGCTGCTCGCCGGGCTGGCGGGAGCGTTTGACACGGAAACCCAATAGGAGGATGAAACCGTGAGACCTACCATAGAATACGATCCAAGCTACACGCTGCTGACGCTGGAGCTCGACCCGGGCGAGGTGATCAAGGCTGAGCCGGGCGCGATGGTCGCCCAAGAGGGCGTGGACATGACCACGGGCATGGGCTCCGGCAGCATAATGGGCGGCCTCAGGAGGATGCTCGGCGGCGAGTCTTTCGCCGTCAACACCTTCACCGCGCAGAGGGGCGGCGGCTGGGTGAGCCTCGCGCCGTCCGCTCCCGGCGACATCGCGTCGTTCCACCTGGACCCCGGAAAGAACCTGTTCGTCCAGGGTGGGTCCTACATGGCGTCCACCGAGAACGTGGAGACCGACACGCAGTTCCAGGGGCTAAAAGGACTGTTCAGCGGAGAGAGCATGTTCTTCCTGCGGACGTTCTCCAGGGGTGGATCCGGCACGGTGTACGTCACATCCTACGGCGCTATCAAGCAGGTGCGCGTGCAGCCCGGCAAGGAGCTCGTAGTGGACACCGGCCACCTTGTGGCGTTCTCGGACGACGTGGAGTACTCCGTGGGCAAGGTGGGCGGCATCCGCTCGCTGATAGCGGGCGGCGAGGGTCTCGTGATGAAGTTCCGCGGCAGCGGAAACGTCTGGATACAGACACGCAATATCCAGTCGCTGGCGAGCCTCATCATCCCGTTCCTGCCGACCCAGCGCAGCAACTAGCGGGTTCCGACTATCCTCCTCTCCCTCGATGGGAGAGGATTAAGGTGAGGGTGCTGGTGTAGGGGACTACCCTGCGGCCTCCTCTCCCTCGACGGGAGAGGATCGAGGTGAGGGTGAAGGCATAAGCCGTGACGCTGTTCGAGGACAGGGCAAAGCGCGAGCTCGCGCGCACCGCGCCACTGGCGGCGCGTATGCGGCCCCGCACGTTCGACGAGTTCGTCGGACAGCGTCACGTCGTCGGCCCCGGCTCGGTGCTGCGCCGCAGTATCGAGGCCGACCAGCTACCCTCCATCATCCTGTGGGGGCCGCCCGGCACCGGCAAGACCACGCTGGCCACTCTCATAGCCGGCCAGACCCGTAGCCACTTCGAGCGCGTCAGCGGCGTGGCGTCCGGCGTGGCCGACCTGCGGCGCATCGCGTCGGAGGCCAGGGAGCGGCTGGGGACCCACGGCGAGCGCACGCTGCTGTTCGTGGACGAGATTCACCGTTTCAACAAGGCCCAGCAGGACGTCGTCCTCCCCTACGTCGAGGATGGCACGTTCGCCCTAATCGGCGCCACCACGGAGAATCCCTCGTTCGAGGTCGTCTCGCCGCTGCTGTCCCGCGCGCGCGTATTCGCCCTCGAGTCCCTGACCGACGACGAGGTGGCGGGCATAGTCGGCACGGCCCTGTCGGACCGCGAGCGGGGCCTGGGCGAACTGAACGCCGCGCTGGACGAGGACGCGCTCGCCGCGCTGGTGAACCTTGCCAACGGCGACGCGCGCTCGGCGCTCAACGCGCTGGAGCTCGCGGTGTCCGCCACGCCTCCGGACGCGGACGGCGCGCGGCTCGTGACCCAGCCGGTGGTCGAGGAGGCGATGCAGCGCCGCTCGCTGCGACACGACAAGGCGGGCGACCTCCACTACGACACCATCTCCGCGTTCATCAAGTCCGTGCGCGCCTCCGACCCGGACGCGGCGGTGTACTGGCTGGCGCGGATGCTGGAGGCGGGCGAGGACCCGCTGTTCGTGGCGCGGCGGCTGGTGGTGCTGGCGGCGGAGGACATCGGCATGGCGGCGCCCATGGCCCTGACGGTCGCGGTGGCGGCGCAGCAGGCGGTGCACTTCATCGGCATGCCGGAGGGCCGCATCCCGCTCGCCGAGGCCACGGTCTACCTGGCGACTGCGCCCAAGAGCAACGCGGCCTACTCCGCCATCGAGCGCGCCATGGAGGACGTGCGGCGGACACGGAACGAGCCGGTGCCGCTGCACCTGCGCAACGCGGTGACGGGCCTGATGAAGGACATGGGCTACGGCAAGGGCTACCGCTACGCCCACGAGTACGAGGGCCACTTCACGCCCACACAAAACCTACCCGACAGCCTGGCGGGCCGCCGCTACTACGACCCAAGCGACCAGGGCTACGAGCGCGAGGTGGCGGAGCGTATGCAGCAGTGGTGGGGGAAGCGTGAGGACGGCAGCCCGGCCCCATCTCCTTGAGTGGCAGACTCTGGGGCGATGGAGCGGTCCTTTAGCCACTACGCAGCAGTCTACCTCTCAGCGAATTTCGCACCGCAGACGGTGCATCCGGTGTAAAGCGCCGTCGTAGGCTTCCCGCACGTTGGACATTGAGGTCTCTCTACGTGCGTTATGCGACTCACATGCCGCCAAAGTATGATGGCCGCCCCGCTGCATAGGACAATGGCCGATATCTTGGTAGGTGCGTGACCAATTCCCAGATGAAGCCAAAACATGAACATCAGGACGACCAGAGAAGTGGATACGGCCAGCGCACCTGCTGTAACGATCCAGTGTTTCAATAGGAGATGCCGAGAGAAAACCAAGGAGGTTAGTGCAATCAATAGAGTAAGGATTCCATACAAGGGATAGCCGGCTACCAGATCATTGGCGACACTGTCATCCGAACCGCCAAAATAGGCGATCAGCGGTACCGCGGCAACTATTGCGAGCACGCCAATTCCGATCACAGCCAAGTTCCAGAACTCACTGCGCCGCGCAAGCGAGCCTATCACAAAGCCTGCTCCCAACGGAATGGCAAGGAGTGCTACGCCAACCGCTGCTGGATTGGATTGTGACAGAATCGACACTAACAGCGATAGCGGTATGGTGATTGCGCTGACCAGAACCAAAACGCCAATTCCTATGAGTGCAGCAACTGGTAGGCTTCGAAGCAGATCTTCTCGCCGATGTTGGGAAACAGTTAGCGCTGCACCTGTCATCGCCAAGGATAGGCCCAGGGAAGCGGCCCAGAACCCGAGGTCCGATAACAGAAGACGGGTCTTAGCCTGGTATGAGAAATCGGTTGGTTCGAACCTGCCTACTGCGGTTGCTATCCATCTTCTATCAGGAGTTCCCACAACAACACCTTGTAACCCCAAGGCCAGCACTACGTTGTCACTTCGTCGGTCGTACACTATTCCCAATGGCCGCGTGGCGATCTCTCGCAGTCGGTCAAGCTCTGCAGTCGAGACCTTTTGCGCCCACACGTTGCCACTCTGATTCAGGTGCTCTGTGGAGTAGACGATTTCCTCCTGCGTATCCCCGGCGTTGAAGCGAAGCACCTGCGGGCCGTCAAGCGAGTAGCGGCCCCTAGGCGTATCCACACGCTGGTTTCCCCACACAACTTCACCGGGCTGTTGCTGGACGACGCTCCACGTAATGCCGCCATCGATGCTCTGTAGAGTACGGTACTTGGCTTCCGCGATGATCGCCCCGTCCTGAGAGACGCCGATGCGATGGATCCCTTGCTGCGGTTCGCTATCACACGATGACGACCCAATCGCAAACGAAGTGAAGCACACCACCAGCACCGCCCACCTCAGCCGCATCGCCCCCGCCGCCTGCACCTCCCGCCGCCACACCCACAGCGCCGCGCCCCACGCCAGCGGTATCACCAGCGAGTCCGTCGCGTCCCGTGGAGAGCCGGCGGCGCCGCCCGCCAGCGAGATGCCGCGCATGATCCAGTCGTGCACCGGCTCGAACGTGTTGAACGCCGCGTAGAGCATCGGCAGTCCGACGTAGGCGGCGAGGAACGCCACGCGTCGCGCGCGCAGGTTGCCGCGTGCGGCGAACGAGAGCAGGAACGCCAGTAGCGGCAGCGCGAACACTAGCCACGCTAGGTCACTGAGTTTTCCGGTGAGCCACGCCTGGGGCCACAGCGCCTTGAGGAGCAGGTCGTTCAGCAGCAGCACGCCCAGCGCCGCGACGGTCGCGGGATGCGTCAGCGCGGACTCGGCGCGGCGCCGGAAGTCGCCGTCGCCCGCCCAGGTCGACCAGCGTAGAAGGCGCGATTTGGAAAGAGGCCTCATTTACGGATTCTAACTTCCTTCGCGTCGCACTACCACCGTGTCCGCGAGCAGGTCGTGCAGGCCGCGCCGGTCGGCTCTGGACGCCATCACGACCGCGTTGACCAGCAGCATCGGTCCGAACTTGGCGAGCTCACGAAGGAGCGCCCTGCGAAAGCCGACGCGCGAGCCATCGGACATGATCACGCGGAGCTTGAGCGCGCGCTTGCCGGGGGTGGTGGCGAAAATCCCCACCAGCAGCGGGTTGTACACAAGACTGAACGCCAGGAGGAAGAGAACGAGATCCTGAAGGTTCAAGAGCGAATAGTATCCTAGACCGCCATACAAAGCGATTCTGAAGGCAATCTCCACCACTATGAGGAGAAGAAGGAAGTCCAGCATGCCTGCCAATATGCGGGAACCCGCGTCGCGTGTACGTTCCTGTTCAGGTGCATAAATTTGGACCGGCTCAGTCAGAGTCTCCTCGCTGCCCCCCAGGATTGTTCCGCAATTGGTACAGTGCTCTTCATGGACTGGTGTTTGCATCCCACACTCTGGGCAAGGGGCGCTCGCCGCCGCCTTCTCTTGAGCCAGTCGCCGGGCAATCACAACGGCTACGATTCCGGGGAGGCCGATTGCCGTGAGCCTGGCCAGTGCTTCATCGGCGCCCAACTGCAGCCAAAGCATGAACGACAACACTACCAGGGTAGTCATTCCCAAGAACGATACTGTCGCCACGCGCCAATGCCTGAACATCTGCTTCCGGGAGGCCACCAATGAGGATACAGCGAAGATCGAGACCACAATCGCGGTAGCGATGAAAACGAGGCTCTCGTTACTGAGGGCAACGTCGTCCGAGAAGCCGAAAAACGAAATCAAAACGGCTGAGGCGACCACAGAAATTGCGCTCATTCCGATTGAAGCGAATCTCCGAACCGTGCTGTGGCGCGGCATTGTGTTAATGGCGAGAGCTGCCGCAATTGGAGCGGCTAGTATAGCCAGAATGGCAATTGCCCCAAGTAGCAGAAAGAAAAGGGAATTATATACGATACTAGGCAGCCGTGCTCACGCCGCCAGCCGCTAATGCACGATGACCTCGCAGTCGTTGATGAGCTCCCCGGTGGCTAGTTCCTCCACGAACACGCGG
>DAOUJL010000011.1:0-38245 GCA_034422735.1 Dehalococcoidia bacterium | reverse complement strand
GTATCTTGTTGCGTCATGCGGTTCCTCCCGGTCCTGTTGGAGAAACCTTACATATCGTCCCTGAATCCACTCTATGCATCTGTGGGTTAGGATTTTGAGATAGTTACTTAGTCGTGGCGCCGGCGCGGAGGCGCCGGCGAGTCCGTACCGGACGTTGCTAGTCCGTGCCTCTCAGAGCGGGATCGAGAATGTCCCGCAGCCAGTCTCCAATCTGCTGCACTCCCAGCACTATGAGAGTGAGGGCGATGCCGGGGAAGCTCGACAGCCACCAGCCATTGTGAAGATAGCCTCTGCCCTCCTGCAGCATCTGGCCCCAGCTCGCCGTTGGCGGCTGGATGCCCAGGCCCAAAAAGCTCAGTCCCGCCTCCAGCAGGATGACCCTTGCCATGTCCAGCGTGGCCACCACGAATAGCGAAGACAAAGCGTTGGGCAGGATGTGGCGGATCATTATATTCTGCGTGTTGGCCCCCACCGCCTTGGCCGCGGTGACGTACTCCGTCTCCTTGATGCTGAGCACCTGGCCCCTCATGGTGCGGGCGTACGTCACCCACCCCGTCAGAGCGATGACCAGCGTTAGCTTGATTAGGCCCGGCCCCAGAGAGCCGATGATGGCGATAGCCACCAGTATGCTCGGCATGCTCAGCTGGATGTCCGCCAGCCCCATGATGACCTCGTCGATGTACTTTCGGAAGCCGGACTCCCCCGAGTAGAAGCCGGCGATGAGCCCGGCCGCTGTGCCTGTGACGGCGCCGACCACTACGGCAGCGAAGCCAATACCAAGGGAGATGCGGGAACCGTGCAGCACACGGCTCAGCACGTCCCTGCCGAGGTCGTCGCTGCCCATTATGTACGTGCGTCCGCTTCTCTCGATGGGGGTGAGGCTGGGCGGCTTCAGCACGTCGGTCAGCTCCTGGTCCAGGGGGTCGTAGGGCGAGACCACGTCTGCCAATATGGCGCCGAGAGAGAACAGGATGAGCATGGCTATCCCGAACCACGCCATGAACCGGATTCTCAGCCGCTTGATCTTCTCGAGCAGACTGAGATTCGCGTTTCGTCGCAGTGGCGCTGCCGAAATGCCTGTATCCTGCATAATCCTCTGGCGCTGCTAGCTGTACCTTATCCTCGGGTCCAGAAATCCGTAGATCATGTCGACGATGAGATTCACGAAAACGAAGATGGAGGCGATGACGATGATAGCGGCCTGCACGACGGCGAAGTCCCGCTTCTGGATGGCCTCTATCGCCTCGCGACCGAGGCCGGGCCAGGCGAACACCGTCTCGGTGATGACCGCCCCGGCAAGGAAGAACCCGGTCTGAATGCCGACTATCGTCACTACCGGGATAGCGGCGTTCTTCACCGCGTGGCTAAGCAAGACGGCACTCTCGTGCAGCCCCTTGGCCCTCGCGGTGCGTATGTAGTCCTGCCTGAGGACCTCCAGCATCGCCGAGCGTGTGATGCGGGCGATGATGGCCATCGGCAGAAAGGCGAGCACGATGGCGGGCAGGACGAGGTGCTTCAAACCGTCTAACGTGTGAAAGCTGAAGCTGAGCAACTCTACGCCGAAGAACGCGGTGGCGTCTCCGCGGCCGTGCGTGGGGAACCAGCCGAGCTGCACGGAGAAGACCAGTATCATGATGATTCCCATCCAGAAGCTGGGCCACGCTTGGCCCAGCACGGCGATCGACATCACCGCCTGGTCGGACTTCGATCCCCTCCTGACGGCGGCGAAGATCCCGGCTGGAATGGCGAGGACAACGGTGATGATGAATGACGCCACCGCCAGTTCCAAGGTTGCCGGCAGCCGCGCGCTCACGAGCGACAGTGCGGACTGATGCCTCCATATCGAGTTGCCCCAGTCGCCGTGGAGGATGTCCCACCAGAAGTCCCCGAACTGGACGATCAGAGGGCGGTCCAGCCCAAGCTGCTTGCGGATCACCTCTTCCTGGCCGGGTTCCACACGCTCTCCCAGCATCATCCCCACAACGTCGCCGGACAGGCGCGTCGTGAAGAATACTATGGAGGAGATTACGATTAGGACGACAAAGGCGCGAGGTATGCGTCTTGCAAGGAATCTGCCCACGTGGACTTACACCCCACTTCCCGACCGTGAAGCCAGCCCTGATCGACGCCGTAGGCTGTTCGACCAACGGCTCGCCGGTTCTGCGCGCGTTCTTCAGTAGCTCGTTAAGTTCACCGCCTGATGTGTTCGGTCACTAGATCAGGGAAGTCTCGAACTGGCGCTTCCTGAAACAGCCAGATACACGCCGCCAACATGTGCCAGAGTCGTAGTGAGAGCATCGAGTCACCTCCCCTGAGAGAAAGGGAAAACCACACGACAATTCGTGTGACGGCTCAAAGTTCAAACGAACTAGTCTCTTGTGGGTGGTAAGATAGTGATTAGCTTGGGGATTGTCAACTCATTGAGACTTATGGGCTTCCCACCACCCATCAACTCTGGAGGAAGCAGATGGATTCAATACAGATAGTTCGCATGGGGTTGGAGGAGTACTACGAAGACCTGACGACGGCGCTGGACGGCCTTACGCCGGAGGAGCGCCGATTCCAGCCCGGCCCCGAATCGCACCACATCGACTTCGCCGTCTGGCACATGGCCAGGGTGGAGGATAGCTGGGTCCAGGGATTCGCCAAGGGCGTGGAGCCGGTCTGGGCGCGGGACGGATGGGACGAGAAGCTGGGAATACCCGCAACCGAGGGCGGGTACGGGTATTCGGCCCAACAGGTCCGCGATTTGCCGCGCTTCGATCTGTCAGACATCATCGAGTACTACGAGAGCGTTCGAACCGAGACTTTCACCTACCTAGAATCGCTGACCGAAAGTGACCTCGGTCACGCTCCGGGCCGCGGAAACCGGCCCGGCTACACCATCGGCAGGATGTTCAGCCACCTGATCGTGGAGCTTGCGCAACACACCGGCCAGGTCGCGTACCTGAGGGGCCTGCGGCGCGGTCTGGATGGCTAGCCCTCTTCGGCCTCGACGCGCAGGTCGGGCAGCCAGTGCAGCCAGGACGGCAGATACCAGTTGCCCCTGCCGAGCACCTCCATGCTCGCCGGCACCAGCACCGAACGCACCAGCGTCGCGTCCAGCAGTACGGCCACGGCGAGGCCGAATCCCATGAGTTGGTTGACTATCAGGTCGCCGGTGGCGAAGGCTCCGAACACCACGACCATGATCAGCGCCGCGCCGGTGATGATGCCGGCGGTCGAGCGCAGCCCGTAGGCCACAGCCTCCGCGTTGTTGCCGGTCTCGTCGTAACGCTCCCTGATGCGGCTGAGCAGGAACACGTGGTAGTCCATGGAAAGCCCGAACAGAATGGTGAACAGGAACAGCGGCAGCCAGGCGTCGATGACCACGGCTCGGTCGAATCCGAACAGGTCGGTTCCGACGCCCTTCTGGAACACCAGCACCAGCAGGCCGTAGGTGGCGCCCACCGAGAGCAGGTTCATGATGATGGCCTTGATGGGTATGACTATCGAGCGAAAGACCATCATCAGTATGATGAAGCTCAGCCCCAGCACGAACGCGAACACGATGGGGGTGTAGGTGTCCACGATGCCGTAGAAGTCGGCGCTCTCGGCGGTCAGCCCGCCGACGTAGACCTGGGCGGGCACGCCGTCGAAGGCCGCCGGGATGAGTTCGTCCCGCAGAGTCTCCATGTGCACCACCGCCGCGCGGCTGGTCGACTCCCCAGGGAAGGGCAGCGTAAGCAGTGCGAGTTCGAGACTGTCGTTGGGCTGCAGCGGCAAGGGGTCCATAGGAAAGTCCGGCGATTCGATGAGTGAAGCTTGGAGTTGCTCAATCGCCTCCTGCACGCGGGGGTCGTTCAGGTCGCCGTCGATGACTATCTCGGCGGGGCTTAGTATGCCGGCCGGGTTGACCTCCCCGACGGAAAACTCCTCCTTGAGGACGATGAAGGCTTCCTTCGTCTCGGAGACCTCCGGGAAGGTGTTGACGTCGTTCAGGCCGGTCTTGATGCCGTCGATGCCGAAGACGCCGATGTTGAAGTAGAAGAGGGTGACGAGCACCATCGGTATGCCGACAACGAGAATGCTCACAACCGGACGCCGCGTCACAGCGCGTGTGATGGCCTCCCAGAAACCTTGCTCGGTCTCCTCGGGGCTCTTCAGTGAGAACTTGGTGAGGAACGGAATGGTCAGCAGGTCCACCCGCGGGCCGAGAAGCGCCAGCACCGCCGGCAGCAGCGTCAGCGTGGCCGCGAGCGACGCTATCACCACCAGTATCGCGCCCAGCGCGAGGGACTGGTAGAAGGACGCAGGCACTATGAACAGCCCCACGAGCGCCAGGACCACCGTCGCTCCGCTGAAGAACACCGTGCGCCCGGCGGTGTTGCCGGTCCTGGCGACGGCCTCCTTGGGGTCGTATCCGTGCTTCAGCTCCTCCTTGAACCTGGAGACGATGAGCAGCGAATAGTCGATTCCCACCGCCAACCCGATCATGACCACCATCATGGTGACGAAGAAGAGCAACTGTCCGAACTGTCCGACCACCGCGACCGCCGCCAAGGCGGCGATGATGGCCACGATAGCCAGCCCCAGCGGCAGCATTGTGGCCACCACCGCGCCGAAGAGCACCAGCAGCACCAGCAGCGCCACCGGCACGCCGAAACGCTCGCCCCTCTCCAGGTCGTGGGTGGCCAGCTCATTGTTCTCGTAGGCGACGCTGGCGTCTCCGCCGATGAGAACTCGGAAGCCGTCCCTGCCGTTCTCCTCCTCCACGATGCTCATGACGTCGGCGACGTTCCCGATGGCCTCCTGGATGTCCCCGGCGAGCGTGTAGTGGAGCAGCACCGTGTTGCCCTTGGCCGAGACCAGGATGGGCAGCAGCCGTTGCAGCACCTCCGGGCCTAGCTGCGACGCGGGATCGATGGCCTGGTAGTAGTGGAACAGGGGCTGGCCGTCTATGCCGCCCGCTATCGTGCCGGGGCCGAGCGCCACGATCCGCTGGTGGACCGCCTCCACCTTGGCGCGGAACGCGGTGTCATCGACAGTGAGGGTCGGCGACTGCACTATCACTATCTCCGCCGACTTGGCCGGCCCACGCAGCCGCTCCTCCAGCAGCGCGTCGGCTCGCTGAGACTCGTAGGCGCCGGACAGCCGCAGATCGGTGGTGGTAGCGGATCCAAGGAGTTGGGCGATGATCGCGGCGGCAATCGCCAGCAACACGATCCATACGGCAATCGTCAGCCAGGGTCTACGGGCGCCCAGGCGGGCCAGTCTCTCAGTCAATCTGAAACCTCAGCAGCGGGGTGTAGGGTTTGGGGATGCGCCTCGTCGAATTTATCAGAGCTACCTTGGCATATCAAATGCTCAAAACGGGTCGGCATTGAAGCGAGGGCGTTCAGCCGGTTGAGTCGAGCTTTTCCTGCGAAAGCTGCCGCATCCGCATTCTGGCCAGGCGCAACTCCTCGTAAGAGTAATCGTCGCCCAGCAAGTCCTTGACGGGCCTCAGCAGGTCGCCGCCCGCCTCGAGAAAGGCGTGCTCTATCCGCTCGTACCGCCGCGGCTCAGGCATGAGGTGGGCAATTTCGGGCGCCTGGCCGTCATTTGCAAGATGCTCGAGGTGCCCGAGCACGCTCCCTGCCGTGATGCCTCGCTGTTGCGCGATTTCGGCAATGTTTAGCCCTTCCCTTAGCAGGCGCAGCGTCTCCGCATGGGTGTCGCCGATGCTGGGCGTGATCCCGGGCCGCTTCAGCCTCGACTCGATGGCACCCGGACCTCGGCGCAGTTCGGCGGCGATACTATCGATCGAATGGCCCGACTCGAACATGTCTATCAGCCGCTTGTCTTCCTCGGGCGTCCACACTTCGTAGGCGCGCGGATGGGTCTGCTTGACTTGGTCCATGTATGAGCCGTCCTCAGAGTCCGAACAAGGACCATCCGGGTTCGTCGACTCCGCTGCATCGCCCATGCCGCCATCCGCATCGAGCTGCTTCCTCAGCTCCTGCAGCCGGCTCGGATGGCGCAGCCTCCTGAGCGCCTTCCGCTCGATCTGCCGAACCCGCTCCCGCGACACGCCCAGGCCGTTTGCAATCTGCTGGAGCGTGTGCGCGCGTCCGTCCTCCAGCCCGAACCGGAGGCTGAGGACGTGGGCCTCTCCATCGCGGAAAGTGGAGAGAACGCTCCACACGTGGCCGTGAACGGCGCTGCGGGCCGTGGCATTCGCCGACGAGAGCGCGACCGGTCGGTCGAACACGCGGGACAACAGCTTCTCGAACGGAGTCGAGGCATCAGCCGCCGCCCGCGGCGGACGCGCCGCTTCCTCACCCGGCGGCGTCGCTCCCGGGCTGGCTCCGGTCTCGGCCATGTGCTCGACGATGGCCGCAAGAAAGCGCTCGCCGAACTGGTCTGCCTTGCGCCTGCCCACTCCCCTGACCGCGAGTAGCGAGTCGCGGTCCCGGGGCAAGCTCGACGCCATGCCGCGAAGCGCCGCGTCCGAAAATACGACGAACGCGGGAACGTCGAGCGAGTCGGCAATGTCCCTCCTGAGCGAGCGCAGCTTCTCGAACAGGCCGGCATCCGGTTCCCGGTCCGCGTCGTCGCCGCCGAACGCGTCGTCGATTCGCCGAACAAGCTCTATCGTCTCGCGGTTACTGAGAAACTCCCTGCCAGCCTTGGTGACGGACAGCGTGGGGAACTCCCCCGTCGCACGGGCGACGAGGCCCCTTTCGATGAGCTGGTCGACCACGTCCATCAGCTCGTGCCTGGACACGTCGCGCGCGACGCCGTGCACGGACAGCTTGTCGTGGCCCAGCTCCAGGACGCGCTTGGCGCGGCTGCCGCGAAGTACGCCCACGACGTGGGCGGCGCCGAACCGCTCGCCGGTGCGGATGATCGCGGAGAGCACCTTCTGGGTTGTCACCGTGCCGTCGTAGGTGTTGCCGACACTCGTGGGCTCCTTTTCGGCCAGGCACACGTCGCATCCACCGCAGTTGCTCTGTCCCCATTCTTCGCCGAAATAGCTCAGCAGGTACTCGCGGCGGCATATTCTGCCGAAGCCATACCCGACCATCGTGGCGAGCCTCTCCCTGGCGGCCTCTCGCTCGGCGTCGTTCTCGATCCTCTTGATGAAGAACTCCTGCTTGAACTTGTCGCCGTAGGAGAAGAACAGCACGCAGTCGCTGGGCAGGCCGTCGCGACCGGCCCGGCCCGTCTCCTGGTAGTAGCCCTCGATTGTCTTGGGCAGGTCGTAGTGGACGACGAGGCGGATGTCCGGCTTGTCGATGCCCATGCCAAAGGCTATGGTCGCGACGATGATGGGCACTTCGCCGCTGATGAACCGCTCCTGGGTCCGGCGGCGCACGTCGTCCTCCAGGCCGGCGTGGTACGGCAGCGCCACGAAGCCCTCGCCGGAAAGGCGGGACGCCAGCTCCTCGGTATCCTTGCGAGAGAAGCAATAGATGATGGCCGAGCCGTCTCCGAGCTTTCGCAGCATGGCGGCGAGCCGCTCGAAACTCCGGTCCTTGGGCACAACCTTGTAGCTGAGGTTCGGACGGTTGAAGCTGGAAATGAACCTCTCCGCGTTCGGCATCTTGAGCTGATGGACCACGTCCTCGCGCACCCTCTCGGTGGCCGTGGCGGTGAGCGCGATCAGGGGCGTGCCGGGAAACTGGTCCCGCAGCGCCTGAAGGTTGCGGTAGTCCGGCCGGAAGTCGTGGCCCCACTCCGAGATGCAGTGGGCCTCGTCGATGGCGATGAGGCCCAACTTCACGGCGTGCAGGAAGTCGCTGAACTGCTGGAGCACGAGCCGCTCCGGCGCGACATACAGGATGTCCAGCCGTCCGTGGTATGCGTCCAACTGTACGTCCCTGACCTCGGCCTGGGTCATCGTGCTGTTGATGAACGCGGCCCTGACGCCCCTGGACCTGAGCGCGTCGACCTGGTCCTTCATCAGGGCTATCAGCGGCGATACCACCAGCGTCACGCCGTCGAGTATGACCGCCGGAAGCTGGTAGCAGATAGACTTGCCGCCTCCCGTCGGCATGAGGACGAGCGAGTCGCGTCCGGCAAGCACGTTCCGGACGACTTCTTCCTGGAGGGGCAGAAACCCGTCGTGGCCGAATCGCCGCTTCAGCGCACCCACCAGGTCCGGGTCACCCGTATCGCCCTTAGGCATTGACTGACATTCCTCGAGACGTAGGAGTGTGTTGCCCGTCACGCATATTCGTAGACCTGCATGGTAACCGACTTCACCGCCGGGGATTGGCCGTGTACCAGCAGGCGAACCCTCTCAACAGCCTCGCGGCTGAAGGAACTCTCACCGCATCGCGAACATACGGTTGACGGCACGCCGCCAACCAATACGTACCGACCGTCAACTTTGAAGACCTCTTCCACGAACTCAGTACGGCAATCTTCTGCCCCACACACAACACAGGCGAATTCCATCTATATTCTCCTCGTGAAGTCCTCCCACTCATTGCTGTTCGGTTCGTATAGTGTCACTATCTTGGCCTCAGGCGAATCGACAATTGACACTTGGATGTGGAGTGGCCGCCCTGATTTGGAGAAGCCCAGTATCAGCCACGTGGGTCCGTACTTGTCGTCCGGATACTCCTCTACTACAACGGCTTCGGCGCCAGCCTCCCTGATTTCCAGTTCGCTGACGTTTCTCTCAACAGCTCTCCTGAGGGCGTGTCGAGAGAATGCGAACTCGCCTTGCTCCAGTTGTCGGCGAACCTGCTGGAGAGACTTCAATACTCGACTCGAACCACTGTACATCCTGTCACATATCCGAGTGAATGGGACACACGACCCATCACCACCTTACACCATATCATCTGTTACTGCCCGGCCCACGCACGTGCTAGCCCGCCCGCGTCCGGTGGTGTACAATTCCCCGCGTTGAAAATCCGCCGGCCCGGCGCTCGGAGTGATCCAATCGACCAGCAACTCGTACTAGACGCGGCCACACTGACCGCCATCGGCATGGCCACCGCGTTCGGCCTGCTAATCGTGCTGGTGCTCGCAGTCCTGGCCGTCAGGCTGGCCGACAGCGCGCCGTTCCAGCGCGGCGTCGCGGCCCCCGCCGTGCCCACGCCGGACGAGGACGAGTCTCGGGACAAGGCGCTGGCCGCGGCGATAGCCGTCGCGACGCTCGCATCCCGCCACAGGCCGATTGTGCGCCGCGAGGACGGGGCCTGATCGGGCCGCTGAGAGTACGCATTTGACCGAGTTCCTGGACTTCATCGGCTCGACGGGCATCGCGAACTTCGACTGGCGCAACGGGGTAATGCTCCTCGTCGCCTTCCTCTTCATCTATCTCGCAATCACCCGCGACATGGAGCCTTACGAGCTGATCCCCATCGGCCTGGGCATCGTAGTGGCGAACCTCCCGCTCACCGGCCTGATGGAGCTGCCCAGTCCCGATGCTGGATTCCAGGACTCGGGCGTTTTCGGGATACTCTTCCACTACGGCCTGTCGTTCTGGAACATGCTGCCGCCCATCATCTTCCTCGGGCTTGGCGCGATGACCGACTTCGGCCCGATCATCTCCAATCCCAAGACGCTGCTGCTGGGCGCGGCGGCCCAGGTTGGCATATTCGTCGCCTTCTGGGGCGCGCTCGCCGCCGATCTGATTCCGGGGCTGTCGTTCACGCTGAAAGAGGCGGCCGCCATAGGCATCATCGGCGGCGCCGACGGCCCCACCACCATCTTCCTGTCCGCAAAGCTTGCCCCCGAGCTGCTGGGCATCACCGCGGTGATAGCCTACTCGTACATGGCCACCATCGCCTTCATACAGCCGCCGATCATGCGGCTGCTCACCACCCGCAAAGAGCGCGAGATCGTGATGCCGCCGCCGCGCGAGGTATCCAAGCGGGAGAAGCTCATCTTCCCGCTGGCGGCCATGATCATAATCATCCTGGTTGTGCCGCGCGCCGCGCCGCTCATCGCGATGTTCATGATCGGCAACATGTTCCGCGAGAGTGGCGTGGTGCCCAGGCTCACCAACGCGGCCTCCAACGAGCTGCTCAACATCGCCACCATCTTCCTGATGATAACCGTGGGCACGCAGCTATCTGCGGAGAGGGTGTTCAACCTGGAGACGCTCGCGATTCTGGGACTGGGACTGGTGGCGTTCGCGTGCGGGACCGCGGGCGGTCTGCTGTTCGCCAAGCTGATGAACCTGTTCCTGAAAGAGAAGATCAACCCGCTTATCGGGTCGGCCGGGGTCTCCGCGGTGCCAATGGCGGCGCGGATGACCCACCACGTGGGCCAGGAGACGAACCGCAGAAACTACCTGTTACAGCACGCGATGGGGCCGAACGTGGCGGGGGTGATCGGCTCCGCCGTGGTGGCGGGCGTGTTCATATCGCTGGTGTAAGCGCGTATGCCTCAGACGCTCAGAGTGAAGGTAAAGGGCAAGTGGTACACCGTCGAGGTGGGCAGCCTCCTCGAACGGCCCGTGCGCGCCCTGGTGGACGGCGAGCCGTTCGAAATCGACATCGAGACGACGCCGCCCGCGCCGGAAGCCGATGCTCCCGACACCGCCGAATCCGCACCTGAGCCTGAGCCGACCGGCCGGCCCGACAATCCGCCAATCGAGATACGCCGCCTGCCCACGCCCGTGAGGGAGTTCCGCTCGCCAATGCCCGGCGTCATAATCTCGATTGACGTGAAGGAAGGCGACGAGGTGATAGTCGGCGACCAGATATGCGTGCTGGAGTCCATGAAAATGCGGCAGGTGCTCCGCGCGGACTGGTCCGGCGTCGTGCGCCAGATACACGTAACCCCGGGCCAACAGGTGATGGACGGCAACCTCATCGCCGAGCTGGAGTAACTTCCCTTCCCCTCGTAGTCCCCTCTCCCTTGATGGGAGAGGGTCAGGGTGAGGGTGAACGTAAGCCTTCCGATTAGTCCCTTCCCCCTCGCAGGGGGAAGGTTAGGATGGGGGTGACGACTGACATGAGCAATCCCCAAACCTGGGCCATCAAGTCCGCGCGGCTGTTCGACGGTACCGGCGCCCCACTGATCGAGGACGCCGTGGCGCTCATCGAGGGTGAGCGCGTGGCCGCCTCCGGCGCCGCCTCCGAGGTAGCCATTCCCTCCGGCGCCGAGGTAATCGACGCCGGCGACGCGACGCTGCTGCCCGGCCTCATCGACGCCCACGTCCACATGCTCCACACCGGCTCCGCCTCCAGCGGCGTGGACTCCCGCGCCATGAACGACAGGCAGCTTCTGCTGGTAGGCGCCCGCAACTCCCTCGCCGCCCTGAGGAGCGGCCTGACGACCGTGCGCGACTGCGGCGACCACGACTACATGACGCTGACGCTGCGCGACTCCATCGCCGACGGCGCGCTGCCGGGGCCGCGTATGCTGTGCTCCGGGCCGGTCATCACCTCCACCGCGGGTCAACTCTGGTGGACGGGCATTGAGTGCGACACGCCCGACGAGCTGCGCCGCGCCGTGCGGACGCTGGTCAAGAACGGCGTGGACTTCATCAAGCTGATGGGGTCGGGCGGCAACGCCACGCCGGGCTCCAACCCCGAAGTGTCCCAGTACGACGCCGAAGGCTACCGCGTGGTCGCCGAAGACGCTCACCGTCTGGGCAGGCGTGTGGCGGTCCACGTTCACGGCGTGGACGCCATTCGCTACGCGGTGGACGCTGGCATGGACACCCTGGAGCACTGCCCGTTCCGCGCTAACGGCGGCATCGAGTACGACGCCGAACTAGCCGAGGACATCCGGCGCAAGGGCATCATCGTCAGCATCGCCATGCCCGCCACCTGGTACAGGCTGCGGGCCGAGGACATGCGCGACGTGCGGGCGCATCCGGGCCACCTGTGGGAGAGCCGTCCCCAGAGCATACGCGCCATGTACGAGGCGGGCGTCAAGCTGGTGGTCAGCAGCGACCAGGGCTCCACCGGCACCGCCATCGACGAGCTTCACCTGCTCATGGCCTACCTCGTGGACCGCGTCGGGATGTCGCCAGAGTCTGTCATCCACGGCGCGACCGGCCTCGCGGCGGAGGCGCTCGGCATCGAGGCCGACCTCGGCACCATAGCGCCCGGCAAGCTCGCCGACCTCACGCTGGTGGAGGGCAACCCGTTCGCCGACATGTCGGCAATCGCCCGCGTACGCACCGTCGTCAAAGCCGGCCGAGTAGTCGTCCGCAACGGCGCCGTGGTGGTGTAGGGGGGCGTGACCATTTCAGAATCCCTTCCCCGTTCTAGGGAAGCACCGAAAGCCCCTTCCCCCTCGCAGGGGGAAGGTTAGGATGGGGGTGACGAAAGGGCATGCTGAGGATTACGACAATCATAACCGTAGTGTTCGCGCTGTACGCAGGCATGGCCTGCGGTAACGCTGTCCCGAATACCGATTCCGAGCAGAATGTTCCGCCAAGCAATCAAATGGACACACGAGTAACGGAAACCAACCCCAGTGTCATGCGACGCGATATTGAGACCATTTGTCGCTGGCGAAAGGCGTATCTACTTGTGCTTGCTGACCTCTTCGGAACAGGACCGGGAATGACGGAGGAAGAGTGGAACAAAATAATGGACTACACTCATCAGCAAGCTCTCATAATAGACAATATCGCGCAGGAACGATGGCAAGAATTGGAAGAGTTTTATCCAGTGCTTGTAACACAGTACAAGGATATACTACGGGAACAGCAGCGTATGGGGAATAACCCTACTGACGATGATTGGTACAACCTATACCTTCACTATGTGGCTAACATGGCAGATACTTGCATAGCCTTGGGAGTAACTGTCAAAGTGAAGGACATATATGACGCCGCCGGCGCTACCTTGAGGCTCCCTTAAGATATGTTGCTGCGCAGCGACGACAGCAAGGGGCAACACGAAATGGCAACGCTGGAATCTTACGAGTGGAAGTACGTCGGCGTGGACGGCTGCAAGGCTGGCTGGTTCTGGGTCGGCCTCAACGACGACCAGGACCACGGCTTTGGTGTGGCCGCCACGTTCGAGGAACTGATAGACAGCCTCCGCAATGATGCGCTTGTTCTGATAGACATTCCCATCGGTTTGCCGGAAGGCCCCGGAGGGCGCGAATGTGACTTTGGGGCCCGAGGCCTGCTTCACAATACAGATCGCAAGTACAGCGTCTTCTCGGCACCGACACGGCAGACTGCCGAACAGGCCAAGAGGGATCCGAAGAACCGTGAGCTTGCCGAATGCAAAGAGCTCAAGTATGCACGGAAAGGGCTTTCGCCTTTCGCCTTTGGGATAGCGCCAAAGATTGGCGAAGTCGACAAGGTGATGCTGGAGTTGCGTGACCGTAACGACAAACCATGTGTCCGAGAGGTACACCCCGAAGTCTGTTTCTGGGCGTTAAACGGCAAGAGGGACATGGAGTACAGTAAGTCAACAAGAGAGGGAAGAGAAGACCGACTTCGCGTGCTTAGAAAGCACCTTGGTCAGGCCGAAGAGATTTATGACCAAGCTCTCGCACACCACTTCAGAAAAGACGTCGCCTGCGACGACATCCTAGACGCGCTCGCAGCGGCGTTGACGGCCCTCCGCGGACACGGTCAGTTTAGCAAGGTACCTGGTTCCACGGCGTCCAATGGCCTTCCCAAGGATCCCAAGGGCCTGCCGATAGAGATGGTGTACTGGGTGCCTTAAGGCTGGGGAGGCTGGACTCTACCAGGGTAGCGTCGGGGGTGAAAGCATCGGCGGGACCTTACGGGCAACGGCTCTAGAATCCTCGGCTACGCTGGGAATACTCTCGAAAATCCTGTCCCAACCCTTCCCATCCGCGTAACCCAGACGCCACACCCGTTCTCATCAGCGCGCAACCCCTTCCCATCTGTGCCACAAAAATTCCCACTCTCAGGCCCATTTCCGCGATCTTACGTCAAGTAGCCCTGCATCGCGCCACCAAATCAGCGCATTCACACCGGCCTGGAGCCAAGTCTCCGACCCCTCCATTCCGAGCGCAACCCACCCAACTCTGTCATTCCGAGCGCAGCCGAGGAATCTGCCGCGCCTCCGCGCTCCTGTGGCCCTGACCACGGTCTTGATTCTACAGCACGCACGTGCTATTTTCTACCTGGCAGGCGCAGTGTCCGCCGGTTGTGGAGTAGGGCAGAGCCTGCCCTGAGCGTTGTCCTGAGCCTGTCGAACGGATTGCCTAACGGGTCGCGTTCCTGTCTCATTCTGCGCCAAACTTAACACCGATGAGACGCGAATGAACACAAAGAGGACGGCCCGCCCAGCTACGAAATGGGCAATATGTAGCAGAATTGAGCAGATTTTTCGGAGAGCCGCTCCCAGAGGCGCAATCCGCCAGCCGGCTCGCATGAGTGTGGTATAGTATGGCGGTTGCGCGCGGGCGCTTCTCATCCTGTGGTACGGCGGTGGCAAGCCCATGGCGATGCTAGGCGCTATCAAACCCCTTCTGACGTCGCGGCGGCAGCGGGAGGTTCTGGTGGCGGTCACGGCGGCGTACATGCTGGTGCAGTTGTCCAGCATGCCGGTGGCGCTGTCTCTGCCCACGCTCGCCACCGAGTTCGGCGCAGGCATCGACGACACGGCCTGGATTGTGACCGTGTACCTGCTGATGCTGGGCAGCTTCGTGCTGCTCGGCGCGCGCATGGGAGACCGGTTCGGCCACGAGCGCGTGTTCGCGCTGGGAATCGTGGCCTCGCTCATTGGCTCAGTGATGATCGCGGTATCCAGCGAGCTCTGGCAGATCGTTGGCTGGCGCGGCGTGACCGGCTTCGGCTCGGCGATGATCATGGGCAATGCCAACGCCATCCTCGCCGTCACCTACCCGGAGAATCTGCGAGGCCGCGCCTTCGCCATGCCCATCGTGGGCGCGAGATTCGCGACGCTGCTCGGCATGTTCCTGTTCGCCGCCTTCCTCCAGTTCTTCACCTGGAGGCTGGTGTTCCTGACGTTCCTGCCCATGGGCATCATCGCGGCTGCGGCGGCCATCCCGATGATCCGCTCCAGCCGCGCGCCGACGCCGGAGGAGCGGGAGGCCGCCGCGCCGGGTGGCATAGACTGGCTCGGCGGCATACTGCTGGTCGTCACCGCCGCGGTGCTGGTGCTGTCCGGCAGCCACCTGCACGCCGGCGAAGAGTCGTTCACGTCCCCGGACGGCCTGACCTACCATCTGCCGATGCACGGCCTCTTCCTGGCGCTGCTGGCGGCGTTCGTGCTGGTGGAGTGGAAGCTCGCCAGGTCGCCCATCGTGGAGTTGCGCCACTTCCGTGAGAAGTACTTCTCGATGTCGCTCATCTCCAACACCACCTTCCACTTCTCCATGCTGGCCACCATGACGCTGGTGCCCATACTGGTGGAGGAAGGGTTCGGCCAGGACCCGATTGTGGTGCCGTTCGTGCTGCTGCCCAACCAGGTCATGGGCGTGTTCGTGTCGATGTTCGCCGGCTGGGTGTACGACAGGTACAACCCCAAGCTGCTGCGCCCCACCGCCATGCTGATGATAGCCGGCGGATTCCTGGTGCTTGGCCTGTTCGCCCGCGACGTGGAGTTGTGGATGATCCCGATCCTCATGCTGCCCATCTCGGTGGGGTCGTCCATCTTCAATCCCATCAACAACGCCACGGTGATGAGCTCGCTGCCGCTGCGGCATCGCGGCATCGCCTCGGGTATGCTGGAGACGACCCGCGAGATGGGACACGCGTTCGGCGGCACGGTGTCGGCCACTGCGCTGGCGATGGTGCTGCCGGCGGGCATCGCGCACCTGACGAGCGAGCAGGCCAGCGCGCACTACTTCGAGGGGTTCGTGTTCTCCTGCCTGCTGGTGGTGTTCGTGATGGTCGCGGGAGGCCTGGTCGCCTACTTCCACAAGTCCGCGAAGGAGCAGACGCCGCCGTCCCAACCGAGGCCGTCCTACGAATCGGCAGGCGCGGACGACTAGGCACGGCGACAACATGATGAGGCAGAATCAGAAGTGGAAGCTGAAGTGGCGAATGTAGTGTAGCCGGCCTTGCGAGTTGTTTCACTGGCCGAGATCGAGAGGTTCGTCCGTCGGCGCCCGGATGCCGAGAATCACATGCGCGCTTGGTTGGAGGCTGTGCGCGAGGCTGACTGGGCTACACCCTCCGACGTTAGACAGCGTTTCCGAACCGCCAGTATCTTGCCCAACAATCGTGTCGTCTTCAGAGTCCGGGGCAATTCCTATCGGATAGTCGCAGAACTGTATTACCCTGTACGTATCGTGGACGTTCGTTTCGTCGGGACTCACGCAGAGTACGATCGCATTGACGCCCGGGAGGTGTAGATGTGGCAATCGTAAAGCCAATTCAAAGCGCGGAGGACTACGAGGCCGCGCGCTCCAGACTTCGTGAGGTGTTTCAAGCGGAGATCGGCACCCCTGAAGCGGATGAGCGCGACTTGCTCGTCGATGAGATTGAGCGCTACGAGCGAGTGAATTATCCCATACCGCCGCCTACGGCCATTGACATGATAGAGTTCTGCATGGACCAGCTTGGAATGACCGCCGCGGACCTGGTTCCGTGTGTAGGTAGCATAAGCGAGGTGGAAGAGCTTCTGGCGGGCGGTTTGCCTATCACAGTAGACATGGCGAGGCCGCTTGAGAAGCTCTTAGGCGCAAGACTCGTACACTTGGAGGGCGTCGAAGGAGTCGGCCAGATAGCCAATAGTCAGGAGCCGAAAGATCTTTCAGGGACGGTTTCCGGCTCATCGATCAGACAAGGCTAGGTGTTTCGAGACGCCACGGAAAGGAAAAATTGCCATGAGTCTATCCGAAGTAAAGGCGCTTACGTTCGACGTGTTCGGCACCGTGGTCGACTGGCGGGGCAGCCTGATCCGACAGTGCAAGGAGCTTGGCCGCGACAAGGGCTACAAGGTCGATTGGGCCGAGTTCGCTGACAGGTGGCGTGGCGGCTACGGCCCGTCGATGGACCGGGTACGCAAGGGCGAGCTGCCGTGGACGCGGATAGACGACCTGCACCGCATGATCCTGGACAAGTTGCTGGTGGAGTTCGGCGTCTGCGGACTGACGGAGGATGAAAAGAGGGACCTGAACAAGGTGTGGCACAGGCTGACGCCGTGGCCCGACTCCGTGGAGGGCCTTTCGAGGCTCAAGCAGGGCTACGTCATCGCCACGCTGTCCAATGGCAACGTGGCGCTGCTCACCAACATGGCCAAGTTCGGCGGCCTGCCCTGGGACTGCATTCTGTCCGCTGAGCTGATGAAGCACTACAAGCCGGACCCCGAGAGCTACCTGGGCGCGGCCTACCTGCTAGGGCTTGAGCCGGGAGAGGTGATGATGGTGGCCGCCCACAAGGGCGACCTCCACGCCGCGCAGAAGGCGGGGCTGAGGGCCGCCTTCGTGCCCAGGCCGGGCGAATGGGGGCCGGACCGCGAGTTCGATTGCACGCCGGAGCCGGACTTCGACGTGAACGCGACGGACTTCAACGACCTGGCCGCCAAATTGGGATTGTAGGGGCAACCCTTGTGGTCGCCCGAATCACAGCGACAAGGAGCGAAACAGATGGGAAGACTGGATGACAAGGTTGTTGTGGTGACAGGCGCGAGCCGGGGAATCGGCGCCGAGATCGCCAGAATGTTCGCCGCTGAGGGCGGCAAGGTGGTGTGCGCGGCGCGGACGCTGCGGGAGGGCGACCATCCGCTGGAGGGGTCGCTCGACACCACGGTCGCCCAGATCCGGGAGGCGGGTGGCGAGGCGACGCCGTCGACCGTAAACATCTCGCTGCCGGAGGACTGCGAGCGGCTGATGCAGGAGGCGCGGGACGCCTACGGCCCGGTGGACGTGCTGGTGAACAACGCGGCGCTGACCTACTTCATCCCGATCAAGGACTACCCGCTTAGGCGCTGGATGCGCTCGTGGGCTGTCAACTTCCACGCGCCGTTCATCCTCAGCCAACTCGCGCTTGAGGATATGATCCCGCGCGGCTCCGGCAGCATAGTCAACATCTCGTCCGGCGCGGCCATCGGCCCGGGGCGCGGCCCCTATCCCGACGCGCCGGCCAACAGCGGCGGCACGTGCTACGGCGCGGAGAAGGCAGCGCTGGAGCGGTTCACCCAGGGCCTGGCCCAGGAGGTGTACCAGCACGGTATCTCCGTCACTTGCGTCTCTCCCTCCCAGGTGGTGCCGACGCCGGGGACGGTATTCCACAACCTGGTGAGCGGGATGGGCGACCCGCGTGGCGAGCCGGCCGAGCTGATGGCGCAGTCGTCGCTGCTGCTGGCCAGCGAGCCGCTGGACAAGGTGACGGGCCGCGTCACGTACAGCCAGCAGATACTCAAGGAGTTCGGCTGGATCGAAGACGCCAAGGGCACCGGCGTGGATCCGACGAGGCCGGGGAGCGGCTACAGCCAGGTGTAGCGTCCAGCAACGGGTGGTGCCATAGCCTACGGGGGAAGAACATGGACCTGGTCATCATCAATGGCAACGTGCACACGATGGACTACCGCGACACGCTTGCGCAGGCGGTAGCCATCCGAGGCGGTCGGATCGTCGCCATCGGCTCGAACGCCGACGTTGAGGAGTACCGGCGACCGGGCGTGCCGGTGATCGACGCGTCGGGGCAGACGGTGCTGCCGGGCTTCATCGAGCCGCACGACCACCTGGCGGCGCAGCCCGCCTGGAAGCTGGCCGTGGACGTGACCACGGACCCGACGATGACCATACAGGACGTGGTGGACAAGGTGCGCGAGCGCGCCGCCAACACCCCGCGCGGCGAATGGGTGCGCGGCATCGGATACGACCAGACATTCGTGTCGGACATGCGCCACCTCGACAAGAACGACCTGGACGCGGCGACGACAGACCACCCGGTGTTCATCTCTCACGTGTCCGGTCACCTGGCCTACGTGAACAGCATGGCCATGGAGCTGGCCGGCATACACTCCGAGCGGGAGGACCCGCCGGGAGGGCGCTTCTACCGTTTCGAGGGAACCGCAGAGCCGAACGGGGTACTGGCTGAACTGCCCGCGCAGGCACCGGTGATGGAGCGTGTGCCGCCGTACTCGCAGGACAGGCTGGTGGAGGCGTTCGCCGAGGCGCAGCTTGACAACCTGCGAGTTGGGGTGACGTCGGTGCACGACGCGGCGGTCGCCAACTTCTTCGGCGGCGGATACGACCTGTACAACCGGGTGAAAGACCTGGGGCAGCTCAAGCTGCGCGTCAACATGTTCATCCTGTACGAAGCGCTCAAAGATATGGACTACTCGGTGAACACCGGGGACGGTGACGAGTGGCTGCGCGTGGCGGGGTGCAAGATAGTGTCCGACGGCTCGATCCAGGGCCTGACGGGGGCGCTGCGCTCGGGCTACTGGTGCGACCTGAATGAGAAGGCGTGGACCATCTATCCGCAAGAGGAACTGAACGAGATGGTGTTCGACCTGCACCAGCGGGGCTACCAGGTGATCACGCACGCGAACGGCGACGCTGCTATCGACTCCATACTCGATGCCTACGAGAACGCGCTCACCAGGCTGCCGCGGCCCAACCAGCGCTTCCGAATCGAGCACTGCCAGATGTGCTGGCCGGACCACATCAACCGCATGAGGCGGCTGAACGTGATCCCCAACTACTTCGCCAGCCACGTCTACTACTGGGGAGACAGGCATCGGGACATCTACCTGGGGCCGGACCGCGGGCCGCACATCAGCCCGGTGGGCGCGGCCATTCGCGCGGGGCTGCGGCCCCTGCTTCACAACGATACGCCGGTCACGCCGGTGAACCCGCTGATGTGCGTGCAGAGCGCCGTCAGCCGCATGACGCGGGACGGCGACGTGCTCATGCCGGAGCTCGTCGCGCCGGTACAGGAAGCGCTGCGGGCAGTAGGGAGCAACGCGGCTTACGGCGCGTACGAAGAGGGCAGCAAGGGCTCGCTCGAGGTTGGCAAGCTGGGCGACGTGGTGGTGCTGGAGGAGGACCCGTTCGTGGAAGCGGGCCACACGCTTAGCCAGATCCAGGTGGCGGGCACCATCGTGGGCGGGCGGCTGATGTACGACACCGACAGCCTGTCGGTCGGGTAGGGGCGGCCGGCACAAGTCGAGCGCGGGCGGAGCAAGTATGTCTGAGTTATCGCTGAGAGTCGGAGAAGTCGAGATTGTGGCCCTCTCCGACATGCAGCTGGCGTTCCCGACACCGCTGACAGACTTGTTTCCCGGTACGGACGACAACGACTGGGAGCCGTACAGGGAACGCTATCCCGACACGTTCGATGGCGACCACGTGCTTATCGAGATTGGGTGCTATCTTGTTCGGTCCGATGGCCGGACTATCCTCATCGACACGGGCTACGGGGAGGGCCCAATCGAGTCGATAGGCGGACGCCGGGGCGAGCTGATGGACGACCTAACGGCGAAGGGCATCAGCCCGGACGAGGTGGACACGGTCTTCATTTCGCACCTACATTCGGACCACGTTGGCTGGAACGTGATCGAGCGGGACGGTAGGCTCGTGTCGGCGTTTCCCAACGCGCGGTACGTGGCCCACCAGGCCGACCTGGACCACTTTCGCAGGCCGGAAGTGCAGAACGCGCTGCCGTTTCCGTTCATGGACAGGTGCGTGGAGTCGATTGTCGGGATGGGCTTGTTCGACGCCGTGACTGAGGACACGGACCTGACGCCGGAAGTAAGGGCGGTACATACGCCCGGCCACACTCCGGGTCACATGAGCGTGCTGGTCCGCTCGAAGGGAGAGTCCGTCCTGATCCAGGGCGACGTGCTTGTGCATCCGGCGCAGGTGACCGAGGACGACTGGAACTGCATCTTCGACTACGACTGGCCGCTGTCCACCGAGACGCGCAGAAAGATGCTGGATAACGTGGAGACGCAGGGAACGCCGGTGATTTCCTGCCACTTCCCCGCCCCGGGATTCGGCACGGTGACAAGCAGCGGAGGCAAGCGGTACTGGCAGGCGGGGTTCGGCAGTTAGACTTGGACTGGCGAACGCCGGGCAGACCGCTCTAGTCCAGACCGCCGCGCTCTTGCTCGATGAGGGTGCGGCGCAGTATCTTGCCGGATGCGTTCTTGGGGATGGCCTCGGTGAACTCCACCTCGCGGACGCGCTTGAAGGTAGCGACCTTTCCGGCGACGAAGGCCATAATGTCGTCGCCGCTCACCTCGACACCCTGGCGACGTACCACGAACGCCTTGGGTATCTCGCCGGATTCCTCGTCCAGCTTGCCGATGACCGCCGCGTCCGCGACGGCGGGGTGTTCGAGGAGCAGGCCCTCGAGCTCGGCGGGCGGCACTTGGAAGCCCTTGTACTTTATAAGCTCTTTCTTGCGGTCCAGCACCCAGATGCTGCCGGCCTCGTTGGAGCGAACGATGTCGCCGGTGCGCAGCCAGCCGTCCCCGGTGATGGTCTCGGCGGTGGCGGCGGCGTTCTGGTAGTAGCCCTTCATCACCTGGGGCCCGCGAACGAGGAGCTCTCCAACCTCACCCGGAGGCAGGTTCGTTTCGCCCGTTTCGAGGTCCACCACACGCTCTTCGGTGTCGGCCAGCGCGGGGCCGACCGAGCCGGGCGTTGCGAGGTGCGGTTCGGCGAAGTCCACGTTGGTGACGGGGGAGAGCTCGGTCATGCCGTAGCCCTGAATGACCGGGGCGCCGATCGCCTCTCCCATCTTGGCCTGCAATTCCGCCGAGCACGGCGCGGCGCCGAGGAACCCGATCTTAAGCGCGGACAGGTCGTAGTCCGACACACCCGGGTACAGGGTCAGTCCCAGGGCGACGGGCGGCACCGTGTAGAGCTGCGTGACGCCGTGACGCGAAATCAAGCCGAGCAGAAGGTCCATGTCGAACCGGCCCATCATGACCTGCCTGGCCCCCGAAAACAGGGCGGCGTTCATCAGCGTCTGCATGCCGTAGATGTGGAAGAGGGGGAGGTGCACCAGCACGACGTCATCGGCGGTGAGCTTGACCGCCTCTCCGGGACGGACCACGAACTGCTTGAGATTGGATGTTATGTTGTAGTGTGTGAGCATGACGCCCTTGGAGAGGCCGGTGGTGCCGCTGGAGTACGGCAGCGCCGCGAGGTCTTCCATCGGGTCTATTCGCACGTCCGGCACGGCTGAGGGCGCGGACTCGATCAGGCCCCAGAACGAGTCCACGTCGGTGGCAGAGTCCCCGATCACCACGAAACGCTCGACGCCGGGCGTCGCGTCCCTGGCGAGACGCGCCACCTCGAGCACGCTCTCGTGGACGACCAGAATCCGCGAGCCGCTGTCGTTCAGCTGGTGGGCTATTTCGCGCTCCCGATAGCCTGAGTTGATCGTGGAAGCCACGCCGCCTGCCTTGACGATACCGTAGTAGGCGATGACGAACTCGGCGCAGTTAGGTGCGAGCAACCCTACGCGGTCGCCCTTCACCACGCCCAGCTTTGCGAGCGCGGCGGCGAAGCGGTCGCTGTGGCCGGCAAGCTGGGCAAACGTGAAGCTCCTTTCGCCGTCGACTACCGCGAGGCCGTTCGGGTCGTGGGCCGCCGCTCTTGTCATGAGTGTCTGTACCGGGTAGGCCTCATATGGGGCCATGGAGCGCCGGAGGTGTGTCATTTGGGCCATGTCGGTCCTCACGTGTGACTGGTTACGAGAGATAGATTACCACGCCCGCATGAGGAAATGTCAGTTCCAGGTTTGCCCCTCGCTCCCTCTGCAACGCGGTGGCGTAATCGACTCGCGCGGGATCGGACTCCGGGAGCGTGTGGGGGCACGGCTGGCGTCTCTCATCCTGCGGGCAGAGGTGCATTCCTGCCTGATGGTCCCAGAAGCCCACGAGCTTCATGGGAAAGTACAGTACCTCGGCCGCGTTGCGCAAGTCGGCGATGGTCTCGCTCGCTCGCGTGCTGCCGTTCGATTGTATGTCTACAGTAATCTTTTCCATCAGCGCGGACCAAATTGGGCGGAATCCCGACCCGCCTCTACGGATGTCTGGTGCTACTCCATCTGTGTGAAGTGGTCCCAGCCGCCTGCCGCGAGGTCGATCTCTCGACCAGCGGAATCCAGCATCCTCACGGATGGCGGGCCTTCTACAATCCTGCCGATGACATGGACGGGGACTTTGAGCGCGCGGAAGGTGTTCTCCAGCACGTCCGGCGGCGCGGTGAAGAGCAACTCGTAGTCCTCGCCGCCGGATAGCGCAAGTTCCGGCCAGTCGTCCGGAAACGCGTGCCGCAGGAATGCGTCGGCGGCCTTGTGCGCCCCATCCAGCACGGCGCCCACATCGCTCGCCTGGCAGATCTTGCGAAGATCTCCCACGAGGCCGTCGCTCACGTCCATCGCGGCCCTGACGCCCGCAGCGGCCAGCACCGCGCCCTCTGCCAGCCGAGGCGTGGGCCGGTTATGCGCCTGGCGGAGGTGCCGGGCCGTGTCTTTGTCCAGCGTCGCTTCAAGGCCGCCCAGCATCATGCGCAGCCCGCCCGCCGAGCACCCTAGGTGGCCGGTCACGGCGATCAGGTCGCCCGGCCTGGCCGAGTCGCGTGTGAGGACTTGCTCGCCACTGTCGTGTGTCGTCGGCACGGTGCCCTCGAGCGAGACTGTGACGAAGAACGTGGGAGACTTCACCACGTCGCCGCCCAATAGCGCCCCGCCGTAGCTGCCGTGGGCCTCCATCATGCCGGCGTACATCTCCAGCAGACCCGACACCGGCAAGTTCGGGCGCAGGCCTAGGGTGACAAGCGAGCAGACCGGCTCGGCGCCCATCGCGGCGGCGTCGCTGAGGTTCACCGCCAGGGCTTTCCAACCCAGGTCTCGCCACGGTGTATGGGCGATGTCAAAGTGTACTCCTTCCACCATCGTGTCGGTAGTCAGCGTCCACAAGCCTGCGGCGGCGCTGATGGCGGCGGCGTCGTCGCCAATGGACAGCCGGACGCGGAGGCCTCGACTGCCCAACCGCCCGATGAGCGCGTCGTTGTCGTCCGCGATAGCGCAGGCCAACATATCGATAAGTTCGAACTCGCCCAATTCTCGCACCAGCATGGCCTGCATTATACGGGCGCGCCGGAAGAGCGTCCAACCGGGCCGTTGATCCAGGAGCAGTGCGAAGGATAGTGGGTATGGCAGGTCCAGGTTCTGCGAACCGGCGCACGCTTGGCGTATGATGGGTGGAGCGGTTAGTCGAAAGGATGATGCCATGACGAACAGGAACACTGAGGCCGCCTTGCGGTATCACCGGGGAACCAATCATCCCGATGGCGACCTTATGAACGCGAACCACGTGTGGGATCCTATGAATCCGCCGCTGCCGCTTAAACTCTACAGAGGCGTCGAGTCAGTGCCTCTCGCGCTCGATGGATTGCCTGCCGACCTTCCGGCGCTGACCGCCATTTCGGTGAACGAAGGCTCGGTCGGGGCGTGGCGGACGCCGGGGTTGGAGACGCTGAGCAGGATTCTGCACTTTTCCGCCGGAATCACCAAGACGCTGAGGCGGCCCGGCGGGCCGATGGCGTTTCGAGCCGCTCCCTGCACAGGAGCGCTGTTTCACATCGAACTGTACGTGGTCTGCGGGGAATTTCCCGGCCTGGAAGCGGGAGTTTACCACTACGACCCGGACGGGTCGTCACTGGACCTGCTGAGGGAGGGCGACTACCGTGCGGCGGTCGCAAGGGCCACGGGCGGCGAGCCAGCGGTTGTCGCCGCGCCCGCGAGCATCGTCTTCACGGACGTGACGTGGCGTAACGCGTGTAAGTACCAGGCTAGGGAGTACCGCCATGCCTTCTGGGACTGCGGCACGATACTGGGAAACGCGCTGGCGATGTCTGCCGCGAGTGGCGTCCCGGCGAAGGCGGTGGCTGGATTCGTGGACGACTCCATAAGCGAGCTGCTGGGGCTGGACCCGCTGCGGGAGCTTTCGCTGGCGGTTGTGCCGCTGGGCGCCTCGGTCGATGCGACGTTGCCGCCTCACCCGATAGTTTACCCCCTCGAGTTCGAGACGGCTCCCATCTCGACGCATGAGATCGACTTCCCCGCCATACGCGAGATGCACGTGGTGTCGTCCCTCGTGAGCGGCAAAGAAGTTACGGAGTGGCGGGACGGATCCCTGGACACGGCAATGCCGCCGCCCGGCGGACAGCTCACACCGCTGCGCCCAGCGCCTGACGACGAGGCGGCGTCGGACTCGATAGAGAAGGTGATTATGAGGAGGGGATCGACGCGCCGATTCGCCCGTGAACCTATATCGTTCGCCCAGTTGTCGACGGCGCTGGAGCGGGCGACGAGGGGAGTGCCCGCCGATTTCCTGGCGGCGCCAGGGTCCGCGCTCAATGACGTCTACTTGCTGGTCAATGCGGTTGACGGATTGGCGCCGGGGTCATACGTCTACCATCGGGACAGGCTGGCTCTGGAGACGCTCAAGGAGGGCGTGTTCCGCGCCGAAGCGGGATTCCTTGGGCTGGGCCAGGCGCTCGCCGCTGACGCCAGCGTCAATCTGTTCTTCATGTGCGACCTGGCGCCTGTGCTGGGGCGCTTCGGCAACAGGGGATACAGAGCGGCCCAGTTGGACGCCAGCATCACTGCGGGACGAGTGTACATCGCGTCGTACGCCCAGGGTTTCGGTGCGACCGGCCTGACGTTCTACGACGACCCAGTCACCGACTTCTTTTCCCCGCACGCGCGGGGCAAGAGCGTGATGTTCATGGTTTCGCTTGGCAGGCGCGCCCGGTAGCCGGGCGCACGAAAGGGTCACTCGTGCCCGGCGGGTTGCGGAAACGAGAACCGGCGAATCTTGACCTGCTCCACTGCCGAGTTGACAAGCTCCCGCACGGGCAACTCGGCTTCCAATCTGTGCACAACCTTGATGTCGCCGTGGATGACTGGGTGGGCCGGCACGAACAGCGAGCAGCAGTCCTGGTCCGGAAGAATCGAGACATCGAACGTGCCTATCTCGCGGGCGATGTCTATGATCTCGTTCTTATTGAAGCCTATCAGCGGGCGCAGGATGGGCATCTGGGCCGCCTCGTCTATGGCCGCGATGTTCTCCATGGTCTGCGAGCTGACCTGCGCGAGGCTTTCGCCCGTGACCAGCGCTATCGCGCCGTGCCGCCTGGCCAGCTCCTCGGCGATGCGCACCATGAACCTGCGGTACAGCACCACGCGGTAAGACTTGGGGGTGGAGACGATTATGCGCTTTTGCACTTCGGCGAACGGCGCCAGGATGAGGGTGGAGTTGTACTGGTAGCGCGAAAGATGCATCGCCAGCTCCTCCGCTTTTTCGATGGAAGATGAGTCGACCAGCGGGTAGCTGTGGAAGTGTACGAGGTGTGTGGGGCTGCCCCGCTTCATCATGTGCCAGGCCGCCACCGGCGAGTCGATGCCGCCGGACAGCAGCGTCATCGTCTGTCCGCTCACGCCAAGAGGCAGCCCGCCGTAGGCTTTCATCTCGTCGAAGTAGATTAGGATTGACTTCCCGATCACGTCGACGAAAATTTCCAGGTCGGGGTTCGACAGATCCACCGCCGCGCCTGTCAGCATCTCCACGTAGGTGCCAAGCTCGATGTTGATGTCCAGCGAAGTCTTGGGGAATCGCTTGTCGGCGCGGTTGGCGGTGATACGGAACGTGTCGAATGTGCGGTGGTCCAGTTCTTCTGAGAGAAGGGACTTGACGTTGGCGAGGTCGGGCGGGACCTGCCAGGCGCGGTAGTATTTGGCGACGCCGAAGCAGTTGGACACGCGCTCGCGCACCAAGAGCCAGTCCACGTCCTCGGGGAGGCGCAGCCCGACGAACAGGTGGCCCATCCAGACGCGGGTCACGCCGGTGTCCTTTGTAGCGCGCCGGAGGTTGTCCGCGAGTTGCCGTATGAACATGGGGCGATTCTTGCCCTTGAGCGCAGCCTCGTGGAACCTTACAATAACGTGAGTGTCCATGCCGACATTGTAACCGAAAGAGAGCGTACAGTACGCGCCCGCAGAAAACCGCGACAGGAGGCCGCATGAGTGAACCCAGCGCCGATTGGCCAAAACGCATAACCGACGCCACCGCCGAACTGGAGGCGATACTGGCTGAGAGAGTTTTGGTCATGGACGGCGCCTGGGGCACTATGCTGCAAGGCCGCGGCCTGGAGGAAGACGACTTTCGCGGCGACCGCTTCCGCGACCACTCCCACGATCTCCGAGGCAACATGGACGTGCTGTCGCTGACGCGGCCGGACGTGGTGCAAGACGTGCAGCGGCAGTACCTCGAGGCTGGCGCCGACCTGCTGACCACAAACACCTTTACCGCCACGGCCATATCCCAAGCGGACTATGGGCTCGAGGAGCACGTCTACGAGATGAACCGCGAGTCCGCCAGGCTGGCGCGAGAGGCGGCGGACGAGTTCAGCGCCCACAACCCGGATAAGCCCCGCTTCGTGGTTGGGACGCTGGGTCCGACGAACAGGACGGCGTCCATATCGCCGGACGTGAACGACCCCGGATTCCGGAACGTGACCTTCGACGAGTTGGCGGACGCCTACGGCGAGGCGGTGCGCGGTCTGGTGCACGGCGGGGCCCATGTGCTGATGGTGGAGACGGTTTTCGACACGCTGAACGCTAAGGCTGCGTTGTTCGCCATCCAGGGGCTGTTCGAGGAGCTCGGCGCGCGTGTACCGGTGATGGTGTCGGGCACCATAGTGGACGCCAGCGGCCGCACGCTGAGTGGTCAGACACCGGAGGCCTTCTACGCTTCCGTATTCTCGCAGATGCCGCTGCTTAGCGTGGGCCTCAACTGCGCCCTCGGCAGTCGGGAGATGGCGCAGCACCTGGCGGCCCTGAGCGGCATCTGTGAGGAGTTCGTGAGTTGCCATCCGAACGCGGGACTTCCGAACGAGCTGGGCGAGTACGAAGAGACACCCGAATTCATGGCTTCGGAGGCCGCCGCGCGCGTGCGAAATGGCCACGCCAACATCGTCGGCTCCTGCTGCGGCTCGACTCCCGCGCACACGCGCGCCATTGTCGACGCAGTGGCGGGGGTGGTGCCGCGAAAGCGACGGGAGCCCTCAGGACGCACGTACCTGAGCGGAATGGAGTTGCTGGAGATTCGACCCGACTCCAACTTCATCAACATAGGAGAGAGGACGAACGTGACCGGCTCCGCGCGGTTCCGGCGGCTGATTCGTCGGGGTCGGTACGAGGAGGCTGTCTCGGTCGCGCGGCAACAGGTGGAGGACGGGGCGCAGATCATCGACGTGAATATGGACGAGGGACTGCTCGACTCCGAGGCGGCTATGCAACGGTTCCTCAGCCTGCTGGTCGGAGAGCCGGACATAAGCCGGGTGCCCATCATGATCGACAGTTCCCGCTTCAGCGTCATAGAAGAGGGGCTGAAGATGGTGCAGGGCAAGTGCGTAGTCAACTCCATATCGCTCAAGGAGGGCGAGGACGAATTTCGCGCTCATGCCCGGCAGGTGCGGCGACACGGCGCCGCGGTGATAGTCATGGCGTTCGACGAGGAGGGCCAGGCCGACACTGTGGAGCGTAAGGTTGGAATCTGCGAGCGGTCGTACCGCATACTTGTCGACGAGCTGGGGTTCCGGGCTGAGGACATCATATTCGACCCAAACATCTTCGCAGTAGGCACCGGCATTGAGGAACACGACCTGTACGGTGTGAATTTCATCGAGGCGGCAAAGGAGATCAAGCGCGAATTCCCGCTCTCGCACGTGAGCGGTGGCGTCAGCAATATCTCGTTCTCGTTCCGGGGCAACGACGCCGTGCGGGAGGCCATCCACTCCGTGTTCCTGTACCACGCAACCCGCGCGGGCATGGACATGGGCATCGTCAACGCGGGCCAGCTAGCGGTGTACGCGAACATCCCGGATGAGCTTCGGGCGGCGGCGGAGGACGTCGTTCTGGCCAGACGTCCGGACGCTACCGAGCGGCTGGTGAAGCTGGCCGAGACCGTGCAGGGCGAGAGGAGGGAGCGACAGGTGGACGACGCCTGGCGCGATGGCACGGTCGGGGAGCGGCTTGCCTACGCCCTCGTGAAGGGAATCGACGATTATATCTTGGACGACGTGGAGGAGGCGCGGCTGGGCGCGGGACGTCCTATCGAGGTTATCGAGGGGCCGCTCATGAACGGGATGAACACGGTGGGCGACCTGTTCGGATCCGGGCAGATGTTCCTGCCCCAGGTGGTGAAGAGCGCGCGTGTGATGAAGAAAGCGGTCGCCCACCTGGTGCCCTACATAGAGCGCGAGAAGGCGGAATCCGGCGCGACAGGGTCCAGGGGCAAGATTGTGATGGCTACCGTTAAGGGCGATGTGCACGACATAGGCAAGAACATCGTCGGCGTCGTGCTCGGCTGCAACAACTACGAGGTGATCGACCTCGGCGTCATGGCGCCGTTCCAGGAGATACTGGACACCGCGGCCGAGGAGGAGGCGGATGTCATAGGGCTGAGCGGTTTGATCACACCGTCACTGGACGAAATGGTGACTGTCGCGAAGGAGATGTCCCGTCAGGAGTTCAGCCTTCCGCTGCTCATCGGCGGCGCGACCACGTCCAGCGCCCACACTGCTTTGCGGATCGATCCAGAGTACCCGCACCCGGTGGTGCACGTGAAGGACGCCTCGCGCTCAGTGGGAGTGATGGGACGGCTGATGAACCCGGAGGTGCGCGACGAGTTCGCCGTGGAGGTGAAGGCGGACTACGAGCGGATCAGGGTCGAGAGAGCCGCTCGGAGCCAGCGGACGCGGTTGCTGACGCTGCGCGAGGCGCGGCAGCGTCGCCCTGAACTCGACTGGAAGGACGCCGCGCCACCGCCATCCTTCCTTGGAACCAGAGCCTTTCAAGACTACCCTCTGGACGAAGTGGTCGAGCGCATCGACTGGACGCCCTTCTTCACGACCTGGGAGATGAGGGGGCGCTATCCCGACATCCTCAGCAGCCCCGTCTACGGTAAGGAAGCCCGGTCGCTTCTAGATGACGCTGAGGCGATGCTGAGGCGCATTGTGGACGAGCGCATACTGAGCGCCAACGCCGTGGTGGGGTTCTGGCCCGCGGCGTCGAACGGCGACGACGTGGTGCTGTACGAGGACGAGGAGCGCAGCCGTGTGCTGACCGAGTTCCACTTCCTGCGGCAGCAGACCGACAGGACGCGCTCCAGAGCCGGCTCCGACGCCGCCAATTTGTGCCTGGCAGATTTTGTGGCTCCCGAGGACAGTGGCGTTGCGGACCACATGGGCCTGTTCGTCGTGACGGCAGGAATCGGCCTGCAGGAGTTCACGGACGCCCTCGAGCGCGACCACGACGACTACGGCAGCATTATGGCCAAGGCGCTGGCGGACCGGCTCGCGGAGGCGCTCGCAGAGCGTATGCACGAGATTGTCAGGCGAGAGCTGTGGGGGTACGCCAGTGAGGAGCGGCTGACAAACGAGGAACTGATAGGGGAGAAGTACCAGGGGATACGCCCGGCGCCGGGATATCCGGCATGCCCCGACCACACCGAGAAGCGTCTGTTGTTCGACCTGCTGGATGCGGAACGCGCCGCGGGCGTGGAGCTTACCGAGAACTTCGCGATGTGGCCGGCTGCGTCGGTGAGCGGCTTCTACTTTGCCCACCCGGACTCGCGGTACTACGGTGTTGGGCGAATCGGACGCGACGCGGTGGAAGATTACGCGCGGCGCAAGGGTATGGACGTGGGGGAAGTGGAGCGCTGGCTGCGGCCGAGTCTGGCTTACGACGCTTAAGTCGGGTCTAAGAGGACGAGACGCGCCGTGTGGCGCAGCGGCCTATCCGCGCGCGGCCACCTTGTAATGGCTTCTCAGGCAGCGGGTGCAGATCTTGACGCGGCGAGGCTGGCCGTCGACTCGAATCGTGGCCTTTTGAACGTTAGCCATCCAGCGCGTGCGTGTGCGCCGCTTGGAGTGGCTGACGTTGTTTCCCGACTGACCGGACTTGTTGCAGACCTCACACCTTGCCATGATTCACCTTTGACACTCAATGGGTGTTCAATTAGTATTGGGGCCGTCGTTAAACCTTAGCACAGCGAATCGCTTTCATCAACGTCACGGCTGGGTCACGAATGATGCGCGTCGCGGGCGGCGTCAACTGGCTGGCCGGACAGGGATACAGGCCACCATATGACTGAGCAACTCGGTACCATCGCACGCTGCGATGGCGGGGATCTGCGAGCGATGTTCGCCGCCGCCGTCGAGGTGTTCCGACACAACGTCGGCCTGCTCAACAGGCTGAACGTGTTCCCCGTTCCTGACGGCGACACTGGCACCAACATGTACCTCACGCTGACCGACACCCTTTCGCAGGCCGCCGAGGATGAGGGTGTTTCGGCGCGCGAGGTCGCCGCTTCGATGGCCCGGGGCGCTCTGTGGGGCGCGAAAGGCAACAGCGGCGTGATACTGTCGCAGTTCTTCAAGGGACTCGCCGCGGGGCTGGACGACGCTGATGACTTCGGCCCGGCAGAGTTCGCACACGCTCTGGAACTCGCTCGTGACTTTGCCTACAAGGCGGTCGGGCAGCCGCGCGAGGGCACTATGCTGACGGTGCTGCGTTACACCGCGGACGCCGCTCTCGAGGCCGAGGACTCGCCGGACATGGCCGCCCTGCTCGCGCCGGTGAGCGAAGCCGCCCGCCGCGCCGTGGCGCTGACTCCAACCATGCTGCCGGTGTTGCGCCAGGCCGGAGTGGTGGACGCAGGTGGACACGGAATCCTCGTTATTCTCGAGGGCCTGCGCACCTGGGCCGCTCAGGAGACCCTCGCGGAGGAAGAGATGCCTCCCCCGGAGGCCGTAGGAGTCGGGGAAGACGCGGGCACCGTGTCCGACGAGTTCCTCGAGGCCGTTGAGGAAGAGGAGTTTGGCTACTGCACACAGCTCCTGATCCAAGGAGAAGGTCTGGACTCGGACGACGTGCGGGATCGAATGAACGAGATGGCGCGGTCCACCGTGGTGATAGGGGACACGGCAGCGCTTAAGGTGCATGTCCACGCCGAAGACCCGGGGCCGGTGATCAGCTTCGCTGTTTCGGTTGGAACGCTCAGCCAGGTGAAGATCGAGAGCATGGACGAGCAGCACCGCGAGTTCTACGCTGACAGGCGGGAGCAGG
Organism: Dehalococcoidia bacterium; assembly: GCA_034422735.1. Classification (GTDB taxonomy): domain Bacteria; phylum Chloroflexota; class Dehalococcoidia; order Lucifugimonadales; family CATOSD01; genus CATOSD01. The sequence goes on along the minus strand of DAOUJL010000011.1, from coordinate 6,240 downwards.
CCACGCCGGCAGTATCGGACGCTCCCGCGGCCATCGTGGCGGTGGCGCGAGGCGAGGGCATCGAGGCGGTGTTCAGGAGCATCGGCGCGGCCGGCATCCTGGCCGGCGGCGACACCATGAATCCCAGCGTCGGCGAGATACTGGAGGCCGTAGAGGCGGCACCGTCCGACAGCGTCATCTTCTTGCCGAACAACGCCAACATAGTGCAGGCCGCCCGGCAGGCCGTGGATATTACGGAGAAGAGCATGCACGTTGTGCCCTCCACGTCCATACCCCAGGGCGTGGCGGCCATGCTGGAGTTCAATCCGCACAAGCCCACAAACGAGAGCGCCGTGGACATGGAACAGGCCCTTTCGAATGTTCGCACCGGCGAGGTATGCCTGGCCGTGCGGCAGGTAGAGTTGAACGGTGTCTTTGTAGAAGAGGGCCAGGTGATCGGCATCCTGGACCGCGAGTTGGTCGCCGCCGGAGCCGCGCCCCGGGACGTGCTAATTGCGCTGCTTGAGAGGGCAGAGGTCGAGGAGGGTCACCTGGTGACGCTCTACTACGGCGACCCTACGCCAGAGGGCGAGGCCGAGCGGGCCGCCGCCGCCGTCGAAGCGGCGATTCCGGGTGCGGAGGTGGAGATAGTCGACGGCGGACAGCCCTATTATCACTACGTCGTCTCGATAGAGTAGCGGCTGCCCCCAGGGTTGGCGGTCGAGTCCCGCCACAAAAGGAGTCATCTTGGCTGTAAGAGTTGTCACCGACAGCGTCAGCGACCTGCCCCCCGCGCTCGCGGCGGAGCTCGATATCCCGATTGTTCCCGCCAAAGTGCTGTTCGGCACGGAGCAGTTTTCCGACGGCGTGGACATTACCACGGACGAGTTCTTCGAGCGCCTCGCCAGCAGTTCGACGCTTCCCACCACTTCCCAGCCCTCAGTGGGCGACTTCGTACAGGTGTTCGACAGTGTCGGGCAGAATGCCGACGGAATCGTCTGCGTAACGTGCTCCTCCAAGGTCAGCGGCACATACAACTCGGCGGTGCAGGCCAGGGAGCAGACAGCCACATCGTGTCCCGTGGTGGTCGTCGATTCGCTGCAGGCGACGATGGGGGAGGGCCTGGTGGCGCTCGCCGCCGCCCGGGCGGCGCAGTCCGGCGCGGACGTTGCCGGGGTGGTTGGCGCGGCGGAGGACGCGCTTGCGCGCTCACACATGCTGGGACTGTTGGATACGCTGGAGTACCTTCAGAAGGGCGGGCGGATCGGCCGCGCTCGGGCCATGGTGGGCACGCTTCTCAAAGTGAAGCCTATAATCACGATACAGGAAGGGCTGGTGCACGAGTTCGGCAAGGAGAGGACCCGTGCCAAGGGTCTGGCCAGAATGCGGGAGTTTGCCGAGCAGCAGGGTGCACTGGAAGAGGCGAGCATTATGTACACCACCAGCGACGCCGGACTGGATAGCCTGATCCGCGCACTGGACGAAGCGTTGCCTGACGGCAAAAGCCCCATCATAGCCAGGATGGGGCCTGTGCTCGGCGTATACGTCGGCCCCAATTCCGTCGGGCTCGCACTGGTGACTGAGCCGCGCTAGAAGGTCCACCGCGGACGCGGACCCCCTTCGACTCACCCGTACACCCTTATGGCTACGAGGCCCGGCGGCCGCACCAAGCTGCAAATCCTGGCGAACATCCTGCGCCTCGAGGCCAGGAAGGGGTTCGCCGACGAAGTAGTTGCAGGCGGTCTGAACAAGTTCCTCGAACTTGCCTCCGACGAGTTGACGCCTGCGGTGGGCCATCTCCCAGATTACGCCGGCATGTCGCCCGCGCAGCGCCGCGAATGGGCGGGCGGCGTAATGCGAAACATCGCGAAGTCATCCCCCGCGGACGGTCCGGTTTCGCAAGCTGTTGCGCGGCCCGACACGCGCTCGGCCACCTCAGCCGGGGATCGTCCTCCGTCTGCCGGTCCCGCACCGGCGCAGCCTCGTCGCCCACGCACGCCGCCCGGGCCGGTCAAGGTCGCGCTAGCCGACGACGTGTCCCGCCTGCGCAGCGTAACCAAGACCCAGCTTCCGAAACTGGAAAGACTCGGCGTCGCCACGGTGGAAGACCTGCTGTACCAGTTCCCGTTGCGACACCTCGACTACGCGAACATTCGCAAGGTGAACGAACTGGTCCCGGGCGAGGATCAGACGACCGTGGTGACCGTTGGGGAGGCCAGGCTTGGAGGGCGAGACCCTCGTCGCAAGTCCACGCAGGCTGTGCTCGGCGACGACACCGGCAACCTTCGCGCGGTGTGGTTCAACAGCCCGTGGCTGGCGAAGAGCCTCAGACCGCAAACCAGGGTCGCGCTGAGCGGGCGGGTGGGCGTGTTCGGGGGAAGTCCTCGATTCGAGAATCCCGACTACGACATTCTGAGCGAGGGCGACGACCTCGTGCACGCCGGCCGCCTGGTGCCGGTGTATCCGCTGACCAGGGGCCTGTACCAGCGCACGGCGAGACGAATGGCGAAGGAGGCTCTGGACGCGGCGCTGGGCCTGGTGGAGGATCCGCTGCCGCCGGCCATGCGGGAGAGGCTCGGGCTCATGGGCGTGCGCGACGCCATATCGCAGATGCACTTTCCGGACACCGCCCAGCAGTACGCGAACGCGCGAAGCAGGCTGGCGTTCGACGAACTGCTGGCAATGCAACTCGCCGTACTGTCGCGCCGGATGCGTTGGCGCGAGGTCGACGGGATACCGCTGGCGGTGGACTTCGCGAGGCTCTCGGCGTTTGTCGAGTCGCTGCCGTTCGAGCTGACAAGCGCCCAGTCGAGGGCGCTCGACGAGATTCTGAGCGACCTGTGCGACAGCCGGCCCATGAGCAGACTGCTACAGGGCGACGTGGGGAGCGGAAAGACCGTCGTGGCCGCGGTGGCGCTGCTGGCGGCCGTGGTCGACGGCTACCAGGGGGCTCTGATGGCGCCGACGGAGATTCTCGCCGAGCAGCACTACCTTAGCGTCACGCGTATGCTGTCCGCCGGGAACGAAATGCCCACGCTAGACGAGAACGTCGCCGGCCTGGAGGTGCCGACACTTGGGCGGCCCGTCGTAGTCGCGCTGCTGCTGGGAAGTATGCGCAAGCGAGCCAAGGACGACATGCACGGACGCATCGCGGATGGCGAGGTGGATATCGTGATAGGCACGCAGGCGCTCATCCAGGACAGCGTGGACATGCCGCGTCTCGCGGTGGCGGTGGTGGACGAGCAGCACCGCTTTGGCGTTATGCAGCGGGCGGCGCTGCGTGGCAAGGGCGGCCGGCCGCACATGCTCGCCATGTCGGCCACGCCGATACCGCGGTCGCTCTCCCTCACGGTCTACGGTGACCTCGACACGTCGATTATCGACGAGCTGCCGCCGGGCCGGCAGCCGGTGCGCACGGTGCTGGTGGCCCCGGAACGACGCGCCGCGGCATACGAGGGCCTGCGCCGCGAGGTCCGGGAGGGCAGGCAGGCGTTCGTCGTGTGCCCACTTGTAGAGGAGTCTGAGGTGATCCAATCGCGAGCGGCCGTCGAAGAGTACGAGCGGTTGTCGTCGGCCGTGTTTCCTGACCTCAGGCTGGGGTTGCTGCACGGGCGTATGCCGCTGCGCGAGAAGGAGATGGTGCTGGAGGAGTTCCAGCGTGGCGAGTATGACGTGCTGGTCACGACTCCAGTGGTGGAGGTCGGTATCGACGTGCCCAACGCGACGGTGATGCTGATAGACGGCGCGGACAGGTTCGGCCTGGCGCAGCTTCACCAGTTCCGGGGGCGCGTGGGCCGCGGCGCCCACCGGAGTCACTGCCTGCTCCTGGCGGACGCGCCGGGACAGGACGCGAGGGAACGGCTCAAGCTGATGGAGCGAATCCAGGACGGATTCGCGCTCGCCGAGGAGGATCTGCGGCTGCGGGGCGCGGGCGATTACATGGGGACGCGCCAGAGCGGACTGCCGGACCTGCGTGTGGCGCGCCCCGGCGACCAGAGTCTGCTGGCGCTAGCCCGATTGGAGGCGCAGAGGCTGCTGGACGAAGACCCCGAACTGGAGGAGGAGGAACACGCGCTTCTGGCGAGCCGGTTCCGGAAGCTGGCGGCAAACACTCAGTTCGACGCCAGCTAGGCGGGAGGGGTTACGCGGACGGTTATGACGTCGGTGTCGTGGTACTGGTGGTGGCGCACCGACGAAGACAGCCCGCGCAGCAGGCGAAGGGACATCTCGTTCTCTTCCGGCGGCTCTGAGTCGTGCTGTTGTAGCTGGCGCACCTGGTCTTCGATGTTGGAGTCCCCGCCGCTGCCGATGAACTCGAGGTCGGCACCGTCCGGGTCGCTGGACGCCACGACTACGAGTCTGCGCTCTACCGTAGGCTCGTCCGAGGCGTCCAGGGCGTCCAGATTGACCGGGTCGAGGTCGAGTTCCAGGTCCAGCGGGGCCAGGATGAGCAGCGTTTCCTCCGCGACCTGGCTCAGCCGCTCCTTCATTCTGGCGTCCCAGCCTCTGCGAGCCGCAAAGCGTTCGATGAAGTCGTTGAGTTCGGGGAGCGCGTCAATGTCCAGTTTCGAGTGGAAGCGCATCCTGCGGGGATTGGTGAACTCGAGGTAGAGTATCATCGCCACGGCGGCCAGCCCGCCGGTGGTTATTCCACTCTTGAAGAGGGCCGCCCACACAGGTCCGAAGTCGGGCAGGTGGAACAGCCCGAACTGGAACGCGGCCCCGATCCAGAAGCACATTCCCGCCGCGATGAGCTTCTGTGGGTCCGACTCGCCCTGAATCACCGTGCGCGCGCCTTCCACAAAGAGGGTGCCGGTGACCATGAGCAAGTAGCCGGTCATCACCGGGCCGGGAATGGTGCTGAAGAGGCCCGACAGCTTCGGCACCAGGGCTACGGCTATGAAGATTAGGCCGATACAGTAGCCCACTCTTCGGGAGGCGACCCCGGTTGTTTGAATGAACGATCCTACTCCTGGGTTGATTATATTCGGTACGGCCCCGAACAACCCGGCCAGCAGGTTGGTGACGCCGCTCCCGGCCATAGAACCCTGTACTTTCCGAAAGTCGACCGCCTGAACGTTGCGCTGGGAGGCGCGTTGCAGGCTAATGGCGGCGCCGTTGGTCTGGATGGAGATTATCAAGCCCAGGAAAATGAACGATGGAAGCAGGGTCCAGAAGTGGAAGCCGAAATCGAAGTCGAGGCCCGGCCACTCGCGTGGGAGCCCCACCCAGGCGGCGTCGATAACAATCGTCGGGTCGTAGATGCCGACAACAGCGGCCCAAACGCAGCCGGCCACTATGCCTGCCACCGGTCCCCACAACCGCAGCACGTTGGACCCGCGCAACGACAGCGCGGCAACGACCAGCAGGGTTACGAACGCGGTGGAGGTGGCCTCTTTGGGGTTCGCGAGGGACGCCGTGTCAAGCAGGTCGAACACCACCGACGCGAGCGTAATGGACAGAATCATCATTACCGTGCCGCCGACAATGGGAGTGACTATCCGGCGCAGTATAAAGAGCCACTTGGCGATGACCAACTGGGTCGCCGCCGTTACCAGTACGAGCGAAGAGAGCAGAATGGGTCCGCCATCCTGTACGGCGGTGATGCAGAAGGGGATGGAGAACGCGGCGGTGAACATGGGGGCCAGCGCTCCGGCGCCGACCACCCCAATCGCCCTCGCCTGGATAATGGTGCACACGCCTATCACAAACAGCGACGCGAATACCATCCAGGTCAGATAGGCCGGGTCTTCTCCGGCGGCCTGCGCCACGATTACAGGCGTGACCAGCAGCGTTGCCGAGGCGATGAGGCTGAACTGCGCGCCGTAGCCGACGGAGGCGAGCCAGGTCGGGCTTTCATCCACCTCATAGCGTGGATTCTGAGTAGAGGAAGTTGCCAAATCGGCCTCCGCCCACAGAATGACTGCAACACTGCGCGGCAGACTAAAAGATAACACAAAGCGCTCGGCGTGGTAGCTTGGAGCCTGTATCGGATCGGGCGGTGCACCGCCATCAATGCGGCGCTGGCATGCCTATTGAATTGTTAAAGGTTCGCGGGTGGGTGGCACCCGCACCCTCACCCCAGCCCTCTCCCATCAAGGGAGAGGGGGCAAGAGGCAGTGGCGGCGCGGTAGGGCCGGGACTGGCTTGCGCGGCGGCCACGAAAGACAGGCCGCGCAGCACCTCTCGACCTGCTGCCGCGTGATTGGGCCGGGGACGCCGTCGGCAAGGTGATGCGGAACCGGGACCGGAACTCCGCGC
>DAOUJL010000010.1:0-59226 GCA_034422735.1 Dehalococcoidia bacterium | reverse complement strand
GTATCTTGTTGCGTCATGCGGTTCCTCCCGGTCCTGTTGGAGAAACCTTACATATCGTCCCTGAATCCACTCTATGCATCTGTGGGTTAGGATTTTGAGATAGTTACTTAGTGGTAATCTACCACCTCTTCAATTCTGATCGACGTCACCCTCTCGCGATCTATGGCCCCATCCTCTTGCCGTCGAGGAATAGGATCATGATTCGGCGTGAAGATGAGCCTCTGCGGATGAATCAGGTCGACGGCAAACTGACCGCTCCGTCTTCCCGCCAGTTGATGAAGGCGCTCCGGCCGCGTGTGCGGTACAAGGGACAAGTTGGCAGCGCTCTTCAATACAGCCAAGCGAATCATGATTGTACGGGCCATGCGGTCACCAAAGTGTCTAGCCAAGCTATCTCTCGAGTTGAATGTCCGCATTAGTCTTCTCGTTCTGAAGCTGATGTCCACTCAACTCCTCATCTAAAGGGAGTTGGCAATCTCATTGGCCTAGACTGGCTCAAGTGACATTACCTAACAGGTAACGATTATAACAGACGTTTGAGCCCACTTCAATGTCGCAAGACAGCTCGTAACGGTTCAGGCTTGATGAGGCGTGATGAACGAGGCTCAGGTCTTCGCTCGTTCTGGTATACTCGGCGCCACCCGAAAGGCACGCTGTTGGCGAAATCAGGCTACATACTCGCGATCGACCAGGGGACGACCGGCACCACCGCCCTCGCCGTGGACCACGACGGCAGGGTCGCCGGCCAGGCGTACAGGGAGATCGCCCAGATCTACCCGCAGCCGGGATGGGTGGAGCACGACCCGCTGGAGCTGTTCGGTTCATGCGAGGCGACAGTCGCCGAGCTACTTGCGAGCGCCGGCATCAGCCCCTCGGACGTCCGCGCCATCGGCATCACCAACCAGCGCGAGACGACCATCGTGTGGGAGCGCGCCACCGGCCGCCCCGTGTTCAACGCCGTCGTCTGGCAGTGCCGCCGCACCTCCGCCATGTGCGACGAACTGAAAGCCAGGGGTCTCGATGACATGGTGCGCGCCAAGACCGGCCTGCCCATCGACGCCTACTTCTCCGCCACCAAGATACGCTGGATCCTGGACGCCATCCCGGACGGCCAGCGCCGGGCCGAGGCGGGCGAACTGGCCTTTGGCACGGTGGATAGCTGGCTGCTGTGGAACCTGACCGGCGGCGCGGCCCACGCCACTGACACCAGCAACGCCTCCCGCACCATGCTGTTCAACATCGATTCACTCGACTGGGACGGGGATCTGCTGGCGATGCTGGATATTCCCGCAGCTATGCTGCCTGAGGTCGTGCCTACCAGCCAGGTGTACGGTCACGCCGACCACGGCCTTTTCGCCGGCCGCGAGGTCCCGGTCGCCAGCATGGTGGGCGACCAGCAGGCGGCGCTGTTCGGCCAGGCGTGTTTCGAGCCGGGCATGTCCAAGAACACCTACGGCACCGGCTCGTTCGTCGTCTTGAACACGGGCGCGGAGCGCGTGGAGTCCGGCCACGGCCTCATGTCCATCGTCGCCTGGACCATCGACGGCGAGACGACATACGCGCTGGAGGGCAGCATCTTCTCCACCGGAGCCACCGTGCAGTGGCTGAGAGACGGCCTGGAGCTGATAGAGGCGTCGGCCCAGGTCGAGGAGCTTGCCGCCTCCGTGCCGGACAACGGCGGCGTGTACCTGGTGCCCGCCTTCACCGGACTGGGCGCGCCCCACTGGGACATGTACGCCAGGGGCGCCATCGTCGGCATCACCCGGGGAACCCAGTGCGGCCATCTCGCCCGCGCCGCCCTCGAATCCACCGCCTACCAGACCCGCGACGTGATGGACGCCATGGAGTCGGACACCGGACTGCGGGCGCCCGTGATGCGCGTTGACGGCGGCGGGGCGGCGAACGGGCTGCTGATGCAGTTCCAGTCGGACCTGCTCGGCATCCCCATAGAGCGATGCGCGGTGCGCGAGACCACGGCAGTGGGCGCGGCCTATCTCGCCGGACTCGCGGTCGGCTTCTGGAAGGACACCGACGAACTGGCGAGCCACTGGTCATCCGACGCCCGCTTCACGCCCCGGATGGACGCGGCCAACGTCGACCAGCTCTACGAAGACTGGAAACGCGCCGTGAAGCGCTCCGGGTCCTGGGCAAGCGGCTGACAAGGGCACGCTCTGAGAATGTCGAGGTCGCTTCCCGGTCGTCACCCCCATCCTAACCTTCCCCCGTCAAGGGGGAAGGGACTTTTCGGAAGGCTCGCAAGCCCGCTCGCCAAGAAGCGTATCGCAGGCACCGTCATAGGTCTGGCGCTGCTCGCCGCCTTCCTGGTCTTCAACCGTTTCCCCAAGCTCGACACCGTCCAGGAAGACCTCGCCGTCGTCAACGCGCCGGTCGTGGAGTGTTTCCAGGGCTTCTGCATCGAGACCGAGCCGGACACCCCGTTCGTCCAGCGCTGGTGGGATTTTTCGATCGAGTACATCCGCCTCGTCGCGGTGGGCATGACGTTCGCATTCCTGATGGCCGGGCTCACCGAGGCGTTTCTCTTTCCCCGGTCCGAGCGGGAACCCTTATCCGGGGGAGTCTGGAAACGCACGTTTCGCGGGCTCGCCGTCGGGCCGGTGATGACACTCTGCTCAGCCTGCATCGCGCCCGTGGCGGCGTCCCTGTGGCGGCGCGGCGCGGGCGTGGCCGGCGCGATAGCCACCGTGCAGGGCAGCGCCACGCTCAACGTGCCCGCGCTGGTCATGGTCGCACTCGTCTTCTCGCCCATGCTGGGCGGCAGCCGCGTCGTGGTCAGCCTGGTGGCGGCGCTGCTCATCGGGCCGCTCGTCGCGCTCGTCGTCCGTGAGCACGACCGGCATAGCGAGGACCCGTCGCAGTTCCTTGACGCGGAACCGGACGACCGCTCCTCCTGGGCCGCGGTGCTCCGGGAAGGCCTCAGCGACTGGGCGCGCCTCAGCCTGGGATACGCGGTGCGGCTCGCCCCGATCATGGCCGCCGCCGCATTCGCCAGCGGCCTCGTCATACAGTGGATCAGCCCGGACACCGTGTCCGCCTACCTGGGCAACGACGTGGCGGGCGTGGCGGTGGCGGCCACCGTCGGCGTTCTCATCAACGTGCCGCTGCTGTTCGAGATCCCGCTCGTGGCCCTGCTGCTGCTGCTCGGCATGGGCGAAGCCCCGGCGGCCGCGCTGCTGTTCACCGCCGCAGCGGGCGGCCCGGCGACCTTCTGGGCGCTGGCGCGGTTCGTGCCGCGCAGGGCCATCGCCGCGTTCGCCGGCGCGACGTGGGCGTTCGGCATCGTCGGCGGCGTCGCCGTCCTCGGCGTCACGGCGCTGTACCCGCAGCTCCAGGGCGGCCTCCGCCAGCCGGACGACGGGGCGCAGGTCCGCGCGGAGCGGGTTGTGGGTGCCGACCGCCTGGGCGTGGAGTCTCCTGCCCTTTCCCGTGCGGCTCCGCGTGTATCCTCCCCTTCGCAGCCGCTGGCTCCGTTCACGCCGGTGGCCCTGGACTTGCATGGAGCGAGCGCCGCGGCGGTCGCCGTGTTCGACTACGACGGCGATGGGGACAGCGACATCTACGCGGCGGCCCCGCCGGGTGGGGAAGCGCGCCTGCTACGCAACGACGGGGGCGGCAGCTTCGTGGACGCCACGGCCGCGGCGGGGCTGGCCGGTGGCGCGGTGGGCGCCGCTGTCGCGGCGTGCGATCTAGACAACGACGGCTACCGCGACCTCTACGTCGGCTCCCCTTCTGGCGCCGGACACGACAGGCTGCTCCGCAACAACCTGGACGGCTCATTCTCCGACGCGACTGAGTCCGCCTTCGGGGGCGCGGCCAACGACCGCGGCGCGACGAGCATCGCCTGCGCCGACGTGGACGGTGACGGCTGGCTGGACGTGTACGTCGGCAACGGTCCGGCGCAGGTCGCTGCAGGTTCGCACAACGCGCTGTACCTCAACAACGGCGGCCTCACCTTCGACGAGGTGGCGGAGGCCGCCGGGGTCCGGGGTGGACAGCGCGACGTGCGCGGACTGGACGGACAGCCCCTGAACGGCAGCGGCGGCGAGCACGCCGGCCTTACGACGGCGGCGCTGTTCTTCGACCACGACGACGACGGGGACCCCGACCTGTGGGTGGCCAGGGACGGAGACAGGCTGCGCGTCTACCGCAACGACTCGTCGCCGGGCAGGCCGCGATTCACGCCGGTGGCCAGGCAGATGGGGGTGGACCGCGTCGGCGACTGGACTGGCATGGCGGTGGGCGACTTCGATGGCGACGCCGACCTGGACGTGCTGGTGGTCAACGGCGGAGCGACCAGGCTGGCCGGACCTCCGCCGGACGACCCCAGCGGCGGCTGTGCCTACCACGCGCGGTTCAGCCTGGGGACGTGCCACCACATGCTGCTGAGAAACGACGGCGACGTGGGAGTGACGCCGCGCTTCGTGGACGTCGCCGGCGCCATCAGCATTTCGCGGGCCGCTGGAACGGCGGGAGCGATCGAGCCGGTCAGCGTTCACTCCTTCTGGCTTTCTCCGACCGGATTGGCGGCATACGCGCTCGGGCCGGGCGCGGCGTTCCTCGACGTGGAGAACGACGCCGACCAGGACCTGCTGTGGCCATCGGCCGGCCAATCTGCGAACGGCCAGGCGGGAGGAGCCTGGCAATTGTTGCGCGCCGCCGGGTACGCTTACGAGACAGCGGACGCGCCCACCCCCGGCGACGTCGGGCACACCGTGGCCCTCGCGGACCTCGACGGCGACGGATACACCGACGTGCTGGCCGGAGGCGGCGCCGCATACGGAGTCCCGGCGCAAGCGCTCGTCAACGGCGGCGGCGGCAACAACTGGCTCCGGCTGCGGCTGGTCGGACGAACGGCGCTCGGCGAGAGCGGCTCCAACGCGGACGGCATCGGCGCGCGCGTGTACGTCGTCACCAAGCCGGACCCGGACGCGCCGCCCGTCCTGCAGGTGCGGGACGTGCGCACGGGGTCCGGCCTCGGCTCCAACAGCGGCGCGGGCCTCGATTACGGACTGGCCGAGGCGACGACGGCAAGTGCAGTGCACGTGTTCTGGCCGAGCGGCAGGGTGCAGCGGCTCAGCGGCGTGGCCGCCAACCAGGTCCTCGAGATAGTCGAGCCGCCGGAAGAGTAGCGCCCGTTCTCACGCGGCCTCATGCGGAATCTCGGCCTTGACAACGGGCTTTCCGCTCTGATAGCGTTCGCGTGGAAGTGGACGTTTCCACACATAGCGAATTAGCCCAGAAACGCCCCGCGCTCGGCGTCTGCGCCCGACGACGGGCGTTTTTTGGTGCTCCCTCATGAGCTCAACCGCCGCGGTGGTCCTGGCCGGTGGTCTGGGCACCCGCATGAAGTCGCGAGTCCCCAAGCCGCTGCACAAGGTCTGCGGCATCGAGATGGCCCGCCATGTCATACGGGCCGCGCGCGGAGCCAGAATCGACCTGGTTACGCTGATCGCGCCGCAGGACCGCTACTGGCTCATCCGCGATACCGTCGGCGCCTTCGCGTCCGTGGTCCGGCAGCCCGAGCCGCTCGGCAGCGGCGACGCGCTTCTGCACGCGCGCCAGGCCGTCTCCGGCGCGGCCACGGTTCTCGTGCTCAACAGCGACGTCCCGCTCGTTCGTACCGAGACGGTGAGCCGCCTGCTCGAGACGCACGCCGAACGAGACGCGGACGTTACGCTGCTGACGTGCGTCGTCGACCGCGCGGACGGTCTCGGCCGCGTGATCCGCTCCGAAGACGGGGGTGTCCAGGCTGTCGTCGAGGAGCGGGATGCTGGCGAACGCGAGCTGGCAGTGCGCGAGATCAACTGCGGCGTCTACTGCTTCCGGGCGAGTTGGCTGTGGGAGAATCTGCCGTCGGTCGAGCCCTCGTCAAGCGGCGAAACCTATCTGACGGACCTGGTCGCCGCCGCGGTGAGGCAGGGCCGTGTCGTGGAAACGGTCGCCACGCTCGACCAGGCCGAGTCGCTGGGCGTCAATGACCGCGTGCAGCTTGCCGCGGCGGAGGACGCGATGCGCGCCCGCATACGCGAGCGGCTGATGCTCGACGGAGTGACAATGCCCGACCCCTCCAGCGTCTACGTTGACGCGGGCGTGCGCGTCGGCGCCGACACCACCATCCTGCCGAACACGCACGTGCTCGGCCACTCCCGCATCGGCCCCGACTGCGAGATCGGCCCCAACACCGTGATCGAGGACTCGGAGGTTGCCGCGGGATGCAGGGTGACCGCCTCGCACGTCGACGGCGCCATCCTCGCCAGGGGCGTGGAGGTAGGCCCCTTCAGCCGGCTGCGCCGCGGCGCATACCTCGAGAGCGGCGTCCACCTGGGCAACTTCGTCGAGGTGAAGAACAGCCGCCTGGGACCGGGTACGAAGTCGGGCCACTTCAGCTACATCGGGGACGCGGACGTCGGCGCAGAGGTGAACGTCGGCGCGGGCACGGTGACCTGCAACTACGACGGCGAGCAGAAGCACCCCACGACCATCGGCGACCGCGCGTTCATCGGCTCCGGCACCATGCTGGTCGCACCGGTCACCGTTGGAGAAGACGCGGCAACCGGAGCGGGCTCGGTGGTCACGCGGGACGTGCCTCCGGACTCGATGGCCGCCGGAGTGCCCGCGAGGGCAAGGCGGCGAGGCGGCTCCGCCGGGAGCCAGTCGCCGTGACAGGCACTCCGAGCGCCCACGGCATCAGTGGATGACCTGACTTGGAGAGCGTAGGATTATACGGCGCGATATCCACCGCGCTGACGCTTGCGATATTCTTCGGTCTAGCGGTCGTGGAGACTTCCCTGGCGTCGGTCAGTTACGGGCGCGCCCTTCGGCTCGCCACTGAAGAGGCCAGGGGGGCCAAGGCGCTGGTCGCCCTGTTCGACTCGCCCATGGGACCCGTCATGGCGGTTCGTGTGATGTCGCTGCCGGCGGCGGTCGCTTGTGTGCTTGCCGGCGTCGCCCTGGCACTCGGCTATCTGGGTTCCTCCTGGGGCGCAGTGGCGTTGGTGTCCGCCTGCGTAGTCGTAGCCCTGGCCGGCCTGCACGTTGTTTCGATGTGGCTGGCCGCCAGGCACGGAGAGGCCGTCGCGCTGCGCGCCGCCGCCGGAGTGGGGGTGGCGGCGTTCGCGCTGAAACCGATCCTGGCAATGCAGGCAAGGCTGGCGAATCGCGGCTCAGGAGCGGGTTCGGCCCAGCACGTCTACTTCAGCTCGGGCCTGGGTCTGGAGCTGGATGCCGAGAACGGCGAGCTCGACGAGCACGAAGTGCACATGATCCGCGGAATCTTCCGCCTGGACCAGACGATTGCCCGCGTAATCATGGTGCCTCGCGTAGACGTGGTCGCCGCGGAGGTGGGCCAGGACCTGGCCGAGTTGACCAACCTCATGGTGGCGGAGGGAGGCCACAGCAGAATCCCCGTCTACGAGGGAGACCTCGACAGCATAGTGGGAATTGCCTACGCGCGGGACATTCTGCGTGTGCTCAGCAGCAGAGGAGCATCCGGCGTCACCATCTTGGACGTCATGCGCCCGGCCCTGTTCATCCCGGAGTCCAAGTTGCTCGAGGAGCTACTCAGCGAGTTCCTGCAGGAGCGGGTCCAGATGGCGATCGTAGTCGACGAGCACGGCGGCGTGTCCGGGATCGTCACGCTAGAGGACCTGCTCGAAGAGATCGTCGGCGAGATTCACGACGAGTTTGACGTGTACGTCCCCGAGGTGGAGCCGCTGGGAGACAACCTCTACGCGATGAACGCGGGCGTGAGCATCGAGCGAATGAACCAGTTGCTGGACGTTGCCGTTGAGGGAGAGGGCTTCGACACGCTCGGCGGCTTCGTATTCAAGCAGCTCGGCAAGATACCGAGCCCCGGCGACGCCGTGGAGTACGACGGCATTCGAATAGAGGTGTCGTCCACCGTGGGCAGGCGGCCCCAGCGCCTGATCGTCGAGAAGCAGTCGCCCGTGCCGAGCGAGCCGAAGTAGGGGCGGCATTCTTAAAGAGTCGCCTGCCAAAGTGAGATCAATCGGGGAACGATGGACACGGTAGCATCACAAACACGTTCCCGGATAATGTCCAGAGTTGGCCAGCGGAACACAGGACCGGAAATACTGCTCAGGTCGGCCTTGCATCGGTACGGCCTGCGCTACCGACTTCACGCCAAAGAGTTGCCTGGCACGCCGGACCTGGTGTTCGCTAGGTTTGGGGCAGTCGCCTTTGTACACGGGTGTTTCTGGCACTGGCACGGTTGCTGGAAATCGACTATGCCAAAGTCCAATCGAGAGTTCTGGGAAGAGAAGTTTCGAGCCAACACCGAGAGAGACGAACGGAAACGTCAAGAGTTGCGAAGACAGGGCTGGCGTGTTCTGATCGTCTGGGAGTGTGCGCTAGTCGGAAAGAACGCCCTGAATCTCGACGACGTCGTCAGATCGGTTGACGCTTGGCTGCGAGGCTCGGCGCCGGAACACGAAGTCCCTGTGCATCCTTGCGGCAAGGCAGTGGATGTCCGGTGCGAGCCATAGGCGCCATTCGCTTCAAGAGCGTTCGCTGGATTTCAGATTTGCCGTTACGAGGACTTCGAGAGCTGCGTGTCCGGCCACACGACCTATCGGCGGCGGCACGGCGTTGCCGATCACGTTCGCCAGCGATTGACGAGTGAGTGGGCTGCCATCGACCATTCTGAACTCAAAGTCGTCGGGGAATCCCTGTATACGGGCGGCTTCGTGCGGGGTCAGCGTTCTGCGCCGGTCAGGGTGGATGTAGCGCCCGCGGCCGGGTGTGTTGAATCCCGTAGTGATGGTGCCCGCCGGCTTGTCCCACCTCAGCCTGCCGTAAATGGAAGGGTAGGTGTGACCATTCTTGTGACTTAGCGGGCGCATCTCGTTTGGAAGTTCGTATTCCTCGTTGTCGAACAAAAAGTCGATGCGTTTCCTGTTTTCGCTCGAAAGGTCGCCGGCCCTATCCATAACATCAATATCGTCGGATTCGATGTCTTTGAGGTCCCCGATGGTCTGTTCGAGCGTCCGGCTCTTCCACGTGACCGAGGCGATAGCCCTTCCGATGTCAGGCTTTCCCAGCCGACTGGCTACCAGTATGTGCCGTCGTCGAGTCTGCGGCAGGCCGAGCGTTGTGGCATCAACGATGCTCTCGGAGGTTTCGTAACCGGCCTGCTGGAAGAGGTCGATGGTGTGTCGATAGACGTTGAGCCTGTCATGCCTGATTCCAATCACGTTTTCTATGACCACTACCGGAGCTTCCAAAGCGATGGCCAAAAACGGCATAGCCACGTAGTACATGTTGCGCGGGTCGGTGTGTCGTGTGTTGTTGTTGGACGTGGAGTGCCCCCCACAAGGCGGCGCGCCGAGGAGAATGTCCACACGGCCGATCGCGGTCTCTAGCTCAGGCGCTAATATCTGAACCTCATCGCCTTTCAAGAATTCAGCGTCGCCATCCGTGGTCACTTTGTAGCGCGTCGTCACGCAAGTCCAAACGTTGTCCGTGATCGAAATGTGAGGATCAAAGTTACGCCGATACACGTCCAGCGCGACCGAGTCGCTGTCCATAGCCAGAACGTGGCTTGGGACCATGCCTTGGTCGCGCACGGCCTCGGCGACGCCGTAAGTCAATCCGCCGGCGCCACAGAACACGTCCGCTATGCCGATGGTGGCCTCGTCGTCCTGAAAAGGCATCTTCTTATGCGCGCTCCAGCCTGTCGCTGAGTCGCGCGAGAAGATCGGCCAGTTGCGTGTCGTCAAGATATTCGAAAGCGACCGTAGTGTGCATTTGGCGAAGGCGTTTGTACAGCGTTCGGATGCCGTTCTCATGGGTAAGGTGCAGAATTCCCTTGCCCGAGTCGGGGTCCGGGTACTGGAAGCTCACCAAGGCCCTGGCGAGATTGGGAGCCCATCCGTACTGATGACGAATGATGCCGGACTCCCAAAAGTCGGTTGGAGACAAGCGGTCCGAGAGATGATAAGGGTCGTCATGTTCTGCGTCATACACGATGTCAGCGCGCAGCCACAATATCTTGAGCCTACCGTAGTCAGCCGAGGAGTCGATGCCGAAGTTGCCTAGCCCCGCGTGTTCTGAAGTGCGGTTGTGCCCGGACTCAATTATCTCGTAGAACTTGTCAACGGCGAGCCAGCGCCAGAAGCCGTCAACGGCGGCTAAATTCAGAGGCAAGTTCAACTGCTGATGAATGATGCGGCAAGCGGCCCTGTCGAACTTCTGGTCCTTCACGATGCTGCGGGCGTCCGTCAGAAGTTCCTCCTTGAGACGTATGAGATGTTCGGCGGCTTCAACGACTGCTTCAACCTTCCAACTATCGTAGCCACCGCCGATCTCTTCCAGATCGCTTTCGAGCACCTTGGGGATTTGGCCGTTCTCACGAGCGCGCTGCACGATTCGGCGGGCGGCGTCGTTGGAGAGCGACTTGCTGGATCTGTGAATCACGGCACCACCCTCAACACCCGCGCGACATGGCCCCGAAGTTCAGCGCGGCTGTCATCGGTATCCTTAACCATGTCGATTAGCTCCGGGTAGCTGTATCCGCTGACGGCTGCGAGCCTGGTGAACACCTGCCCGCCCAATGACTCGTTGTCATCCTCGGATGGTGGATCATCTATCGTGTCAAGAACTCTATGCCATATTTCCGTAGTAATCTCGGCGGCCAGCATCTTCCACCCCAGTTCACCGCCTTGTGCCACCTGCGCGATCCTTTGTAACGGCTGGTCGGCCCGCTTGTTGACCCACACCTCCAATGTTCCGTGGACCGGAAAAGCGAAACTGCTGTCTTCGGGATCTTGCCATTTGACCACCCAGAGCATTTCTTCAGGGTAACCCATTTCTCCAAAGTCAACCCATCGAATCGGAAACGACGAATCGACTGGTCGTTTGACGGCGAATTCTCGCCGGCAGAGGACCTTCCCGCTTTCAAGGCCATTTTTCTTCAGTGCTGGCCTGTTGGATATCACTCGGATGGCCACGATGAAGCTGATGTCGCTATGGCTTTGAAGCATCCGTAGCTCTTGCGGCTTGTGGTCCCACACTTTGGGGACATCGTTTAGCATCCACTCACTCAGTGGAAGGTATCGCTTGATGTGTCTGACACGCGCGGATACGCTCAAGCCCAGGTCGTTCAGCGTGGCTCCGATGCACTCTGCCACTTGTTCAGCGTTGTCGGGGGCGAACGCGAACCGTGGTTCCAAGTCCCTGTCTCGCTCGCCTTCGTTCAGAAAGTAGGTGCGCCCATCCACCAAGGGAACGTCAGGGAATGGGGCGAAGCGACACGAGTCAAGGGCGGAGCCAAGCAGCTGCGAAACCCGATTCGGATTGGCGCCGTCACCGAAGGGTGGGATGGCGCGTCGTTCGCGCCGATGAAGCCTGTACTGGCGAGAGTGTGGTTCGGTAGTCACGTCTGGCCACCGGTGTCGGCAGAAGTGCCTTCCGCTTCAAAGCTCTCGATTTTGACGGCCACGTCGAGCCCTGCGTAAAACTCTCGAGGGAAGTCTTCCGACGCTATGTCCACATTCGTTATCGTCCCCTTCTTGAGGGAGACGGGAATACAATTGTCGCCGTGTTCCACGCTCTCCCCGTCAAGTTGGGCCTCGTGGAGTTGCAGCACGCTCTGCGAGTCTTTCTTGATGTCGTCGTCCATTGCAAGGTAAGGCTCGATAGTCAGCGTAGCCTGGGCCGTCTCCGAGGGCGCGCGCTGGTTGAGCGTGACGTCGATTCGCGCAGTCACCTGTGAACTACTGGCGGTGTTTCTGCGTCCGGTGTGGATGTTTATGGTGAACGGGTCGAGGTTGTCGCCCCCCGGGACATGTTGCGTTCCCGGAGTTGCCCCTGACATCAGCCGACCTAGAATGTTTTGCAATGTTAGAGAGCCTGCCATTGGCGTGGGAGGTGTGATCGGAACCAAGTCACGCCTGAAGGAGCGAGCATTGTTCTTTATCTTGTCAAGAACGGATTTTATGAGCCTTTTCGCCTGCTCTCGTTTTTCCGGCTCTTCAAGAAATGCGTTGTCGATTCTCGGCTCTTTGTGACTCCAGCTGTCGTGTGCAGGCGGCTCGGACAGATGCAACTCCGTTTCAACGTCGGGATGGCTGAGAAACACTCCCACGAAGTTGGCCGTACTTCTACCGCCGGGATCCAAGTACCTGACCACCATGCGAGGACCGCTGCGGATCAGAGCGACGGTGTCTTCAAGGTACGAGTCTTGCTCGGACTCATCCAAACTGTCTTCCGGCTGTGGCAACGGCTTGAGTGCTAGAGCCCCCTGTTGAAGCAATGGGTCGTTAATGCGAAATCTGGTCAGTCTTTCCTCATCGTCTTTGGGTATGCCCTCTTCAATGAGGGAATAGCACCTCATGTAAGGCCGAAGGTCTTTCCTTGTCTTCGGCTCAGGATGTGCTGCCTCAACATTATCGTCCCACAATTCGACGGAGAGCAAATTGGAATAGAGGCGCGGCCACCAATAGTCCTCAATCGCTTCTCTGAGTCTGGCCGTATCGACATGGGAGCCGACTATCATTATTGACGTTCCTGTATCCCCTGGGTCACGGCGCACGAAACCCAACTTCCCCGCCATCTCGTGTGCTTCCTCATCCACGATGGGTCTGCATTCCGTCCCGGAAGCGCCTCGCATGAAGGCGCCGAACAGGGTACGGCCCCGGTACTTGGTGTTGCCCACCTCGTGCCCCTTGAACGTAGCGCACGCAAACAATCTGGCATGGCTGCCGACCTCGCTCGGCGCTGTGGACGGAATTGGACGGAACACGCTGTACACGATGAACATGTTGCAGTCGGATGCCTCTTCGTACACGTTTTTTCCGAACCCGTACGAGCCTCCGCGTTTTGCGTCAACGGCGGTGTAGTCCTGGCCGAAGGACAGACACAGTTCGTCAAAGCGGTCTATATTCTCTCGTTGGTCGTATTCAAGGCCGCAAGTATTTCTGTCTTCAATGATGGTGACGTTGAACTCCCGATCGGCCTTTCTTCTGTCGGACATTCGCTCCAAGGCATTGCCGGACTGCAAACCCAGGTGCTGGAGCCTTCGGAACGGCGAAGTCGAGTCTTTGTATCCGATCAACTCCCGAAAAGTGTCAAAGGCCTTCCCTGACACAGTTTTGTTCCAAACCAGTACGTGAGTCTTCTGGTTTTCTAGAGTCGCGTCAACGCTGTTCTGAATGGCTTCCCTGACGACACGGGCCTCGTGTGACAATTCGGAACCGCCGAGGGCATCTCGGCGAACTGTTGACCTCATTCTGTCGTTGGGATCCTCCTTGAGGAAGAACCACTTAGCTTTCGATTCACTCATGTCAACTATGCCTTGACGATTGTCGTTGGTAGAGACGTGGGGCGTTGGCTAACGGCCCCCACGTCCGTCACCTTCCCGGTTAGCTGAACAGCTCTCTGATTCGTTCGCCGACGATGACCTCTTCGCCCTCGGCGAGACCGAACATGTGGATGACTATGTTCTCCTCGCCCTCACGGACGCGCGTCCAGATGGGCGGATCGCCCTCCTTGAGCTTGTCGACGACGTCCTGGGCGCTCATGCCCGCCACAGTCGGGTCGACGCTCAGCTCGAGACCGAACGGCTGGTGGCCTATCACGTTGTCGAGCATGACGCTCTTGAGACCCTTATCCTCCGTGCCTCTCAGTATCCCGAGCAGCGTCTGGCACCTCGCCTCGACGGACGCGAGCCGTTCCTCGTGGTTCATCGTCATCCAGTGGCGCACCGCCGCGACGGCGCCAACCATCTCCTGGCGGTCTACCTTTTGGGGGCGGCCAACGCCTCGGATGCGCCGCCCCTCGTAGCCCACGAACGACTGGAGCGACAGCTTGTGGATCATCTCCTCGGTGCCAAGCGCGAGACCGACGGACTGGGTCGCGCCCAGGTACTTCGCCGCGACGCACTGGAAATCCGCGCCCATGCGAACGTACTTGCCGAATATGTCCAGCGGGTAGATCTGGCCCGCGGCGTCCACCGTGACGGGCACGCCGCGCGCGTGGGCGATCTCGATCGTGTCCTCCAGCGGCAGCGCATTGGGGTCGATGTCCTGCTCCACGGCGTAGTAGTGCACCGCAGCCGTGTTGGGGCCGATGGCGCCCTCCAGGTCCTCGCGGGTGGTGCGCTCGTCGCTCCCGTACTCCACGAGCTTAGCGCCCGCCAGCTCCAGGCACCTGTCGTACCAGTATCGCTGCCGCCTCTGGATGAGAATCTCGTTCTTCATGCCGGTCGTGTCCGGCAGCTGCTGGATCTTCTCATCGTCGTCGCCCGCCATCACCGCCGCCGTCACGAGCGTCAGCGCGGACCCCGCGCCGGCGGTGACGTAGGCCGCCGGCACGTCGACCATGTCGGCGATGGCCTGTCCGGCCTTCTCCTCCAGCTCCATCAGGGGCAGGTAGGCGGAGTCGGCCCGCTCCATAGCCTTCTTCACCTCCGGTATGGGGGAGGAGCCGCCCAGCATGGTAACGCTTCCGATGGCGTTGATGATGGGCTTAGCCCCCAGTTCCCTGTAGATGTCTCCCCAATCTGAATCGGCCATTGATGGTACGCTCCTCTCTCAGAATTCTCAGGGGCAAGTCTATCATGTTGCTGCTATAATGGCACTGGCGCTCTGCGCGTGTCCGCGTGGCCGCGCCGGGCAAACGCGCCGCACCCAGCCAACCCGCGAGGCCACCCGCACAGTGAGCTACGGCGACCGCACACGAAACTCCGTTCCCTCCCACAGCAGGGTAGTCCTGAAAGTGGGCACGAGCCTGCTCACCGGAGGGACCGACAGGCTGGACCTCGAGATAATGTCCACCGTGGTCGGCCAGGTCGCCCGCGCCCGCGAGCTGGGATACGACGTGCTGCTGGTGTCGTCGGGGGCGGTGGCGGCGGGCCGCCACGTGCTGAAGCTGAAGCCCGATAGCAAGGTGCTCACGCTGCGGCAGGCGCTGGCCGCCGTCGGACAGGGCCACCTGATGAACGCCTACGAGCAGCTCTTCTCCTGGCACGAGATACACGTCGCGCAGGCGCTGCTGTCGCGCAGGGACCTCGTGGACCGGCTGGGCTACCTGAACGTGCGCAACACGCTGCTGGCGCTGCTCGAGCGGCGCGTGGTGCCGGTGATCAACGAAAACGACGTGGTGGCGGTGGAGGAGCTCGAGGGCGACGTGTTCGGCGACAACGACACGCTCTCGGCCATGGTGGCGAATCTGGTGGACGCGGACCTGCTGGTGCTGCTGGGAGAGCTGGCGGGGCTGTACACCGCCGACCCGCACCTCGACCCCGACGCGCGGCTCATTCCCTACGTCGAGCGGGCGGACAGCCACCTCGACGCCATCGCCGGCGACTCGTGGGACGGTCGCGGCCGCGGCGGGATGGCGACGAAGCTGTACGCCGCGCGGCTTGCCACGGCGTCCGGCATAAGCGTAGTGATGGCCAGCGGCAAGGAGCCCAACGTGCTGCTGAGACTGCTGGAGGGAGAGGACATCGGCACCTACTTCCCGGCCACAAGCTCGAAGATGGAAAGCCGCAAACGATGGATGCTGAGCGGCCTGTCCACGCGGGGAGAGATAATCGTCGACGACGGCGCGGCCACCGTACTGCGCGAAAGGCAGCGCAGCCTGCTTCCCGCGGGCGTCAAGAGAGTCAACGGTCCCTTCAACCGCGGAGACATCATTTCCATCATGGACGCCGGCAGCGTCCAGATCGCCTGCGGCATCACCAACTACGACTCCCACGAGGTGTCGAAAATCATGGGCATCCACTCGGGGCGGATCGTCGAGACCCTGGGCCACCAGTACGGAGAGGAAGTGGTCCACAGGAACAATATGGTGGTGCTGTAGTTGGTCAGCGTTCAGTTTTCGAATTGTCGGTTGGTTAGTGGTAAGGGGTGCCAGGTTGATGGATGAACTCACTGTTAAGGGCGATGCCGCCAGAGAGGCGGCACGACTGCTGGCGAAGGCCGGCGGCCAGGCCAAGGATGCGGCCCTGGAGAACATCGCCGATGCCCTGTCCCGCAGGCAGAGCGAGATTCTCGCGGCCAACGAGCAGGACCTGGAATCGGGACGCCAGGCCGGGCTCAGCGACGCGCTGCTGGACAGGCTGCTGCTCAACCCGGAGAGGCTGGCGGGCCTCGCGTCAGACGTGCGCGCCGTCGCCATGCTGCCCGACCCGGTGGGCGAGACGCTCGACATGCGCGAGATGCCCAACGGGCTCAGCATCGGCCGCCGCACGGTGCCGCTGGGCGTGATAGGCGCCATCTACGAGAGCCGTCCCAACGTTACCATCGACATCTCGGCGCTGTGCCTGAAGTCCGGCAACGCGGTGATTCTGCGCGGCGGCAGGGAGGCAGCCCACTCCAACGCGGCGCTCGCCGAACTGGTCCAGGACTCGCTGGAGGAGGCCGGCCTGCCGCGCGACGCCGTGCAGCGAATCGAGTCCACCGACCGCGCCCTGGTAGGGCGAATGATAACCATGCGCGGCGTGATCGACCTGATCATCCCGCGGGGCGGGCAGGAGCTGATCAACCGCGTGGCCGCCGAGGCGACCGTGCCCGCCGTGACGGGCGGCGTCGGCGTCTGCCACACCTACGTGGACAGGGCCGCGGACGTGGACATGGCGGTGAAGATAGTTCACAACGCCAAGGTGCAGCGTCCCTCCGTGTGCAACGCGCTGGACACCGTGCTGGTGCACTCCGCCATCGCCCCGGCGTACCTGCCCCGGCTCGCCGAGGCGTTCGGCGAGGAGGGCGTGGAGGCGCGGTGCGACCGGCGCGCGCTGAGCATCCTGGGACCGACCGAGGCGCTGAAGGTGAGGCCCGCGACCGAGGAGGACTGGAGCACCGAGTTCCTGTCGCTGACCGCCGCCGTGAGGGTGGTGGACTCCCTGGACGAGGCGCTCGACCACATAGTCAGCTACGGCTCCGGCCACTCGGACGCCATCGTGACGGAGGACTACTCCGCCGCGATGCGGTTCCTGGACGACGTGGACTCCAGCGCGGTGATGGTCAACGCCTCGACGCGCTTCAACGACGGCGGCCAGTTCGGGCTGGGGGCGGAGGTCGCCATCAGCACCAACAAGATGCACGCGCGCGGGCCGATGGGGCTGCGGGAGCTCACCTCCTACAAGTGGGTCGTTCTGGGCAGGGGCCAGGTGCGTAGCTGATGGACAATTTCTACTTCGAACGCGAGTGCCGCACCCCCTACTCGGAGTGCTACGTGGTGCTGGAGGACGAGCGTCCGGTCGGGCGGCTGGACATTCACTTCGCGGGGACCGTCATCCACTCCACGCTGAACGTGGAGGAGAGCCTGACCACGGAAGGGATACAGGACCTGATCGACCTGATCGACGACGAACTACTCGACTGCGTCGGGGTGAGCAGGCAGGAGATCATCTTCCACGTCCACCAGGGACGGGACATCGGCGTGTTCACCGCCCGCGACTTCGTGGACGGCAACGGCGGCCACGAGCGGCTGTAGGAGAGGACGGCGCTTAACCCCCATCCTAACCTTCCCCCGTCAATGGGGAAGGGACTGAGGCAGCGTTCCGGCTAGCCGGCGCTTTCCAGCTCTCGCTCGCGCAGCTCGACGCGGCGTATCTTTCCGCTGATGGTCTTTGGCAGCTCGGTGACGTACTCCACGGCGCGCGGGTACTTGTAGGGCGCGGTCACGCTCCGGACGTGGGCCTGCAGGCTGCCGGTCAGCTCGTCCGACTCGACGTAGCCCGGCGCGAGCACGACGAACGCCTTGACGATGCTGCCGCGTATCTCGTCGGGGCTGGCGACGACCGCGGACTCGGCCACCGCCGGGTGCTCGATGAGGGCGCTCTCCACCTCGAACGGGCCGATGCGGTAGCCGGCGGAGATGATCAGGTCGTCGGCGCGGCCCACGAACCAGTAGTAGCCGTCCTCGTCCACGTAGGCCTTGTCGCCCGTCAGGTACCAGTCGCCGAACATGCAGGACGCCATGGCGTCCGCGTCGCGCCAGTACTCCTTCATCAGCCCGACCGGGCGTTCCGGGGAGATGCGCACGGCTATCTGGCCCTCCTCGTTCGGGCCGAGTTCGGCGCCGTCCTCGTCTATGACCGCGACGTCGTGGCCGGGCGTCGGCTTGCCCATCGAGCCGGGCTTTATCGGCATACAGCGGTAGTTGCCCACCAGCAGCACCGTCTCGGTCTGGCCGTAGCCGTCGTAGATGGTGAGGCCGGTGCCGTCCTCCCACTGCTTGATCACCTCCGGGTTGAGCGGCTCGCCCGCGCCGGTGCAGTGGCGCAGCGAACTGAGGTCGTGCTTGGCCAGATCGCCGAGCACCATCATGCGGTACACGGTCGGCGGCGCGCAGAAGGCGGACACGCCGTAGCGGGCCAGGATTCGCAGGGTGAGGTCGGGGTCGAAGCGGCCCTGGGCGTTGTGCTGGAGCACCGCCGCGCCCTCGGTCCACTGTCCGAACAGCTTGCCGTAGGCGGTCTTGGCCCAGCCTGTGTCGGAGATCGCCCAGTGGATGTCGGTGGACTTGAGGTCGTGCCAGTAGCGGGCGGTTATGGTGTGGGCGATGGCGTAGGACGCCTGGGTGTGGAGCACCATCTTGGGCGGGCCGACCGTGCCGGAGGTGAAGTAGATGATCATGTCGTCGTCGCCGCGGGTCGGCTCGGACGGCTCGAACGACGCCGACAGTCCGTCCTGTTCGTCATGCCAGCTAATCCAGCCGCGCCGGGAGCCGTCCAGCAGGATGATGCGCTCCAGCGTGGGGCAGTCGGCCACGACCTCTTCCACCTTGTGGGCGTTCTCCAGGTCCACGATGGCGACCGTGGCGTCCGCGAGCTTGACGCGGTACTCGATGTCGTGGGGCGTCAGCAGCGTGGTGGCGGGCATGGGGATGACGCCCGCCTTGATCATGCCGAGTATAGCGACGTACCACTCGGGCACGCGCGGCCCCATGAAGAAGGCGCGCTCGCCCTTGCCGACGCCGAGCCCGGCCAGCAGGTTGGCGAACTTGTTGGACTGTACCTTGAGGTCCCAGAAGGTGTGCCTGTGGGCGCTCTCGCCGTCCGGCGCGACGGATATGAGCGCGAGCTTGGTGCGGTCCTCGGCCCACCTGTCTATCACGTCGAAGCCGAAGTTGAAGTGCTCCGGCACGTCCAGCCGGAAGTTCTCGCGCTCGGCCTCGTAGTCGGTCATGTTGGGGCTGTTGTCTGCCATGGTGTGCTCCTGTGGAAGGGACTTGCGGCTGTCAGGTCGCGCCGAGCTCCTCGCGGACTATCTTGGCGCCCTTGGCGAGCGCCTCCAGCTTGAGGTACGAAATCCACCTGGGGAGCTGGAAGAAGCCGCAGTCCGGGTTGAGGTACAGCTTCTCCGGGCTGACGTGCTCCAGCAGCTCGCGGATGCGCTCCGCCACGTCCTCGGGCGTCTCGACGTAGAAGGACTTGATGTCCACCACGCCGGCGCCCAGTTCCCTGTCGATTCCCAGCTCGCTCCACAGCCCGCTCTCGACCATCTCGCGGTTGGCGAACTCGAACACGAACTGGTCGGCGCGGCAGTCCAGCAGGTCCGGGAACATCCAGGCGTAGCGGCGCTTGCCGCGCGGCCGGCTGCCCAGGTTGCCGAAGCACACGTGCAGGGCCAGCTTGGCGTCCACGCCCTCCACGCAGGCGTTGTACAGCTCCACCCAGTCGCGCATGGTTCCGGGAATGATGGCGAACGACGGCTCGTCGAGCTGGATGAAGTCCGCGCCGAGCTCCACCAAGCGGCGCAGCTCGCGGTTGATGACGCCGGCGAACTCCTGGGCTAGCTCCAGCCGGTCGCGGTAGCCCTCGCGCGGCCTCACGTGGATGGTGAGCGTGAGCGGACCGGGGCAAGTCACCTTCAGCGGCATGGTCGTGCGGTCCCTGGCGAACTGGTACTCCTCCACTATGCCGAGTCCTTCGGGCACGCCGACCTTGCCGGTGGTGTGGTAGCGCGGCGGGGAGTCGTAGCCGTAGACGCCGACCTTGCGCAGCGGCGGGTCCTCGGCGATGCCGGTCATCTTTCCGTAGAAGCTCTGCACGAAGTAGAAGCGGCGCAGCTCGCCGTCGCTGATGATGTCGATGCCGGCCCGCTCCTGGTCCGAGAGGGCCATGCTGACCGCGTCGTCGAAGGTCTCCCGGACGTCGGTTGCGCCGTACTCGCCTCGCTCGATGGCGGCCATGGACGTCCAGAGCCAGCTGGGGGTGGCGTAGCTGCCGACCACCGAGGTCGGCAGCAGGGGCAGGGCTGAGCGTCGCATGGGCGAGTCTCCTATCGGTGAAGGCTCGGGGCGGAGAGAGCGGCGAGGCGGGGGCTGGTCGGGGAGACTGGAATTGAACCAGCGACCCCCTGCACCCCATGCAGGTGCGCTACCAAGCTGCGCCACTCCCCGTGGCGGATAGGATAGCACAGGCGCGGCGGGCGTACAACGCGGGGTGCGCAGCGCATTGCCGCCTTATCACTCGGTGCGGTATACTTTTCGGAACGGTATCTGGTGTAGGAGACCGGTGTGCGGCGTTTCACCGATGAGCACGGCAACGAAGTTCGACTCTCCGACGAGCGCCTCCGGCACATCCTGCGAAGGCACCCTGAAATGGCCTTCCAGTTGCATCGCTTTGCCGAGACCCTCGCCAGCCCGGATGCGGTGAGTCCCTCCAGGTCAAGCGAGGCAGTCCAGCTCTACTACCGGTTCTACACGGACCTGCGAGGCAGGAATCGCTATATCTGCCTCGTAGTGAAACGGGAGACGGACTACTCTTTCATCCTGACCGCCTATCTGGACCGGAGAATCAAAGGAGAATGACTATGACGAGCAAGAACGTGTTTGTCTCCTACGACCACGAAGGAGACATGCTTGAGGTGCTGTGGGCCTTCCGCGAGGGGTACTTCACCCCCACCGACGACGAGCGCGTGCTGAAGCGATTGGACGACGACGGCGAAGTCATCGGCTTTCTCATCCACGAGTTGAGCACGCTCAACCAGCCCGACCCCGTAGAGTTCGAGTTGGCGTCCGAAGCCCCCGACGATGATGTCGCCAACATCACCGTGCGGGAGGCCGCCACTCGGCTGGGCGTATCGGAAAGGCGGGTACGCAAGCTGGCCCGGGACGGCCGCGTGCGGGGAGCGACCAAGAGCGGAGCGGAGTGGCTGATTCCCACGCCGGTTGAGGTAACCCCAGGCAGGCGCGGCCCGGTCGGCGCGGCCGGGCGCGCTGGCGCCGACAGCGACTGATCGCGGAGGGCGTGGACGCTGAGGTGGTGTTCAGAATGGCGAGACGTGCCGCGTCAACTCTGACGCTAGCTCTTTCCCAGTGTCGGGGAGGGCAGTCATGGTCAGCCGAAAGCTGGATGGCAGTCCATTCGCCAAGCAGCGTACAATGGCGTTCGGAGGCTAACGCATGAAACGTGACATGGACCTGGTTCGCCATCTGCTGCTTCGGATTGAAGATGCGGAATTGTTTGAACAGCCAGACTTTGAAATGGGCGATTACGATGTGCAGGACATTGACTATAACCTTGACTTAATCATTCAAGCAGGTCTAGTAAATGGTGAGGGTAACTGGAGCGCCGGTCCCACGTACAACGTGGCAATTCGAGGACTCACGTGGGAAGGCCATGACTTCCTAGATGCTGTGCGGTCCGACTCCATTTGGCATAAGGCGAAGGAAGTGGCCCAGGGTCGGGAATTGAGGCTCAATGAGTTGCCCTTTGAGGTGGTCAAGGGACTTGCTATAACGCTCCTGAGCAACCTTCTGAAGAGTGCCGCCGGTTAGTCGTAAATCCACTAGCCTACCGCTTCCTTCGCACGCCTTGTCGCCCTCGGATTAGAGCTCGCTTGCGGGTCCAATCCTGCGGCGACCCAGACGCCCGCCACTCCGCGTCCGTCATGTTCCGAATCTTGCCGGTTCTGCCATAGTAGTTGGATTTGCCGTCGTGACACGGAAGACAGAGCACCTGGAGATTGTGTTGGGCGTTAGTTCCTCCGCGCGCTAGTGGCACCTTGTGGTCGAGCTCTAGAGCTCCGCGCTCACGTGCCAATTGGTGCGCATGGCCGGTGAAGCGAAAGCCGCATCCAGCGCATTTCTTGCCAGTCCTATCAATCAGGTTGGCCTTCCTGCTGTGGGTCATGCCCACTGACAGACGGGATGAGTGCAACGGTGTGAGTCCTCATGAAGGCGGTAACATTGTCAGGTCCGAGTCACACACTTAGGTCCAGGCTACAACTCCAAGCCCTGCGCCAGCTTTTGGAGGATGGAGTCAATATTCAAGGCTGAACGGCGCGCAAGAACGAATAGCCTTTTTAGCTCGGCGTCCTGTTCTACGGTAGTATCCTCAGGCCCGAGTGACTCAACAGTCTCTCCCGATTCGTCCATTATGTCGAGACGATATTCGTACTCGCCGAAGGTTTCCTCCACACTTCGCACAATCACCACGGAGATTGCGTCCACTGAGGTAGCGAATCTACCGTCATAAATGGTTTTGCGCCACTTGAGCTTACTTTCGGCAGTCCGCTGAACCAGCCCTGTTAGGACTTGATCTAACCCGATCACGTCGTTACCCCTTGTGAATCCCCAAAACCGACATTGCTTGCCAATTCCTCGAGATCGCTCTGGATGTCATTCATTCTCCGATTCAAACGCGGCCGGTCGTCATCTGGAACACCAGTGCCACCGCGGCCGCGAACAAAATTCTCAATGTCGCGGAGTATCACCCTGGCTGTAGCCAGTCTCTCACGAACGCTCACTTGGTCCACCGGACATCGGACTATGATATCCGAAAGCATGGCCCTCACAGTCTGATAGTGCTCCGTGGACGCCTCCCATCGCTCATTGTCGTGCAAGGTCTTTATGCGTTCAATGAGCCCAATCGCTCGCTGCAGTTCTACCGCCTGCAGATGGTGGGCTATTTGGTCCTTAGTCTCACCTGCTGCCGCCTCCGCTGCCTCTGATGCAGATCTTGCACCACGAGCCTCCCAGATTGCCCAACCGAGTCCAAACAGTGAGACAAAGATTCCAATTGCTGATGCTACATCGCCCCAAGTGGTTGACCAGAGTTCCAATATACGGCCCGATTAGGTTCCTTTATGCGACTACCCGGCAACTAGGTGTACTGTTTAGGCCCGTGCATTGAAAGGGGCGCCCCCCCAGTTTTTTACCGTACTCGCGACGGCGCAGAGTCGACCGACAGGTGGTGAGAAGACCGCATAATCCTGTTGGCGTCACCCGTTGAAGCCATTCTGTCGGGCCTGATATGCGATGTCAAGGTTCGGCCAATCAAACTGTAGATTCCGCTAGATTGCGCGGAGTCGTCCTGGTAGACCGAATCGTCTATCGGAAAGACATCGCCACTCAACACTCTCGCACTTTCGACAAACTGCCGGCGCCCAACAAGCCCCCTCCCCCGAAAATTCCGTCACTTTCCCGCGCCACCCGTTCCCATCCTTGCCCCACCCATTCTCACCCACGTCCCACCAGTTCTCATTCGTGCGCAATTTCTCCCCACGAATTCGCCCCGTTCCGGCGAAATCGCCACCGGTATTGATTTAGGCGCACATCCGTGCTATTGTACCACACGCGAGGGACCGACCCCGCGGCCCGGATACCCTTCCCCTGACGAGTTTATGCCCCGGGCAACCGTAGCGGCGTCCCCTGTGGGCACCCTCCGGCAGTGAAGACACGGCCCGTCGGCCCCGTCCGCCCCCCTGTCCTCTTCTGCCGCGCGGCTGAGCGCTTTTGTCCCGAATTGACCACGTCGGCAGTACAGAATCGAGCATGATCAACGACACACCCAGCTAGGAGTCGCACAGAATGATGCAGAAACGAGCAGATTTTACCGAGAACCTGAGCGAGAGGCAGATTACGGCCCTGCCGCACCTGCTCAGGCCAGGCCCCTTAACCGTGCAGGCCCGCAACGCCGGCATCGCCCGCAGCACCCTCTACCGCTGGCTCGAAGACGAGAATTTCCGCAGGTGCCTCGAGCGCCTGCGAGAAGAGACCCTGCGCTTCACCCAGACCGAGTTTCAGGCCATATCCCTGAAGGCCGTCGAGGCCATCGAAGACGCTCTCGACTCCAACGACATGGCGATGCGCCTGCGGGCCGCCCGGCTCGTCATGAACGAATCCCGCAATGCCCAGTACGACCAGACCATGAAACACCGCATCGAAAATCTCGTCGACGCCCATAACCTGCGCGAGGTGCGATAGTGGCCCCCTCGATAGACAGCATGGTATTCAGCCTGCGCAGAAAGCTGGTCAGGGAGCGCGTCGAGCTCGCGGCGGACGAGTTCGCGTTCGCGATCTACCTCCAGTGGAAGCGCGTCGCTCACTCAGAGACCGAAATCGTGGACCTCATGCGCGAACTCTTGCCGAAGGACACGTTCCTGCCCAATCTCAACGAAGTGCTCTACTACCTGGAAGGCTGCAAGAACGCCGACCAGACACCCATGAGCCGCCAGATCACCACAAGAATATGCCCCTGGATCGCCACCGAGGAGGACGAGTATCACTAGGGGAATGCAACTGCTACCGCTCGAGGCGGGCGCTGCCTTCGTCGGCGTAGATGGAGTCGCCTACACGGGAGAGTACGACGCGCTGGTGGTAGACGCCGCCGGGGACAGTGCGCTGGGCCTCGTGCACATCGGTGGACCAGGCGACCGGGGCGCCTCCCGCGAGGGCCTCGGTGAGAGGGCGGCCGTCCATGGGGACGCCGGGGTCCAGGCCGAGCAGGCTCAGCACGGTGGGGGCGACGTCGGCGCTGCCGGAGGGCGAGTCGACTACGAGGCCGCTCGCGAAGCTGGGGCCCCCGGCGAACAGGATGTTGCGCATCTCGGTGCGGCTCATGGAGCCGTGCTGCCCCAGCCCCGGGGCGCCGCCGGTGGCGTAGGCCGTCCCGGCGTATCCGGCGTCGTTGGGGTCGGGGTTCCAGGCGAGGGACACGGCCAGATCGGGCGCGCGCTCGCCGTCGTTGCCCAGGAGCGCGGCGGGAAGCGTGCCCTCCGGGCTGCCCACGGCCTCGGACGCCAGCACGGCGCCGCACCAGGGCTGGGCCATCAGCCAGGCGGCGAGCGCGTCGGCGGCTTCGGGGTCGCGGTCGTGGACGTAGAACAGCGCCGCGCCGCCGTTGGGCGCGACCGCGACTCCTCCGGGCCGGTCGGCGGCGGGGAAACCGGCGGCGCTCAGCTCGGCCTGGAGGTCAATCACGCCCCCGATGGTGGAGTAGCCGTGGTCGGACGTGACCATCACGTCGAAGTCGGCGGCGCGCCCGGAGTCTTCCAGGTACGCCAGCAGCCGGCCGAACTGCTCGTCCGCGGCGCCGACCGCGCGGACGCTTTCGGCGCTGCCCACGCCGTGGGCGTGCTGGGCGTGGTCCGGCTCGCTGAACCAGCAGAGCGCGACCGCGGGGCTGCGCTCGGGCTGGATGTAGCCGGTCATCACGTCCACGGCCCGCGCGAGCCTGTCCACGGCGGGCATGGCGTCGGGGGGCCAGTCGCCGAAACGGGCCTGAAGGTCGGCGTACAGTTCGCGGGGCAGCGTGAACTCGGGGTGGATGGTCGCGCCGCCGGACGTGGCGGCGTTGGGGTTGTGGACGAAGGCGTTGCCGGTGGTGCCGGTGCCGATTGCGACGTACTCCATGCCGTGGCGGGCCAGCAGGTCGGCGAGCGTCGGGGCGAGCAGCACGCGGCCGGTGCGCTCGCCGAGGCGGGTGAGCGTGTCCTCCAGGGCGGAGAAGGGCGTGTACGGGTCCAGCTCGCGGACGACGAGCGTGTTGGCCGCGAGGCCGTGCGCGCCGGGGTAGCGGCCGGTGACCATGCTGGCGGCGTTGATGCGGGTGACGCTGGGGAACACCGGGTGGTGGTTGGCGAACGTCACGCCCTCGGACGCGAACCGGGCGAGGTTGGGCATCAGCTCGGGCGTGACCTGCGCGGGCTGGAGGCCGTCGAAGACGGTTATCAGTACGGGGCTCATCTTGATTCCCCCTCATCCTAACCTTCTCCCACCAGGGGAGAAGGGACTGCGACTAACCTTCTCCCACCAGGGGAGAAGGGACTGCGACTAACCTTCTCCCACCGGGGGAGAAGGGACTGCGGCTAACCCTCTCCCATTCTTGGGAGAGGGGACTGCGAGATGTGTCTGACTTGACAGCGCGGCGCGCCGCGTCGCACAATCTGGGCGGCCGGCGCGTGGCTTCACGGCCCGCGGCGGGCATTACCACGAAAGCCAGGAGGACTTCCCAGCATGACTACGACCGCCAAGTCCTGGACACAGGAGAGCATAGAGGTTGCGGGCGCCAACATTCAAGTGGTGAAGGGCGGCTCCGGCGACCCGTTGCTGGTGCTGCACGGCGAGATGGGCTATCACGGCTGGCTGCGGCACCACGAGGCGCTGGCGCAGAGCAACGCGCTGCATATCCCTACTCACCCGGGATTCGGCGCGGCTCCCCGGCTGGACTGGATAATGAGCGTCCGGGACCTGGCGGGCTGGTACCTGGAGGCGATCGACGACATGGGCATCGGGCAGGCGAACCTGATGGGGTCGTCGCTGGGCGGGTGGCTGGCGGCGGAGATGGCCACGATGGCGCCGGACATGTTCAAGAAGCTGGTGCTGGTCGCGCCCGCCGGGATCAAGCCTCCGACCGGCGAGATATTCGACATGTTCCTGGTGGTGGCCAGGGAGTACATGACCGAGAGCGTGCTGGACCCGGCGTCCACGCCGGAGTTCGCGGTGGTGTGCCCGGAGGAGGCGACTCCGGAGCAGGCGGAGGCGTGGGAGGTGGCGCGGGAGGAGTCGTGCAGGCTGGCGTGGCGCCCGTACATGCACTACCTGGGCCTGCCGCACCTGCTGAGCCGGCTGAAGCGGCTGCCCACGCTGATCGTGTGGGGCCGCGAGGACGCGATCATTCCGGTGAGCGCGGGCGAGGTGTACAACCGGTCGATTCCGGGGTCGCGGCTGGAAATAATCGACGGGTGCGGGCACAATCCGGAGATCGAGAAGACGGACGAGTTCGTGGGGCTCGTGCAGGGGTTTCTTTCGGAGTAGGGGCAGGGGCGCACCCCCATCCTAACCTTCCCCCTGCGAGGGGGAAGGGACTGTTCGGAAGGCCTGTGCCTGAGTCGTCACCCTCACCCTGGCCCTCTCCCATCGAGGGAGAGGGGACTGTTCGGTGGGCCTACTGGCGGCCCAGGAAATTCTCGAGGGGGACGGCGGGGGATTTTATCTCGATGATGACGGAGTCCTCGAGCGCCTCAACGCTGTGGCGGACGCCGACGGGATGGGTGCAGGCGTCGCCGGCCTCGAGCACAGCCTCGTCGTCTTCGATGGTTCCCCTCACTCGCCCGCTGACCACGTAGCAGACCGATTCATGGTCGTGGGAGTGCTCAGGCGACCCCGATCCTTTCGGGTAGCGTATCTCGAGCATCACCATGCGGTCGACGGACATGAGCGCCTTCATGGTGACGTTTCCACGGAAGGGTTTTCCCTGCACGGTTGTGGCGGCGATGGTCTCGATGTCTGAGTTTCTTGCGGTGTACACGTTGTCCCCCTGTGGTTTCCCCGTCCGGCCTAAGCGAAGGCGCGGCGGTGTGAAAAATCCTTCTCCTCGCTGGTGATGATTTCCAGCAGCGCGGCCTCGCCGTTCTCGGTGGCCTCGCGGGCGCGGAGGATGGCGGGGCCGACCTCGGAGGGGTCGGTGACACGCTCGGCCCAGCCGCCCATGGTGCGGGCCATGGCTGCGTAGTCGCCGCCCAGGTCGCGGGTGCCGTACAGGCTGTGGGAGGCAGCCATCGCCGCGGTCTCGATGGCCATGGTGGAGTTGTTGAAGACGACGGTGAGGATGGGAATGTTGGAGCGGACAGCGGTCTCGAAGTCCAGGCCGGTCATGCCGAAGGCGGCGTCGCCCATGAAGTTGACGACGAACTTGTCGGGGTGTGCGAGCTTGGCGCCGATGTTGAGGCCGAGGCCGGTTCCCAGGCCGTGGGACTTGCCCCAGCCCAGGTAGGTGCGCGGGCCGCCGGCGCGGTAGAAGGGCATGAGCTGGTCGCGGGGGCTGCCGGAGTCGTGGGTGACGATGGCGTCGTCGGAGTCGACGAGGTCCATGAACTCCCAGATGACGCGGTAGGGCGTGATCGGCGTCTCGTCCGAGGTGAGCTTGGGCGTCCACTCCGCCAGCCACTCGGCCCTGGCGCTGGCGATCTCCTCGGCGACGGCGCCGGCGGGCCGGCGGGAAGCGTCGCCCAGAATGTCGCGGCAGCAGTCGATCACCTGGCGCAGCACCAGCCGGGCATCGCCGAGCAGCGGGTGGTCGGCGTGGTAGTCCTTGCCGAGGTCGACGGGGTCGTTGGTGGCGTGGATGAGGGTCTTGCCGGGCGGGATGGGCGTGGCCATGCCGTGCCTGGTGAAGCTGGTGCCCACCCCGAACACCACATCGGCGGCGCTGAGGAAGCGGAACACGGGGCCGCTCATCACGCCGGAGCCGCTGCCGAGCGCGAGGGGGTGCTTCTCCGGGAACGCGCTCTTGCCGGCCATGGTGGTCATCACCGGCACCTGGACCAGCTCGGCGAGCTCCACCAGTTCGGGCGTGGCGCCGGCGTACAGCACGCCCTGGCCGGCGTGGATGACGGGAGCGCGGGCGTCCAGCAGGGCGCGGGCGGCGCGCTCGACGTCGCGGTCGTCCGCAGCGGAGCGCGCGGCGGGCATGGGGCGGTAGCCGTCGAGCACAGAGGGGTCGACCTCGGCGATGGCGACGTCGGCGGGGATCTCCAGCATCGCGGGGCCGGGGCGGCCCATCCGCATCGCGGCGAGCGAGCGGCGCATGGCGTCGACGACGCGGCCGGGCGAGTTGAGAAGCTCGACGCGCTTGGTCACGGACTCGTAGCTGCGCAGCGAGCTGAACAGCGGGAACACGCCGTCGCGCTGGGTGGGGTGTCCGAGCGGCAGCAGCAGCATGGGCACGGCGTCGGAGAAGGCGGTCGCGACGCCGGCGTAGGCGTTCTCTGCGCCGGGGCCGTACTGCATGGCGAACACGCCGGGCGGTTCGCCGTTGGTGGCGCGGGCGTAGCCGTCGGCAATGCCCACGCCCACGCGCTCCTGGCGGCAGATGATGGGGCGGATGCCGGCCTCCGCGGCGGCCTCGATCATGGGCGTGGTGGGGAAGGCGCTGAGGTATTTTACGCCTTCCATCTTCAGTATCTGCGCTATCGCGTCTATGGTGCGCATGGGCAACCCTCCTCGCACTGGCGTCGGTTGGCGGGGCCAGTTTAACACTATTTCGGCTTGCCGGGCCTGCCCCGCCCTGTTCATAATGACGGCCCATGACACCCGGACCACCCAGATCACGGGAAGAGCTGGAGCAAACGGTCGACTCGCTCAGCCGGGCGATCGAGCGCGACGGCGGGGACGCCGACGTGTACCACGAGCGGGGCAACGCGCTGTCGAACCTGCGCGAGTATGCGCGCGCCGCGGCGGACTACCGGCGCGCGCTGGCGCTGCGGCCATCGGACGCGGTGCTGCTCAACAACCTGGGTATGGCGCTGCTGTGTTCGGGGGAGTTCGGCGCGGCGCTGGAGCGGCTGGACGAGGCGGTGGCCGCCCGCCCCGACTACCGGGACGCATACCACAACCGCGGGCTGGCCCGCGCGGAGCTGGGCGACGTGGAAGGGGCCATCGCGGACATGACGCGGTCGATAGAGCTGGACCCGGCGTTCTGGAGCGCGTACAGGCACCGGGCGATTCTGCACTCGATGGCGGGCAACCACAGGGAGAGCTACGCCGATTTTCTGAGGGCGCGGGACGAGTCACCCGCATCCTAACCTTCCCGCTGCGAGGGGAAAGGAACTATTCGGAAGGCTGACTAGGCGGCTCGCAAGTGGGACCTGGCGCCATATTCGGCGCGGACTTCGGCGATGCGGGATGGCCCGCACGGCGTGACCATGCGCTCGTACAGCGACATCAGCCCCTGCTGGCGGCGCGCGCCGCGCACTGATCGCCTTCCCCAGTCGGGGAGCATTCGCCTCGCCTCGCGGGTGATCTCGTTCTCGCTCAGCTTGGGGTGGGCGGCGTACATCTCGAGGTACTCCGCCTGGCGGTCGCGTGACCTCGCGGCGCCGGCGTAGGCGTGCAGGAGCGGCAGCGCCACGTTGACGACCATGTCGCGGGCGCGGGACTCGCCGACGTATGGGGGAGCGGCGAGCCGCCGGGCGAGCGGCGCGGCGTCGCCGCTGTCGGCGTCGGCCTGGAGGCCGCGCGCCAGCCCGGAGTCCAGGTAGCGCTCGAAGATGCGGGCCGCGCCCAGGATGCGCCGAATGGGGTGGTTGGTCGGACGCACTCGGAAGTGGGTCCAGTCGGCGGAGGACATGGGGTATGCTATCGGCGGTAGGAGCGCGCGTGTCCGCTTCACCAACTCGCGGTGATCGGGCTCCAGCCTGGGCAGCAAGCCAGAAGCGCCCACCAGCGCCGCCTCCAGCGCGAGCAGCCGGCTGGACGCGGGCTCGCTCCGCAGACGGGCCAAGTCGGCGAACGGCACGCGCGCGGCCAGCTTGCGGAAGGGCCGACGGTTGGCAGAGTAGCCGAGAGACTCCATCAGCGCGGCGTACAGAACCTGGTCGGGGTCGCCTGTCTCCAGCTCCAGCGTAAACGCGGCGCTGCGCAGCAGGAAGCGCTCGTCACCGGCCCGGGCCAGCAGCCGCGCGAGCTCGTCGGGTGACTTCGCGTCGCTCAGCTGCGGCAACGGCGGCGGCGCGGCGGTGACGGCCTCGAGGGACTCGGCCTGTGTCTCCAGGCCCACCACGGGGATGGAGCCGCCGGCCTTGCTCCGGGTGTCGGAGCCGGGCTTCGGGCGCAGAACGACGTGCAGCACAACGCCGTTGTAGTTGGGATCCGCGTGGTGGTTGTGGCCGTACCAGTCCGGCGCGCGGAGGTGCAGCTCGACGTCGCCCACCACGCGGCGGCCGTCGTCGCCGCGCAGGATGGCGTCGCGAAAGTCGGGGCCGGCGCGTGCGCTCCGCCTGCCCGGGTAGAGGACCTGGAATTGCTGGCCGTCCTGCGCCACGAGCGGAGCCGGGAGGCTTGCGGTGCGCTGCCACAGGTCGGCGAGGGCGCTTTCGGAGCTTTTCCAGCGCGGCTCGCGCTCGCGGAGAGCGTACGTTAGCGTCTTCATAGGTACAAGTGTACACATTGGGACGTTCGTTGTGGGCGTTTCGGGGCCTCACCCCCATCCTGACCCATTCGACAGGCTCAGGGCAAGCTCTTCCCCCATCAAGGGGGAAGGGACTCTTCACACCGCGAAACGGCGCACTTGCGGCAGGCGGGCGGTTGCGATACTCTGCCAGCGGCGCACACGCGCCGAGACCATACCACGGAGGACCCTCATGGTTAGCTGGATGGAAGACCCCAAGATCGTGGTTCCCCGCTCCAAGGACGTGTACAGCCAGCGCGCGCTAGATCTTCACTTCTC
Organism: Dehalococcoidia bacterium; assembly: GCA_034422735.1. Lineage (GTDB taxonomy): Bacteria > Chloroflexota > Dehalococcoidia > Lucifugimonadales > CATOSD01 > CATOSD01. The sequence continues at coordinate 27,788 of DAOUJL010000010.1, read as the reverse complement.
GTCGCTAGTGGTGGATACGCACGCCGACACGATTAGCCGCTACGTGGACGACGGCGAGGACCTGGCGGCCGAGACCGGGCGCGGGCACCTGGATCTGCCGCGCATACGCGACGGCAACCTGGGCGTGCAGTGGTGGTCCTGCTTCGTGGCGGCGAGCCACGTGCCGCAGATGAACACCATCGACCGCTGCCTGGAGCTGCTGGACGGGCTGAAGCGGCTGAGCGCGGAGAATCCGGACGACATCGAGATAGCGCTGACAGCCGCCGACTGCCGCCGCATCGTGGCGGAGGGCAAGCACGCGGCGGTACCATGCATCGAGGGCGGACACTGCATCAACGAGAGCCTGGCGGTGCTGCGCACCTACTGGGAGCTGGGTATGCGGTATATCACGCTCACCCACTTCAACACCAACACCTGGGCGGACGCCTCCACGGACGCCGCGCGCAACAACGGGCTGAGCCTGTTCGGGCGGGACGTGATTCGAGAGATGAACCGGCTGGGCATGGTGGTGGACATCTCGCACGTGTCGGACAAGACGTTCTGGGACTCCATCGAGGTGGCGACCAAGCCGATCATGGCGTCCCACTCCTCAGCGTGGGCGCTGGCGCAGCACCCGCGCAACATGAAGGACGACATGCTCAGGGCGGTGGCGACCAACGGCGGCGTGGTGAACGTCAACTTCGCGGCGAGCTTCGTGTCGGAACGGCACAGGCTGGAGTCGGAGCAGAACAGCGAAGAAATGTGGCAGGAAATCGAAGAAGTCGAAAAATTCGCTCGCCGCTCCGCGGTCGCCCACTACTCGGGCACGCCGGAGTACGTGCGGCAGCAGACGGCGGAGATCCGGCAGCGGCGCAGGCGCATGTCGCGCGAGATCGAGCTGCCCACGCTGTCGGAGGTGGTGGACCACATCGACCACATCGCGAAGGTCGCGGGAGTGGACCACGTGGGACTGGGGTCGGACTACGACGGGATTGGCGGCGGCCCTATCGGGCTGGAGGACTGCTCGAAGTTCCCGGGCATCACCGAGGAGCTGCTCAGCAGGGAGTATTCCGAGGCCGACATCAAGAAGATACTTGGCGAGAACACCATGCGCGTCATGGAGGCGAACATAGGCGAGTAGCCTCTGGAGCCTGTTCGCCAACACGAACGACTCCCCCATCCTAGCCTTCCCCCTGCGAGGGGGAAGGAACTGTGGAGCTATACCGACGATGAGCTATGAAGCGCTTAGACTGGAACGCGAAGAGCACACGGCGGTGCTTACGCTGCGCCGTCCAGACGTGATGAACGCCCTGGACCGGCGGCTGACGTCGGAACTGCACGGGGCGCTGGTGGAGGTCGGCAACATGTTCCCGGAGGTGCGGGCGCTCATCCTGACGGGCGAGGGCCGGGGGTTCTGCTCGGGGGCCGACCTGGCCGAGATGGGCATATCGCTTTCCGAGGGCGGACCGCCCCGCCCCCAGGTGGACCGGTCGCTGCGCATACAGGGTCTGGCGGCGCGTATCCGGGGCATTCCGCAGCCGGTCATCGCGGCTGTGAACGGCGCCGCCGTGGGCGCGGGTCTGTCGCTTGCGCTGGCGTCGGACATTCGCATAGCCTCGGAGGCCGCGCGGTTTTCGTGCATCTTCGTCAGGCGCTCGCTCGTGCCGGATACCGCGGCGTCGTACACGCTGGCGGCGCTGGCGGGACAGGGCGTGGCGAACGAGATGGCGCTGACGGGGCGCATCTACGACGCCGCGTGGGCGCTTGGCGCGGGCCTGGTGAGCCGGGTGGTGGCACCGGACGAGCTGATGGACGAGGCGCGAGACATCGCGCGCGACGTGGCGGCCAACCCGCCGCTGGCGGTGCGGGAGACCAAGCGATTGATGTGGCGACACAGCCCGAGCTGGGAGGACGTGGTGGCGCTGGAAGATGAAGCCGCGGCGCCGCTGTCGGGCACCGAGGATCAGCGAGAGTCGGTGCGGGCGTTCCTGGAGAGCAGGGAGCCGGAGTTCAGGGGGCGGTAGGGGCGTCGCGCCAGCGGGCTTTCACCCCCATCCTGGCCTTCACCCTCACCTCAATCCTCTCCCCTCAAGGGAGAGGAGGACCATAGGAATCGCCGCTACTCCGCGGCCTTGCGCAGGCGGGGGATGACCTCGCCGACAAGCTCCTCGAGGTGGCGCTGCCTGTCCTCGGGAGGGCAGGACACGCTGAACACGATGTCGCGCGCGCCGGCGTCCACGTACTCTTTCAGCCGCTCGACGCACGCCTCGACCGAGCCGAAGACGCAGTAGCGGCGCACCACGTTCATGAAGCTGCCCTGGGATGAGTAGCGTCCGCCGAGCGCGGCCGCGGCGGCGCGGGCGGCGTCTTCCTCGTCCGGGTAGATCGAGATGAAGCTGTAGAAGGCCCAGTCGAAGCCGGATATGTCCCTGCCCGCGTCAGACGCGAGCTCGCTGATCTTGGTCACGCTGTCGCGGTAGAGTTCCGGGCTGTAGAAGTAGGGATACCAGCCGTCGCCAAGGAGGGCGGCGCGGCGTATCGCGGCGTCGCGGCGGCCTGCGACCCAGACGGGCGGATGAGGTTGCTGCGCCGGGCGCGGGTTGATGGACACTCCATCGAGCTGGAAGTGGCGGCCCGCGTAGTCCACGGGTTCGCCTGTCCAGAGCGCCCTGAGCGCCTCCAGGCATTCGTTGGATCGCCGGCCGCGCTGCTTGACGTTCAGGCCCGCGGCCTCGAACTCGACGGGGAACTCGCCGCCGACGCCAATGCCCAGCGTGAGCCGGCCGTTGGAGGCCCGGTCCAGGGTCGTGGTGAGCTTGGCGAGAAGCGTGGGATGGTAGAAGGGCAAGAGCAGGATCGACGACACCAGCCGGATGCGCTGGGTGGCACCGGCGGCGACCGCCAGCAATGGGAGCGACACTCCGGTCGGGGTGGGTGGATCGCCGCGCATGAAGTGCTCGCCGGTCGACAGGAAGTCGAATCCCAGCGCCTCCAGTTCGCGGGCGCTGTTCGCCGTCTCGGAGTCCCCGCCCATCAGGCCGGTGCCGAACCGCAAGCTTCGCTGCATATCTGCCGCCCCCTGTTACAATGGTGTGCGCTGATTCTAGCACACGCCGCCGCGCGGTATCCGGCGGGCGGCTGGAAATGGTGCTGTAGCTGCTGGTACTATGTTCGCGCGTGGGTTTTCCGAATCCGGCACTCCAGCGGTAGCATTCGGCCCGGCGTTCTGATATACTGCAGTCTGAGGAGCTTGACCTCCTCAGGTGTTCTCTTCCTCTCGGCCGCCGGCGCGGAGCAGCTACTGCGATGCGCTGGCGGCTTTTCTTTTGAAACACGCGCTCGGACAGCGCGCCAAAGGAGAGTGGGCAATGAGACCGATAGCGGAAATCGCGGACTCCATGGGCATCGCGGATGAGCACGTCATCCCGTACGGGCGCTACAAGGCGAAGATCAGCCTGGAGGCCATTCGGGAAGGCGGTCCTCGCGGTAAGCTGATCGTGGTCACAGGGATGACGCCCACGCGCGCCGGCGAGGGCAAGACGACCACGACCGTCGGGCTGGCACAGGGGCTGGGAAGGTTGGGCCAGAGCGTCGCGGCCACGCTGCGGGAGCCGTCGCTCGGCCCGATATTCGGAATCAAGGGCGGCGGCACCGGCGGCGGCGCGGCGAGGGTGGAGCCGGAGGACGAGATCAACATACACTTCACCGGAGACGCGCACGCCGTCGGCTCGGCCCACAACCTGCTGGCGGCGCTCACCGACAACGTGGTGCAGCGGGGACAGATCGAGGGCTTCAACCCGGTGGGGATAAGCTGGCGGCGGGTGACGGACGTGGAGGACCGCGCGCTGCGCGACGTGGTGGCGGGCATTGGCGGCTCGCCCAACGCGCCGTTGACGCAGACGGGTTTCGACATAGTGACGGCGTCGGAGATCATGGCGGTGCTGGCGCTGGCGTCCGACCTGGCGGACCTGCGGGCCAGGCTGTCGCGGGTCGTGGTTGGGTTCACCGACGGCGGCAAGCCCGTAACGGCGGATGACGTGAACGCGGTGGGCTCGATGATGTCGCTGCTGCGGTACGCGATCCAGCCCAACCTTGTGCAGACGACCGAGGGCCAGCCGGTGATAGTCCACACCGGGCCGTTCGGCAACATCGCGCACGGCTGCAGCTCGGTGGTGGGCGACCGGCTCGCGCTGGGGTACGCCGACTACGTGCTTACCGAGGCGGGGTTCGGCGCGGACCTGGGCTTCGAGAAGTTCATGAACATAAAGGCGCGGTACAACGACCTGGAGCCGAGCGGCGCGGTGCTTGTGGCCTCGGCAAAGGCGCTCAAGTCGCACGGCGGGGTGCGCGACCGCGACCTCGACGAGGCGAACGTGGAGGCGCTGCGGGAAGGCGCGCCCAACCTGGAGCACCTGATTGGCGTGGTGACGTCGATGGGACTGCCATTGGTCGTCGCGGTCAACCAGTTCCCGTCGGACACCGCGGAGGAGTTGGCGGCGGTGAAGGAGATCGCGGAGGGCGCTGGCGCGCACTCGGCGGTGGAGATACGCGGCTTCACGGAGGGCGGCGCGGGCGCCGTCGAGCTGGCGGAGGCGCTGATGGACGCCGCCAGCGGCGAGCCGCCGGCAATCGAGTACTTCTACTCACCGGAGGACTCGATCCGGGAAAAGACGCTGGCGCTGGCGTGGAACGTGTACAATGCCGACCGCGTGACGTGGAGCCTGGCGGCGCGGCGGAGGCTTCGCGGCTTCGAGGCGCAGGGCTGGGGCAGTCTGCCGGTGTGCATGGCCAAGACCAACCTGTCGATCTCGCACAACGCCAGGCTGAAGGGCCGGCCCTCGGGCTACACCTTCCAGGTCAACGACGTGAGGGTGTCGGCGGGCGCGGGGTTCATCTACCCCATTGCCGGCAGCATCATGACCATGCCCGGGCTCCCCGGATCGCCGAGAGAGCTCGACGTGGATGACGAAGGCAATGTGCTGGGGTTGTAGTCCGGACATGCACATCGCCGGAACGCGCGCACTGTTCCAGACATCGAGGTAGCGACACTTGACTACACTGGGCCAGTTTCCGAAGCCTGAGGCCGACCAGTACAGCGGGCGGCGCAAGTTGTTCCTGGTGCCGACGTTTCCGGTGTACCTGTCCGGAGAGGACGAGGGGCGCGGCCTGCTGGACCGCTACTGGTCGGAGGTGCGCGACAACATCCACAGCCTGGAGCGGTCGCTCGGGCCGGTCGCCCGCGTGTACCACGAGTCGCTGTTCGCGGACGGGGAGGAGGGAATGAGGCTGATCGAGCAGCTCAACCCGTCCGGGTACTCGTTCATTTCGGCGATGTGCCAGTCTACCGCGGAGCTGGTGGTGACGGAGGACCGGGCGACGGTGGAGGAGCATTTCGACTGGCAGCGCTGCCTGTCCATCGGGCTGATGAGCGAGGCGGTGCAGACCGCGGCGGTGGAGGGCTACCGCATGACGGCGCAGAGCCGCAACGAGCAGGTGCGCGAGCGCATCGACTCCACGCTGGCGGAAGGCGAGACGGGGGCGCTGTTCATCAGCGAGGACCACGGCGTGCAGTTCCCCGCCGACGTGCAGGTGTTTTACATTGCGCCGCCGGCGCTGGACGGGCTGAAACGTTGGCTGGGCGAGCGGATGAGGGCCGTGAGCGGCCAGTCGGATTGAGACCCCAGAATCCTGAGTATCGAGGCGAAGCATGAGTCACCGACAACTAGTCGACAACATGGAGAGAGTCTGGCAGGCGCTGGACGGGCTGTGCGCCGGGTTCGATGAGGCGCAGTGGAAAACGGCGACGGACTGCCCCGGCTGGTCGGTCCAGGACCAGATATCGCACATCGTGGGCAGCGAGTCGGGCATACTCGGACGACCGACGCCCGACCACACGCCGGCGGACGTGAGCCACACTAAGAACGAGCTGGGCAGGAGCAACGAGGTGGTGGTGGACTGGCGGAGGTCCTGGCCGGGGGCGAAGGTGCTGGAGGAGTTTCGCGAGGTGACGGCGGAGCGCATGGAGCACCTGCGCGCAATGACCGCAGAGGACTTCGAGGTGAAGACACGGACGCCGGTGGGTCCGGGCAGCATGAGAATGTACATGGCCATCCGCATCTTCGACGCGTGGGTGCACGAGCAGGATATCCGGCGCGCGCTGGGTCTGCCCGGCGGGCTGGACGGCCCGGTGGCCGAGCACGCCATGAGCAGGATCGTGCTGGCGATGCCCTACGTGGTGGGGAAGAAGGCGCAGGCGCCGGACGGCTCGTCGGTGGTGTTCGAGGTGTCGGGGCCAACGCCGCTGACGCTGCCCATCGGCGTGGAGCGTGGCCGGGCCAAGCCGCTGGACGCCGCGCCCGACAGCCCGACCGTCACGCTGCGGACGGACTTCGAGACGTTCGCGTGCCTGGCGTGCGGGCGGTGGGACCCGGAGGAGGTGCTGGCGTCGGGCAAGGTGGCCTTCGAGGGGGACAGGGCGCTGGGCGAGGCGGTGGTGCGGCAGCTGAACTTTATGATTTAGGTGGCGGACCTTTCTACGCCAGTGATTGGAGAGCAATGGCTGACAACGACACGCTGATGGCCTACCTGGTGCCAAGGCTCACGGGCGGGGTCGAGGACGCCGCCACCGAGGCGCTGGCGTATATCCTGAACAAGTCCGCGGGCGCAAGGCGGGCTTTGGACGATCTGCTCCGTCAGGACGGCTTCGCCATCGAGCCGATTGCCAGGGTGCGGACGCAGGTGAGCTGTGAGGATGGCTGTATCCCGGACATGGCGGGGTACGACCAGGACGGCAGGACCCGGCTGCTGGTCGAGTCGAAGTTCTGGGCCGCCTTCGGAGACGGCCAGGTGCGTCAGTACGCCCGGCATCTCGACCAGCCCGGCCCGGCGGTACTCCTCATCATAGGCCCCGAAGTCCGAAGGCAGACGCTTTGGACCGAGGCGAAGCGGCAGATGAGCGAAGTGGGGGAGTTAGAGGACATCGGCTCTTCGATGGGCGCGAATCGGGCCAGGGTCAACGGGACAGAGCCGGGTGACTCGCAACTGCACTTGATGATTGTCAGTTGGATTGGATTGCTGGACCTCGTAGCGGCTAAGGCTGGTGACGCCGCCGTGTTGGAGGATGTCCGGCAACTGCGAGGGTTGGTCCAACGGCAGGACGAGGAGGGGTTCTTACCAATTCACCCTGCTGATCTGGGTGCAGACCAGGCGCGACGTATGGTCTGGTACAACCAGATCGTCGATGATGTGGTGCTTGCCAGAGGGGTGGCGAATGACTGGATGAACACTAAGGGAGTGTCCTCTGGCGGTGGGAAGGACGGATACACGCGATATTTCCGATTCTCTGGCATTGACCCTGCATTTGGACTCGGAGTCAGCTATAGTCGTTGGGCAAAGAGCGACGATATCCCATTGTGGATGGGGGCTTGGGATCCCACCGAAATCAACATTGAGGAGATCGGCGGGAAACTCAGTGTGATCCTTCAAGACAACTGGATTCCGATCTACCTCAAGACGGGCGTGGAGTATGACGCGGTGCTGGACGACGTGGCGGCGCAGTTGAAGAGGATAGGCGAGGTTGTCAGGGAGAGTCTGGGCTAGCCGCCGCCTACGGCGCGGACTATCTCGAGCTGGTCGCCCTGCTGGAGGGTGACGGAGGGTAGCTCGTCGCGGCGCAGGACGTTGCCGTTGTGGGCGACGGCGATGTGGTTGACGTTGACGCCGAGGGACTCGACGTAGGTCTGGAGGTTGGTCGGGCCGTCGAGCTCGCGTTCTTTGCCGTTGACGATGAGGGCTATCATGTCCCCACTCTCCTGGCTGCGCTGGCTATGCTGGCCGCTAGACCGCGGGCGGCGCGCTTGGGGTCTTCGCTGCGGGCGATGGCGCCGATGACGGCCACTCCAGACGCCCCGGCGTTCATCGCGGAGGGAGCGTTTCGCTCGGTTATGCCGCCTATGGCTATGTAAGGCACGGTCACCGCGGACCTCAGACGCTCTAGAAACTCCACGCCCGCGGCGGGCGCGCCGGGGTGCGATTCGGACGGGAAGATGGTTCCGGCCACCAGCAGGTCCGAGCCGTCGGTCTGGGCTCTCACGGCTCCCTCGACGTCGTGGACGGAGCGGGAAACCAGCAGCCCGGGTCCGGCCTTTCGCGCCGCGGCAACCGGCATCGCGTCCTCTCCAAGCTGGACGCCGTCCGCGCCGCTGGCGACGGCGACGTCGACCCTGTCGTTGATGAACAGCAGGGCCCTGCCCTTGGTCAGGCCGCGTAGGGACAGCGCCGTGTCCATGAGCTCTCCGGACGGCAAGTCTTTCTCTCTAAGCTGGACCATGTTCACGCCGCCGCAGAGCGCCAGAGCGACCATCTCGTCGAGGGGCCTGCCCCCGGTCTGCCGCCGATCGGTGACGAGGCAGAGGGTCGGACGCGGGAACTGCGCCGGCAAAGTCTAGTGCTCCGTCAGCCTGATTTTGGCAGACGCGCCGCCCACTTCGCACCTGGATTCCCGCTTTTGCGGGAATGACGAAAACATCACTGCGGCCTAGCTCGTGGCGACGGCCAGGCCCTCAGTGGGGCTGCTGGCGGCGCCGAGGTCCTTGCGCTCGATGCGTCCGGCGTTGTAGGCCATGCGGCCCGCCAGAACACCGAGCTTGAACGCCTCGCCCATGGCGGAGGGGTCGGCGGCGCGGGCTATGGCGGTGTTGACCAGCACGGCGTCCGCGCCGGCCTCGAGCGCCTGCGACGCCTCCGAGGGCACGGCCAGGCCGGCGTCGACGACGACGGGCACTCCGGCCTCGGCGATGATGATGCGGATCTCGTCCATCGTCTGAATGCCCTGGCCGGAGCCGATGGCGGAGCCGAGCGGCATCACGGTGGAGCAGCCGACGTCCTCCAGTTTTCTGGCGAGCACGGGGTCGGCGTGGATGTAGGGCAGCACGGCGAAGCCCTCCTCCACGAGGCGCCCGGCGGCCTCGTAGGTGCCCACCGGGTCGGGCAGCAGATAGGTGGGATCGGGAATGACCTCGAGCTTTATCCAGTTGGAGCCGGTGACCTCGCGGGCTAGGCGGGCGGTGAAGATCGCCTCCTCGGAGGTCTTGCAGCCGGCGGTGTTGGGCAGGATGGTGTACTTATCCCAGTCGAAGTAGTCGAGGATGTTCTTTTCCTCGAGGTTGTCGAGGTCGAGCCTTCGGATCGCGACCGTGATGATGTCCGCGCCCGACGCCTCTATGGAGTCGACCATCTCTTGCATGGTCCTGTGGCGTCCGGTGCCGACCATCAGCCTGGAAGCGAACTCTTTACCGTCGATTACCAGAGCGTCGCTCATTTCACCTTCACTCCCTGGGCAGGCACGATGCCTGCCCCAACAGCGGCGAACCTGCCGCATAAAGAAAGAGCCGCTGACTTATGCCAGCGACCCGATTGCAACAGTGTTCGGCACGTCCCTACGCTGGCATTACCCAGATCAGGTAGTTGTTGGTCGGCGGCGTTGTTTGGCCGCCCTCTCAGCCTGGCTTGCCCAAGCTCCCAACCGAGTTTTTCAGTTTTCCGGTATGGGTAAGAGGATAGCCTACGCCGCGTGAAATGTCAAAAGCGCGTTCGCGTTGGTGGGCGAGGGCCGCACCCCCATCCTAGCCTTCCCCCTGCGAGGGGGAAGGGACCACGCTTAGGAAGTCCATGACGGCGCGCTCAAAGCCGGCGGGGTTGTCGCCGGGGACGAGGTGGCCGGCGCCGGGGACGGTGGCGAGGCGGCCGTTGGGGATGCGCTCGTGCATGGCGCCGGCGGTGTCCTGCGCGACGACGTCGCTCTCGCCGCCGCGGACGACCAGGGTGGGGCAGCTAAGGCTCTCGATGTAGCCCCATAGCCGCTTCGCGGTCTGGGGGTCGCGGCCTATGTTGCGGTCGCGGGTGCGCAGTCGGCGGTCGTACTTCCAGGTCCACTTGCCGTTGGGGAGCTGCTTGAGGTTGTGCATGATGCTGCCGCGCACCTGCTGGGGATCGCGGCGGTGGTTGTAGGCCATGACGCGCTCGACGAATGCGTCGACGGAGTCGAGTTCGTCGTTCTGGGAGGCGAAGCTGCGGATGCGGGTGGTCCCCGGGCTCTCCGTTTCGGGGGCGGAGTCGACGATGACCAGGGCCCGAATCTCTTCGGGGTGATTGGCGGCGTAGGTGAACGAGTTGCGGCCGCCCATGGAGAGGCCCATCAGCACGAAGTTCTTGAGGCCGATGGCCTGGGTGATGGCGTGAAGGTCTTCCTGCTGGGTGTCGGGGGTGTAGTCGCCGTCGGGCGCCCATTCGCTGTCGCCGTGGCCGCGCTGGTCGAGGGCGACGACGTGGAAGCGGTCGCATAGGGAGAGGGCGACGAAGTCCCAGGAGTGGCAGGTCTGGGCGAAGCCGTGGAGCAGAAGCACGTCGGGGTTCGCCGGGTCGCCCCACTCGAGGTAGTGGAAGCGGAGGCCGTTGGCGGTGACGTACCTGTCCTCGGGCAGCGCGTCGGTGGCGAACGTTACGCCCGCGGCGCGCGCGGCGTCGTGAAGGGACATGCCCTGGGGGGCGGTTGGTGTGGTCAAGGTTGTTTCTCCTGTCAGTTGTTAGCGGCTTAGGAGGGGCGCGTTCACGCTCACCCTGACCCTCTCCCATCGAGGGAGAGGGGACTATACGGATGGGGCTGTTGAGGTTACACGGGCGGGCGGCGGGTGTGCCACTCGGTGGCCTGCTCGTAGGCGTGGGCGACGCGGAGGGCGGTGGCCTCGCGCCAGGGCCGCGCGCCGAACTGCATGCCGATGGGCATGCCGGCGGAGTCGAAGCCGCAGAGCACCGAGACTCCGGGCTGGCCGGTGAGGTTGAATGGGCGCGTGAGGCGTGCGAGCAGGGTGCGCGTCGGGTGGGCCTCGCCGGCGACTATCGACTCGCGCTCGCCGATGGGCGGCGCGGCGAAGGTGTTGGTGGGCGCGAGCAGCACGTCGTAGGTCTCCATCGCCTTCGCCATCTCCGCGTTGAAGGCGCGGCGGGCGCGCTGGGCCTTCATGTAGTCCCTCGCGGGGGTTAGCGCGCCGACCTCGAAGCGCTGGCGGACGTCGTCGCCGATGTCGTCGGGGCGGTCGCGAAGGTGTTCCATGTGGACCTCGGCGGCCTCGACGAAGAGGATGGTACTGGATATGGCCAGGGCGTGGTCGAGGGCGGGAATTGAAATCTCCTCGACGTGAGCGCCCAATTCCTCGAGCACGCCTGCGGCGGTCTTCACGGCCTGGGTGACCTCGGGGTCGATGATGTCGTAGAAGTATTCCTGGGGCAGCCCGACGCGGAGTCCGTCGATGCCCTGCCCCACCTCGGCGGTGAAGTCCTCAACGGGCACGTTGGCGGAGGACGGATCGCGCGGGTCGTGGCCGGCTATGGCGTTGAGCACGAGTCCGGCGTCCCGCGCCGTGCGGGTCATCGGGCCCACGGTGTCCAGGCTGAAGGCCAGCGGGTAGACGCCGTGGCGGCTGACGCGGCCGAAGGTGGGCTTGAGGCCGACGATGCCGCAGAACGAGGACGGGATGCGGATGGAGCCGCCGGTGTCGCTGCCGAGCGCGGCCATGCACTGGCCCGCTGCGACGGACGAGCCGGATCCGCCGCTGGAGCCGCCGGTGACGCGGGAGGTGTCCCAGGGGTTGTGGGCGTCGCCGTCGTGAGGGTTCTCGCTGGACGCACCGAGGGCGAACTCGTGCATCTGGAGCTTGCCCATCAGGACGGCGCCTGCTTCCTGGAAACGCTCGGTGACTCCGGCGTCGTAGTCGGGCACGAAATCGGCGAGTATCTTGGAGCCGATGCCGGTGCGGACGCCGCGAGTGTAGTAGAGATCCTTGAGTCCGACGGGTATGCCGTGCAGCGGGCCCCGGTAGTTGCCTGCCCGGACGGCGTCCTCGGCGGCGCGCGCCTCGGCGCGAGCCTGGTCGGCCATGACGGTGATGAACGAGTTTAGGGCGCCGTCGGTTTTTTCGATGCGCTCGAGGTGCGCCTCGCACAGTTCGACGGGGGACAGCCGTCCGGAGGCGATCAGGTCCGACGCCTCGGATATGGATAGCCAGATCAGCTCAGTGTTACTCATCGCTATCGGCCTCCAGCGCGTCTACCTTGAACCCGATCGCCGGCTCGATTCCCGACAGGTCCAGCGCGTCCACCGCGCCGAGCGACTCCATGGCCTGCGAGACCTGGGGCAGCAACTCGTCGAGCTTGTCGTCGCCCAACTCGAGGCCGGCCGCGGCGGCCAGGGCTATGAGGGTTTCTTTGGTTATCCTGGTATCGCTCATGTGTGCCTCCTTATGCATTGCTCCGTGCATGTGCGCCCGAACGTTCTTCTTCCGTGCTGAGCAGCAGGGTGCCGAGGTTGCGCACACGCCGGTTGGCGAGGGCCGGTCCGAGGGCGAATCCGACAACGGCGAGTCCGCCGAGCGCGAGGGTGAAGGACGCGCCGATTACGGATGCGACCTGGCCCATGAGTCCGCCTCCGAGCGGCATTATGCTGTAAGTCATCCCGTACAGGCCCATCACGCGGCCCCGCATCCTGTCCGGGACGAGCGACTGCAGCGAGCTCATGATCGACATCATGTAGGCCGAATTGGCCAGTCCCATCAGCAACATGATGACGAGCGCGAGCGGGTAGAAGGCCAGGTATTCGGACGTGAGCGCGAACGCGACTATGAGTAGTCCGAAGAGCGTGGCGCCCGCCACTATGATCGGACCGCGCCTGGCGACGTCGTCACGGGTGCTGAGCCACATCGTCACCCCGAGCGAGCCTACGCCGCCCGCGCTGAGCAGCCAGCCCTGGCCGGCGGCGCCGACCTCTAGAATGTCCTTCGCGAAGATGGGCATGAGGACCACGTAGGCCATGCCGAAGAAGCTGTTGAAGAACGTCATCCCGATGAGTATCGAGAAGGTGGAGTTGTTCTTTACGAACCGCAGGCCTTCCGCAAGGTCCTGTGCCGCGCTGGTGCCGCCGGGCGCCTCTATGGGCGGAACCTTGATGGCCAGCATCACCAGGGCCATGGTCACGAATCCTGCCCCGGCGAGGAAGAACGCCGCGTGCGTGTCGAACACGGCCACCACGAGGCCTGCCACGGCGGGGGCCGCGATGCGGGTTCCCTGCCAGATGGCCGAGTTGAGAGCGACTGCGCTCATCATCACCTTGCGTTCGATCAGGTGCGGGTAGAGCGCCTGCTTCGCGGGCTGGTCAAACGCGCTGATGCCGCCCACCACGAAGGCTATCGCCACCAGGTGCCACGGTTCCACGACGCCGGACAGCGTTATGGCGGCCAGCAGCACGATGACGGCGGCCATGACTGTCTCCGCGACGACTATCATCACGCGCTTGTTGAGCCTGTCGGCGAAGACGCCGCCGAAGAGGTTGAGCAGAATGGAGGAGGCGGAGCTGGCTATCCACACTATGCCGAGGTAGGCGGCCGAACCCGTCAACTCGTAGGCGAGCCATCCCTGGCCGAATATGAGCATCTGGAAGCCGGAGACGGACGCGAGGGAGCCGAGCCAGTATCTGCGATACAGGGGATACCGCAGCGCGGGCGGTATCGACAGCAGAAACCTACGGGGTCTTGCTTCGGTATTGTCGTTCTGGTCCAATAGCGCCTCGGGGATAACGCCAGGCTAGTCCTTGAGCGGGATGCGGCCCCAGGTTACGGAGTCGGCGTCGTCGCAGAGGGATTTTTCGCGGATCATGTCCCGGATGGCGAGCAGGGTCGCGTTGACCTCGTTGGTGACGTAAACCCAGTCAGGAGCCTCCGGGAACCAGTAGGGAGACGTTATGCGGACGACCTTCTTCTCGTCCGGGTTCAGGTAGATTCCAAATTTCGAGGCATGCTCCAGCATCGCAGACTCCTGAGTTCCGAATTGCTAAACGGTGTTGGCGACGGGCCGGAGTGTGCGGCCCGGAATGGCGGGCAACAGTATAGCAGGTTTGGAGGGCGCGGCGGGGTGACCCTGCATTCACCCTCGCCCTAACCCTCGCCCTAACCCTCTCCCATCCATCCAGGGAGAGGGTGCTATTCGGAACGGGCTATTCGACGGTTACGGACTTGGCGAGGTTGCGGGGCTGGTCGACGTCGCAGCCGCGGCGCAGGGCGACGTGGTAGGCGAGGAGCTGCATGGGCACGGCCATGAGCACGGGCGTGAGGGAGGGGGAGGCGTCCGGCACGTAGACCACGTCGTCCGCCAACTCATGGATGCCCCGGTTGCCCTCGGTGGCGACGGCGATGACCCTTCCGCCACGCGTGCGCACCTCGTTGATATTGCCGACCATCTTTTCGTAGAGGGCGTCGCTGGGGGCGAGCGCGACGACGGGCATACTCTCGTCTATCAGCGAGATGGGGCCGTGCTTCATCTCGCCGGCGGGGTAGCCCTCTGCGTGGATGTAGCTCAGCTCCTTGAGCTTGAGGGCGCCCTCCATGGCCATGGGGTAGTTGGCGCCGCGGCCCAGGAACAGGAAGTTGTCGCGCCGGTGGTAGGCGGCGGCCAGGCGCGCGTAGCGGTCCTCGTCGTCCACGAGGCGCCCGAGCAGGCCGGGCACGGCAGCAAGCTCACGGCTGAGCGCCCGCACCCGCTCGTCGCTGAGCGCACCACGCCTGGAGCCGACGTGGAGCGCGAGCAGGTAGAGGGCGAGCAGCGAGCAGACGAACGTCTTGGTGGAGGCGACGCCAATCTCCGGGCCGGCCCTGAGCATGAGCGAGCCGTCCGCGACCCTGGTGGACTGCGCGCCGGCGTAGTTGCAGAGCGTGAGCTGGCGCGCGCGCCTGCGGGCGGCCTCCTCCATCGCCGCCAGGGTGTCCGCCGTCTCCCCGGACTGGGAAATCGACACTACGAGGGTGCGACGGTCTATAGCGGGGTCCCTGTAGCGGAACTCGGAGGCGTTGTCGGCCTCAGCGGGTATGCGGGCGAACGATTCCATCCAGATTCGACCCAACATGGCGGCGTGAAGGCTGGTGCCCATGCCCACCAGGATGACGCGGTCTATCTCGGCAAGCTCGCTGTCCGTATAGGGTACCTCGTCCAGCGTGGTGGTCAGGTTGTCGAAGTCCACGCGGCCGCGTAGGGCGTCGACAGCGGCCTCGGGCTGTTCGTGAATTTCCTTGAGCATGAAGTGGCGGAACGTCCCCTTAGCAGCGGCGCGGCCGTCGTAGGGGGCGGGTGCGGGCGACTTGCAGACCGGGTCGCCGTCCACGGTGGAGAACTCGGCGTCGTTCCCGCGGATGGTCACCATCTCGCGGTTTTCCAGGTAGGCCACTCTCTTCGCGTGGCCGAGAAGCGCGGGCAGATCGCTCGCGAGCAGCATCTCGTCGTCGCAGTAGCCTACGACGATGCCGCCGGCGTTGCCGAGCCGCACGCCGACGATGGCGCCGGGCGCGCTCCTGGACATGGCGACGACAGCGTTGGCGCCGCGCATTCGCGAGGTGGCGGCCCTCACGGCGCTCTCGAACGAGAGTCCGTTCGCCATTTCGGACTCGATGAGGTGGGGGATGCACTCGGTGTCGGTCTGCGAGGTGAAGCGGTGGCCCTGCACGGTTAGCTGCCGTCGTAGCTCCGCGTAGTTCTCCACGATGCCGTTGTGGGCGACGACCACGTCGCCGGCGCAGTCGGCATGGGGGTGGGCGTTCTCGTCGGTGGGAGCGCCGTGGGTTGCCCAGCGGGTGTGGCCGATGCCGGTCTCGCCCTCGGGAAGGGACTCGCCGATGTGCGCACGGAGGTCGGCGAGCTTGCCCGCCATTTTGCGCACCTGGGGTCCGCCGTCAGACCCTTGCAGCGCGATGCCGGCGCTGTCGTAGCCGCGGTACTCGAGACTGGCCAAGCCGCCGAGGAGTATGGGGGCGGCCTGCCTGCTGCCTGTGTAGCCGATTATGCCGCACACGTTATGCCTCCGTGCACCCCCATCCCCGTATCGGGTACGGGGCAGGCTCTAACCTTCCCCCTGCGAGGGGGAAGGGACATTTGAGGCGCCGTAGACGCCGCGGTAGTTTTCGGGCAAAAGCTGGGCGACGCGCTCCATGATCATCCGGTTCAGTCCGTCGAGCACTTCTCGCGTGGGCCTGCCCTCTATGACCGGAAGAGAAAAGGCCTGGCCTATGTTAATCCGGATCCGGCTCGCGGGGACGCACAGCCTGTGCCAGTTCTGCAAGCCCTCGGTGCCGGTCATGCCCACGGGAAGGATGGGGGCCTGGGACTTGAGCGCCAATCGCTCGACGCCGGGAACGGCGGTGCGCATGGCTCCGGGGCTGCGGGTGCCCTCGGGGAAGAGCGCGATGACCTGGTCACGGCTCAGCATGTCCAGCATCCAGCGGTATGCGCGGGGATCGGCGGCCTCCCTGCGCAGCGGATATGCGCCCCAGTTGCGGAAGAACCAGTTGCCGATGGAGGTCGAAAACAGCGTGTGCTTGGCGACGAACCAGGGGCGCCTGGGCATGAGGCTCGCCAGAAACGAGGGGTCGACGTAGCTCTGGTGATTGCACACCACGATGAGCGGGCCGACCGGCGGGACGTTCTCGACGCCGGTTAACTTGCAGTCGGCGAAGGCCCTGAGTGTGCCTCGCTGCATGGTGGAGCACAGCGGAAACAGCCAGTTCACGGTCTACCCTCCCACAGCCGAACCGCCAGCGCGACCACGTCGTCTACACTCATGCAGTCTGTCTCGACTATGGTGGCGTCGTGGGCGGGTAGGCTCTGCCTGGCGTCCAGCCTGTCGCGGCGTTCAATGCCGCAGGCCACGTCCTCAAGGCGGCTCTCCTCGCCCTTGCCGATACGCTCGTCGTGGCGGCGTTGGGCGCGGGTTCGCACGGACGCGGTCAGGAACAGCTTGACCCGGGCGTCGGGCAGCACCACGCTGCCGATGTCGCGGCCCACCATCACAATCGAGGTTTCGGAGGCGATTTCGCGCTGCCGCGCGATGAGGGCCACACGCACGTCGGGCAGAGCCGCGACGCCCGGCACGACATTCTCCACTTCGGGCAGCCTGAGAGAGTCCGTGACGTCATTGCCGTCCGCGAGGAGCCGACCGCTGGCGTCGTCCAGCGGTCTCATGTCCAGGCGGCGGGCCAGCGCGGCCACGGCGGGTTCATCGTTCGCGTCCACGCCCCGTTCCAGCGCGGCCCAGGCCACGGCGCGGTACATGAGGCCGGTGTCCAGGAAGGCGCAGCCGAGCTTGCGGGCCAGCGCCATGCCCACCGCTGTCTTGCCGGACGCCACGGGGCCGTCTATCGCGATTTGTATCGGCATTCTTGAGTGCGCCTACGTGATCGTAAGGTGTGCGGCGATTATAGACGCCGCAACGCGCTCCGACAACGGCGTGCGCGGTGTCACCCCCATCCTAACCTTCCCCCATGAAGGGGGAAGGGAGCTAAGAGGCCTTGTGGGCGTCACAGCTCGAAGCGGGTGCCGACGGTGTTCTGCAGGAAGGCGTCGGGGAAGGCCGCGGCGAGGGCGTGGGCGGCGCGCCATCCGGTGCAGTGGGCGGGCACGAGTACGGAGGGCGACAGGTCCGCAAGGGCGGCGCAGGTGTCGGCGATGATGGGGTAGAAGGACGGCGCGCCGAGGTGGAATCCGCCGATGACGGCGTGGACTTGGTCGATGCCGGTGAGCCGCCTGGCGTAGCGAACGATGTTGACAATGCCGGCGTGTCCGCAGCCGGTGAGCACCACCAGTCCCTTGTCGCGGGCGTTCACCAACAGTGCCTGGTCGTCGAGAATCAACGGGTCGGGCTGCCACTCGCCGCCGCGTAGTGCCTGGTGCTCGGCGAAACCGCGCTCGAATGGCGTGGTGCGGTCGACCTCGCCGGTCACGAGCAGCGAGCCGTCAAGGAGGAACGAGGGTTGGCGCTCCTCGATGACGTCGAACCCCGCGCCCAGCAGCGCCGACCTGCTGGTGGTGGGCATCTCGCGCGGCTCGCGGCCGGGTATTGCGACGCGGCGCTGGGACCAGAACTCGGGGTGGATGGTGACCGGCATTTTCACGCTGCCGCCGAGCTCATCGAACAGGCCGTCCAGGCCGGTGGTGTGGTCGTAGTGGCCGTGGCTGAGCACTATGGCCTCGATGTCCCTGGCGGAAATCTCGAGGCGGCGCATGTTGTCGATCATGCCGTCCGGCGAGACGCCGGTGTCGAACAGGACGGTGTGGGATACATCACCTTTCTCGATGGTGACGAGGGCCGAAAAGCCGTGCTCGGCCTTGAGACTGTCGGCGGTTTCCCCCGACTCGAAGAACCGGACGGGGACTTTCGGGGAGGCCGGTCCCGCGGAGGGGCGCCTGGCAGGGCCCTCGTCGCGCAGCAGGGCGTCCGAGACGTTGTCGACCAGGGTGGTGATGCTGACCGAGTCCACAGGTTCGAGAGGGATGGGTTGCATGACGGCCGCCTTTCAGGTGATAGAGGCACAGGATAGCACGCGACTGTTCAGACTTCATGCCATGTGGCATCTATCGAAGCATCGTCCTGCGGTGGATTTGAATTCCAAGTAGCGAGTGGCTAACATGATATTATCTTCAGGGACTGGATGTCGGATTGGGTAACGCCAAAGTAACACAGATCCCGGCCCGGGCAGCGATCCTGCTTCTGGGCGTTCTCGTGTGCGTCGGTCTCCAGGACGCCTCGGGCAGTGTGAACGCTCAGGAGAGGGAGATCGTGATTCGCGAGGCCCAGCCCCGGTCACCTTTCTGCATCGAGCTGGATTCGCACCTTGCGCCATATCGAACTCTGACCGTCCTCGGCGCCGACTTTCCCACCACAGATGCCGGCAGGCTACAGTTCCGCGACGTGGGCACTGACAATCTCAGCGCTTTGTTCGGTGGTGAACCGCGCTGGGAAACGCCGAACCTGGTCACTCTGGACATGGCTTTGGTCGAGAACAGGCTGTGGCACGAGTCGACGCTGAAAATTCAGGTCCGCATCACCAATGCCGCCGGAGAGCCGCAATCGAACTGGTCGAACGTGGTCAAGGTGGTGCAGTACGCCGACGATTGTTCGACTCCCAGAGAGGCGCCGTTCCCACCGGAGCCGCCTGTTCGCGGAGTCGCGGGCGACCTGTGGGCGGACGTGGTCATCGGCAAGCCGGACTTCACGCAGATCGCCCCAAAGAGCGTTGTGCCATTCAAGCTGTTCAATCCCGGCGGCGTCGTGGTCGACAGGTCCTCGGCTCCCGGAAGAATGTACGTGTGGGACGCCGGCAACAGCCGCGTCCTGGGCATCGACCTGGCGGAGTGCTACGCGGGCGAAGGCCCTTGCAAAGCGGACGTGGTGATAGGCCAGCCGTCCGGATACGACCAGAGTGGCTGTAACGGCGACAGTTCGTTCCAGGGCTTTCCCGTGCGAACCACTCCCAGGGCGGACACGCTCTGCGGCATTCCCGAACAGGCCTTGAGCCCGTGGGAGGTGCATACTTTCGTCACGATGGCCGTGGACGGCAATGGCGCCCTGTACGTGCCTGACTCTTACAACAACAGGATACTGAAGTACGAAGACCCGTTCGCAACCGACCAGGTCGCGGACGAGGTGTGGGGACAGTGGGACTTCTCCGGGGGCACGTGCAACCGGGGCGGCCCCCGACGGCCGACGGCGGAGACGCTCTGCTTTCACTCGCAAACCAACTTCCCCCTGGCGAACCGTTACGGCAACGGCGTGGATATCGATGCGGACGGCAACATGTGGGTGGCGGACGGCGGCAACAACCGCGTACTGCGGTTTCCGGTCGACCCCACAACGGGGGCAATAGAGAAGGCCGCGGACCTGGTGTTGGGCCAGCACAGCTTCCACGGGGAAGGGACCGGCACCGACCTGGACAAGATGCACGCTCCGTCGGCGGTGAGGATGGCCCGAGATGGTCGGCTCTTTGTGGCCGACACGCTCAACAACAGGGTCCTCGTGTTCCAGCCTCCCTTCCGGCTGGGAATGCCGGCCGCGCAGGCGTTCGGATCGGGGTTCGATCGCCCTACCTCGTTGGAGATAAACCCGGCTGGGCAGGGAATCTGGGTGAACGATTCCGCCAACAACATGGTCGAGCTGTGGGATATGCAGGGGGAATCGGTTCTGAGGGTGCTGGGCAAGGACTCCTACCGGCGGGGGCGCGATTGCGGCAGTTGGTACGGGCATCTGCCCGGCGGGCTACATATGTGCCCGATTGCCGGTGGAATCGGCATAGACGGCTACGGTAACGTCCTGGTCTCGGTGTTTCTAGACACGGCCGAGGTCGTACGCTTTCCCGTGACGTCCGCCGGGAGCGCGCAGGGCGTTCGGCCGGACAGGCGGCTGTTTCATCCGCCGGCGGAAACGAATTTCAAAGATCTGAAGGGAATCCACTCCGCCCGAGGTGTCGTGACGTGGGGCGATCAGCTAATCGTCTCGGACATAAAACGCCTGCTGTTTTGGAACGGCCTCGACTCGCTTGCAAACGGGCGGCCCGCCGACGGTGCGGTTGGGGATGGGTTCACGTACGAGGGCGGGGCGCACTGCTGCGGCAGAATCAAGGTGGACGACGCGGGGAGGCTTTGGGTGCTCGGGTTCGAGGGCATCAATCTCCTGGACGTCTACCAACTCCCGCTGACCGAGAGCTCGATTCCCCTGCACACCATCTTCACCCAGGAGGCCGAGTTTCCAATTCTCGGCCAGAAGTTCATAATCAAGCTGGGGCGCCGCATCTTCGGGATCGCGCCGGTTGGCAGTGGCGAGTTCGTGTGGCTGTCCGACACCGACAACCATCGGGTGCTGCGAATCAGGGATCCACTGACCAATCCGGTCGTGGACGCCATCCTGGGGCAGCAGACCGCGTTCGCCAACAAGTGCAACGCGGGCCGAATTCCGGCGGCGGACTGGGATGCTCTATCCGCGGGGGAGCACAGGAACCTGCTCTGCTTTCCCGGCGCTCTCTCAATCGACAGGCTCGGCAACCTGTACGTTTCCGACCATTCGCTGGAGGTAGATGGCAACCGCCGTCTCCTGGTGTTCG
This sequence comes from Dehalococcoidia bacterium, assembly GCA_034422735.1. Lineage (GTDB taxonomy): Bacteria > Chloroflexota > Dehalococcoidia > Lucifugimonadales > CATOSD01 > CATOSD01. The sequence continues at coordinate 6,846 of DAOUJL010000010.1, read as the reverse complement.
AGAAGGACTCCCTGCCCACCGACAACACCTCGGTGCTACTCGGACGGGGCGCGTCCAAGGCCTTCACCGAGTCTCTGTATGGGATCAGCAGCCTCTGGGTGAGCGCGTACTGGGAGCGGGAAGCGGTGATCGATAAGAGGCTATATCTGCACGGCATGTCTGCCGGGACCTGGGAGACGGCCTTCGACAGCACGAACAGGATGGTGGTCGGGTACAACGCCTACAGGGGGCCGAGGTTCGTCGGGGTGTACGACGACCCGTTAGGCAGGGAGAAGCTCCCCAATGGGTACCTTTACGACCTGATGTCGATGGCGTACACGGCCGCGTTCGACGACAACGACAATCTGTACGTGGGCGACATCAACAGGGGCAGGGTGCTCGTGTTCCACAACCCGTTCGGTAACCCTCCCGCCGACACAACGCCGACCACTCCGGTTGCCGCACCGCCAGTGCCGCAGCACGAGGTAACCATCACGTCGGTCAGCCCGGAGCCTCCATATTGCGTCGTGCGCAGATCGGCTCATGAGTATGAAAGGGCGCTCGAGTTCGAGTTCGACGTGCTGTCCCGAGGTTGGAATAACCTGTGGTTTCAATTCCGCAGACTGACGGATGCTCACAGGGAGTGGCTCCAACTGTCAGATACCGGCACCGTTCGGACGAGGGGAACGACCTTAATCGTCGACATGGGCAGTTTTGGCGGCCGTCTGTGGGGCCATCGCGACAAATTGACGATGACCGCGAGGCTGGTTTCGCCGGAAGGGACAGTTCTTTCGAACTGGTCGCCCGCATTCGTGCTTGCCGAGAACGTGGAGGCGTGCGGACTCGCCCTACCCGTCCCCAGCCCTACGCCGATGCCCATATCCACGCCAACGACGACACCTACAGAGACGCCGACTCCCACACAGGCGGCGGGTCCATTTCCCACGGCTGCGCCCGATCCCACGGCGGCGGCATCGGCAGGTGAGGACGCTCTTGCTATTGAGAGGGTCGATCCGGAGCTTCCGCTCTGTGTGCTGCGCGATTCGCAGCGCGGCTATGAGACACGGCTGCATCTGCGGTTGGGGAGTGCGCCTGACAATTGGCTGCATCTATTCCAGCAGAGGCTGCAATTGAGGAATCAGGCCACTCTGGACACCTTTGAGATAGATCTCTCCTCATTTCCATCGCTTGTACAGGTCGATGAGTCCGGCATAATGGTTCCCATGAGTTACTACGGTCCTCTGCTCTGGCCCAATCTGGAGAGGTTGGAGTTGACAGCCAGGTTGATTGGTTTGGACGGCGCGCCCGTCACGGACTGGTCGCCAGAGTTCGCGCTCGCTCAAGACGAGGAGGCCTGCGGCGTCGCGCGGCCCACACCGACTCCGAGGCCGACGCCGACAGTCGCACCCGCGTCGACAACCGAGATTGCGGCCACCGCCATCACCGTCCCGCCGCCTACAGCGGTGCGGGCGTTCGTCCCCACCGTGACGCCCACGCCCGGTCCGCCGCCGATACCAACATCTGTTGGGCGTGCGACTCCCACGCCAACTCCCAGTCAAATCCCAACGCCCGGCCTCGCTCCAACGCTTACGCCCACGGCGGTAAGGGTCGCCGCGTCCGAGGCGCTGCCGTTGGAGCGACCGTCTCCGACTCCTGCTCCTGCCGTCGCCCCCACGCCCGCCGGCGAACAGGGCGGCGGAGGGTGCGGACTGAGCGCGGCCCGGGACTACAGCGGCGTGGAGTTAGGCATGTTGATGTTCCTGCTGGCGCCGCTTGCCCTGGCCGTTCGGAACAGACGGCGCTGCAAATCCGGGACGCGGAGGGATGGCGAAGAAGGACGAGGGAAGTCTCGCCGGAATACGTCGGCGAGCGACAGTTCATGTAATGACAAACGCCTCTAAGGTATGTTAATATTTTCACACTCAGGGCCGCGCGTCGCGAGGGCGGCGCCTCACTGCGGCCCCGCCGAAGTCGACGGCAAGCCGAAAAGGAGCGTTTCAAGGCGTGTCTCAGAACCCGTCTACAAGGTGGCTGCGATAGGCTTGCGCATGTGATGGCATTGCTGCCGGCGGTGCCATCTCTTTTTTTGCCTGCAACAATATAGAGTCGAGGTGAACTGATGCCTACTTTCGTGGACCCCAAGGTGTGCGACAGCTGCGCGGCGCTATCCGAGCCCCAATGCGTTCACATTTGCCCGAACGACCTGATGGTGCTGCACGGAGAGTCCAACAAGGGCTTCAACCAGGAGCCGGAGATGTGCTCAGAGTGCTTCGCCTGCGTGAAGATGTGCCCGCAGGAAGCTATCGAAGTGCGTGGCTACTCGGACTTCGTGCCGCTGGGCGCATATCTCAAGCCGCACAGGACCGACAGCGAGATCAAGTGGGACGTGAAGTTCCGGGACGGAAGGATGCTGAACTTCACCTTCCCGGTGCGCACGACGCCGGTTGGCTCCACGGACCCGTACAAGGACTTCGCGGACCCCGGACCGGAGGACGCGGCAGGACAGGGACTGGCGGGCGAATCCATCTGGCTGGGCGTGGACAGCCTGTCCTCGATCCAGAGCTAGCTGAGCAGACAAGGAAGGTTTCATAGGACATGACAACCCCTGAGATAGAAACTATCGAGTGCGACGTTCTTATCGTCGGCGGCGGCATGAGCGGCTGCGGCGCCGCTTTCGAGGCTAACTTCTGGGGGCGCGACCTGCGGGTGGTGCTCGTGGAGAAGGCCGTTATCGAGCGCAGCGGCGCGACGGGCGAGGGCCTGTCGGCAATCAACTGCTACATGGGCATGCGTTCCGGCTGGAACACGCCCGAGGATTTCGTCGAGTACGTGCGCAACGACATGATGGGCTTGGCTCGCGAGGACCTCGTGTACGACGTGGGCCGTCACGTGGACGCCTCGGTGCACATGTGGGAAGAGTGGGGACTGCCCATCTTCAAGAAGCCGGACGGCTCCTACCAGCGCGTGGGGCGATGGCAGTTGCCGATGCACGGTGAGTCGCTGAAGCCGATCGTCGCCGAGCCGGCGCGCAAGGCGCTCGGAGAGGGCAACCTGTACGAGCGCATTCTCATAACGCATCTTCTGCCGGATAAGCGCGACTCCAACAGGATAGCCGGCGCGATAGGTGTCGGCGTGCGCGACGGCAAGATATACGTCTTCAAGGCGCGCGCGGTCATCTGCACGGCGGGCGGCGCGTCCAACATCTTCCGGCCGCGCTCCACGAACGAGGGCCTGGGCCGCACCTGGTACTCGGTGTTCGACACCGGCTCGGTGTACGGCCTGGTGATTCCGCTCGGCGCCGAGATGACGCAGATGGAGCACCGGTTCGTGCCGTCTCGCTTCAAAGATGGTTACGGACCCATTGGAATGTGGTTCCAGTTCTTCGGGGCGAGGGCCACGAACGCCTACGGCGAGGACTACACGCAGACCAGGGCGGAGGCGTTGAAGGAATTCGACCCCTACGGGTCGGCGGTTCCGACGCCGACGCCGCTTCGCAACCACCAGATGTACCTGGACATTACGGAGGGCAAGTCCCCCATCTACATTCGCACGGAGGAGGCGATCGAGCGGTTGTCGAAGGACGACGACGGCAATTTCGACCAGGCCAAGTTCGACGACGTGCACAGCGAGGCGTGGGAAGACTTCCTGGACATGACCATCTCGCAGGCGCTGATGTGGGCGTCGCAGAACATCGCGCCGGAGAACACTCCGTCCGAGATCGTTCTGGCGGAGCCGTACATCATGGGTTCGCACTCAGGCGAGGCGGGCGCGTGGGTGAGCGGTCCGGACGATCTGGCGCCCGGCGAATACAAGTGGGGCTACAACCGGATGCTGACCATCAACGGGCTGTTCGCGGCGGGCGACGGCGTGGGCGCTGCGCCTCACAAGTTCTCGTCCGGTTCGTTCACCGAGGGCAAGATTGCGGCAAAGGCGGCGGTGGCGTATGCGCGCGACATGGCGGACGCGCCGCAGATCGACGACGACAGGGTACAGGAGCTCGTCCAGGAAATCATGAGGCCCATGGAGACCTTTAAGGCCAACCGAGGCGTGTCCACGAGCGACGAGGTGAACCCCAACTACATCATGCCCAAGCACGCGCTGATCCGGTTGCAGAAGATAATGGACGAGTACGCGGGCGGCATCTCGACGCAGCTTAAGACGAACGAGCACCTGCTGACGCGGGGGCTGGAGCTTCTCACTTTCCTGCGGGAGGACCTGAACCTGCTTGCGGCGCGTAATCTTCACGAGCTGCTTCGGGGCTGGGAAGTGGTGCATCGCGCGTGGGTGGCGGAGGCGCACGTGAGGCACCTGCTGCACCGCAAGGAGACGCGCTGGCCGGGCTACTACTACCGGACGGACTATCCCAAGCTGGACGACGAGAACTGGCGGGTGTTCGTCAACTCCCGCTTCGATCCCGATTCCGGGAACTGGGACGTGTTCACCAAGCCATACAAGCAATTGGTCAAGTAGACGGGCCGCGGCCCGTTAGACGCAGGAGCGCCGCGGCCTCACCGGTCGGGGCGCTTTCTGCTTGGGGAGTGGCGGAGTACCGCCGTTCACGCTCAGAGCCTACCCGATAGCCTGTTAGTCACCCCCATCCTAACCTTCCCCCTGCGAGGGGGAAGGGACTTCTCGGAGCAGACATGGCCCCACAGATAGATAGCAGCGAATTGGCCGGCAGGGTGGCGCTGGTCACCGGCGCCGGGCAGGGCATGGGCCGTGCCGTGGCCGCGAGGCTGGCGGCGGGAGGCGCCAGTGTGGTGGTGAACGACCTCAACCCGGAGTCTGCGGAGCGCACGGCGCAGGCGCTCACGGACGCCGGGCACGAGGCCCTTGCCGCACCGGGCGACGTTTCGCATCCCGCGTCTGTGCGCGAAATGTTCCGGGCGGTCTTCGATCGCTATGGCACGCTGCACGTGCTGATAAACAACGCGGGCATTCTCTACCCAACCTCGGTGGAGCATATCGAGCCGGAGGAGTGGGACCTGGTGGTGGCCGTGAACCTGACGGGCACTTTCCTGTGCTCCCAGGCCGCAATCGGCCCAATGCGGGAGGCGGGATGGGGGCGCATAGTCAACTTCTCGTCGACGGCGGGCAAGAACGTGAGCACCGTCGGCGGGGCGCATTACACGGCGGCCAAGGCGGGGGTGTTGGGATTCACGCGGCACCTCGCCAAGGAGGTGTCGGCGTACGGCATCACCGTGAATGCGGTTTGCCCCGGCCTGATCGACACGGAGATGGTGCGCGCGGTCATCAGCCCGGAGCGCGCAGACGCCTACGCTAGGGGCTTTCCGGTGAGCCGGCTGGGCGAGCCGCGTGAGGTGGCGGAGCTGGTGGCGTTTCTGGCATCGGACCGGGCTTCGTACATTACGGGAGCGTCGCTGGACATAAACGGCGGGGACCTGATGATATGAGGCTATCGTGACTCGCATACTGGTGACCGGCGCGGCCGGGCAGATCGGGTCCGAACTCGTTCCTGAGCTGCGCGAGCGATATGGCAGCGACAACGTGGTGGCGGCGGGCCATCGGACGCCGCTGCCGCCGGACGTGCGGGAGGGCGGCCCCTCGACGACGGTAGACGTGTCCAGCTACGACGAGGTCTACGCGGCGCTCAAACAGTACGATGTGGGAACGCTCTACCATATGAGCGGGATACTGTCCGCGCTGGCTGAGAGCAGGCCGGAGATGGCCTACGCGGTGAACGTGGCAGGGCTGTACAACGTGCTGGAGGCGTCGCGCGCCAATGGATTGCGGCGGGTGATCATTCCGAGTTCCATTGCCGCGTTCGGGCCGGACACGCCCCGCGTGGACACGCCCAACGACACCATACTGCGGCCCACGACGCTGTACGGCATCGCGAAGGTGTTCGGCGAGTTGATGGGCAACTACTACGCCGAAAAGCGCGGGCTGGACGTGCGTGGCGCGCGCCTGCCGGGGATCGTGAGCTGGAAGACGGAGCCGACGGCCGGGACGACGGACTACGCGGTGGCGATCTTCTACGGCGCAATCAGGGATGGACGGTACACCTGCTATCTTCGGCCCGACACCGCGCTGCCGATGATGTACATGCCGGACGCCATTTCGTCGCTGGTGGACCTCGCGGAGGCGGACGCGGGCCGGCTGGAGCACCACGCGGACTTCAACGTCGGGGCGATGAGCTTCACGCCGGCGCAACTGGCGGACGCGATACGCGAGCGGATGCCAGAATTCGTGATGGGGTACGAGATAGACCCGCTGCGGCAGGCCATCGCCGACTCCTGGCCGGACTCGCTGGACGACTCGGCCGCACGGCGCGAGTGGGGTTGGAATCCACGCTACGACCTGGACGCGATGGTGGACGACATGCTGGAGAACCTGGGGCGAAAGCTACTCGATCAGCCGCAGCATAGCTCCTGATTGCGTGGGAAAGCGCGGAAACCGGATGTCAAGCGTTACGGGCGGCCTCATCCCCCGCTCGAAGTCCGGTCGGCGCTCCACTTCGACGTCGATGCTTCGCAGCCAGTAAGTCTGCTCGGCGTGCCAGGAATCCAGCATAGACCACCCGGCGGCTGACTCGAACCGGTTCTGCTCCGTGGTCAGCAATCCACCCAGGCTCAGGTGTACGCCGTCCCACTCTTCTGCGATAGCGCCCCAATTCGGTACCAGCCGGTCGTCCTCCGCACCTCGCGCCGGATACGTGACGCACAACTTGTGCCAGTCGGACGGGCCGTGAACCTCGAAGATATGCACGTCTTCCAAGATACGCATCAACCACGAGCCTGTGTCAGATTACTAGGTGGCCATCAGTTTACACTTGTCTTAACCAAAACAAAGATAGGTGCAAAGCTGATGGCCATACATAGCGTACACGAGTGGATTGGAGCGGAA
>DAOUJL010000009.1:0-31847 GCA_034422735.1 Dehalococcoidia bacterium | reverse complement strand
GCGTGAAGACGATAGTCCAAGCCTACAACAACACGCCCAGGAAGTGCCTCAAATACCGCACCCCGGCGGAAATCTACAATGAACAGCTGTTGCACTTGAAATGTGAATCCAGCCTCCCGCGTGTGCGGGGATGACGTTTTCTGGGCGCGCTGAGCAATCTGATACAGGTTCATGTGATGTGCAAGACTTGGCATAAAACCCATCTTCTGCTAGCATGCCAGAGATATGCCACTGGTGGCTGATCGGACACAAGACCTAAAGGCAGCGACAGCCGTCGAGCGAACATAGCGACATAGAAGGATTGAGCTCGTACCTTGACCAATCCAAGTCCTAGAGGCTCGTGTGGCCCGTCTCAGAGGAGTTTGCAATGGAAGCCGCGATACAAACCCTTTGTAGTCTTTTTAAAGACCCCGTCTCGTATCGAATACCAGTTTTTCAACGGCCCTACGCCTGGACCAAGAAGAAGCAATGGCAACCTCTCTGGGGCGATGTTCAACGTATCTCTGAAAGGCTACTTGCCGCAAAGTCAGGTGAAAAAATCCCACCCCACTTTATGGGAGCCATAGTGCTTCAGTTGCAGAGTGCGAAATCAGGTCAAGTCGTGAAACGTATCGTCGTTGACGGTCAGCAACGTCTCACAACTCTGCAACTTCTGATTAGGGCGGCCCAAGAATCATTCCAGAATTTGGACGATACTCAGAGAGCTAACCGAATGTCCCAGCTCACATTGAATGCTCAACAGAAGCAGTCAGGGGATGTGGACAGTGATACCAAGGTTCGTCAGTCCAACGTCAACGACTTGCATTCCTTTCAGGATGTCATCAGAGGTCTGACCGACACTAGCAAACCCTTGCGCTCGATTGGGGAGGCATATCAGTATTTCTTGCAGGAAATAACAAAGTGGCTGAATGAAGAGCCTGCAAGTAGAGGTCCTAGGGCCAAGGCATTGGAAACCACTCTTACTAAGTATCTGCAGCTTGCTACCGTTGATCTTGATGAAGGTGAAAGACCTCACTTCATATTCTCTGTTCTCAATGCCAGGGCTGAACCATTGAAGCAATCAGACCATATCAAGAACACCGTGATGTACGAGGCCAATGTAGTCGATGACGCGGCCAAGGCCACAGAACTGTGGGGACTGTTCGACAGGAACGAGTGGTGGCGTGGTAGCACTAAAGAGGGAAGGTACGGCCGCATCCACCTTGACCGCTTTTTGAATTACTGGGTGATCATGCGTAGGCAGAAGGAGGTCAACGCGAACAGTGTGTCCGCCGAATTCAATAGGTTCTTGGATTCCGACTCTTTGTCGATTGAACAAGTCGCCATGGATATCAGAAAAGCTGGTCAGGTCTATCAAGACCTGGAAGAGGCTAGGATTCCTGGCATCGAAGCCTTCCTACGCCGCGTAAGAACTTTGGAAATCGGTGTCGTAATGCCGATTCTGATATGGCTCTACACTACAGACATTCCCGACGCCATACGCAGAAGGAGTACGCAGGCCATCGAGAGTTATCTTGTGAGACGAATGCTCTGTGGTGTTTCATCCCAAGGGCTCAACAGGCTCTTTGTCGAACTGCTGGTCAAAGCAGAAGCAAGCACGCCCTCAATGGCAGATCAAGTGATAATAGACTTCTTGAGTGGTCAGACCGTCGACAACCGCATATGGCCTACCGACCTTATGCTCAAAGAGAATCTCGTTGGAATGCCATTGAGGGGTACTGTTGGAAGGCAGACAATGGTGTTGGAAGCCATCGAGTCTCATCTCAGAAGCGACAAGACCGAAGAGATGATTCAAGCATCATTGACCAGAGAACACATAATGCCACAGTCATGGCAGACGAATTGGCCCTTGCCAGAAGAAGAGAGTGGGGACGAGCAGGCCATAGATGCCCGAAACCAAGCCGTCAAGGAACTTGGCAACCTGACACTTGTTACCGGAAAGCTAAATGCATCCCTCTCTAACGCCCCATGGAATCAAAAGGTAGGAACTTTGAAGAAGCATACTACCTTGCGACTCAACTGGGAACTATTGGAGTGTCCGCCAGAAACATGGGACGAGGACACCATTAGAGAGCGAAGCGGGCAACTAGCCAAGGTCGCTGAAGAGATTTGGCCGTTCGCCAACAACATCTGATGGCTTCCGTTTGCTTGCGGTGTACCGTATGGTGACCCACACTCAGTGAGCACGAGCCCGTGCAAATGCCTGAGGTCGCATGGAGAGGCCAACTGCTCCGGGTGAATGATGTGCCCGACGGCCTTTACCTGGGTGTGGTCTTCCTTTGCTGTGAGCATCCCGCGGTCGTCAGGCAAGGAGACTTGAACCAGTGGCACTTCGCTCACGCCCCAACAAAAGTGCCCCAGAACGCGAAACCACGCCACAGACGCCGTTTTCCTCGTGTACAAGGAGTCGTATCTTCACGTTTCGGCAATACGGGTGATCTTCGGCGCCGTAGAAGGAGCCATATGGCAGTGCCACAAACGCCCCCTACGTTACACGAGTGGCTGATTCCGCGGTGAGCATCGGTACCGCGACATCATCACGGTATCGTCGCCAACCCTGCGAGTGAATACGCCGTTTGAGACCGTCCGGCCAGTCATCACTGTTCTCGATCCTGCCGGACTTCAGGTACCTCCCCATCTGCCGCTCCAGGTACTTTCGAACGCTCTTTTGATTCACGGTTACCTCCAGTTCTTGGGTAACCATAATTTTGATGTCATGCGGGCCATTGACACCCTCGCACATCCGTGCTAACATCCTCTTCATCACAAACGGCCGGCCACTCGCGAACCGACAGCCGACAAACCAAAATCCGAGGAGATAAAACAAAAGAAACGAAACGGGACACTATTTTCTAGCTTGTTTGTCCCACCCGGCAGTTTGGCCACTGCCACTGCCCGGATGCTACTCCGCTTGGTAGCCCGTCCATTCCGTCCTGCTCCGGACGGATGGCCGAAGCGAAAAGCCGTCCGGGACCCGTACCGCGCACGCCGTTAGGCCGGCGCGGAGTTCCGGTCCCGGTTCCGCATCACCTTGCCGACGGCGTCCCTGGCCCAATCACGCGGCAGCAGGTCGAGAGGTGCTGCGCGGTCTGTCCTCGTGGCCACCGCGCGAGCCAGTCCCGGCCCTGCCGCGCCGCCACTACCGCCTGCCCCCTCTCCCTCGACGGGAGAGGGCTGGGGTGAGGGTGACGCTCACCCGCGCGCCTTTAACAATTCAATCGGCTTGCCATCCGAACAGAGGATTAGCCTCCGGCGGACGGCCCCCTACCCGCCTCTGAGCGCCGCCTCGCGGCGGACGCGGCGGATGCCGCCCATGTCGGAGCCTTCCAGCGGCGTGTCGCCTATGACCAGGTCGCGCTCCAGTTCCGCGTAGGCGCTGCCCGATACGCCCAGCAGGTCCCGCAGCACGTAGGCGTTGTGCTCGCCCAGCCCCGGCGCCGGCTCGTGGCGCGGCTCGCCCTGCTCCGAGAGCTTCCACATGGGGCCGCTCAGCAGGAAAGTTCCCACTTCCGGATGCGTCACCTGCTGAAAGTAGTCCCTCGCCTGCAAGTGCGGGTCGTCGTAGGCGTCCGCGCCGCAGTCCACCACCGCCGCGGCGGGCACACCGGCCTCTTGCAGCAGTTCCACGGCCCGGTGGCGGTCCAGACCGCGCGTCCAACCGGCAATGATGGCGTCCAGCTCGTCGTGGTTGGCGAGCCTGGCGTCGAGCATGGCGAATCGCGGGTCGTCCGCCAGCGCGTGCGCGCCCATCGCCGCGCACGCCGCGCGCCACTCGCTTTCGGTGCGGACGGCGATGGCGACCCAATTGTCTTCGCCCTCGCACGGATACACCCCGTGCGGCGCCATATCAGGGTGACGGTTGCCGCGCCGCGCCCTCGGACGGCCCGTCATGCCGTACTCGAGCACCGCCTCGCCCATGTGGGGGATGAACGACTCCGCCTGCGCCATGTCGATGAACTGGCCCTCGCCGGTGCGGTTGCGCCTGTGAAGCGCCGCGCACACCGCGAACGCCGCCGTCGCGCCGCCCACGGCGTCCGGGTGATGCACCAGCGACAGCGTGGAAAGGTCCAGGTCGGGGTAGCCGCGCTGCGAGGAGTGGCCCGACAGCGCGTCGATGGTCATGCCCATGCTGCGATAACGCTTGTAGGGGCCGGTGTTGCCGAAGCCCGGCATCAGCAGCATAACCAGGTCCGGCTTCACGCGCCTCAGCGTCTCGTAATCGAGGCCGAACTTCTCCGTCATCACGCCGTAGGCGTAGTTGGACACCACCACGTCGCTGATGCTCACAAGCTCCTTGAAAGCGTCGGCCCCCTTCGGGTCGCCCAGGTCGAGCGTGAGGTCCAGCTTATTGCGGTTGAGGCCGTTGAAGTTGGCGGCGCGATTCCAGGGCCGCTCGCCGGGGTCGCCGTCCGGATAGCCCGCCGAACCCTGGGGGGGCCGCACGGGGCCGCGCGCTATGCGCTGGATGGACTCGATCTTGATGACCTCCGCGCCCAGGTCGCCCAGCAGCACGCCACAGAACGGCCCGGCCCAGATCTCGGCGAGCTCCAGCGAGCGCACGCCCGCAAGCGGCAGAGGGGCGGTCGAGTCGATGTTCATGATGCCTGCCTCCGTCCTGGCGCTAGATTATCTCGCGGCTGCGCAGGCCCGCTATCTCGGATGCGTCCAGGCCGAGCATCCCGCCCAGGATCTCGTCGTTGTGCTGGCCCAGCGTCGGCGCGGGGCGCGGTTCGTTCGCGGTCAGGCCGTCCAGCTTGAATGGCGAGCCGCTGTAGGTGAGCTCGCCCGCCTGCGGATGGACGATGCGCTGGAAGTAGTCCCGCGAGGCCAGGTGTTCGTTGGCGATGACCTCACCGGTGGCGAGCACCGGTCCGCCGGGGATGCCCACTCGCTGCGTGGCCGCGAACACCTCCTCGCGCGTGTGCGCGTCCAGCCACGCCTGGAACCTGTCCAGCAGCTCGTAGTGGTGTTGCTCGCGCTCGCGCGGCGTCGCCATGCGCGGGTCGTCCAGCAGTTCGGGCGACTCTATCATGTTTGCGAAGTAGGGCCACATCCGGGGTCCCAGCGGCAGGAAGCTGAAGTAGCCGTCCTTGCAGCGGAAGGTGCCGACGGCGAACGTCTCGCGCGCGCCCGCGCCCGGCTCGTGGGGCGTGGTGCGGCCGTCCGTCTCGCCGCTGTAGGCAAAGGGCGCACGCCGCCCTATCTGGTGCGGATGGCCCGCGAAACACTCCTGAATGGATAGGTCTATCCAGCGGCCTTTGCCCGTAAGCCCGGCGCCGACGCAGGCGGCCATCGTCGCGGCCGCCGCGGACGTGCCGGCGAAGTACTGGGCGATTTCGCCGCCATACATGAGCGGCTCGCGGTCCGGCAGCCCCTCGCGGATCATCCCGCCGCCCGACGCGAAGACGGTCAACTCGGTGTACTGGTGACTGCTGTACGGCCCCGTCTGGCCGAAGGGGGTTATGGAGGTCATGACCAGGTCGGGCCGCGCGCGCCGCAGCGTCTCGTAGCCAAGGCCCAGCGATTCCATCTGACCGGGCGGGCCGCTCTCGATCAGCACCTCGCTCTCGCCGGCGAGTCGCAGAAAGAGGTCGCGGCCCTCATCGCTGTCCAGGTCGAGCGTAACGCCCTTCTTGTTGGTGTTGAGGTGTAGGAAGAGGGCGCTGCCCTCGGCGCGAGGGGCGTCCGGGGCGAAAGGTCCGCGGTGGCGGCTCTCGTCGCCGGTCCGGGGAGGCTCGACTTTGACGACCTCCGCGCCGTACTCGGCGAGCAGCTTGGCGCAGTATGGCCCGGCGACTCCTTGGGAGGCGTCCAGCACTCGCAGTCCGTCCAGGGCCAGTATCGGCATAGCGCCACCTAGTCCACGCGCGCCGCGAGCAGGCGCTTGCGCCCGGCATGCGGCATGGCGTCCGCAGGATGGGCGCCATAATACCACACCGGCGCGGGTGGCGGGCGCTTCACCCCCATCCTAACCTTCCCCCGTCGAGGGTGAAGGCACTGGCCGCTCAGTAGGCGCGCCTAGTCGTCGAACATCTCTGTCTCGCTATCGGGCGCGGTGAGCGAGATGTGGGCGAAGTCGGAGTCGGCGGTGGCACCGTGCCAGTGCTTCTCGCCCGCCGGGATGAGAGCCGTGTCGCCCTCGGTGACCTCCACCTCTTCGGACTCGTTCGCGACGATGCCCGTGCCGCTGGTGACGTACAGGATCTGGTCGCTGGTGTGGGTGTGGAACTTGTTGCGGGCCCCGGCGGCGAAGCTGACCAGGTTGAAGCTGAACCAGTTGCTGTCTCCGCTCACTATGGACTGGCCGGTGACCTGGCCCCCCAGGAAGAGCGGGGCGTCGGTGCGGTCCTGCGTGGGTCCTGAGCCGTTTCTGATGACTTTCATGGTTGTGTCCTCCTTCTGTGGTCCTACTTTCCGTAGTGCTCGCGTACGCGTTGCTTGTGGTGCGGGTCGTGCTTGAGGATGCGGCCCAGGCGCACCTGCTCTTCCACTGGGACCGCGGGCGTCGGAGCCGGGCGCGTCGGCTCGCTGCCGATGGCGCCGTTGGCCTCCATAGCGCGCACAGCCTCGCCGGCCATGCCCAACACTTGCTCGAGCACGTGGCGGTTGTGCTCGCCGAGCAGGGGCGCCGCGCGGCGTGGCGCGTCGGGCGCCCCCGCGAACTTCCACGGCCTGCTCGAGTATGGCAGCGGCGGCATGTCGGCGGCCGGGTGGTGCTGATATACCTCGTAAAACTGCCTGGACGTGAGATGCGGGTCGAACAGAAGCTCCGCGTTGTTGAGCACGGCCCCGGCCGGCACGCCGGCTGACTGGAGCCGACTGGCCAACTCATGGTGCTTCCACTCTGGCGTGAGCGCCGACAGTGCCTCGTCCAGAGCGGCCCTGTGCTGCCAACGCGAAGCAGCGTCAGCGAAGCGACTGTCGTCGCTCAGGGTGTCGGCTCCGAGGACGCCGCACAGGGCCGCCCACTCCTCGTCGCGAGGGACGGCTATGGCGATCCAGGCGTCCACTCCCTGGCACGGGTAGAGGCCGTGCGGCGCCATGTACGGATGGCGGTTGCCGATGCGACGGGTGATCCTGCCGTTGGCGGTGTAGTCCATCAGCGTCTCGGGCGCGGTGGCGCTAGCGGCCTGGGCCTGGGACACGTCCACGAACTGGCCCCTGCCGGTGCGGGCCCGGTGGGCCAACGCTGCGACGATCGCGAACACGGTGTGCTCGGCGGCGGTGTAGTCGGTGTACGGCATCTCGGCCAGCTCCGGCGGTCCTTCCTCGTAGCCCGTGGAGTGGCACAGTCCTGATGCCGCCTCGGTCGTCGGCCCAATCGCGCCGAACGAGGACCACGGGCCGGTGAAGCCGTAGCCGGTGGACGACACGAACACGATGTCGGGCCTGAGTAAGCGCAGGTCGTCGTACTCCAGCCTGAAGTTGCGCATCACCCTGGGGGTGAAGTTCTCGATGAACACGTCGCTGGCGGCGATCAATTCGCGTAGCGTATCCAAGGCTCCCGGTCTTGACAGGTCGAGCGTGACGCCCAGCTTGTTGCGGTTCTGCTCGTAGAAGTTGCCGCCGCGGTTCCAGTAGGCCCGGCCCGGGTCGTTGTCGTAGAAGGCCGAGGCGCGGTATCCCTCCAGGCGTGCGTGCGACTCCACCCTGATTACCTGCGCGCCCATGTCGGCGAGCATCTTGGCGGCGTGCGGCACCGCGATGAGCTGGCCCATCTCCACGACGCGAACGCCTGCCAGTGGAAGACTCATGGCCTAGATATCCCCGCTGGCCCTGAGGGCAACGAGGTCGTGTTGGGAGAGGCCCAGCTCGCCGAACACCTCGGCGTTGTGCTGCCCGAGTATCGGCGCGGGCGATCTCGCGCGCCAGGGCGTGCCGCTCATGTCGAAAGGCGCGCCCGGATATGGGAAGCTGCCAGCGACCGGGTGATCGACGTCCTGGAAGTAGCGCCGGTGCTTGTACTGTGGGTTGTCGACCAACTGGGCCGGGTCCTGCACGAGGCCGAAGATGTAGCCCCGCCGCTTGTGCGCGGCGTAGAACAGCTCGTCGGCGTCGTGCGGGGCTATCGCCCGCTCGACCTCTTCGCGCAGGGCCCGGGCGTTGTCTCGCCGGCCCTCCGACGTGGCGAAGCGCTCGTCTGCCAGCGCAGGCGCTTCCAGCAGCTCCGACAGGTCGGCCCAGTCCACGCCGCCGAACACGATGGGCACCACGTAGCCATCGCCCGCCGTCATGGGGCCCCTGGGCATCTCTCCGGTGTAGGTCGCGGCCCTGGCCTTTATGCCGCCCTGGTAGGTGTAGACGGACGCGGTGTCTCTCAGCGCGGTGGTCATGGACTCCTGGATCGAGACGTCCACGTGGTCGCCGCGGCCGGTCATCATGCGATGGAAGACGGCGATGGCCGCGGCCGACGCGGCGTTGGTGCCCGCCTTGAATTGCGCCTGGTTGTAGGCGTGGACGAGCGGATCGCGGTCCTGGCTGCCGAAAATATAGGCCATGCCGCCGAGGGCGTACTCGACGATCTCGGTTGCCTTGTGGTCGCGGTAGGGACCGGACTGGCCGAAGTTGGAAATGGACACCATGATCACGTCCGGGTTGACCTCGCGAACCGCGTCGTAGTCCAGGCCTAGGGACGGCATGACCCGGGGGCTGAAGTTCTCGACCACAACGTCGGCCTGCGCCGCCAGTCTCAGGGCTGTTTCCCGGCCCATCCGGGACTTGAGGTTCAGGGTGACGCCGCGCTTGCTGGTGTTCAGGTACAGGAACGGCAGGCTCATATCCTGGTGCGGCTCATCGCGGACGAACGGCCCCATACGGCGCGCGGGGTCGCCGCCTCCGGGCCGCTCGACCTTCACGACGTCGGCGCCGAAGTCGGCGAGGAGCTTGGTGCAGTACGGCCCGGCCACGTGGTGGGTGAAGTCCAGCACGCGGACACCTTCGAGCGCGGCCTGATTCATGGAGCGGAGCGTACCCCCTGATTGGTGTATAATCCGGCCCACGGCTCCGCGTTGCGTCGCGGACCGAAAGAGCCGATTAGAGTATATCGCCCAATCTGGCGACACCACAAGCGAGAACGGGCGGGTCGCAGACCCGCCCCTACCAGAGATTAGACAGGAGGACTCGATGAGCGCGAAGGTTGTGCTGCTGTCCCCGGACGGCGAGCAGTTGGAGGGGTTTCGCAGGTTGGCCCCGGAGGGCGTCGAGATCGGATGGGTGGACTCGTCGCTGCCCATCGAGGAGCAGGCCGAGCAGATGCGGGAGACCGTCTCGGTGATCGCGGTACCGTCGGTGTTCCCGGTCGAGCTCGCGCGGGCGTGCCCGAATCTGCGGCTGGTGCAGACTATCAGCGCGGGCACCAACATGATGGACCTGCAGGCGCTGGGCGAGCTGGGAGTGAAGGTGGCGAACAACGGCGGCGGCAACGCGGTCGCGGTCGCCGAACACACCATCACGCTCATGGTGAGCGTCTACCGGAAGCTCCAGCTTCAGCTCCAATACGTGAAGGAGCGCAAGTGGGCGGGTGACATCCGGGAGAGTTGGTTCGAGGACGCCTACGAGCTGACCGGCAAGACCGTGGGCATCGTCGGGTTCGGGCGGATCGGGCAGAGCGTGGCGCGCCGGCTTCAGGGCTGGGAGTGCGAGCTGCTGTACAGCGACGTGGTCAACTTCCCGGCGGAGCTGGAGCAAGAGTTGAACGTGCGCCGGGTGGAGAGGGACGAACTGCTGCGGGAGTCGGACATCGTGACGCTGCACGTGCCGCTGAACAGGCACACGAGGGCGATGCTGAGCGATCGCGAGTTCGGCATGATGAAGCCTAACGCGGTGTTGATAAACGCCTGCCGGGGGCCGGTGGTGGACGAGGCGGCGCTCATCAGGGCGATGCAGGACGAGAAAATTGCGGGCGCGGGCCTGGACGTGCTGGAAGAGGAGCCGACCAGCCCGGACAATCCGCTGCTGGACATGGACAGGGTGCTGGTCACGCCGCACCTGGCCGGGTTCGGGCAGGAGGCGACGGCCAAGAGCCGGGCGTTCGCCGTGCGGAACACGACGAGCGTGGCTGCGGGCGCGGATCCGGACTCGGTGGTGCTGCCGGAGTAAGCGCGCGATCTTCAGCTAGCTGCCGTATGCGCTCCGACTAGAACGGCGGGGGCCACTGGTCTTTGACTTCTTGGGGGAGGTTGGCGTACCACTCTTTGAGGCGTGCGCGCTCTTCTTCCAAGCGCCTGCGTTCTTCTTCCCGGCCCTCTTGCCGCGCCTCTGCCAAGCGTCTTTCGTTGATTCTTCGCGCCAACATGGAAAACACCTCCCACGTGCCAACCAGCAACAGCGTGAATCCGGTGGCGCCCGCAGCGCCGATTATCACCGCCGCCACTGTTGCCGGCACACTGTCCGCTCGGTTGATGAAGATCTCGTAGTAGCCTATCAGGACGGCGATTGCCCAGGCCAACAACACCGACGCAACGACGTACCTGACTTCGTCGTCTCTGAACATTTTATCCGACTAATCTCGCCGCCTCAACGACGGTGACTTTCTCACGCCCTCACGCGTCGTGTTCGATGCCGAGGCTGGCGAGGAGGGCGCGGGGGTTATCGTCGAGGAGGGTCAGGGCCTCTTGCTCGTCTAGGCCGGCGCCGCGGGCGACGCGGAGGGCGTGGTCGCGGTTCAGCAGGTCGCCGGGCTCGTGGGTGTCCGAGTCGAGAACCATACGCGCGTTGGCCGCGCGGGCGATACGAGCGACGTGGCCGTTGGTGAGGCTGTGGCCCCTGCGTGAGGATATCTCCAGGTAGACTCCGTTGGCAGCGGCGATTGCGGCTTCTTCGGGCGTGATAAGGCCGGGGTGGGCCAGGATGTTGACGTGGCGGGAGCTGACGGCGGCGTGGTTGGTGCCCGGCTCCACCGGCTCGGTGATGGTCTCGCCGTGCACGTTCACCACCTTCGCGCCGAGCGCCCTCGACTCCCTGGCCAGCAGGTCGATGTCCTCCTTGGGGGTGTGGGTAATCTCCACGCCGGGCAGGGCGAGGATGTCCCAGCGCTCGGAGGCCATCCGGCAGTCGATGGTCAGGGTCTTCAGTATGTACTCGAGGTTGCCGGCGCCCACGTGGTCGGTGATGGCCATGACGCGGTAGCCGACGACGAGCGCGCGGCGGATAAGCTCGACCGGGGAGAGCACGCCGTCGCTGAGGAAGGTGTGTGTGTGGAAGTCGAACAACGACGGCTACTCTTCCCGCAGTTTGGCGGCCATCCGGCGCATGGCCCCGGCAGTGTCGCCGATGTAGACCTCGGGCAGCTCTTCGCCGTGCGAGACCTTGAGGCAGACGAAGACCGGGCCCTTGGCGCTCATGATGTTGGGCAGCTCGTTGACCAGGTCCTCGAGATTGTCGAGCTCGAAGCTCTCGCGGAAGCCGGCGTCCTTCGCCATGGAGGCGAGGTTGAACCTGCCCGCGCCGGGCACCGGCTGGCCGCCGGTTGTGAAGTACATGCCGTCTTCGAAGACGAAGTGGACGAGGTTTTCGGGCTCCTGGTCGGCGATGGTGACGAGAGTGCCGAGGTTCATCAGCAGGCCGCCGTCGCCGTCCAACACGACGACGCGCTTGTCCGGGCGGGCGAGCGAGAGGCCGAGGGCTACGGACGACGCCTTGCCCATGGCGCCGAAGATGGGCAGGTCCAGGTCGCGGTTGGTCGAGACGGACTCCCAGTAGCGGTTGGGGGTCATGGTGCTGACCACTATGGAGTCCTCGCGTCCGTCGTTGATGGCCTTGATTGCGTCTAGCGAGTGAATCACGGCGAATGTTCTCCTGTGCAGGGTGCGGCCGGTTGGCTGGGAGTATTGTATGGCGAAGGCGGGGCCAGTTCAACCGCGGCGGCGGCCCCGCGCTCGGTACAAAGTAGGCTTTTGCTGAAAGTGTTCCGTTTTGTGCCGTTCGTACTTGGGGGCTGTTCCGTTGGGGGTGGCTGATGCCCTCCGGCTGTCACGATTTGGCGTGTATTCGGCGTGATTTGGGCGGGTTTGGTGGCGAAACGGGACTGGTCGTCTCGCCGGCTTGGCCGGTGTGCCGGCGGCGCGTCGGTTGTTGGTGATGGTTGGCATGTGGGGATAATAGCACGGATGTGCGGTGGTGTCAATGGCCGTTTGCGGCGGATTCCAGGATATCTGCCGGCACCTGAATCCCAGCATCATAGCCAACTTGCCTGAACACAAGAACACAAGCGGATGGTTGGCTTGTCGCGGTGGGGTTTGCGGGAGCGTACGGTAGTAGGGCGCTACGTCCTCGGCCCTTCGTAGCGCATGTTGGGGGGGAGGGCGTCGGTGGCGCCGAGGGCGGTTAGGACGCGCTGGGCGACGAAGTCGATCACGTCGTCGATGGTGCGCTGGCGCAGGTAGAAGGCGGGCTCGGGGGGCAGTATGGTCGCGCCGAGCTGGGCGAGGTCGGCGAGGTTGCGGAGGTGGATGGCGCTGAGAGGGGACTCGCGGGGGACGATGACGAGGGGGCGGCGCTCCTTGATGCAGACGTCGGCGGCGCGGCGCACGAGGTTGTCGGCGAGGCCGTGGGCGACGGCGGCGGCGGTGGCCATGCTGCACGGCACGATCACCATGCCGAGGGTGGGATAGGTGCCGCTGGCGATGGGCGCGCGGAGGTCGCCGACCTGGTGGAAGGTGAAGGATCCAGAGGCGTCCCAACGCTCGAGAGCGGAGCCGAAGGACTCGTCCATCTCCTCGCGCCAGACCATGCGGGCGGCGGAGGACGCGGTGGCGACGACGGGGACGTGCATGGCGAGCAGGCGGTCGATTACGGCGTCGGCGAGGGCGGAGCCGCTGGCGCCGGTGATGCCGACGACGACGGGTTTTTCGGTCGTAGTGTTCACCCTCACCTCAATCCTCTCCCATCAAGGGAGAGGAGGCAATGGAGTCTTCACCCCCATCCTAACCTTCCCCCTGCGAGGGGGAAGGGACTTCTTCACGGCTATTGTAGCAGAAGGGCTATGAGGGTCCCGGTGAAGACGGAGGTGGAGACGTAGGCGTTGATTCGGAAGAAGGCCATGCCGAATCGGGAGAGGTCGTCGGGGGAGACGAGGGTGTGCTTGTAGACGAGCAGCGCGGCGGCGATGATGCAGCCGGCGAAGTAGGGCCAGCCGAGGCCGAACGAGAACCCAAGCGACAGGACACACGCCACGGCGACCACATCCAGGGCGCGCGCCAGGCGAAAGGCGCCGACCACGCCGAATCTGCGGGCGACGGAGTAGAGATTGGCCTCGTCGTAAAAGTCGCGGTCCTGGGTGTGGTAGAGGATGTCGAAGCTGCCGGCCCAGGTGGCGACAGCGAGCGAGAGCACGAAGGGCTGCCAGCCGTAGCTGCCAGTGACGCCTATCCACGCGGCGGAGGGCGCGATGGCGAGCGCCCAGCCGAGCAGCAGGTTTGCGGCCCAGGTGAAGCGCTTGGTGTAGGGGTAGAAGACGAGGTAGCCGACCGCGACGGGCGCGAGGATGAGGGCGAGGGTGTTGAGCTGCCAGGCGGCGAAGAGGAAGACGACCAGCGAGACAGCGATCAACGCGCCGAGGTCGGCGACGCGCAGGCGGCCGCTGGGCAGGTGGCGACCGGCGTTGCGGGGGTTGCGGGCGTCGATGTGGCGGTCGATGACGCGGTTGGCGGCCATGCCCACGGTGCGGGCGCTGACCATGGCGACGGTGATCCAGATGAACTGGTGCCAGGTTGGGAAGCCGCGGGCGGCGAGCATCATGCCGGTGTAGGCGAACGGGAGGGCGTAGAGGCTCTCCTGGAAGTTGATGGCTCCCAGCATGAGGGGGATTTTGCGGGCGGTGGTTGCGAGGGTTGTCATGGTCAATCGTTACCTGGGCGGGCTCAACAGTCACACCCCCATCCTAACCTTCCCCCGTCAAGGGGGAAGGGACTCATATGCCGTACTCGTGCCAGCGGTCGGTGACGAGGCGCTTGACCTCGTCGGTCATCACGATGTCGGGTGGCCACTCGCGGGTGAAGCCGTCCATGGGGCCCTTGGCGGTGGCGTCTATGCCGATCTTGCCTCCGAAACGCGCCACGGCGGATGCGTGGTCGAGGTCGTCGGTGGGTCCCTCGGACAGCGTGATGTCGCGCCCAGGGTCGATGTTCGCGCCGACGCGCCAGGCGACCTCTGACAGATTCTGCACGTCCACGTGGTCGTCCACGATGATGATGGCCTTTACCAGCATGAGCAGGCCGATGCCCCAGAGGGCGTGCATCACCTTCTGGGGGTGTCCGGGGTAGCGCTTGCGCATGGAGACGATGACGAAGTTCTTGTAGATGCCCTCGGCGGGCATGTTCATGTCCACTATCTCGGGCACGGCCATCTGGAGGGCGGGCAGCATGAGCCGCTCGCTGGCCTTGCCCATGAAGAAGTCCTCGGTGGGCGGACGCCCGACCATGGTGGTGGGATAGATAGGATCGCGCCGGTGGGTGATGGCGGTCACGTGCATGAAGGGGTAGTCCTCGGCTGGAGAGTAGTAGCCGGTGTGATCGCCGAAAGGGCCTTCGGGGCGCAGCTCACCGGGTGTGAGGTAGCCTTCGATCACGTACTCGGCGTGGGCGGGAACCTCCAGGTCCACGGTCTTGCACTTCACCACCTGGACCGCCTCGCCGCGAATGACGCCGGCGATGGCCAGTTCGTCCAGGTCCGGGGGCAGCGGCATGGAGCCGGACCAGATGGTGGCGGGGTCGCCGCCGAGAGCCACGGCAACCTCCAGGCGCTCGTGGCCGCCGCGCACGCCCGCGTCGTGGTGGGCGGCGCCGACCTTGTGGGTCTGCCAGTGCAGGCCGGCGGTGCGCTCGTCGTATATCTGCATCCGGTAGGTGCCGACGTTGCGGCGTCCGGTGTCGGGGTCGCGCGTGATGACGAGCGGCAGCGTGATGAAGCGTCCGGCGTCCAGCGGCCAGCACTGGAGAGCGGGCATCACGTTCAGGTCGACGTCGTCGCCGGTGAGCACCACCTCCTGGCAGGGGGCGCGCCGCACCCGCTTGGGTCGCGCGCGGGCCACGCCGAGCACATCGCCCAGTGCGCCGAGGCGAGCGCCGATGCCGGAGGGCGGCCCCTGGGCCAGCGAGAACAGGCGGCGGACGCGGTCCACGAGCTGGTCGACGTGGTCGACGCCGAGCGCCCAGGCGGTGCGCTGGTGCGTACCGAACATGTTGATGAGCAGGGGTGCGTCGTAGCCCTCGACGTTCTCGAACAGCAGCGCCGGGCCCCCGGACTTGATGACGCGGTCGGTAATCTCGGTTATCTCCAGGTCCCGGCTCACGGGGGCGCTGACGCGGCGCAGCTCGCCCCGTGACTCGAGGAAGGCGGCGAACTCGCGGATGTCCTTGAATCGCACCGGGCTACCGCCGGGCCTCGAGCGCGTCGCGGAGCTCGGTGGACGACACGTCCTGGCGGAAGGCCGACTCGGGGATGGCGTCGAACAGATCGGCGAAGCCGCGAGGGATGGGGACGTCGTCCAGGGTGCGGAACGCGCCGTCGTGCTCGCGGCCCGCCACGAGGAAGCGGCAGCCGCGGGCGCGTATGTGCTCGAGCGCGGAGACGAGGTTGGCGTCGCTACCGTCGTAGTAGCGGGGGGCGACGAGCCGGGTGGCGGTGTCCCAGCCGATGACGAAGACGCAGCCGGGGAACAGGTCGGCCTTGCGGTAGAAGACGTGCGCGCGGGTGACGGCGACGGCTTCCGAGTCGTCGAACTGGGCGAGCCTGCGCCGGATCTCGGACTCGGCGAGCGGGGGCTTGTCCACGTTGGTGATGGACAGCTCGAAAGTGGCCGGCTCGCCCAGGATACGGGAGGCGGCGTTGGCGAGTTTGCGGTGTCCGTCGTGCAGCGGGTTGAACGAGCCGGGCAGTACCGCGCCGCTCACGGGGGCGTTGGCGTGGGCGGCGCCAGCGGAGACGAGGGCGTGGTCGACGTGGCCGGCCTGAAGAGCCCTCACGGGGTCGTCGTAGGCGATGCGCTCCACGTCCACGCGCTCGCGGTCGTCGAGGCCGAGCGGGAGGGCGGTGGGAACGCCCGCAGCCTCGGCGTAGGCTTTCAGAGTGAGCCGGCTGGCGACGGCGTCCTCGCCGGCGCGGTCGCGCAGGCCCTTGACGAATGTGAGGCTGTGGACGGCGTAGGCGGAGCCGGTCCAGTAGGCGACATGGCAGCGGTGCTCGCCGCGCTTGGGGCGGTCGGTGGCGATGGTGGCGGTGCAGGCGACGCCGGCGACGGGGGCGTCGGCCTCGCGGAGGCGGAGGGCGCGGCGGTAGGCGGCGCGGGCCATGTCGAGGGCGGTCCGGCCGGATACGGCCTGGTCGGGTTCGTAGCCGACGAGCTCGGCGAGCGCGGGCGCGGAGTACGGCACGCTCAGCTCGAGCACGCTGCGGGACGCGCCGGCGACGCTCAGCAGCCAGGCGATGGCCTGCGTGCCGGCGCCGGCGACGGCGAACACGGCGGCGCAGGGCGCGGCGTGGAGGTCGGCCACTAGGGCGAGTTCCCGGTTTGTGTTGGCGGCGTCGTTGCTCATGTATCGGACCGAATTGCCGTCCGCGGCCTGCCCGGGGACGGCGCTATTGCGTGTGGCCAGTAGCGCCTCCAACTATAAGTGCGCGTTCCGCTCCGTGCAACAGTGTTTGACTTCCCTGAATGGATGTGGGAAGGTTGGGAATGGAATCTCCGGGGTATTCGCCCTCAACGCTCTCGCCCCAAGGGTGCTTTCCCTCACTCATTCGCCAGGAGGTTTGGCTAATGCAAATCCAAGAACGTCTCATCGTTCCCGGCCTCGGCGTCATCATTTTGTTGGCCGCCTTCATACTTGGTGTGCCGCTGGTGTACAAGCTGCTCCTGGGACTGCTCGGACTGGCGGCGTCCGCGACGTACTTCGCGCCTCACGCCGTACAGGTGGAAACACGGATCGGCATAGCCGCGTTGGGCCTGATCATACTTCTCATTGTCAGCTCCACGGCCTTCTGGCTGATCCTGCTGTCGTTCGGGGCAATTGCCGCTTTGCAGATCCAGCATCGCCACACGTTGCAGCGGTCGTTAGCCACCGTCGCATGGCTGAATGCAGTGCTGGAGCGCCGCTCGTGGGCGCGAGCGGGCGAGGCTGCCGACGGCGGCAGTGAAGAAGAGGCGGGGGCCGTAGCAACAGCCGGGGACGGCGAGAGCGTCCAGGCTCCGACGCCGTCGGAGGTCGGCTCCCTTCCGGCATTCGTGCGTATGAACGTGGGCGGTATCGGGGGCTCGGTCTTTGGCGCGCTCAGCGTGTTGGGCGTCTTCATGCCCTGGGTCCTCTTCTTGGTCGCGTACCGTGACGAGTCTGAGAGCACGAGCCTCACTTTGTTGGCGGCATCCGAGGAACTGGATAGCATTCTAGTCCTCGCGTTCTTTGGCATCCTGCTGGTGCTGGCCTTGTTGAGTGCCGCCTCGATAGTGTTGCCCCGAGCCGTGGCGGGGTTTGTCGCCGTCGCGGGCCTTATAGTCAGTGTCGTCTCGTACCTCTCCCTCTTCGGACAACTCTATGGCAACTACGAAGACGCCCTGGGAGGCTCCATTCCGTCCAGGATGGACATAATCACATTGCCCAATTTAGGCCTGCTGCTGGCCGTCTTCTGCTTCCTGGTCATCCCGCTGCTCCAGCTTATCCCCTTCCTGAACAGGCCGAGGGGATAGAGATAAGACCAGCGAGTCCGGGCTGCTTTGCCCTGTCCCCGGTGACGTCGGCGGGGATGGTGGACGCAACGCTGTCACCCCCATCCTGATTTTCCCTCTGCGAGGGGGAAGGGACTTTGGCAGGGGGCGGGTTACACCTATGGCAAAATCGTTGCAAAATGGGTATGATTTTGCGTGCCGTATTGGCTGCGCGGCGCGTGCTCGCGTCGCGCAGAGGGTGAGTCACGTCAGGGCACCTGGCGAGCGGCATAGGAGAGCGGATATTGGACCAGTGCAAGATCGCGGTCGTCGGCGCTACGGGCGCCGTGGGCAGCGTGTTTCTCGACATCCTGGAGCAGAGGGACTTTCCGACCAGCGAGGTGCGCCTGTGCGCGTCGAGCCGGTCGGTTGGTAAGCGGCTCAAGGTGAAGGGGCAGGAGGTCGAGGTCGAGGCGGTCACGCCTGAGCTGCTGAGCCAGGTCGACATCGTGTTCATCTCGGCGAGCGGGGACGTTAGCCGGGAGGTCGCGCCCCTAGCGGTGCGGCAGGGCGCGGTTGTCATCGACGACAGCTCGGCGTTCCGCATGGACCCGGACGTGCCGCTGGTGGTGCCGGAGGTCAACGCGGACGACCTGGACGGCCACCGGGGGATCATCGCGATCCCCAACTGCTCTACGACGCCGCTGGTGATGGCGCTCAAGCCGCTGAACGACGTCAACCCGGTGCGCCGCGTCATCGCGGACACGTACCAGTCGGTGTCCGGCACGGGCGCGGCGGCGGTGGAGGAGCTGCGGTCGCAGACTGCGGGCGAGCTGGACGGCGGGCGCGTGGAGCCGAGCGTGTATCCGCACCGGATCGCGTTCAACGCCCTGCCCCACATCGAGCCGTTCAAGGAGAACGGCTACACCAACGAAGAGCTGAAGATGCTGAACGAGACGCGGAAGATTCTGCACGAGCCGGACCTGGCGGTCTCGGCGACGTGCGTCAGGGTGCCGGTGATGGTCGGCCACAGCGAGGCGGTGCACGTCGAGTTCGAGGAACCGATTGGCGCGGGCGAGGTGCGCGAGATACTGGCCGGGTTCCCGGGCATAAGGGTCGTGGACGATCCGCTGCGGAACGTGTACCCGATGCCGATAGACGCGGAGGGCGTGGACGAGGTGCTGGTGGGGCGTATCCGGCAGGACGTGTCCCACCCGAACGGGGTGGCCATGTGGCTGGCGTCCGACAATCTGAGGAAGGGCGCGGCCCTGAACGCGCTGCAGATAGCTGAGGAAGTAATGGCGAAGGGGCTGCTGCTCGAGCCAGGAAGGAAGGTCTAGCCATGGTCGAGATAGGAAGACTCGTTACCGCGATGATTACGCCCTTCGACGAGAAGGGCGAGGTCAACTACGAGGAGGCGCGCAAGCTGGCGCTGGGTCTGGTCGAGTCCGGCAGCGACGGGCTGGTGGTTACCGGCACGACCGGCGAGTCGCCCACGCTGTCCGCCGACGAGAAGCTGCGGCTGTACTCCGAGATCAAGCAGGCCGTGGGCGACCGGGCGGCGGTGATCGCGGGCACGACCGACAACGACACGGCGAAAAGCATCGAGCTGAGCAAGGAGGCGGAGCGCGAGGGCGCGGACGCCATCCTGCTGACGGTGCCCGCGTACAACAAGCCGACGCAAGAGGGGCTGTACCAGCACTTCAAGTCCATCGCGGATAGCGTGCACGTGCCGGGCATCCTGTACAACGTGACCAGCCGGACGAGCCTGAACATGTCCAACGAGACGACGGTGCGGCTGAGCCAGATCGACAACATCGTGGGCATCAAGGAGGCCGGAAGCGATCTGGACCAGATCACGCGGATCATCCGCGACACGGACGACGACTTCCGGGTGTGGAGCGGAAACGACAATGAGACGTTCTACATCATGGGTCTGGGCGGCTACGGCATCGTGAGCGTGGCGTCGCACCTGGTGGGGCGGCAGATCAAGGCGATGATGGGGATGATCCTGGAGGGCGAGATCGAGAACGCGGCGGCGGAGCACCGGCGGCTGCTGGAGCTGTTCAAGATACTGTTCCTAGTGTCGAATCCCATCCCGGTCAAGTACTGCGTGCGCAAGGCGGGCTACGACGTGGGCGAGCCGCGGCTGCCGCTGTGCGGCCCGGACGAGGCGACGGCGGCCGCGATCGACGCCGTGGTGTCGGGGTACACGATCGACCTGCCGGCGCCGAGCTAGGGGGGTGAGGGAAGACGGCTAAGCAAAGGGGGGGCCCGCCATGCGGCGGGCCTTTTTGTCTCTATCGGCTCTTGCTGGCCTTAGCCGGGCTAGGGATTAGCGATGCCGTTTCCGGGGCAGGCCAACCTTGTGCGGCGACGTTCTCTAGTAGCGGTCGCAGGGCCCTTAGTTCATCCTCAATCCGCGCCAAAGACTCATTGTCGGGTCCTGCGCTCTCACGGATGAGACCCGCGCTGCTCAGTCGGCTGACGACGTACTGATTGAGGCTGACCCCTTCCCGGCTGGCGCTGAGCGCCAACCTCTCGTGCAACGACTTCGGCATTCGCACCAGCAGCTTGCCGCTGTACTCGCGCGATTGCGTTGGCTCGGGAACATCGAACCCGTCTTCAATCATGGTTTCAATCCAGAGACGCTTGGCGTCTTCGAGGTTCTCCAGCGCCTCATCCGGAGTTACGCCGTCCGTCATGCACCCCGGCAAGTCCGGTATCTCGGCAAGCCAGAACACGTCGCCTTCTTCGTCCTGGCGTGTGAGCTGAACCGAATAATCGAGGCCCATGTAGTGTTCCACAGTCCCCATTGGCAACCCCCTCGTGGAAACCCCGCCCCCTACCCTCGCAGGAGGCGCTTGACGATGACGGTTTCGTCGCGGTGGGGGCCGGTGGAGATGACGTCGACGGGGCAGCCGATGAGCTCTTCGAGACGCTGGACGTAGGAGCGGGCCTGCTTGGGAAGCTCTTCGAGCGTGGTGGCGCTGGCCGTGGGGCTGTCCCAGCCCTCGTGATCCTCGAATATGGGCTTGCAGCGCTCCAGCGCGGCGACGCCGCCGGGGAACTCCTGAGTGACCTCGCCGTCCAGCTCGTAGCCGGTGCAGACCTTCACGGAGTCGAAGCCGTCCAGCACGTCCAGACGAGTGACGATGGCCGAGGTGTAGCCGTTCACCTGCGAGCTGTAACGGGCGGCCACGGCGTCGAACCAGCCGACGCGGCGAGGCCTGCCGGTGGTGACGCCGAACTCCTGGGCGAGCTCGCGGATGTGGGCGCCGGTGTCGTCGTTCAGCTCGGTGGGGAACGGCCCGGTGCCCACACGGGTTGAATAGGCCTTGAACACGCCCATCACGTCGGAGATGTGGCCGGGGTGCACGCCCAGTCCAACGGACACGCCGCCGATGGTGGGGTTGGAGGACGTGACGAACGGGTAGGTTCCGTGGTCCAGGTCCAGCAGCGCGCCCTGGGCGCCCTCCAGCAGCACGTTGGCGCCGGCGGAGAGGGCGTCGTTCACGATGCGCTCCACGGGGCCGATGAGCGGCGAGAGGCGCTCGGACCACTGGCGGCACTTGGCATAGACCTCGTCCAGGCCGACGGGGTCGCCCTCGTAGACCTTGGTGATGACCGCGTTGGTGTACTCCAGGATGCTCTCCAGGCGCGGGTAGAGCGTCTCGATGTCCAGCAGGTCGGCGGCGCGGAGGCCGGTGCGGGCGGCCTTGTCGGCGTAGGTGGGGCCGATGCCCTTGCCGGTGGTGCCGATGGCGGACTTGCCGCGCGCCTGCTCGGTGAGGGCGTCCAGGGCCACGTGGTAGGGCATGATGAGGTGGGCGCGCTCGCTGACCATCAGGCGCTCGGAGATGTCCATGCCCTGCTCTTTCAGGCCGTCGATCTCGTCCAACAGCACGTCGGGATCGACGACCACGCCGTTGCCGATGACGTTCATCGTCTGCGGCCAGAAGATGCCGCAGGGCACGATGTGGAAGCTGAACTTGCCCTTGCCGTTGACGACGGTGTGGCCCGCGTTATTGCCGCCGGAGAACCGCGCCACTATATCGGCGTCGCGGGAGAGGACGTCGATGATCTTGCCCTTCCCTTCGTCGCCCCACTGCGCTCCCAAGACTGCGTAGGCTGGCATTAGGTCTCCTCGTTCCTGAGGTCGGCCCGATCGGGACGGCGCGCCGCATGAGATGCGCGCGGCGTACTCCCCAACGAGCCGACAAGGGGAATCGCTAAGTGATTAGCCTACAGATTATATCAGAACGGCGGTATTGTGGCGAAAATCAGCTTTGGCGTCGGCGGGCCGGTTGTCCCTCGCGCGGCGAAATAGGGTAGAATCGTGCGCGGGCGGCGCGCTGCGAGCGTGGCGGCCAGGAGGACTCAGAGCGATGACTGACCGAGAAGACACCGAATCACTGTACACGGAATTGACAGACCCGGCCTGGCCGATCACGAGAGCGCAGCCGCGCAGCTTCTTTCGCGCGCCGCTGTGCGACGACCTGGACTCGCTGGACGCCGAGGTCGCGTTCCTGGGCGTGCCGTTCGACCAGGGCACGTTCGGGCGGCCCGGCGCGCGTTACGGCCCGGACGCGGTGCGGGACTGGCCGCGCGTCTACTCTTACGAAGACCCGAAGGGCCGGCAGCGGCAGGCGGAGGGCTACTTCGACATCGACGCGGGGGACGAGCTGCTGCGCGGCATCACGATGGCGGACTGCGGCGACGTGACAATCGTTCCGTCGGAGGTGATACGCAACTTCCAAAAGCTGACCCAGGCCGTCGAGAAGATCGTCGATCGGGGAGCGTTTCCGGTCGTCGTTGGCGGGGACCACGCCATCACGTTCCCGGTGGTGCGCGGGCTGAGCAAGTTCGGACCGCTGAACGTGGTGCACTTCGACGCGCACATGGACTACTCGCACGAGACGCAGGGCGTGCTGTACACGCACGGCAGCCCCATACGCCGCTGCAGGGAGCTCGACTTCGTGGACCACATCACCTCGCTTGGGATACGCTCGGCGCGGCGCAAGCCTTACGAGGAGTCGCAGCGGGACGGCAGTCTCATCATATCGACACGGCGGTTCAAGGAATTGGGGCCGCAGGGGGTGGTCGACCTGATTCCGAGCGGCCAGAACCTGTACGTCACCTTCGATATCGACGTGATGGACCCCAGCCAGGCGCCGGGCACGGGCACGCCGGAGGTTGGAGGTCTTTACTACGAGGAGGCGCGCGACTGCCTGACGGCCCTGGCGGAGCGCGACAACCTGGTCGCCTTCGACATGGTGGAGGTCGCGCCGCCCTACGACTCGTCCGAGATCACGACACAACTGGCCGCCAGGCTCATCATCGACGTGCTGTCGACCAAGTTCCCTTCCCGATCGGCTGAGCCGCAGCAGGAGGCGTAACCACAATGACCACGCTGTTCACCAACGCGACGCTGCTGGACGCGACCGGCGCCGCGCCCCGCCCGGACATAGCGGTGCTCGCCGCAGAGGGGCGCATCGCCTGGATCGGGCCGGCGTCTGAGGCGCAGCCGCCGGAGAGCGCGCGTGTAATCGACCTGGGCGGCAAGACGCTCATGCCCGGGCTGATCGACGTGCACATGCACATCACGCAGGGGGCCGAACCCAACCCCATCGCCGAGTTCACCGAGACGGTGCCGTTCATGGCGCTGCGGGGCGCGACGCAGGCGGGCATCCTGCTCGATTCCGGCTACACGACCATGCGCAACCTCGGCGCGTTCGGCTACTCCGACGTCGCCATACGCGAGGCCGTCAACAAGGGCCTGGCGCGCGGGCCACGCATGTTGGTGTCCGGCGAGATGGTTATCACCGAGGGCTCCGGCGAGCGTGGATTCCTGCGTCCGGAGGTGCAGATACCGGAGTCCGGCATGTTCGTGGGAGCGGAAGAGGCGCGGCGGGCGGTGCGGCGGCAGGTGTACAACGGCGCGGACGTCATCAAGCTCATCGCGAGCGGTCGCGTCGGCTCCAACGCCTACTCCATGCCGTGGGACACGGAGATGACACAGGAGGAGATGTCGGCGGTGTGCGACGAGGCGCACCGCTGGGGCAAGCGGGTGGCGGCGCACGCATACTCAGATCAGAGTGTAGCGATGTGCGCCATCGCCGGCGTGGACAGCATCGAGCACGGCGCGCTCGTCGACGAGCCGACCATCGCGCTCATGGCCGAGCGCGGCGTGTCGCTGGTGCCCACGATGACGGCCTTCCACTCGTATCTCGGCCCTGACGCCGAGGAGCGCTACCCGGCGTACCGGCTGGCGAGAGGCCGACCCATGGCGCAGCACCAGCGCGACCACTTTCAGACGTACATGGACTACGGGCTGAACATCGCGACCGGCTCGGACGGTCCGAGGCCGGGCTGGCCGCCGGGGACGTCCGCGCTGGAGATGTGGCTACTGGTCGACGCGGGGATGCCGCCCATGCAGGCCATACAGGCGGGCACGCGCAACGGCGCGAGGGTGCTGGGACTGGAGGACGAAATCGGCACCGTGGAACTGGGCAAGGCCGCCGACCTGATAGTCGTGGACGGCGACCCCGTCGCGGACATCGCCATACTCCAGGACAGGGAGCGAATCTCGCTGGTGATGAAAGAGGGCGAGATTGTCCGGGAGTAAGGAACGCCGGATGCGGTTCGGGCAGTTCCTGTTCCCGGTCAGCCACGTCCCCGACAACGACGGCGCGGCGATCGACAACGCGCTGGCCGAGGTCGAGCTGGCCGAGCGGCTTGGCTTTGACGCGGTGTGGCTCACCGAGCACCACTTCGACGGCGCGTCCGCCTACGCCGACCCGCTGGTGTTCGGCGCGGCAGTCGCCGCCAGAACGCGGCGCATCCGCATCGGGTTCGCGGTGGTGGAGATGGCCTTCCATCACCCGGTCCGGCTCGCGGCGCAGACGGCGCTGCTCGACAACCTGAGCCACGGCAGGCTCATCGTGGGAACGGGCCGGGGTTCGGCGTTCAACCACTACGAGTATCTGGGGTTCGGGCTGACAATGGAGGAGGGTGTGGAGCGCCTGCCGGAGGCTGAGGAGCTGCTGGTGCGCTCGTGGACCGAGGAGCCGCTGCATTTCGAGGGGCAATACTGGAACGTGAAGTTTCCGCAGCTACGCCCGCGCCCGGTGCAGAAGCCTCACCCGCCGCTGGTTCGCGCCTGCATCAGCGAGGCGTCCACGATGGCGATGGCCCGCATCGGGCGGCCCATCCTGATGGGTGTGCAGTCCATGGACACAACTCGGTTGCGGCTGGAGCAGTACCGCGACACGATGCTGGCGGAAGGGCACGGCAAGGAGGCGACGGAGAAGGCGCTTGACCAGTGCTGGGTGGCGCGCAACCTGATGCTGGGCGAGAGCTACGACGAGGCGGTGGAAGTCGCGGAGTACGGGTTCGAGCGGGAGCGCAAGCACTTCCGCGAGGCGCGTGAGCTGTACAACCCTGGCGGATTCCCCAAGCCGCCGCCGGGTACGCCGCCGTCGCCGGGGGAGGACCTGCACCAGACATTCATCGTGGGCACGCCTGGGCAGGCGGCGGAGCGGATAGCGGAGTTGCGGGACATCGGCGTGCGCAACCTGATGCTCAAGCTGAACACGGGCGAGATGCCGCCGGACAAGGTGCGCGCGTCGATGAGGCTGTTCGGCGAGAAGGTGCTGCCGCTGTTTGGGTAGGGGCAGGTTGAACTCCCACGCTCAAGCAGACTATACTGCTAGCATGGCTAAACGGCTACAAGTTCTGCTAGACGAGGATGAGTACAGGGAGATCCAAGAGGTCGCCCGACGCCAACGTCTGTCTGTATCGGAGTGGGTCCGGCAGTCCCTGCGAAAGGCCCGCTTTGGCCGGCCACGTGCCACCAAAGAGGAAAAGCTCCGCGCCATCGCCGAATCTGGTCGCCACCAGTTCCCTACCGCAGACATTGATACGATGCTCGCCGAAATTGAGGCTGGCCGGCGTCTCTAGTGATTTTCATAGACTCCAACGTGCCCATGTATTTGGAGGGCGCGCCACACGCCAACAGGGATCGCGGCGTTGCGATACTTATGAGTTTGGCGAGGGATGGAGAGCGCACAATCACAAGCGTCGAAGTCTATCAAGAGATTTTGCACAGGTACGCTGCCATCCGTAGACTCGACGCAATCGAAGCCACATTTCGGAGCCTCGACGCTATCGTGGACGATGTACTGACATTTGGCATGTCAGAGATTCACGCGGCCAAAACGCTACTCGAATCCATCAGTGGCCTCTCCGCCCGAGACGCTCTGCACGTGGCCGTTATGCAGAGCGCTGGTGTCAGCCGTATCCTGAGCTTCGACAGGATTTTCGACGACTGTCCCGGCATCGAACGACTGGGTTGATGGCTCGGCAACCCCCATTTCCACAGCGTGAGACCAAGCATTTGCACACGTGACTGTACGGTACCCCACCTCCGCCACGCCTACGGCGCCAGCGCGGTTAGCGGCGCGACAGGCACGTTCCGCAGCGCCCAATAGGCGATGATAGCCCCCAGCAGCGCCCAGATCAGGCCCGGATGGACGAACGCCGGGGGCGGCGGCCTCATGCCGAACGCCCGCATCGCGCCGGTGGTGTAGGAGTAGACGATGAACGGCAGCGCAAGCACCGCCAGCACGTTATAGCCGATGGCGCCGCCGACGTCCCCTCGGAGCAGCGCGTGCAGGGCGCGCAGCGTGCCGCACCCCGGACAGTAGCAGCCGGTGAGGCTGAGAAACGGGCACGTCGGGAAGACTCCCGTGTTCCTGGGGTCGAAGGCGATGAGTAGGGCTATCCCGGCGGCCGCCAGAAGAGCCAGTCCCAGATACGCCGCCCTCGGCGAAATCGTGCGCCCTATGAGAATCATGTCGCCCCGCAACTTCTAGAACGGCGCTGAGGCAAACGCGAGGCCAAAGACCACCACTATCAGATATACCCCAACAATGGCTAGGCCGGTGCCGAAGGCGACCCACGCCCACGTCTTAGTGCTCGAGGAGGCCCGGATCGCGCCCGAAACGTCGCCGGCGGTGAGCTTGGCGTTGACCTGGGCAGCGTAGACGATCGATACGATTCCAAACGGCAGGCAACAGAAGATGGTCACCAGTATGGCCTGCACCAGGTAGTTAGGTATGTGTGCCGGCGGGGTTGGAGGCTCCGGCACATACTCCCTGGCCGTCTGCCTCGACTCGGACAGGGCTCGACCACATTCTCCGCAGAACCGGGCATTGTCTTGGTTTTGCGATCCGCAGCTCGTGCAGTACATGCTGTCACCCCCATCCTGATAACGTGAGGTCAGTGGCCCCCCAAATCATGTACATCGTAAGACCCCCATCCTGATAACGTGAGGTCAGAGGCCGCCCATATCATGTACATTGTAAAAATGACCAAGCCGGTGCCGAAGGCAACCCACGCCCATGTCTTCGCGCTGGAGGAGGCCTTCATCGCGCCCGAAACGTCGCCGGCTGCGAGTTTGGCGTTGACCTGGGCGGCGTAGACGATCGACACGATTCCGAACGGCAGGCAGCAGAAGATGGTCACCAGTATGGCCTGCACCAGGTAGTTGGGTATGTGTGCCGGCGGGGTTGGGGGCTCCGGCGCATACTCCCTGGCCGTCGCCCTCTGCTCGGATAGTTCCCGACCACATTCTCCGCAGAACTGGGCATTGTCCTGGATTTGCGATCCGCAACTCGTGCAGTACATGCTGTCACCTCCATCCTGACCCACTCGGCAAGCTCAGGGCAGGCTCTTCCCCCAATCCAGGGGGGAGGGCTAATCGGAGCGCCCCCTACCCCAGCACCGCCTCGGCGATGCGTTCCACGTCCGCCAGCGACTCGGCCTCGGCTGCCGTCTCCAGGCGGATTGTGACGCGGTCGGCGCCGGCCTCCTCGAAGCGCTTGAGCAGATCGGGGTCGGGCTGCTGGCCGAACACCGTTATCTGGATCGACGCGGGGTCGCGGCCTGCGGCTGAGGCGAGCTCGTCGAGTGTCGCGCGGCCCTTCGCCACGTCCTCCGGGCTGACGCGGTTGGGCATCCAGCCGTCGCCGTACTCCACGACGCGGCGGAAGACGTTGCGGGCCATGCCGCCGAGCAGCACAGGCGGGTGCGGGCGCTGCACCGGGCGCGGGAACGAGTAGACGGGCGGGAAGTCGTAGTACTTTCCGTGGTACTCGCTCTCGACCTTGGTCCATAGCTCTTTCATGGCGAGCACGGACTCGCGGGCCTGCGTCCAGCGGTGATCGAAGTCGCCGCCGAGAATCTCGCTCTCCTCCCGGTTCCAGCCCGCGCCGATGCCGAAGATGAAGCGTCCGCCGGAGTACATGTCCAGCGTCGCGACTTCCTTGGCGAGCAGAATCGGATGGCGCTCCGGCACCAGCACGATGCCGGTGGCGAGCTTCAGCGTGGTGGTCACGCCCGACGCGCGGGCGAGGGCGACGAACGGGTCAACGATGTCGGCGTAGACCTTGGGAATGACGCCGTCCGGCGAACCCGGCCAGGGCGAGGCGGTGTTGACCGGGATCATGGGGTGCTCGGGTACCCAGAGCGAGTCGAACCCAAGCTCCTCGACTCTTCGCGCGACGGTGGCTACGTCCACCGAGTAGTCCGTCAGAAACGTGGATATGCCGATGTCCATTTGCTACTCCCTTTGTCTGGCTTGGTGGCGGGCCACTCCCCCGCCCGTTCGGATTGACAATCCTCCGCACAAAGATACACTCAAACGCGATTGCCCGCCAATGGCCTGCCAGGAGGATTCAGCAGTTGGAAGTCGTCCCAGGCGTTCACGCGGTGCCGGGCGTCCGGTGGTCGCGCACCTACCTGATAGTCGAGCGCGACCGGCTGGCGCTGATCGACACCGGGCCGCCGATGAGCGCCCGCCGCGTGTTCGAATACGTCGAGTCGATAGGACGCCGGCCTGAGGAGATCGAACTGGTGCTGATGACGCACGGCCACCCCGACCACGTCGGCGGCGCGCGTGCCATCGTGAAGCGCACAGGGGCGTCGGTGCACGCGCACACAAGCGACACGCACCGCAAGTGGCGCGGCGACAGGCGCCACCTGGGCGGCGGCGGAGGCATCATAGCGCGGGTGCCGCTGGTGCGCACGACGGAGGCGCACGCGCCGGTGGAGCACGGGCAGGTCACCGACCTGCTGGGCGGCCTGCGGACGCTGCACACGCCGGGCCACACGCCGGGTAGCGTGTGCTACCTGCTGGAGCGCGAGGGGCTGCTGTTTTCGGGCGATACGCTGTTCAGCGACGGGGAGCGCGTGAGCCGCTCGGTGCCGTTCCCGGGCTACAACCGGGACGACTACGTGGCGTCGCTGCGGTCGCTGGCGGAGATGGACTTCGGCATCCTGTGCGGCGGCCACGGCGCGCCGCTGCTGCGGGGGGCGTCGCGCAGATTGCGGGAGCTGCTGGACGTGAGGCCGGAGCCGCCGACGTGGGGCGGGTTCTTCGGCAGCATACCGCGTCGGGTGCGGGTGCGGCGGCCGTTCACGGGGGAGTGGTGAGAGCGCGCCGGGCGGCGGGTTGCGCTTGCCAGTGGGCGCGCCGTTCGCTAAAATTAGTCCCACTTCGGGCAACGTAGCTCAGCGGCAGAGCGGGCGCTTCATAAGCGCTAGGTCGGAGGTTCGAGCCCTCCCGTTGCCACCAGCCCAACGCCACGCGCAGACGCGCCGGAAGCGCCCGGTGCACTGGGGCGGTTAGCTCAGTGGTTAGAGCGCTTGCTTCACACGCAAGAGGCCGGAGGTTCGACCCCTCCACCGCCCACCAGTTGTGACGCCACGTGCACGTCTTCCAGCGAGAAGCAACGTCAGAAGGACTGTCATGGCCAACAATTTCCAAAGACCCGGCTCAGAATCGAACTCTCATGAGGGGCGAGATTTTGAGGTCGCAATCCAGAAACACTTTCGACGAGAGGGTATCGTGCTTCAAAGGGACTACAGGGTCGAGATTGGAGCCTCCAAAGTTAGGAAGGAAAGAAAGTTTGACCTTGGCTCTGAAAGTCCACCTGTATTGGTTGAGTGCAAATCTCATACCTGGACAGCCAGCGGCAACGTTCCGAGCGCAAAGATGACTGTGTGGAATGAGGCTATGTTCTTCTTCCACCTGGCTCCGAAGCGGTTCCGGAAGGTGCTGTTCGTGCTTCGACACTTCAGCGAAAAACGGAATGAGACTCTTGCGGAGTACTACGTAAGAACTCATAGCCATCTCATTCCATGCGGTGTCGAAATCTGGGAGTATGACACTTTAACATCCACACCCATGAGTGTTACCTAAGACAGAGGTACTGCGGGCGGACTTTACAGCGGCGCGCTCGACAGTGCAGCCCAACGTGCGAAAATGGGAAGCACGTCAATCACCAAATGATCAGCCTGAACGCCTCAACAATGCTACCTAATTGCCGAAGAGGTCAGCCATTTCCTCGCGCACGAACTCGGCTTGATTGTAGGACCCGCCTGAGATGTAGATGTACTGTTGCCAACGTCCAAATATTACGTTCCGGGCACCTCTGCGACTGGCAGGACTGATACTTGCACTGACCGCTTGGGTCAGCAAATTCACCCCATGATTTTCGAGCAGTTTGTACGCACAAGTGCTGGGATCATCGTCCGAGAACGCCACGTCAGTGATTGTGGTGAATAGGTGCCTCCAACCTTCGCCGTCAAGGACAGCGGGATTGGACATGAGGTAGTCCCTCCACGTCCCCACTTGGTCGGGGTAGAGCGTACTGAGGGCCAAATATTGGGCCTCGAGCTGTTCGAAGACCCGTATCAGCACGTTACGGACCAAATCGGACGCGCTGCTCCAGCCGGGATTCCGTGAGATGTACAGCGCCCACCTCTCTTCAGACGTTGAATCATCGACGGCGCATGGTGTGGCGGTCGGCGTTGGCGTCCACGTGGGCGTGGGAACCGGAGTCCAAGTGGGAACGGGCGTCCAGGTAGGCTGAGGCGTCCACGTGGGAAGCGCTGTTGGTGTGGCGGTCGGCGTTGGCGTCCGCGTGGGTGTAGGAACAGGAGTCCAGGTGGGAACGGGCGTCCAGGTAGGCTGAGGCGTCCACGTGGGCTGAGGCGTCGGTGTAGGGGTTTCTGTCGGCGTAGGCTCTGGCGCAGGTGTGCGTATAGGCTGTGCAGCTTGAACTGGTACTGGCGTCGAAGTGGGATTGACGGTCGGAGCTACCTGATCAACGGCGGACGCAGGAGTACTTTGAGGCTCAGGACTGCCCAGTGTGTCGGCACAGGCTGACAGTAGCAGCGTGAAGATCAGTATTGTCGTCAGGGTCTTCATTTGGCGAAAGCACGAAGCAGACTCAGCCTAGCTCTCAGTACCCAAAGTGGCTGTGGAGGCGGCGAAACGCGAGGATAAAGTGGCTGATCGGTCCGTAGTACCATAAAGCCCACCTGGGAACAGGGGCCCAGTGCGCGTCGGTGCCCAACCAGGTTGCACGTGAAGTTCTAACCTAATCAACGAGGCAAAAGTTGCGCCCTAGGCTTGAGGGAATCGGCTGGCAGGAGCGGCAGGACTCGAACCCGCGACCCTCGGTTTTGGAGACCGATGCTCTACCAAACTGAGCTACGCTCCTGCGCGTGGCATATTGTACCACACGGCGCCGGGGCGGGCTAACGTGGAGGTGGACGTCGCGACTCTCCTCTCTCGCGGTCTTGCTGCGAAGTTCCTGGTCGGAGTGGCCTTCCCCACAGTCCCCGCCGAGACTGTGTCAGATTACTAGGCGCACCCAAAACCGTCCCTCTCGCAAACACCCTGCCCTGCCCTCCCCCCACACCCGCTCACTCGGGCCCACGCACCTGAAAAAACCGTCACTCTCCCGCGCCATCCGTTCCCGGCCGCGTCCCCTCCATCTCCATGAGCACCCCACCAGTCACCATTCGTGCGCCATTTCTCCCCGCGAAAGTCAGGCGGTGGATCTGGGCTTCGCCAACGCTCTTGAAGTCGGCGCACATCCGTGCTACTATCTCTCCACTGCACCGGCAGTTGTACCTTGACAATCGAACACTGAGCCCGCGGGGACCGCCGCCTACATGTCCCATTTCCACCCAATTGCGGTACACAATTGTGCAGTTTCTTGCACGACTGGACATCCAAAGGACACGGATCTAACAGCCCCCCAGCTACGAAAAGTACGCAATGGTGCAGAATGGTGCAGACTTCGCGAAAACCTCATCCAGAGACGGCTCCCGGCCCGACCCTAACGAACCCAGGGGG
>DAOUJL010000008.1:0-22386 GCA_034422735.1 Dehalococcoidia bacterium | reverse complement strand
CTGGTCCGCTACGACAAGAAGGCGTCGAACTACCTTGGATTGCTACAACTCGCATGTACGCTTCTGTGGTTCCGTCGTCAGTGGCATCTGACCATTTTGAGATAGTTTCTTAGCCCTTCTGGACAGTACGTCTCCCAGAAGAGCGAAACAGATGCCAGGTCCGGGCGATACGCCCGAAGCACGCTTTCTACCACTGACTTGTAAAGTTCTTGATCATGAATAGCGTCTTTCTGAGTGTCAAAGACCTCGTTGGGAGTGGAGAGGAAGGGCGACAGCGAAAGCACGTCTGCTGGATATCTGTTTGGTACAGGACCCGGTGTATCGCTGCGACGCATACGTTCAACCCTCGCCTGTCTTATCAGCCGATCCCATTTCGCTCGAACGTCCTGAAGTTCTATGTCTTCCATTGTCGACCCGTACAACCTCGGTTCTTCCTGGTACTTCGCCATTCCGGCTTACAAGCCTTCCGGTTTTCTCACTACCCCACCAGCCGCACCAGCCGCCACTGCCGCGCGCCGCGTCGCAGTACCACCACGCTGCCGTCCACCGCGTCCTCGAGGAGCACGGCGCGGCGCGGGTCCGTCTCGCGGCGGCTGCCCAACGCGATGCCGTTGCCCTGGATGAGCCGTCGCGCCTCGCCGCGCGACGCTGCCAGCCCGGTCAGCGTCAGCAGCTCCGTCAGCGCGACGCCATCGCCCTCCAGCCGCTCGCGGGGGATTTCGGACGACGGCACGTCGTGGAACACGTCCAGCAGTTCCTTGGCGCCCAGGCTCGACACGTCCCCGCCGAACAGCGCCTCCGTGGCGGCCTGGGCCGCTCGCAGCGCCTCGTCGCCGTGCGTCATGCGCGTAACCTCTTCGGCCAAGCGGCGCTGGGCCTCGCGCCGCTCCGGGCGTGTCTCCATGCGCTCCTCCAGGTCGGCAATTTCTTCCTGGCCGAGCAGCGTGAAGCAGCGCAGCAGCTTGCCCGCGTCCTCGTCCGAGGCGTTCAGCCAGTACTGGTAGAACTGGTACGGAGAGGTTTTCTCGGGGTCGAGCCAGACCGCCCCGTCCTCCGTCTTGCCGAACTTGTTGCCGGCGGAGTCGGTGATGAGGGGCGTTACCAGCGCGTGGGCCTGTCCCCCACGCATCCGGCGAATCAGGTCGATGCCCGCGGTGATGTTGCCCCACTGGTCGCTGCCGCCCATCTGGAGCACGCAACCGAACCGGTCGTACAGCGCCAGGTAGTCGTAGGACTGGAGCAGCATGTAGCTGAATTCGGTGTACGAGATTCCCTGGTCTATGCGGCTCCTCACCGACTCCTTGGCGAGCATGTAGTTGATGCTGAAGTGCTTGCCCACGTCGCGCAGGAAGTCTATGGCCAGGATTCGGTCGAGCCAGTCCAGGTTGTTCACCAAGTGCGCCGGATTGTCCCGCGCGTCGAAATCGAGGAAGCGGGCGAGTTGCGCGCGGATGCCTTCCAGGTTCTGCGCCATCTGGTCGCGCGTGAGTAGTTGGCGCTCCTCCGTCTTGCCGCCGGGGTCGCCAATGAGGCCCGTGCCGCCGCCCGCGATGGCGATGGGCGTGTGCCCGTGCCGCTGCATTCGCACCAGCAGCATGATGACCAGCAAGTTGCCGATGTGCAGGCTGTCCGCCGAGGGGTCGAAACCGATGTAGGCGGTGATTTTCTGATGGGCCAGCAGGTCGTCCAGGCCGGGCGTGTACAGCTCGTGGCCCTGCTCGGTGACGTGGATGAGGCCGCGCCATCGCAGCTCGTCGATGACGTTGGCGTCCGTCTGCGTAGCCTGTTGTACCATAGTTGACCTCCCCGCCGTGGACTAGTCGATGCTGCTTCGAAGCGCGGACATGGCTTGGTCCACGCTCATTCTGTCGTTGTAGATCGCCGAACCCGCCACTAGCACGCGCGCCCCGGCGTCCACTGCCGTCCTCGCCGTGGCCGAACTGATCCCGCCGTCCACCTCCAGGTCCGCCGTCAGACCCAGCGAGTCGAGCCGCGCTCGCACGCGCCGAATCTTGTCCACGGCGCTGTGGATGAACGCCTGTCCCCCGAATCCGGGGTTAACCGTCATCACCAGCACCTGGTCCAGATCCGCCAGCACCTCTTCTACGATGGAGGGCGGCGTCGCGGGATTGAGCGCCGCTCCCGCTTTCGCGCCGCTCTCGCGTATCTGGTGCACCACGCGGTGCAGGTGCGTGCACGCCTCGACGTGTACGGTGACGATGTCGGCTCCCGCGTCTACGAACTCCTCGATGTACCTCTCAGGCGAAGCGATCATCATGTGGACATCCAGCGGCAGCGACGTGGATCGCCGCACCGCCTGCACCACCAGCGGCCCCATGGTGATGTTGGGCACGAAGTGGCCGTCCATGATATCCACGTGTACATAGTCGGCGCCTGCGCGCTCGGCTTCCGCGACCTGCTCGCCGAGCCGGCCGAAGTCCGCGGACAGAATGGACGGCGCGATCTTGATTCGCGTGTCAGCCGCCATGCTCGGCCTCCAGCTCGGCCCTGGCCGCCTCGATGGCGCGCTTCACCTGGCCGAAGGCGGTGCCCCCGTGGACGTCCCGCGCATTGACGGACGACTCCACGGTGATCTCCAGGACGTCCTGATCGAACAGCTCGGAGAACTCGCGGTAGACTTCGATAGGCAGCTCGTCGAACCGTCTGCCCAGGCCGGCGGCGTGCTCCGAGAGCCGCGCGACCACGCCGTGCGCCTCGCGGAAGGGCATACCCCGCTCCACCAGGTAGTCGGCGATGTCGGTCGCCAGCACGTAGCCGCCGTTGGCCGCCTCCAGCATTCGCTCACGGTCCAGCGCCATGCCCGGCAGCATGTCGGCAAACACGGCGAGCGTAGCGGCCAGCGTGTCCGCGCTGTCCAGGAAGCCCTCTTTGTCCTCCTGCAGGTCGCGGTTGTACGTCATCGGCAGACCCTTCAGCAGGGTGAGCATCGCCATCAGGTTGCCGTACACGCGCCCCGTCTTGCCCCTGGCTATCTCCGCGAAGTCCGGGTTGCGCTTCTGCGGCATGATGCTGCTGCCGGTGGTGTATTCGTCGCTCAACCGGACGAATCCGAACTCCTCGGACGACCAGATGATCAACTCCTCCGCCATGCGCGACAGGTGCATCATGCAGATGGCGGCGGCCGCTTGGAACTCCAGCAGGTAGTCGCGGTCGGATACGGCGTCCATGCTGTTTGCCGAGATCCTCGAGAAGCCGAGCTGGTCGGCCACGAACCGGCGGTCGATGGGGTAGGGGAGCCCGGCGAGCGCGCCGCTGCCCAGCGGCATCACGTCCGCGCTCTCACGTGCCTGAGCAAAGCGCCGCGCGTCCCGCCCGAACATCTCGAAGTAGGCGAGCATGTGGTGGGCAAAGAGCACCGGCTGCGCCCGTTGCAGGTGCGTGTAGCCCGGCATGACGACGCCCGCGTTGGCGGACGCCAGGCCCACGAGCGCGGCCCGCAGG
This sequence comes from Dehalococcoidia bacterium, assembly GCA_034422735.1. GTDB lineage: Bacteria > Chloroflexota > Dehalococcoidia > Lucifugimonadales > CATOSD01 > CATOSD01. Next base: position 18,924 of record DAOUJL010000008.1, on the reverse strand, counting down.
TCGCGCAGCAGGCCCATCACGTCGTCGCAGCGCTCCCGCGCGTACATTCGCACGTCCAGCGCGACCTGGTCGTTGCGCGAGCGGGCGGTGTGGAGGCGTCCGGCGGTGTCCCCGATCTTCTCGAACAGCCGCCGCTCGATGTTCATATGGATGTCTTCGAGCTCGGGTCGCCACGGGAACTCGCCGCCGGCAATCTCCCGGCCGATTTCCTCCAGGCCGCGCACTATGGCGTCCGCCTCGCCCGCCGCGATGATCTCCTGTCGCGCCAGCATCCGGGCGTGGGCGATGGAGCCTGCGATGTCCTGCCTGTACAGGCGCTTGTCATAGTCTATCGAGACGGTGTAGGTCGACTGTACCTCTCGCATTCCCATGCGGCACTAACCTTCGCGTTTGGGCACGAGAAACCGGCGGCGCAGCGTGAGAATCTGCTCCTCACGCTGGTTGTATCCGCGGCTCTCGATGTACACGATGCCCCTGTCCGGCCGGCTGCGCGATTCCCGCACCTCCAGCACCTCGCTCTCGGCGTAAATCGTGTCGTCGTGGAACACCGGACCCAGGTGGCGGATCTGCTCGTACTCCAGGTTGGCTATCGCCTTGCCGGACGTGTCCCGCACGCTCATGCCCACCACCAGGCTTATGACGTAGGCGCCGTCGACCAGTATTTTGCCGTGCTGGTGGTTCTGCTGCATGTGGTGCTCGTCGATGTGCAGCGGGTTGTGGTTCATCGTGAGCAGCGAGAACAGGTGGTTGTCGAACTCCGTCACCGTCTTGCCCGGCCAGTGCTTGAACACGTCGCCGACTTCGAAGTCTTCCAGGTATCTGCCGTAGCTGTCGCGGCCGTCGTGAATCATCGTTTAGTTACCTCACGCCCGAATGGGGCCGTTGCCCTATATCTTATACTTTTGCAGCAGCCGGCGGGCAATCACGAGCTTCTGGATTTCGTTGGTGCCCTCGCCGATTATCATCAGCGGCGCGTCGCGGTAGTAGCGCTCCACCGGGAAGTCTTTGATGAAGCCGTAGCCGCCGTGTATCCGCATCGCGTCCAGCGACACTTGCTGGCAGATCTCGCTGGCGTACAGCTTGGCCATGCCGGCCTCCAGGTCGATGCGCTCCTGGCCGGCGTCCTTCTTCGCGGCGGCGTCGTAGGTCAGCAGCCGGGCCGCCTGCACCTTCGTCGCCATGTCCGCCAGCATGAGTTGAATGGCCTGGTGCTCGGCGATGGGTACGCCGAACGTCCTGCGCTGCTGCGCGTACCGAATGGCGGCGTCGAGCGCGGCGTCGGCCACGCCCACCGCTCTTGCGGCCACGTTGATGCGCCCCGTCTCCAGCGCGCCCATCACCTGCCGAAATCCCCGGCCCTCGACCTCGCCCACCAGATTGTCGGCCCCGACGCGGCAGTCCTCGAACACCAACTCGCAGGACTCGATGCCGCGGTAGCCCAGCTTGTCCAGGTGGCGACCAACGCTGAAGCCGGTTGACGGCTTCTCGACCACGAAGCAGCTTATGCCGCGGTAGGCCGGCTCCGCCTCAGTGTCCGTCTTGGCAAGCACAGCGAAGGCGTTGCCGTTCTCCGCGTTCGTGATGAACATCTTGGAGCCGTTGAGCACGTACTCCTCGCCGTCCTTCTCGGCGGTCGTGCGAAGGCCCTGGACGTCGCTGCCCGCGTCCGGCTCCGTGAGACCGAGCCCGCCACGTATCTCGCCCGACGCCATCCGAGGAAGGAAGCGCCGCTTCTGCTCCTCCGTGCCGCCGTTGGCGACGACGTGCGCCAGCACGTGGTGCGTGCCGATGATGCCGCTGACGCTCATCCAGCCCTTGCTCAGCTCCTCGAAGATCATGGCGAAGGTGGTGTGATCCAGACCCATCCCGCCGTACTCTTCCGGAATAGTGATGCCGAACAGCCCAATCTCGCGCATCGGTTCGACCAGCTCGTGCGGGTATATGTCCTCGTTGTCGTACCTGTCCGCGATCGGGTTGACCTCTCGCCGGACGAAGTCCCGCACCGTGTTGACGATCTGGCCGCGGACTTCCGCAGAAGTGTTCGTGCTCAAGTCTCTATCCTTTCGGCATCAGTTCAATTGCGTTATGGTCGTCGACGGCTGAGGCTATCCTGCCCATAATTGTCACGAACAGAGTCACTCCCCGCTCGGTGTCGCGCTCCGCCGCCGCGTCTGCGATGACGCCCAGCATAAGGCAGGATAGCAGCGAGAGGCGGTAGTCCTCCACGCAGCGTTCCAGACCGTAGCCCGTCACACCGTGCTGCGCGAGCGTCGACACGTAGAGACTCAAGAGGTCCCGCTCCCGCGACCTGCGCGTGTCGGGGCTGAGGCAGCCCGAGATAAACCAGGCGACGTCGAACACGCCGCGGCCCTTGCGGAACAGCTGCCAGTCGACGACGGCAAACGCCTCTCCGCCGGGCAAGTCGAAGAACATGTTGTCCAGCCGGAAGTCGCCGTGTACCAGTGTCTGCGGAGGCTGGGCAGTCCGGCTCCTCACGGCGGCGACGCTTGTCCCAAGCCTTTCTCCGACTTCATGTAATGAACTTGGCAGTCCGCCTTCCGTCTCCGAATTGAGCCGCGCCCACGAGCGCTGGTAGAGACGCTCAAGCCCTGCAGACCCGGAGTCTGCGCCTCTCATCCAGTCTAGTTCCGCATGTTCCGTGTTCTCCCACCAAGCCGCGTGGAATCGCGCGATCTCCCGCACGGCGAGCGCGGCCTCTTCCGCGGAGCAGCCCGCGAGCTGGTCTCCCGCACGGGCCGGAGCGAGGTCCTCCAGCAGCAGCACGAAGTCGCCGGTCTCAGCGTCGAAGTGGCTGTAGTAGGGACGGGGAGTCCGCAACCGGATGCGCGGCGCTATCCGCTCGTAGAACCCCACTTCTCTTTCGTACATGCTATTGGCGCGTGCCACGCTTCGCATCACGCGATTCCCGGTAGGTAGCTTGACGATCAGAGAGTGTGGAGCGGTCGGCTCAGCGACCGAGTATCTCACATTCAGGCGGGCCAGCGTTCCGACGAACCCCCGGTCTTCGGTAAGACTCGCTGCGTCTACCGAAGCCACGACCGTGTCCCCTATCGCGCCAGTCGAGCGCAGCGCCGCCGTCAGCCATTCGGGTGTGACGCCCTCCAGCCCCGCGGGGATCTTGGGGCAGGGCGGAGACCCTTCGTATGTTTCGTGCGAGGCCAACTCACTCGACGCAGATAGGCTACCGGTCCAGTTGCGGAAACTGCTTGACGCCCACGTTCTTGGCCGACACGCCAAGCACCTTCAGGAAGCCTTCCGCGTCTACGTGGTCGTAGCTGCCCATCGCCTCCATCGACGAGTCGTCGGTGTATAGCGAGTGCGGCATGGCCTCCGGGGTGTCGTCGGCGGTCTCGAAGAAGATGTTGCCCCTGTACAGCCGCACCGAAATCGTCCCGGTCGCCAGCCGGCGAATCGGCTCGAGACCCGCCAGCGCGGCGGTGGTCGCCAGGTCCAGCCAGTAGCCCTGGTAAATCTGCAGGCTTATGGTGCGCGACAGCATCTCGAACAGCTCGCGCGCGCGCCTGTCGAGCACGAACTGCAACAGGTACTCGTAGCTGCGGCCCAGCAGATCCATGCCGGGCGCCTCGTACAGCCCACGCGACTTCACACCGACGAAGCGGTTCTCAACCACATGCGTGCCGATTCCCACCCCGTGCCTGCCCGCGACTTCGTTGGCCCGTTCGAACATCGCCACCAGCCCCAGCGAGTCCCCGTTCAGCGCGACAGGCACGCCTTCCTCCCAGCGCACCGTCACCACCTCAGCTCGGTCCGGCGCGTCCCAGGGCCAGACGCCCATGCCCGGCTCCACGAACCCGGGCGCGATGCGAACGTCCTCGAGGTCCCCCGCCTCGTGCGTGAGACCCAGGAAGTTGGCGTCGGTCGAGTAGCGTGACTCCCGCGCGGGCCTGATCGGAAGGCCGTTCGCCTCGCAGTATTCGATCATCTGCTGGCGGCCGGGGAATCGCTCCACGAACTCAGGGTCGCGCCAGGGCGCGTAGACTTCGATGTCGGGCTGAAGCACGTTGGACGCTAGGTGAAATCGCACCTGGTCGTTGCCGCGGCCGGTCGCGCCGTGGAACAGCACGCCGACGTCCTCGCGCTCCATCTCGCCGAGGATTGCCTCCGTGGTGACGGGGCGGGCAATGCCGGTAGTGTTCCAGTAGCCGCCCTCGTAGCGCGCCTGCGCCTGGATGACCCTCAGGCCGGCCTCCGCGAGCGGCTCCCTGCCCGGCACGATGGCGGCGGACTCCGCGCCGCAGCCCAGCATCCTGTCTCGCACCGCCTCCAGGTTCTCCTCGTCCGGCTGACCCAGGTCCACCGTGTAGCAGCGGACCGCGAACCCCTTCTCGCTCAGCCAGTGCGTCACGGTGCAGCTATCGAGTCCGCCCGACACAGCGCCGCCCACGGTCGAGAGTCCCTTGTCCTGTAGTTCGCGCCAGTTCATAACTTTGTCCCCAATCTAGACGCCTTAGAGCCTATCCGATAAGTCCCGCCCCCCCTCGCAGGGGGAACGTTAGAGCCTGCCCCGTAGATGATACGGGGATGGGGGGTGCCCGGTTGTCCCCACACGACGGCCCACCAGGGGCCGTACCTATTTCTGTTCTCTCGCCTGCTCCTGAAACTCGTAGAGCTTGTTGATGGCCTCGATGGGCGTGAGAGAGTCCACGTCGAGGGCCAGCAACTCCTCGAGCACGGGCGGTGTATCCGCCAGCAGAGCAAGCTGCCGCGGCGCTGGCTCGCGCTTGGCGTACCCCTTGCGGCCCGACGCGCCGTCGCGCCGGCCGGCGCTCTCCAGCATCCGCAACAGCTCCCATGCGCGGTTGACGACGCCCCCCGGCAGCCCGGCCAGCCGCGCCACGTGAACGCCATAGCTCTTGTCGGCTCCCCCGGGCACGATGCGGCGCAGGAACACCACCTCGCCCCTGTCCTCGGACACCGCCACGTTGTAATTGCGCGCCCGCGGCAGCGACTCCGCGAGCTGTGTCAACTCGTGGTAGTGCGTCGCGAACAGCGTCTTGCACCCCAGCCGCGGGTGGCTGTGGATAAACTCCGCCACCGCCCGCGCGATTGCCAGCCCGTCGTAGGTGCTGGTGCCGCGGCCGATCTCGTCCAAGATGATGAACGAGCGAGGCGTGGCGTGGTTCAGAATCGACGCAGTCTCCAGCATCTCCACCATGAAGGTGGACTGGCCCTTGGTGAGGTCGTCCTGCAAGCCCACGCGGGTAAAGATGCGGTCTACCAACCCGATCGTGGCCGACTCCGCGGGCACGAAGCTGCCTATCTGTGCCATGAGCGCGATTATCGCGCCCTGGCGTATGTACGTGGACTTCCCGGCCATGTTCGGCCCGGTGAGAATGACCAGAGCCTCGTCGCCGTTGGACAGCCGCATGTCGTTCGGCACGAACGCGCCCGGCGGCATCGTGCGCTCCACCACCGGGTGCCGGCCCTGCCGTATGTCCAACTCGTCGCCGTCATTCAGTTCCGGGCGCACGTAGCCGTGCCGCGAGGCGACGTCCGCCAGAGAGCAGTAGACGTCTACCTCCGCGAGACCCGCAGCGGTGCGCAGTATGGCCGCGCCCGCGTCCGCCACCTGTTTGCACACCTGCCTGAACAGGGAGTTCTCCAAGGCGCCGATCCTCTCCTGGGCGTTGAGGATGCGCGATTCGTATTCCTTCATCTCCGGGGTGATGAACCGCTCACCGCCGACGAGAGTCTGCCGACGCACGTAGTTGTCCGGCACCTGCGACAGGTTCGGCTTGCTGACCTCGATGTAGTAGCCGAACACCCGATTGTAGCCGACCTTGAGCGACTTGACGCCGGTGCGCTCCCGCTCCGAGCGCTCCAGCCCCGCGATGTAGTCCTGGGCCGTCCTCGACGCGCCCCGCAGCTCGTCCAGCTCGGAGGAGAAGCCGGGTCGAATTACCTTGCCGTCACCCGGCGCGGGCGCGGGGTCGTCGTTGATGGCGGCCCTCACCAGTTCGCACACGTCCCGGTTGTCCGCTATCTCCGCTGCCACCCGGGCGACAAGCGCCGAGTCGTCATCCTCGCACAGCACGGACCGAATCTCCGGTGCGGCCTCAAGGCTGGCGGCTATCGACACCAGGTCCGCGGGCGAGGCGCTGAGTCCGCGCACACGGTTGACCAGCCTCTCCAGGTCGGCCACGTCCTCCAGCAGCATGGCAACGCGCTCTCTGCGAATCGAGCTGCGGTGCGCCCAGGCGACCGCGTCCTGGCGCATGCGGAGTTCGTCCAGATCTAAGAGCGGCTGGCCGATCCATCGCCTCAGCAGGCGGCCGCCCATGGCCGTCTTGGTGCGGTCCAACACCGAAAAGAGCGACGCGCCGGACTCGCCCCAGCGCCCGCTCTCGAAAAGCTCCAGGCTGCGGCGGGTCTGGGTGTCCAGCGTCATGTAGGACGACGTGGAGTAGGTGTGGAGCGAGGTTATCTGGCCCAGGGAATCGCGCCGCGTCGCGCCGAGATAGTCGATTACGGCGCCCGCCGCCCGGATTGCCAGCGGCAGGCGGTCGCAGCCGAACGCCTCCAGTGATGCGACTCCGAAGTGGCCGAGCAGCGCGTCTCTCGCCCATTCGAGCTGAAACGAGCCGGGTGGCGCCTCCGTAACAGCCGACTCAACCTCCACGTCCAGCGAACTCTCGACCTCCGGTATGAGAAGCTCAGCGGCCGCGAGACGGGTCAACTCGACGCCGAGTTGGGCCAACGGAAGCTGCGTAGTAGCGAACTCGCTCGTGGAGATGTCGACGTAGGCCACGCCGGCCTGGTCGCCCTGCGTCACCGCGGCGGCCAGGTAATTGTTGGTGTCCGCGGTAAGCAGCGAGTCTTCCAGCACCGTGCCGGCCGTGACCACTCGGACGACCTCGCGGTCCACGAGGCCCCGCGACGTCGCCGGATCGCTGGTCTGCTCGCAGATGGCCACCTTGTAGCCCTTGCGGATTAGCCGCGCCAGGTAAGGATCGAGGGAATGGTAGGGAATTCCGGCCAGCGGGACTCGCTGGCCGCGTCCCATCTCACGGGAGGTGAGGGCGATCTCGAGTTCTTTGGAAATTATGCGAGCGTCATCATCGAAGGTCTCGTAGAAGTCCCCCATGCGGAACAGCAGGATTTCGTCCTCGTGCTCGCTCTTGATGCGCAGGTACTGGCGCCTTGCCGGTGTGGTCATGTCGCTTGACGAACGGTGAGACGCCGTTTCCGGTGTCTAGTCCTCTTTCCAGAACCGTTCCTCCTTCACCTCGTACCCCTCCGGCAGCATAATCTCCTTCACCGCCTCGATCATGCCCGGATGGCCGCAGGCGTAGACCATCGTGTTCTCCGGGCACAGGCCGAATTTGGCCACGTACTTGTCCAGAAGCGTGTTCACCCGCCCGGACTCGCCCTTCCACTCGCTGTTGTGCGGGTCATTGGGGCGGCTGACCGTTGGCACGAATGTCACCAGGTCCGGGCGCTTCGCCTGCAGCCGCGCCAGTTCGCCGTCGTAGATGAACTCGTCGTGGTAGCTCGCGCCCATTAGCACGTAGAAATGGTGACCGCTCATGCTGTCGTGCAGATACTGGCGCAGGAAACTCACGTATGGCACCACGCCCGTCACCGTAGCGACCAGCAACTGGGACGGGAGCTTGGGATCGAAGGTGAATATGCCCTTGGGACGCGGCCTGATGGTCACGGAGTCGCCCACTTCGAGCTCCCACAGCTTCGGAGTGAGCACGCCGCCCTCTTCCGGGTGAACGAGCTCGACGAACAGTTCCAGTGAGTCTTCGTAAGGCGCGGACGCGATGGAGTAGGCACGCTCGATGCCGTCGATGCCGATTGTGCAGTACTGGCCCGGCCTGAAGGTGTATCCCTCGGGCTTTTCGACCCACATGAGCATTAGGTCCGGGGTGTAGTCCTCCCTCTTGACCACTTTGACCTTGGAGAGCTTGACGGGTCTGAACCTTCTGAGCGTTGTCAAAATCCAGTACCTCCTGCCTTCTATCTTGCCACAAACAGCCCGGTCATTGAAAGCCTGAAGGCGGTCTTGAGACGGGTTTTCACTCGCGCTCCAATTCCGACTTCAACTGTCCCAGGTCGTAGCCCTCGCTCCGGGCGCGAAGGTCGAAGTACGTCAGCGTACCGCCGATTGTTATCAGTGGCGCGGCCAACGAGGCCGCAAAGGCCAGTACGAGGTTCAGCGTCGTGGTGTCCTCGGGAGCAATGAACCTGGCAGGAATGAAGAAGGCCATCAGAATGAACACCGCGACCAATATGAACATCGCGCCAACCACGAAGACACGGACGATGTGGCCTCTTACGAGCTGCCTGCTGCGGCCCAGCGCGAACAGCGGATTCAGTCGTTCTATGGCCACGGCGTGAGGCGCGAAGTAGAGCGTTACCAGGAAGTATACGAACAGCGGGAAACCGATGAGCACCGCCATCAGAATGGCCGAGGCCACGAGCGAGAACCCGATGATGAGTTGCACCAGCAGCATGGGCAACGCGACCTGCGCCGCGTCGGCCAGGCATCGCGAAAAGTGGACGCGCTCATACACGATCACCTGCGCCACGGCAAGAATGGTAGCGGCGGTCGTAACGACGAGCAGAAGCAGGCTGAAGAATAGTGAGAAGATGCCCGCGACGGAAGCCTCTTCTATGTTCAAGGGAGAGACGAGCAGCGGTATCTGGGGCAGCGCGCCCAGCGGGAAGAATAGCCAGAAACGCCTGGCATATATGCTTCGGGCGCGCAGCAGCAATTCCCCGATGGTTGAGGTGGGAATCTCCGCGCCACGCGCGTCGGACGGCGTCGGGGCCGGCAAGGCGGCGGCTACGCGTTCCGGGGTATCTTCCGTATCGTCCGGCCGTGGTTGCGGTTCGGCCCGATGATAGACATCGGCGTCCGTCGCGGTGTCGCCCCTCTCCGTTTCCGTCTCTTGCGCAACGGACGGAGTGAAGTCCCCCATAGGCGGAGACTCCGCGACGCCGTAAGCCTGGCGAATGTCCATTGGCGTTGCGCCGGATTCGCCATCGGAAGGCTGATGCAACTCCGTGCCGCAGTCGGCGCAGAACCTGTCGCCGTCATCGTAAGGGCGTCCACAGACTTCGCAGTTCAAGACACTACACGCGCCGGTCACACCCTGGAGGTCTCTGCGGCCAAAGCGTCCAGGTCGAAGCCCTCTTTGCGCACACGAAGATCGAAGTAGATCAGGACGCCGGCGATGTAGGCGAACGGCGTGACCACGACGGTAGCCAGTCCTCCCACGATGGCGCCCACGATTCCGGCGCCCTCCTCTCCACCCGCGATGCCGCCGACTATGCCGATCGGAATCGATATGACCATCGCCGCCACGATTATGACTATGGCGAAGACCAGCCCGATGCCGAAGACCCGCCACCAGCTTCCGGTGACCAGGTTCCAGCTTCGGCCCAATCCAGCTATTGGGCCCTTGCCCTCTATGACCACCGCGAAGGAGGCACTGAACCACCTGACCCCAAGCCAGACCGCAACCACTATCCCAGCCAGTGTCAGCAGCCCGCCAATGACGAGCAGCACCTGTCCCACCGCGGCTGCCTCGCTATTGCCCAGTTGCGCGAGAGAGCCGATAACGACCATGACGATCCCCACCACCAGAGCGCCGCCCACGACCACCGTAACCACTATCGCCTGCGCAATGAGGAAGATTCCCACCTGGAAAGCGTGCGAGAGGCAGTCCACCACGTCCACCTCGCCGCGAACGTAATGTCGAGCCACCCCGAATACGATCGCTCCCCCGGTGATTATCGAGAGCGCGATGGATCCGAGTATGAAGATTCCACCAAGCAGTGCCAGGGCTGGTTCTCCGGTCGCGAAGAACAGGTTGGCGAGCACGTTTGCGGCAGCGGGTATGGCCGCTATTGCGACGAATTGCCAGACGTGCGAGCGGTACACCTGTAGAGCCTCCCGCAGGAAGTCACCCAGGCCCCTGAGCGGAATACTCCCGCCGCCGGTCGGCGCTGCCGCCGCCGCGCCGAGCTCCACGCCGCATGCCGCGCAGTACCTGGCGTCGGGGGCGTTCGTGCGTCCGCAGTTCTGGCAGTCCATGGTGTGTAGCTCCCTTTGGGGAACGGTACCCGCGATTCACTAGTCCGCGGCGGCCGGCGCTGGCTTGACCACTCGCGCCGGCAGCATGGGCAGACCCGGCGTCTTGAGCATCGGGTCGGGCGAGTCGCTCGATTCAAGGTCTAGAATCAACTCTCCGAAAAGCTCGGTGGTCCCGACCACGCCCTTCAGCGGCCCGTCGATCCGGGCGACCCCGCTGAACACGCCTCGCGGGTGCACCACTTCCACCCGCTCTCCGTCGGCCACGCCGAGTTCGCGGGCATCCTCCTCGTGAAGCTCGATCTCTGGCTCGCGGTCCATGGCGTACCGGTCGCCGTCCATGCGAACGCCCGCGTCGTCATTGGGCCGGTGCAGCACGCGGCCCTGCGCCAGCAGGAAGGGGTACTCGGAGTCGCCGTACGGCGCCGTGGTCCGCATCGTGACCGGGCTCAGTACGGGTCTTGACTCGACATCCGCGCCGAGTACGGCGGTGCCCCTGGAGCTATCGTCAGGGCAGGGCCACTGCACGCCGCCCGCGAGCAGTCGGGGGTGCGAAAGGCCGGCGTAGTCCGGAATAAGCGCGGCGATTTCGTTGAAGACCGCGGCGCTGTCCGCGTACTCGAACCCCGACGCGCCCATCCTCTCTGCGATGCGGCACAAGATGCGCCAGTCCGGCTCCTCCTCCGCCTTGGGGCCAAGCGCGGGACGCAGAAGCTGCACGCGGCGCTCGATGTTCGTGTACGTGCCGTCCTTCTCAGCGAACGTGGCCGAAGGCAGCACCACGTCGGCCAATTCGCTCACGTCGCTGGGGAACGTGTCCTGCACCAGAAGAAATTCGAGCTCTTTCAGCGCATCTACGAACTCTCCCAGTTCGCCGTTCGTGAATGAGGGACTGTCGCCGATGATCTGGAGCGCTCTAATCCGTTTGCCGCGAATCGCGTCGGCCACATCGCGTATCCCCACCCCCGGCGGGCCCGCCAGCGGTGCGTAGCCGGGCAGGTGTTCCGGCGAGCAGCCGACGTCCATCGACCCCTGCAGGTTCGCCCCGGTGAACAGCGGATAGACACCGCCGGACGGCACGCCGAAGTTGCCAGTCAAAAGCGACAGATTGACGAGGGCGCGCACGCACTCCTCCGTCTGATCGATCGCGACAGTCTCCATACCATAGAGCACCGAGGCTGGCTTAGCCCCGGCGAACATGCGCGCCGCCTCCCGTATCCGGTCCTGGGCCACAGCCGTTTCGGCTTCCACTCTCAGCAGGTCGAAGCCCCACAACGAGCGCTTCAGGTCATCCAGCCCCTCACACCTGTCGATGGTGAAGGCGTGGTCTTCGAGCGATTCGTCCACTATGGCGCGCAGCATTCCGCCTATCAGCGCCGTTTCGCTGCCGGGATTGGGGCGCAGCCAGATGTCGGCGTAGCGGGTCAGCTCGGTCTCCCGCTGGTCGATGACTATCAGCTTGGCGCCGTCTCTGACCGCGCCCTTAATTGGCACGGCTACGACGTTCTGCTCCTCGGTCATGTTGCTGGAAACTACGAGGAAGCAGCTCGATCCTTCCAGACCCCAGATTGGGTTCGTCGCCCCGCGAGCCCCCAGCGTCTCGGCCAGCGGCCTCACGAGCTCGGGCCGCAGGTTGGATGAAACGTCCACGTTGCCGGAGTTCATCACCTCGCGGGCGAACCTCTGGGCGACGTAGTTGTCCTCGTTTGTGCCGCGCGGCGATGCTATCAGCGCGAAACCGTCGCCCACGTAGGCGGCGAGGCCCTCGGCCGCGGCATCCAGGGCGTCGTGCCAGCTCGCCTCCTCCAGTTGACCGCCGCGGCGCACCAGCGGGCGGCGAATCATCTTGCGTCGGTTGTTCACGAAGTCCAGCCCGAACTTGCCCTTGAAACAGCCCTGGCCCCGGTTGGCCTCCCCGTTGCGGTCCGGAATCGCCCTTATCATGCGGTTGCGCCTGTCCACCTCCAGCGTCATCTGGCAGCCGACCGGACACTGCGGGCAGATGCTCTGGATCTTCTGCACCGCCTTGTCCCACTTGTACTTGCGCTCCACCAGCGCGCCCGTGGGGCACACGTCGATGCAGGCGCCGCAGAATTCGCAGCCCGATTCCAGCAGCGAGTTGCCCTGCGACGTGCCTATGAGGCTGCGGCCCGACCGCTGCTGCAGCGTAATCGCGTCGTCGCCGCGCACCTCGTCGCACACGCGCACGCAGCGGGCGCACACGATGCACAGGTTCATGTCCATTTCCCACATCGGGTCGGCGGTGGCCAGTGGCAGGTGCCGGTTGTTATACGTAAGCGGCGTGTCCAGCTCCATCTCCAGGTGGCGCACCGTGTCCTTGAGCTCGCACCGCTCGTTCTTGGGACAGGTGAGGCACCGGTCATTCACCGACACGTGCCGCAGGCATATGCTGGAGGCCGACGGGCCGCACAGCTCGATGCGGTGGCAGGTGAGGCACCCGTGCGGGTGCTCCGCGATGAGCAGCTCCATGATGCCGCGCCGAAGGTCCGTCAACCCCTCGGACTTGGTGGTCACGCGCATACCCGGAGACACCGGCGTCGTGCACGACGCCGGACTGCCCGGCAGAGGCCGGTACTCGCCGTCGCGTCCCGGAGCCTCCGCCGTGACGACGCACATGCGGCAGGCGCCGTAGGGCTTCATGCCCGGGTAGTAGCACAGGTACGGGATGTACATCCCCGCGTCCATAGCGGCCTGGATGATAGTGGCGCCGGGCTTGGCCTGCACCTCCACGCCGTCAATGGTAATCGTTATCTCGGCTACTGTCGTCATTGCCGCGTTTCCTTATCCGTTGTTCCCTCGAAAGTGGGAATCCAGTGGCCGCCGTGCACCTGGTCTGGCGCAAGTTTCCTTTCCAGGTCGTTTCCCCATCACAGGGGGAAGGTTAGGATGGGGGTGTAGTCGCAGGCGTGTAGTCCCACGCGTATGGCCTCGTATTGACCGGCGAAATCATGGGCGCGCCGCAGCTTCCCGTCGGGCAGCGCCCGTCCTCTATGTGCGCCCTGAAGTCCGCCTGGAAGTGCGCGAAGGCGGACCTTATCGGTCCGAACCCCAGTTGGCCGTGGCCGCACAGCGACCCCGCCTCCATTGTCGCGCCGACCTTGCGCATCAGATCCATGTCTCCCGGCCGGCTTTCGCAGCGTGCGATCCGCTCCACGATCTCCAGCAGGTGCTCCATGCCCAGCCGGCACGGGAAGCACTTTCCGCAAGACTCGTACTGGCAGAACGCGACCAGCACGCGCGTCAGGTCCACCGCGCAAGTGTCCTCGTCGGCCACGATGATGCCGCCCGAACCGAAGATCGCCCCCGCCGCGCGCATCTCGTCGAAGTCGATGTGAATGTCCAGGCTGCCCGCGCCCAGCACGCCGCCGAGCGGCCCGCCCGTCTGGAGCAGCTTCAGCTTCTTGCCGTTGGGAACGCCGCCCCCGACGTCGTTTATCACCTCGCCCAGCGTCATGCCCATGGGCACCTCGTACAGACCGGGGTACCTTATTTTGCCGTTGAGGCAGGCGATGGCGGTGCCGGTGCTGCGATTGACGCCTATGGACGAGAACCACTCGGCGCCGCGGGAGATTATCTCCGGCGCGTACGACAGAGTCTTCACATTGTTGATGTTGCTGGGCTTGCCCCACACCCCCGAAGCAGCCGGGAAGGGTGGCCTCGGCCTGGGTTGGGCGCGTTTGCCCTCTATCGCGTCCATCAGCGCCGTCTCCTCGCCCGACACGTAGGACTCTCCGGTCAGCGCGACCTCCATGTCGAAGCTGAAGTCCGATCCCAGGATGTTCTCCCCGAGCAGCCCCAGCTCGTAGGCCTGCTCTATCGCCCTGCGCGTGCGATCTATCGGCCCGTCGTGGCCGTGCCGGATGAACACGAAACCGTCGGTGGAGTTGGTGGCGTACCCCGCGATGGTCATGCCCTCGATGAGCGTGAACGGGTCGCTCTCCAGAATGCCTTTGTCGTTGTAGGCCCCCGGGTCGCCCTCCTCGCAGTTGCAGAGGATGTACTTTGGCGGTCCGGGCGAGCCGACCAGGAAGCTCCACTTGATGCCCGTGGGGAAGGCCGCGCCGCCTCGCCCTCGCAGCCCGGAGTCGGTGATCTCCTTGATGACGTCGGGCGGCTCCATCTCGAACAGCGCCTTGTTCAGACCCCTGTAGCCATCGTTGGCGAGGTACTGGTAGATGTCGTCGAACGCGATGTTGCCGGCGTTTCGCAAGGCCACACGCTGCTGGAGCTTGATTCCTGGCAGCTCGGCAAGGTCCGGGACGCCCGGCACGGGCGATTCACCCAGGTATCCCAGCGCCTTGTCTCCGGGGACCTCTCTCTTTGCGACGTAGGCGCCGATTATCTCTGGAACATCTGCGGGTACCACGTTCTGGAAGAACAGTCTCGAGCCGCCCGGCAGCGTCACGTCCACCAGCGGCTCGGCGTAGCAGATACCCAGGCAGCCGACCTCGTCCACCTCCGCGTCCACACCGAGGCGCTCGAGCGTCTCGAGAATCGCGGCGAGCGTGTCGTAAGCCCCGGCGGCGTGGCCGCACATGGCGGTGCCCACCCTTATCCACGGCCTCGACCCGTTCACCAGGTCGCCCCAGCGCCGGTCGGCCTCCGATTTCAGCTCGTCGAGATTCGCCATGCGAGAGGTCCTAGTGTGTGGCCCGCCCCTTTGCCGTTATCGTCATTCCCGCGAAAGCGTGGGCCCAGAAGCGTGGCGTTAATCACGGTTAGTCGCCCGCCTCTGAGACGTGGGCGAGTGCCTTATCGACGGTCACCCGGCCAATCAGCCGGTGATCCACCATCAGCACCGGCGCCTGCGAGCAGGCGCCCAGGCACGTGTTGTATTTGAGGCTGGTCCGGTTGCCCTCCGTCTCACCTTCATCCTCAAGACCCAACTCGTCCATTATGGCTCTGAGGATCTGGGGCGCGCCAAGCAGGTGACACGTAGGGCCCCAGCACACCTCTACCACGCGGTCGCCGGGGGGAGTAAATCGAAAGTTGGTGTAGAAACTGGCCACGCCCCACACTTCGTTGACGGTAGTGTCCATGCGGGAGGCAACCTCTTCCAGCGCCTCGCCCGACAAGTAGCCTATCTCGTCCTGGACGGCCAGTAGGCAGGACAACACCGTGACCGTCGTCTGTGCTTGAGACGACATGGCCGAGCGTATGCGCTCCCTCAGTTGCCCGCCATCCTGGTTCAACGACTGAGACTCCTTTGTCGCGCCCGCCCCATGGTGACGGGCGCCGCGTCCGGCCGGTTCCGTAACAGGATAAGCCTTAACGTGTTGCGGCGCAAGCCGACGCCGTGTTGATGGCGTAGACGGCGCCATCCAGCGCTTCTAAGAGCCGGCTCTGCCGCTCCGAGCATTCGCGCCGGACCGCGCGCCGCTTGCCGACTGCCCGGCCACACACTACAATGGTTGCGGAATCGAGGCCGTGGAGGGGTGGCCGAGCGGCTTAAGGCACTGGTCTTGAAAACCGGCATCTCGAAAGGGATCATGGGTTCGAATCCCATCCCCTCCGCCAGAATTCAACGGCCGCCTGGCGCGCGACAGGGGCAACGCGATTGCGTGCCGCCGCGCGTCGCGAGGCACACCCCACCCGCCTTCCTGGAGTGCTCGAATGAAGCTTCACGAATACCAGGCCAAGCGCATCCTCGCCCAGCGCGGCGTGCCCGTGCCGAGGGGCAGTCTGGCCACGACGCCGGACGAGGCCGAGAGCGCAGCGCGCGATCTGGGCGGCAAGGCCGTGCTAAAAGCCCAGGTGCACGCTGGCGGACGCGGCAGGGCCGGCGGCGTGAAACTGGTCGACTCGCCCGAGGAGGCGCGCGCGGCGGCCGAGGCCATGCTCGGCTCCCAACTTGTCACCGCTCAGACTGGTCCGGCGGGCGTGCCCGTCCGTGCCGTGCTGGTCGAGGAGACCATCGACGTCGAGCGCGAGCTGTACGTCGGTATGGTCATCGACGGCGCCGCGCTCGGTACCGTGGTGATGGCCAGCGAGTCCGGCGGCATGGACATCGAGGAGGTCGCCGAACAGACGCCGGAGCGCATTCTGCGCGCGCCCGTGGACCCGATGCTGGGCTTCATGCCCTACCAGGGCCGCGCCCTCGCCTACGGCCTCAACCTGCCGGGCAATCTTGTGCGCCAGGGCGGCGCAATCCTCGAACGCCTCTACGCCGTGTTCGAGGAGCACGACTGCTCGCTGGCCGAGATCAACCCGCTCGTGGTCACCAGCGATGGACGGCTGCTGGCGGTGGACGCCAAGCTCGACGTGGACGAAGACTCTCTGTTTCGGCACGCCGACGTCGCAGAGCTGAGGGACGTAGAGCAGGAGGACCCGCTCGAGGTAGAGGCGCGTGAGCACGACATCAACTACGTCAAGCTGGACGGCAGCATCGGCTGCATAGTCAACGGTGCGGGGCTGGCCATGGCTACCATGGATGTCATCGCCGCGACCGGCGCGTCACCCGCGAACTTCCTCGACATCGGAGGCGGCGCGGACGAGGAGAAGGCGGCCGCATCGCTCAGCCTCGTGCTGAAGGACCCCAGCGTCTCCACCGTCTTCGTCAACATCTTCGGCGGAATCCTCCGCTGCGACATGGCCGCCCGTGGATTCGTCCTCGCGGCGGAGCGGGAGCCTGCGGCCATGCGCCCGATGGTGGTGCGCATGCTCGGCACCAACGCCGAGGAGGGGCGGGACGTTCTGGCCAGTTCCGGCCTCGACGTCACTCTCGTCGACGACCTGATCCAGGCCGCAGACGCCATCAAGGCGACAAACCGGTAGGGGCGGGTTTCAAACCCGTCCGCCGCCACGAATAAGGGAATTGGCACACACATGAGCATACTCGTAAACAGGGACAACCGCCTGCTGGTGCAGGGCATCACTGGTAGGGAGGGCAGCTACCACGCCATGCGCAGCATGGAGTACGGCGCCAATCTCGTGGCCGGTGTAACTCCGGGCAGGGGCGGGGACACCTTCGCCGACTCCGTGCCCGTGTTCAACTCCATGAAGCAGGCTGTCGCCGAGACCGGCGCCGACACGTCCCTCATATTCGTGCCCGCGCCCTTCGCGCCCGACGCCATCGTCGAGGCGGTCGACGCGGGCATTGGCCTCATTGCCTGCATCACCGAGGGCATACCCGTGATGGACACCGTGAAGGTGGTTCGATACATTCAGGGCAAGCCCGTAACCCTCATAGGCCCCAACTGCCCCGGCGTCATCTCGCCCGGCGAAGAGTTCAAGATGGGCATCATGCCCGGCCACATCCACATGCCCGGCCGCACCGGCGTCGTGTCCAGGAGCGGCACGCTCACCTACGAGGCGGTGGGGCAGTTGACCGCGCTCGGCATAGGCCAGTCCACCTGCGTGGGCATCGGCGGCGACCCCGTGAGCGGCACCACGTTCGTCGACATCCTCCAAAAGTTCCAGGACGATCCCGACACCGACAACGTGGTGATGATCGGCGAGATAGGCGGAACCAAGGAGCAGGAGGCCGCCGAGTTTATCGGCAGCGAATTCACCAAGCCCATCGCCGCCCTGATAGTCGGCGAGAGCGCCCCGCCCGGCAAGCGCATGGGGCACGCCGGCGCCATCATCACGGGGTCGGCCGCCCGCGCCGAGGAGAAGAAGCGCGCCCTCGCCGCCGCCGGAGTCGCCATCGTCCCCGCGCCCGGCGAGATAGGCCGCACCCTCCAGGAGCTAATCGGCGCATAGGGGGCCACCATGAACTTCAGCTACGACCACATCCACCTGCGAACCCGCGACCCGGAGGCCGCTGCCGAATACTACTCTCGCGTCTTCGACGCCAAGGTATTGCGCTCCGTGCAGACGGATGGCCAAAGCCGCATCGACCTGGACATAGGCAACGTGATTCTGTTCCTGGCAGTGGTAGGCGAGGACGTACGGGAAGCACCGTCCGAGCAGTACCTGGGCCTGGACCACTTCGGCCTGCGAGTGGACGACATCGAAGCCGCGGCCTTCGAGCTGAAGCGGCGCGGCGCCGAGTTCAGCACAGAGCCGTTCCAGCTGCGCCCCGGCCTGAAGATAGCCTTCGTGCAGGCCCCAGAGAACGTCCGCATAGAGCTGCTGGAGCGCGAATAGAGGCGACTCGAAATGCGTGACGCCGTATCGTGCCACTTCGACGACGGCAAAGCGCCCCATGCGATTCGCGTCCGGAGTATCTGGCATGACATCCGACGCTAGGTCACGCGCCGAACAACTCCTCAACTCCGTCGTAGGCTGCGCCTTCCTGACGCTGCTGGACGAGAGCGGCCTTGAGCCGAGCGACGTTGCAGACCCAGCAGTCGCGCTTCAGGCCGCTGCGTGGAGCTGCGACTACGTAGATAAGTGGGACCGGGACTACGAGACTATCTCACGAATGGTAACGAAGATAGCGAAAGACAAACCGGACCTGGCGCGCAAACTCTTAGAGCACCCGGCGACGGCGTGGTGGTTCCGCGACGTGAACCTGGAGGCGCAGGCGTGGCTCTCCATTCATGGCACACCGGACAAATTCATCTACGGCATCCCTCCGATCGTCAGTGAGTGGCGCCGTCCGCAAAATCCGTCTGGGCGTTGGGAGCGCTACGCACAAAAGCCCCTCGGCA
Organism: Dehalococcoidia bacterium; assembly: GCA_034422735.1. Classification (GTDB taxonomy): domain Bacteria; phylum Chloroflexota; class Dehalococcoidia; order Lucifugimonadales; family CATOSD01; genus CATOSD01. Next base: position 222 of record DAOUJL010000008.1, on the reverse strand, counting down.
AAGGGTGCACTTCAACGTTGTACGCGCCTTTCCTCACTTCCGAGTTAGTAGCTCGTGAGGAGTTAGTTGGCGACTACCTCTGTGACTTTCCGCTGGCATGGTGGTTGATGAGCCTGTGTCAGATTACCGGGTAGGGGTATTGTGCCAGGCGTTTGAGCGAGGTTGCCCATGGTCTTGCCGAGTGCGGGCCGACCAGTGCGGGCATGGACACTTCGGGCAGGT
>DAOUJL010000007.1:0-12149 GCA_034422735.1 Dehalococcoidia bacterium | reverse complement strand
AGTCGGGCCATTTCACACCGCTCTTCAATGGTGAGTTGGTGATAAGAGCTTCGCATGGCAACACCTTAACAAGATGTTGCACTTCGTTTGTGAGTCTAACGAATCCAGGGGCGGGGGCAGCCTCACAAATGGCAAGACTAGCTGGAACTGGTACTAGCTCACGCCCTGCTCGGCCAGGTAGTCGTGCAGCCTCTGCAGCGCGCGGCTGTTCTCCTCCAGCGTGAAGCCGTCGACCTTGTACTCCTGCTTCGCGCTCATGCCGTCCACCGCGCCCAGGTCGACAGTGCGCCGGACCAGATCCTGCTCCTCCTCGATGCTGGGAAGCAGGTTGCGGCCGCTCAGCTTGGATATGGACGCCGCAAGACCGTAGCCGCCCCAGTTGGACACGCTGCTTATCACCAGCTTGCTCACCTGCGTCACGCACGGAATCTTCACCAGCGTGGGCACCTCGGTCACCTCTGTCGCGAGATTGCCCATGCCTATCTCGTTACCCCCGTCGCCGATGCCCACGGTATGCGGGTGGCCGGTCACCAGGTAGTCGATCCGCGCGTTGTACGCCGAGATGTCCTGGCCATGCATGTTGCGGAACAGCCCCTCGTCGGTCAGTCCGCACCGCTCTATGGCGATGACCACGGACGGGTCGATCTCGGCCAATAGCTCCTCGGCGCGGCGCTTGCTCGCCTCGTCATCGGCGATGGGAAAGTCCACCACGCGGGCATCGTCGCCTACCGCCGACTCCATGAGCGGCACCGACCACTTGTCGGTCACGTACACCACCTCGTTGCCCAGCTTACGCAGCGCGTCGCCTATCACAATCGCTCCCGCGGGGCCGTCGGTCTCTACGGCCCCAGCGGCCAGGATGTAGAAGCCCGTGATGATGATCGCCGTGCCGGGATGCTCCAGCACCAGCGCGCCCGCCTGGTCGCAGAAGTCGTCCGGGAGGTGCGCCCTCAGCGCCGAAATCCCGCGCCGGTCGTTGTCCAGAATAATATCCTCGATGCTCATCAACGGCTCCTCAGTGCTTCCGATTATCCCCTCTCCCTTCAAGGGAGAGGGTTAGGGTGAGGGTGAGAAAGAGGGTGATCGCCCCCTCCTGTGAGTCCCCTCTCCCTTGATGGGAGAGGGTCAGGGTGAGGGTGAAAGAGTGACGTTCTCCTAAAGTACCGAAACGTCCTCGTCCTGCATGTCGGTTATAAACATGTACCCCGGCGCGTGCGTGATCATGAACGGCGGGCGGGACTTCATGGCCACCGCCTGCGGAGTGACGCCGCACGCCCAGAACACCGGCACCTCATTGTCCTTGATCTCCACCGGTTCGCCCATGTTGGGACTGAACACGTCTCGTATGCCGATCGCGGCTGGGTCGCCCACGTGCACCGGCGCGCCGTGCACCGCCGGAAAGCGCGATGTCACCTGCACCGCGCGCACCACCTTGTCGTGGGGTATGGGCCGCATGGACACCACCATCGGGCCGGAGAAGCCGCCCGCGGGTGTGGTCTGCATGTTGGTGATGAACATGGGCACCACCGTGCCGCAGTCGTTGTGGCGCAGCGAGATGCCCGCCTTCACCAGCGCGGACTCGAACGAAAAGCTGCACCCCAGCAGGAAGGACACCAGGTCCTCCCGCCAGAACTCGGACAGGTCCGTAACCTCGTCCGTAAGCTCCCCGTACTGGTATATGCGGTACTTGGGCACGTCGAACCGCAGGTCCGCGCTGGGGGCGGACTGCGCGGGCACGCTCGAACCGGCCTCCACCACCTCGATCAGCGGGCACGGCTTGGGATTGCGCTGGCAGAACAGCAGGAAATCGAACGCCAGGTCTCTCGGAAGTATGGCAAGGTTCGCCTGCACGTTGCCCGGCGCCATGCCGCTGGTGGTCTGCACCAGCTCGTCGTATCGGAACATCTTGCGCAGGTCGGTCGCGTCGGTCGGCAAAGCTGAAAGCTGCATGTGTGTAACCTCTGGCGGCTAAGGATTCCGGGCGGGCTACACACGCCCGCCGCGCCGCGCGAGACGACGCAAAAACAGGTTACTATCGGGCGTGTAGCTAGTCAAGAAACGGGCGGCCCACCGTCCACGCGAGGAGTCAGTCCCCTCTCCCAAGACTGGGAGAGGGTTAGGGTGAGGGTTGAGGGTGCAAGTCTCATCAAGTCTAAACAGCTAGTCAGGAGGCGCCCCGTCCAGAAACAACGTTGCGTCCCCGAAGCTGTAGAACCGGTAACCCCGCTCTATCGCCTCCCGGTAACGCGCCAGCACCAGCTCCCGGCCCGCGAACGCGCTCACCAGCATCAGCAGCGTCGAGCGCGGCAGGTGAAAGTTGGTAAGCAGCCCATCGATCACGCGGAAGCGGTGCCCTGGGCGGATGAACAGGTCCGCCCATCCTGACCCCGCCACGACCGGTCCGTCCTCGCCACCGCCGGACAGCGCCACGTGCTCCAGCAAACGCGTCGGCGTCGTGCCCACCGCGATCACCCGCCGGCCCTCCCGCTTGGCCGCGTTCACCGCATCCGCCGCCTGCGACGACAGCGTGTACCGCTCGGCGTGCATCTCGTGGGACTCCGGGTCGTCGGTCTTCACCATCCGAAACGTTCCCCAGCCCACGTGCAGCGTCACGAACACCGTCTCCATGCCCGCCTCGCGCAGCCCGTCGAGCACCGCAGGCGTGAAGTGCAACCCCGCCGTCGGCGCGGCCACGCTGCCCTCCACCCGCGAGTAGACCGTCTGGTATCGCTCCCTGTCGACCAGCGGCTCGCGGATGTACGGCGGCAGCGGCATCGCACCCACCCGGTCCAGGTTTTCCTCGCCATTCAGCCGGACGACGCGCGCGCCGCTCTCCTCCACCTCCTCTACTTCCGCGCTCATCTCCGCGTCCACGCCCGCAAACTCGATCACCGTGCCCGGTCCGAGCCTCCGGCCCGGCCTCACCAGCGCGCGCCACACCCCCGGCGACAGCCTGTCCAGCAGCAGCAGTTCGGCCCGTCCGCCCGTCTTGGCGCGCCGTCCGACCAGCCGTGCGGGTATCACCCTGCTGTCGTTGAACACCAGCACGTCGCCCGTCGACAGCAGACTCGGCAGCTCAGAGAAGACGGTATGCCGGGCCGCCGCGCCATCCAGCGGCACAACCATCAACCGCGACGAGTCACGACGCTCCAACGGCGTCTGCGCAATCAACTCAGGCGGCAGGTGGTAATCGAAGTCGCCGGTGTTCATGCTTCCTTATGTTCCCCTCTCCCTCGACGGGAGAGGGTCAGGGTGAGGGTGCGCTGCGTTATCCCTTCCCCCTCGACGGGGGAAGGTTAGGATGGGGGTGACGCCGCCCCTCACTCGTCCAACTCAGGGTGAATCGACAGCCGCGCCGCCTTCAGCGTGTTCACCAGCAGCATGGCGATCGTCATCGGCCCCACGCCGCCCGGCACCGGCGTTATCGCCGCCGCCTTCCGCCTCACCGGCCCGTAGGCCACGTCGCCCACCAGCCGGTAGCCGCGCTCCCGTTCGGGCGCGTCCACGCGGTTGGTGCCCACGTCGATGACCACCGCGCCCTCCTTCACCATGTCCGCCGTGATCAGCCGTGGCTGGCCCATCGCCGCGATCAGGATGTCCGCCCCGCGCGTCACCTCCGCCAGGTTCGCCGTGCGCGTGTGGCACACCGTGACCGTCGCGTTGGAGCCGGGAAGCCGCTGCATCAGCAGGTTTGCGATGGGCTTGCCCACGATGTTGCTACGCCCGCACACCACCACGTTCTTGCCCGACGGGTCGTTGCCCGTGCGCAACAGCATCTGCTGTATGCCCGCCGGAGTGGCCGACACGAAGCGCGGCCTGCCCGCCATCAGCCGCCCCATGTTGTTCGGGTGAAGCCCGTCCACGTCCTTCATCGGGTCTATCGACTCGATGACCGTGTTCTCGTCGACGTGGTCAGGCAGCGGAAGCTGCACCAGTATGCCGTGAAACCGGTCGTCCGCGTTCAGGTCCGCCACCAGCGACAACACCTCGTCCTGTGTGGTGTCCGCCGGGCGCAGAAACACCTCCGCGTACAGTCCGGCGGCCGTCGCCTCGCGCTGCTTGTTGCGCACGTAGATCGCCGACGCCGGATCGTCCCCCACCAGCACGGCCGCCAGCCCCGGCGTAACGCCGTGCTTCTCCTTCATCTCCGCCGCCCCCTCCGCGACCTCTCCCCTGATCTCGGCGGCCATCGCCGCGCCGTCTATTCGCAATGCGGGCATAGGACGCGCCTCCTGTCGCGGGCCTTTCGACGGCCCTCGGTGTTGGCCCCAATTATAGGACGTGGCTTCATTCCACGCCATTCCGGTCGCCCCCGTCATCTCCCGAACGCTCCAATTCCCCCTTACACGTATGAACCGTCACACACGCGCGCCACCCGTTCCTGGCCCTGTCCCACCCGACCCAATCGCTCCCCCGGACCCCGAAAATTCCGTCACTTTCCCGCGCCATCCGTTCTCAGCCGCGCCCCACCCACTCTCAGCCACGTCCCACCAGTTCCCGTTCGTGCGCTATTTCTTCCCACAAGTCCGCCCCCAACCCGTATTCTCGCCACCGCCATTGCGTTATCCGCACATCCGTGCTATCATCACACACAGTAGGGACGGGTTTCAAACCCGCCCGCGGGACCGACCCGCCCCGGGCCTTCCCAAAGTCCCTTCCCCCTCGCAGGGGGAAGGTTAGGATGGGGGTGAAGCCCCGCCCCTGTCCTCTTCTGCCACGCGACAGGACGTTAATGCGCCAGAATGCCCAGTTAGGCGGGACAGAATTGAGCGCGGTCGCGGCCACTCCCAGCTAGGGAATGTGCGGAATGGTGCAGAATTGAGCAGATTTCGCATTCATGCGGAATAAACACCCGCTGGCTGCACCCGGAAAACTGACAGCGCGCGGGTACGCGGACTATAATGGCGGCTGCCCGGCCCGCACAGGCCGGAGGGAATTTCGAAAGCCATGACGCTCGTCACCGGCGTGGACATCATCGAAATAGGGCGCGTTCGCAGGGTAGCCTGCGAGTACGGCGAGAGGTTCGAGCGCCGCATCTACACCGAGGGCGAGATCGCCTTCTGCCGCGGACGCGCCCCCCAGCTCGCTGGTCGCTTCGCCGCTAAGGAGGCGGTGATGAAGGCGCTCGGCACCGGCGTTCGCGGCGTGCCCTGGAAGGACATCGAGGTCGTGCGCCGCAGGGGAAGCGCTCCCACCGTGCGCCTGCACCGCAAGGCGCTCGCCCGCGCCGAGTTGCTCGGCATCGAGCAGCTTGCTATCACAATCTCGCACTCCCGTGACTACGCAGTCGCCATGGTCGTCGCCGAGAGCCGCCACGAAAACACCCTGCCGGTGAGACGCACCAGGCGGCGCGAGTGAACCTTCCGAATAGTCCCCTCTCCCCTCCGTGGGAGAGGGTCAGGGTGAGGGGGCAGGCACAATAACAGCGGCTGACTCCAGGAGGAACCAAAAAATGAAAATCGGAATCTTCATCGGCTCCATGGGAGCCTCGTCCGGCCTTATGGGCCAGGTCCAGCAGGCCGTGGACGCCGAGAACGACGGCTTCGACAGCTTCTGGTCTGCCCAGGTCGCTGGCGTGGACGCGCTGACGCTGTTCGCCCTCGCCGGCCAGCGCACCGAGCGCATACGCATGGGCACCGCCGTCGTTCCCACCTTCCCGCGCCACCCCGTGATGCTCGCGCAGCAGGCGCTGACCGCCAACGCCGCCACCGGCGGCCGCATCGACCTCGGCATCGGCCTGTCCCACAGGCCCACCGTCGAGGAGCGCTGGGGCCTGCCGTTCGAGCGCCCCGCCCAGCACATGAGCGAGTACCTGTCCGTGCTCCGCTCGCTCGTGGACGAGGGCAGCGCCCGGTTCGAGGGCGAGATCTTCCGCGTGAACGCCGACATCGATGTGCCCAGCGCCGAGCCGTTCCCCATCCTGGTCGCCGCGCTCGCGCCGCGAATGCTCCGCATCGCCGGACAACAGGCCGAGGGCACCGTCACCTGGATGGTTGGCCCCACGACGCTCCGCACCCACGTCGTGCCGCGCATCAGCGCCGCCGCCTCGGACGCCGGACGCCCCGCGCCCCGCGTGTGCGTCGGCCTGCCCATCGCCGTCACCGACGATCCTGTTGGAGCACGCCTCCAAGCCGCCGAGCACTTCGGGCGCTACGGCCTTCTGCCCAGCTACCGCCGGATGCTGGACATCGAGGGCGTGGAGAGTCCCGCCGACATAGCCGTCGTCGGCAGCGAGGACGAGGTGACGGAGCAGCTTGCCGTTGTCGCCGAAGCCGGCGCCACCGAGTTGCTGGCGTCCATCTTCCCCCACGGCGATGACGAGGAGGCTTCCGTCGCGCGCACTCGTGCGCTGGTCAAGTCCCTCATCGGCAAGCTCTGAGCGTGCACGCCTCGATGGCCGTCTCCCCGCTGACCGTCAAGGTCGTGTCCGCCGCGCAGATGCGCCGGATCGAGGACCGCTCCGAAGAGGCCGGCGTGTCCAAGGACACCCTCATGGAGAACGCCGGCCTGGAGGTCGCCCGCGCCGTCCGTAGGCGAATCGGCCACCTTCCGGGCGTCCGAGTCGTGGTGCTGGTCGGCCCCGGCAACAACGGCGGTGACGGCCTTGTCGCCGCCCGCCACCTCCACCGCTGGGGCGCTCGCGTCCTCGTCTACCTCTGCGGACGCAGGCCGTCCCCGGACCCCAAGCTCGACTCCCTCCGCGAGCTGGGCGCGCCCATCGTCCGCGCCTCCGACGACGAGGACCTTGCCATGCTCCGCGAGTGGCTGGCCCTGGCCCACGCCGTGGTGGATTCGGTTCTCGGCACCGGCCGCTCCCGGCCAATCGAGGGCGCGCTGGCGTCGATTCTCGACAAGGTCTCTTGCGAAAGATCGAACCGTGCGGACCTGCCGCTTCTCGCGCTCGACGTCCCCACCGGTCTGGACGCCGACACCGGCGCGCTCGACCCGCTCACGCCTCAGCCGGACGTCACCCTCGCCCTCGGCTACCCCAAGCTCGGCATGTTCGCGCTGCCCGGCGCCGGGAGCGTCGGCACGCTGGAGACGCTGGACATCGGCATCCCGCCCGGCCTCGACCACGACGTAACTGTCGAGCTGATGACCGAGGCCTCCGCCGTGCGGCTCTTGCCGCCCAGGCCGCTCGCTTCCCACAAGGGTACGTTCGGCCGCGCGCTAATCGTCGCCGGCTCCCCCAACTACGTCGGGGCGGCGCGGCTGGCGTCCCTCGCCGCCACTCGCGTCGGAGCCGGCCTCGTCACCCTGGCCATCCCAGCCAGCCTCCAGCCGTCCGTCGCTGCGGGCGCCACCGAGCCTACATTCATCCCCCTGCCGGAGTCCTCCCCCGGCTACGCCGACCCGGATCGCGCCGCGCCCCTGCTCCTTGATGCGTTGCCGGACTACGACTCGCTGCTCGTCGGCTGCGGCCTCGGCCAGGACGAGCGCACGCGCGACCTGCTGGCCCGCCTGCTGCTCGGCGGAGCCCCCATCCCGCCCGCGGTCGTGGACGCCGACGCCCTGAACTTCCTCGCCAGCCGCGACGACGACTGGAGCGAGTCCTTCACCCAGGGAGCCGTGCTGACGCCGCACCCCGGCGAGATGTCGCGGCTTACGGGCCAGCCGTCCGCTCGCCTCCAGGCCGACCGCGTCGCCGCGGCGACGAACGCCGCCGAGACGTGGGACAAGGTGGTCGCACTCAAGGGCGCGTTCACCGTGGTCGCCGCCCCCGACGGTCGCACGTCGCTGTCCCCCTTCGCCAACCCCGGCCTCGCCTCCGCGGGCACCGGCGACGTGCTTGCGGGCGCCATCGCCGGCCTGATCGCCCAGGGCGTCGGCCTGTTTGACGCGGCCACGCTGGGCGTATACCTCCACGGCAAGGCGGGCGAACGCGTGCGCGCCGAACTGGGCGACGCGGGTATGGCAGCCACCGACCTGCTGCCGGAGCTGCCCAGGGCCATAAGCGCCCTGGCCGGACCGCGCGGGTAGGGAAGCGTCCGGTGGCCCAGCTTCGCGGACGGGAGAGGGCGCGTTACGTCGCGGACATGTTCACCCGCATCTCCCGCCGCTACGACCTGATGAACACGGTGATGACCGCCGGCAGGCACTACGCCTGGCGACGCCGCGCCTGCCGTCTCGCCGTCGGCTCGCTGTCCGGGCCGGCCCTGGACGTCGCCGCCGGAACCTGCGACTTCGCCTTCGACCTGGCGCGCATCCCCGCCGTGACGCGCGTGGCCGCCCTGGACTTCGCCCCCGCCATGCTGCGCGTGGCCGCCCGCAAAGCGCGTCGGCAGGGCCTCTCGAACGCGGTCGACCTCGTGGCTGGAGACGCCCACGCGCTGCCCTTCGAGGACGACACCTTCATCTGCGCCACGGTCGGATTCGGAGTCCGCAACTTCATCGACCAACCGCTCGCCATCCGGGAATTGGCCCGCGTCGTGCGCCCCGGCGGGCGTGTGGCGATTCTGGAGATAGTGCGGACGGACGAGGAGGGTGCCTGGGGACGCGCGTTCCCCAAGCTGTTCGGGCGCGTCGCCCCCGCCCTGGGCGCCGTATTCGCCGGCGAACGCGAGGCCTACACCTACCTGCCGGAGTCCGTCGGCGGATTCGCCAGCGCGCCAGAACTCGCATCGCTCATGGAAGACGCCGGCCTCCGCCTCGTCGCCAACAACCGCGTCTGGATGCGCTCCGTCGCCCTGCTGGTAGCTGAGAAACCTGGCCGCTAATGCACCCCCAAGCCCATCACACCAACTCCGAGATACCCCGCACTATCCGGTCCGGCCTCACGCTCGCTCCCTCCGGCAGCCCCACACCGGCCCAGTCCACCCAGATGCCGCGCAACCCCAGCCGCTGGGGTGTCGCCACCTCCCACTCCAGGTTGTCCCCCACCATCCAGGCGTCTTTCGGCTCCGTGTCCAGCGACGCCAGCGCGTGCCGGTACACTCGCTCGTCCGGCTTACCGACGCCGAACTCCCCTTCGATGACGATGCACCCGAAGTAGCGCTCCAGCCCGAAGCGCACCACCTTGCCCCGCTGACCCTCGGCGCTACCGTTGGTTATCAGCGCCAGCCGCACGCCCTCGCCGCGCAGCTTCTCCAACGTCTCGACGGCCCCCGGATACAGCCTGAGGCTTTTCTCGCGAGTGGTGAGATAGCTCTGGGCAAGCTCTCCGGCAAGCCCCGAATCGTCGCAGACGCCCAGCACCTCCAGCGCGCTCGTCGCGATGGCGAGCGTGGCCCCTGCGGGATTCAGCCGACCTTGGCGCTGCCTGCCCGCCTCGGACCAGAACTCCATCGCGGCGCTCTGGAACGCGTCGTACAGCCCCTCGACCGTAACGCCGCGAATCCTGGGCGCGAACCGGACGCAAGCCTGCTCCATGGCGTTGGGAGTGGACTCCGACGCTGAGATGATCGTGTCGTCTAGGTCGAACAGGATAGCCTTGGGCAGACCTTCCGTCACCCTCGCGCCGCCCTGCATTCCGCGCAGTCGCACAGCCTGCGCAGCGTCTCGAACGTGTAGATGCCGGTGTAGTGGGCGTCGCTCCACAGGAACTGCACCGCGTACTTGCCCACCATCAGGTAGTCCTCGGCGCGGATGTCGTGCGGGACCGTGGCCGGATCGAGCAGCTTGCGGCGGCTCCACTCCTCCACGCACTGCGCGCAGCCGCAGTTGATCCGCACCTCCCGCGGGTCGTACACGCTCACGTGGCCGTCGCTCCACTCCACGACGATGTGGGCGTCCGTCAGTTCGACTTCGATTATCGAGTGCGTCGTCGTCACTTCGCCGTCACCACCCCAGCATCACGGCGTCGCGCCGCGGGTCGGCCCCGCCGGTGTACGCCCCGTTGTCCGCCACTATCGGCGTGAAGCCGTTGACTATGCCCCACGGCCCTATCGTCTCCACGTCGTGGCCCATCTCCGCCAGCGCGCCGGCGGTCTCACGAGGGATGCGGCTCTCCAGCGAGAGTTTGTTGGGCGACACCGTGTGCGGCCACGGCGAGCGCGGGAAGCTGTACCCGCAGAACCGGGGCGCGGACACCGCCTCCTGCACGTCCATGCCGAAGTCGACGATGTTCGTCAACACCTGCAGGTTGCTCTGCACTTGGCTGTCGCCGCCGGGCGTGCCCAGCGTCATGAACGGCTTGCCGTCCTTCAGCACGATGAATGTGCACGGCGTCGTGCGCGGGCGCTTGCGGGGCGCGAGCGCGTTGGGATTGTCGGGATTGAGCCAGAAGTAGCAGCCCCGGCAGTTGATGACGATTCCGGTGTCGCCCAGCACCATGCCCTGCGCCAGTCCCGCGAAACTGCTCGGCGTCGCCGACACCATGTTGCCCTGCGCGTCGGCAGTCGAAAGGTAAGTCGTGCCGTCGAACTCGCCCGCGGCCTCCGCCACGCGACCAGCGCCCGCGGCGTGCGCGCCGTTGGTGACCGCCCTCATCCCGCGTGGGTCTCCCGGCGGGTACTCGGCCCGCGCCCGCTCCCGACCCAGCAGTGACAGGCGCAGCGCGCCGTACCGCTCCGAAAGCAGCCCGTCGAACGGCACGTCCACGTAGTCCGGGTCGCCCGCATACCGTTCGCGGTCCGCCATGGCCAGCTTCAGCGCCTCCACCTGCGTGTGAATCGCCTCGGGGCTGTTGTGGCCCATACCGGCCAGATCCACGCCCTCCAGTATGCTCAGCGCCTGCAGCAGCGAGATGCCCTGCGTCCAGGTGCGGTTGGTGTAGATGGTGTAGCCGCGGTAGTTCACACAGATCGGCTCCTCGAACGGCGACTCGTACTCGGCGAAATCCTCGTACTCATACAGCCCGCCCAGCTCTTTCAGCGCCGCCACCATACGGCGTGCGGGATCGCCCTTGTAGAAGCAGTCCCTCGCCGCCCGTATGCCCCCTTCACGGTCCGCTCCCGCCGCCAGAGCGTCGCTCTCGGCTTGCGCCATGAGCGACAACGTGCGCGCCAGGTCCGGCTGCCTGAAGTTGCTGCCCACGGGCGGTGGAGAGCCGCCGGGCAGGAAGACGCGGGCCGAATCAGCGTGGGCACTCAGGTTGGCAAGCCGCGCCGGAGTGCCAATCGTGCGACTGAACAGCGGATACGCCGGAAAGCCGCCGTCCGCCAGTTCGATCGCGCTCGCCGCCGCCTCGCCGAACGAAGTGGTGCCGTGCGTGCCAAGCATCGCGAGCAGCGCCGAGACCACGCCCGGCACGGTGCTGGAGTGCACGCCCGGCGGGATCTCGCCCCAGCGCTCCATGTAGAGGTCGATAGTCGCGGCTCGCGGCGCCCAGCCCTGGCCGACTACCGAGCGCACCTTGCCCGAATCGGCTTCGTACAGCAGCATCGCCACCTCGCCGCCCAGCGTGTAGTGCGCGGTAGGCTCCAGCACGCCCGCAGCGAGCGCGGACGCGACGGCGGCATCCACGGCGTTTCCGCCCTGCCACAGCGCGCGCATACCCGCCTGCGCCGTCAGTTGCGTGCCCCCCCCGGACATGCCGTGCCTGCCCCACACGAGCGGGCGGTGGGAGAATTGCCCGTGGCTTCCCGGTGTTGCGCCGTTGGCTGTCGTGGTCACGTTCGCACCTCCACTACTACCGATTCGCACTTCGATTTCCCCTGGGATTGCGACCCTTTAGAGTCCGCGCTCCTTCATCTTCTCGTCGGTTACCACCTCGTAGAACTCGATGGGATACTCCAGGATGAGCGACTGGAGCTTCGCGTTGTCCTCGCGCACCGACGCGGGCACGTTGGACACCCAGTTGGGCTCGATGGAGTCCTGCGTCCACTCGGCAATCACCTGGCTCTCGCCGGGAAGCCCGCGCCCTCCTACCATAATGGTGGCCTTGCTGCGGCCGTTTTCCTCGTAGGCATCGCAGATTCTCCGCAGAATCGCGGCGACTTCCCACTCGGTCTGGGGCTTAGTCTTGGCTATCCTTCTTACTAGGTACACTTGTGCACTCCTCGTCAAAATGATGTTGGCGTCGCTTCGGTTTCGGCATCTGCCGTCGCTGGAAGTGTATAGCGGGCCAACTGAGCCGTCAAACACTGAATGAGAGGAGAGCCTGTGTCAGATTACCGGGTAGGGGTATTGTGCCAGGCGTTTGAGCGAGGTTGCCCATGGTCTTGCCGAGTGCGGGCCGACCAGTGCGGGCATGGACACTTCGGGCAGGT
>DAOUJL010000006.1:0-39964 GCA_034422735.1 Dehalococcoidia bacterium | reverse complement strand
AGTGCGGGCATGGATTCTGATTCAATGGACAATGGAGGCCTGAACGCGGGCAGGTTGCTGGTGGGGCGGCAGTCGCCGGGGCTGCGGGAGGCGCTGTGGCGGCTGGTGCGCGGCGTGAAGGGGGGCGACGCGCTGGCGCCGGTGACGGTGGTGGGGCCGTCGAGCTACGCGAATCTGAGCCTGCGGCAGGAGTTGGGGGCGGGCGGATTCGCGAACGTGCGGTTCATCGTGCCGCCGGTGCTGGCGGAGCTGCTGGGGGGCGCGGCGATGGCGCGTTCGGGTCGGAGGCCGCTGACGTCGGTGGTGGAGCGGGTGTGGCTTCGGGAGGTGTTGGCGGGCGCAACGGGACCGCTGGCGTCCGTGAGCGATCACGCGGCGACGCAGGCGAGTGTCCGGGCGTCCTTCGGGGAGCTTCGGCAGGCCGACGAGGGGCTGCTGGCGCGGCTGGAGACGAAGGGGGAGTTGCGGCGGGAACTGGTGGGGCTGTACCGGGAGTTTCGCCGCAGGGTGGGCGGAGGCTGGTACGACGGGGAGGACCTGGCGGAAGCGGCGGCCGGCGCGGTGCGGAGTGGGGAGGCTCCCGCGCTGGCAGACCTGGGCGCGATTGTTTTCTATCTGCCGCGGAACGTGAGTCCGGCCGAGTTGAGCCTAATCGAGGCGCTGGCCGAAAGGCGGCTGTGCTACGTGGTGCTGGGAAGGACGGGCGACGGTGTGGCGGATGGGCCGGTGGAGGCGCTGGCGGGCTCGCTCGGCAACTCGATGGGGACGCGGGTGGATCTGGGACGGGGTGAGGCTGACGATGGACACGATCGGGACGAGGCGAGGCTTCACGTGGCGCCCACGGCGCATGAAGAGGTGAGGCGGGCGGCAAGGGGGATCGCGCGGGAGACGAGGGAGAAGGGCACTCCGTTCCATCGCATGGCGATACTCTACCGGATGGACAATCCTTACGCGTCGCTGGTGCGGGACGAGCTGAGGATGGCCGGCGTACCGATGGCGGGGCCGGACCGGAAGACGCTGGCCGACAGCGCGGCGGGTCGGACGCTCATGGGTCTGCTGGATATGCCCGAGGGCGAGTTCCGGCGGGCGGACGTGATGGAGTGGCTGACGAGCTGCCCGGTGCGCCCGGCGGGTGGTACGGCGCGGGGCTTCAGTCCGAGCAGGTGGGACTCGCTGACGAGGACGGCGGGCGTGGTCCGGGGACCGGAGCAGTGGCGCGCCCGGCTTGCGTCACATGCGGCGCGGCTCGATGAGGAGGCGGAGAGGCGCGTCAGGGCGGAGGAGATCACGGAGGCGCGCGCGGAGATGATGGGGGCGGAGGCGGCGACGGCCAGGGAAGTGCTGGCGTTCGTCGAGCGGCTGGTGAGCGACGTCAAGCCGCCGAAGGACGGGAGCCGGTGGGGGGAGTTCTGCGAATGGGCCGGCGATCTGCTGGGCCGCTACCTGGACGATAGGCGACTTCCGGAAGCCGAGGCGGTTGCGCTGGAGAGGGTGACGCGGGCGATGCGGGAGTTGTCCGGGGCGGACAGCGTTGGGAGGGGCTGCACGCTGAAGGAGTTCCGGCAGTCGGTGGCGGACTCGCTGCGAGGCACGGTTGGGCACCTGGGTGAGACAGGGCAGGGCGTGTTCGTGTCGTCGATAGGGGCGGCGGCGGGAATGAGCTTCGACGTGGTGTGGGTGCTGGGGATGGTGGAGGGCGGGATGCCGCCGGCGATACGGCCCGATCCGCTGCTGCCGGAGGCCGAATGGCAGGCTGCGGGTGGGGAGCCGCGCGTCGACAGGCGCATCGCGGCGGAGCGGTACGACTACCTGTCGGCGCTGGCGACGGCGCCGCGACGGGAGCTTTCGTACCCGGTCGCAAACGCGGCGTCGCAGCGGCAGGCGTACCCGTCGCGGTGGTTCGTGGAGCAGGCGACGGCGCTGGAGGGGGCGCCGGTGCACGCGAGCGGGCTTGGGCGGATGGGCGAGCGCGAGTGGCTGTCTATCGACCCTTCTCCGGAGGAGGCGCTGTCCCGCACACCGGAGCCGGCGCTGGCGGACGCGCTGGACTACAACCTGAGCCGGCTGCTGGCGTGGAGGCGCGCGGAACGGAGGCTGGCGGAGCACCCGTTCGCGCGGGACGGTGGGCTCGCGCGAGCGGTGGAGATCGGGCGGAGCCGGAACGTGGGGAGGCTGACTGAGTTCGACGGGAACCTGTCCTCGATGGGCACAGAGGCGCGGTTCCTGCGGGACCTGGGGCGTTCGCCGGTGTCGCCGACCAGCCTGGAAAGCTGGGCGCGGTGTCCGTTCAGCTACTTCCTGGGTCACGTACTGAGGTTGAGCGCGCTGGATGCGGTGGAGGAGGGCGAGTCCATATCGGCGCTGGAGCGCGGCTCGCTGATACACGGAATACTGGAGCGGTTCATCGGAGAGGTCGCGGAAGATGGGAGGCTTCCCGCGCCAGACGAGGAGTGGCCGCAGGCGCAGCGTCGGAGGCTTGTGGAGATCGCGGAGGAGGAGTTCGAGAGCGCCGGGTCGAGGGGCGTGACGGGGAAGCCGTTGCTGTGGGAATTGGAGAAGGGGGATATTCTCGCCGACCTGGATACGTTCCTCGAGGAGGACGAGAAGCTGCGGGCCGGCGCGGAGACAAGGGAGATAGTGGTGGAGGCGGGATTCGGCTTTGGCGGGGACTCCCTGGAAGTGACGGACGCGGAGACGGGGCTGCTATTTCGCGGGTACATCGACCGGATAGACGTGAGCGCGGGCGGACGTTCGGCGCTGGTGGTCGATTACAAGACGGGCAGCGCGAGTCCATACAGGGCGCTGGACGACGATCCCATCGACGCTGGGAAGCGGCTGCAACTGGGGGTGTACTCTGTCGCGGCGAGGGCGCTGCTGCCAGGGGCCGATGTCAGGGCGGCCTACTGGTTCACGACGAACAGGGGCGGGTTCAGGCGCGCGCCGTCGTCGGGGTTCGACCTGGGGGACGAGAGGACCGCAGAGCGGTTCAGAGAAGGCATCGAGACGATAGTGTCCGGGATAGGGGCGGGGATGTTTCCGGCGAATCCGGGGCCGCCCGGGCGGTGGGGCCCCTCGAACTGCGCGTACTGCGACTTCGACTCGCTGTGCGCGACGCGGCGGGTGGAACTTTGGGAGAGGAAGAAGTCCGATCCGGGGTTGGCCGGGTACGTGAGGTTATCTGATGGGGAGAGTGAGAACCAGTGACGGCGCATCAGACTGACGCTTCCGGGCAGGGGTTCGAGCTCGCTGACGAAAAGGCGCGGCGCGTAATCGCGGACCACCTGGACGAGACGCTGTTCGTGGAGGCGAGCGCGGGCACCGGCAAGACTGCGAGCCTGGTCGGCAGGGTGGTGGGCCTGGTGAGGACGGGAGAGGCCAAGCTGGACGGGATAGCGGCCATCACGTTCACGGAGGCGGCGGCGGCGGAGCTGCGGGACCGGGTGCGGGAGGGGCTGGAGGCGGCCGAGGTCGGGGCGGGTAGCGAGGAGGAGCGGGCGCTGTGCGCCAAGGGGGTGGGGGACCTGGACCAGGCGTCGATACAGACGCTGCACTCGTTCGCGGCGGCGTTGCTGCACGAGCGGCCGCTGGAGGCGGGGCTTCCGCCCGCGTTCGAGACGTCGGACGAGATCGTGGCGGGCCTGGAGTTCGGCGACGCGTGGGACGAGTGGCTGGACGAGATGCTCGAATTGGAGTCTCCGCTTGCGCCGCAACTGGGGTTGGCGCTGACGCTGGGGGTGACGCTGGCGCAGCTCAGGGACGTGGCGCTGGCGTTTCACCGCAACTACGCCGACCTGGAGGGCGTGACGTTCGGTCCGCCGCCGGTCACGTCGAGCGGCTGGGTGGACGAGTTGCGGGCAGCGGGCGCGGAGATAGAGCGGCTGTGCGTGTACTCGCAGCTTATGGACGGGGACCTGCTCTATCAACACGTCCAGGTCAAGCTGAGGGAGATACGGCGACTGGAGGAGGAGGAGCCGGGTTCTCCGGCGGCATACCGGCAGCTTTCGCGGGTGTTGCCGCTGAGGTTCGGGCGGGGCAGGCAGGCGGACTGGGACACCGACCCGGATACGGGGGAGAACGCCTGCAAGGCGCTGAAGGAGCTGCTGAGGGAGACGCAGGAGATCGCGGAAGGGGCGCTGGAGCTGGCGCTGGGCGAGGCGATGGCGCCGATTCTGGACACGCTGCGGGAGTTCGCGCTGTGTTACGCGGAGCGGCGGCGGAAAGAGGGCCGGGCCGAGTTTCACGATCTGCTGGTGTGGGCGCGGAACCTGCTGCGGGACAAAGTGGAGGTGCGGGACCACTTCCGGGGGCGGTTCTCGCACGTTCTGATCGACGAGGTGCAGGACACGGACCCGATACAGACCGAGATCGCGATGTTCCTGAGCGAGGCGGTGGCCGATGGTGTGAGCGACGATCAGCGTCCTACGGCATGGGAGCAGATTGTGCCGAAGGCGGGGAAGCTGTTCGTGGTGGGGGACCCCAAACAGTCCATCTACAGGTTCCGGCGTGCGGACGTGGTGCAGATGAACAGGCTGAAGAAACGCATCGAGGGAGCGTGTGGGCGAACCGTCAACCTGGTGCAGAACTTCAGGTCGCAGAAGCGGGTGGTGGAGTGGGTGAATCACGTCTTCGGGCAGTGGATGGACGTGGATGCGGAACCGGCTCCCGGCGGCGGTTTCGTCCAGGCGGAGTACGAGAAGATGTCCGCCCAGAGAGATGGAGAGCCGGAGTCGGCCGTCGGGCCTCGTGTGTGGGCGCTGGCGGACGAGGAGGTGGAAGGGCCGATAGGCGACGTGCGGCGAGACGAGGCGGGGCAGATCGCCCGCTTGCTGCGGCGGATGGTGGCCGACGAGGACGGCTGGCAGACGCTGGACCGGGGAGCGACGGACGACGCCACGGGGAAGGAGAAGTACAGGTCGGTGACCTACGCGGACGTGTGCATACTGATGCCGACGCGGACCGGACTGGGGGCGCTGGAGCGTGCGCTGGAGGAGTTCGGAATCCCGTACCGGCTGGAGAGCGCGTCGCTGATATTCGAGACGCAGGAGATCAGGGACCTGCTCAACTGCCTGAAGGCGATAGACGATCCCGCCGACCAGGTGGCCACGGTGGCGGCGCTGCGCTCGCTGGCGTTCGGTTGCAGCGACGTGGAGTTGCTGAGGCACCACCAGAGCGGAGGGCGTTTCGACTACCTGCGGGAAGCTGCGGGACGGCGGCAGGGGCCGGTGAACGAGGCGTTGGAGACGCTGCGGGAGTTCCACGAGGGCCGGATGTGGGAGTCGCCGGGCGGGCTGATCGAGAGGTTCGTGCGCGAGCGCGGGCTTATGGAGGCGGCGTCCGGCCACCCGAGGATGCGGGAGCAGTGGCGGCGGTACCGGTTCATGGCGGAGCGGGCGTGGCAGTTCGCGGCGGCGGGCGGGACGTCGCTGAGGGCGTTTCTGAGGTGGATCGAGGACCAGGTGAATGAGCGGGCGCAGGTCACGGAGACGCCGGTGCCGGAGTCGGACGAGGAGGCGGTGCGGGTGATGACGGTGCACGCATCGAAGGGGCTGGAGTTTCCGGTGGTCGTGCTTACGGGGATCAACTCGGGGCGGACCTATCGGAGGGAGCGGGTGCTGTTCGAGCGCTCGCGGAAGGCGGTGGAGGTGAGGCTGGGGGCGAGCGGCGGCGGGTTCGCCACGCCGGGCTACGAGAGTCTCGCGGAGAGCGAGAAGAGGATGTCGGAGGCGGAGGACGTGCGGCTGATGTACGTGGCGACGACGCGCGCTCGGGACCACCTGGTGCTGAGCCTGCGGCGGCCTGAGCGAGGGGGCGCCAGCAGCCTGGCGGGGAGAATCTCAGCGCATCTGGAGAATGCGCCGGGGCTTTGGGAGCGGATCGAGCCTGATGTGACGGCGGAAGCGCCCGGTCAAGCGGATGCCGGCGACGGCCACGGGCGCGGGGAGGCGTCCGTCGAGCATACGGTGGAGGCGCGTGAGAGGTGGATGGTGGAGCGGCTGCGGCTCATCGAGGAGATGGGGCGGCCGTCGTTCGTGTCCGCGACGTCGCTTGGGAAGCAGGCGCGGGAAGAGGAGGACAAGGGGGAGCAGGACAGCCCGGAGCCGTGGCGACGGGGTAGAGCGGGGACGTCGGTGGGGCGCGCGGTGCACGCGGTGCTTCAGGCGATTGACCTGGCTACCGGGGAGGGCATCGAGGACCGGGCGCGAGCGCAGGCGGCGGCGGAGGGCGTCCCTGAGCGTGAGGGGGAGATCGTGCGGCTATGCCGGGACGCGGTGGACAGCACGGTGGTAAAGCGGGCGGTGGCGTCCGGCAGGTACTGGCGGGAGGTGCCGGTCTCGGCGGCGGTGGGGGGAGGGTCGCTGCACGGCTTCATCGACCTGCTGTTCGAGGAGGGTGGGGACCTGGTGGTGGTGGACTACAAGACGGACGCGGTGAGCGCGGAGGAGGCCAGGGACGCGATGGGAAGGTACCGGCTGCAGGGAGGAGCGTACGCGCACTCGATAGGGCAGGTGGCGGGGAAGAGGGTGAAGGAGGTTGTGTTCCTGTACCTTCAGCCGAGGCGGGAGGAGAGGCTGGAGGACCTGGCCAGGGCGGCAGCGGACGCGGCGGCGGAGGCGGAGAGGGCGCTGGGGGTGGCGCCGGGGGGTGTGTAGATTGACCGGTGGGACTGCCTGTGCTAGTTTCGGCGATGCGAAGCAGCAGCGATGATTGGACACGAAGAACCGCTTCGAGGAGGTCGCGATGATTATTTCGGAGGGCAGGAGACAGGATGCGGAGGCAGGGTCGGTTACGTTCCATCCGCTGGACCCGCTTACGGCCGAGGAGATCGTGGAGGCGTCGCGGATTCTGAGGGCGGAACGCGACCTAGGGCCGAGGGTGCGGTTCGAGACGATTGTGCTGAAGGAGCCGGGCAAGGAGCAGGTGGCCGGCTTCGAGAAGGGCGAGGCCGTGGAGAGGCGGGCGTTCGTGGCGGTGCTGGACAACGACGAGGAGGCGACCTACGAGGGGGTCGTTTCGCTGGACGAGGGAAGGGTCGAGGACTGGAGGCGTATCGACGGGGTGCAGCCGCGGATAATGCTCGACGAGTTTCTGGAGTGCGAGGCGGCGGTGAAGGCGGACCCCGAGTTTCGTAAGGGATTGCTCAAGCGCGGCATAACCGACCCGGACCTGGTGATGGTAGAGCCGTGGTCGGCGGGGTACTACGGGTACGAGGAGGAGGAAGGACGGCGGCTGGCGCTCACGCGAAACTTCGTGCGGTCCAGTCCGACGGACAACGGGTACGCGCGGCCAATCGAGGGCCTGAGCGCGCTGGTCGATCTGAACAAGATGGAGGTGATGCGGGTCGACGACTACGGCGTGATCCCGATGGCGCCGGAAGACGGCAACTATGCCGAGGAGTTCGTGGGCGAGTTCCGCCAGGACCTGAAGCCGCTGGAGATCACGCAGCCGGAGGGGCCGAGCTTCAGCGTGGACGGCTACAGCGTCTCGTGGCAGAAGTGGAGCCTGCGCGTGGGGTTCACGCCGAGGGAAGGGCTGGTGCTGCACACGGTAGGGTACGAGGACCAGGGACGGGTGCGGCCGATTCTGTACAGGGCGTCGCTTTCGGACATGGTGGTGCCCTACGGCGAGCCGGGGAAGGACCACTACCGCAAGAACGCGTTCGACGCGGGCGAGTACGGCATCGGGTCGCTGACGAACTCGCTCACGCTGGGCTGCGACTGCCTGGGGGAGATCTACTACTTCGACGCGAACTTGAACGACGGCAAGGGCGGGTCGGTCACGATTCCGAACGCGGTGTGCATGCACGAGGAGGACTACGGCATCCTGTGGAAGCACACGGACTGGCGCACGGGCAAGGTGGAGGTAAGACGGTCGAGGCGGCTGGTGATTTCCAGCATCGCGACGGTGGGCAACTACGAGTACGGGTTCTTCTGGTACTTCTACCAGGACGGAACGATTCAGCACGAGGTGAAGCTGACGGGCATCATCAACACGGCGGGCATCGAGGAGGGGGAGACGCCGAAGTACGGGACGCTGGTCGCTCCCCAACTCAACGCTCACGTCCACCAGCACTTCTTCAGCTTCCGGCTGGACATGAGCGTGGACGGCGAGTCGAACACGGTGTACGAGGTGAACACGCTGGCCGAGCCTCCCGGCCCGGACAATCCGCACGGCAACGCCTTCTACGCTGAGGCGACGCCGCTGAAGACGGAGAAGGAGGCTCAGAGGGTGGTGGACCCGATGAAGGGCCGCTACTGGGTAGTGTCCAATCCGTCGGTGAAGAACGCGCTGGGGTCTCCGGTGGGGTACAAGCTGATGCCCGGCGAGAACATCCTGCCGTTCGCTCATCCCGACTCCAGCATCATCAAGCGGGCGGGGTTCATGGCCAAGCACCTGTGGGTGACACCATACGCGCCGGACGAGACGGCCGCGACGGGCGCGTACCCGAACCAGCACCCCGGCGGCGCGGGACTTCCGGAGTACACGAGGAACGACCGGAGCGTGGAGGACACGGACGTGGTGGTCTGGTACACGCTGGGGTATCACCACGTGCCGCGCCCGGAGGACTGGCCGATTTCGCCTGTGGCGTACTGCGGATTCAGCTTGAAGCCGGTGGGGTTCTTCGACACGAATCCGGTGCTGGACGTGCCGCCGGGCGTTCATCACAACGGGGCATCCGGCGGCTGCCACTGTCACGACTGAGGCGCGACGACGTGCGTTAGGGGGCGACGAATGACGTCGTCGCGTCGGAGTTTACGCTGACGGTGTACTCCTTGCCCGGCTCGAAATCCGCGCCGAGAGGGATTGCGGACTCTATGATGGGGAAGTCGGCGGTGCACACGACATCCGGGTCTGCCACTTCGTGGTGGGTGACGAGCACGTCTATTCTGTACGGTTCGGCGCGCCGGATTTCGTAGCCGTTGAACTGGGAGCATCCGCTGCCCCTGGGCATGCCGGACACGACGTGGGCCTCGTACGCGGACGGCTCGCTTTCCGCAGGGACCACCTCAACGCTCTGGACGGGCGACTCGTCGATGAAGGTGTGAACGAGGTGGTCAGCGGGGATGGTGAGCGTGGTGGTCACGACGTCGTTCACGATGACGCGGTAGGCCCGGCCCGGCTGTAGAGCGGTTCCGAGATGCTCGATGGTGTCGAGCTCGACGAGGTCGTCGCAGGGGATCGACCAGGGTGTGGGCGGGGGCTGAGACAGTGTGACGCGGGCGATGACGTCGTTGCCTTCCAGCCGGGATTCCTGGCTGCCGGGGCGCGCGCAGCCTTCGCCAGTGGGCTGTAGGTAGACGATTCTGAGTAGCTGCTCAGGCTCGTTGGGAATGAGATTGGCCGACACTACCCGGGCGGGCAACTCGACCCAGTTGCTCCAGTCAGAGCCGAGGCCGGCGCTTTCGAGCAGGTCCGGCGGAGGCTCCACCAGCACCAGCAGCATGTCGACTTTGTCGGGATTGCCGCGCGTGATTACGTCGTAGGCGGTGTCGTTAGTGAAGGCGAGACGGCCGTCGGACTCGATGATCCTGGCGCTTATGGAGTAGGTGCTTCGAGGGTCGATATCCTCGCGGCTGTATTCGACTTTGTACCTGATGGGAACCTGGCCGGGGCCGGAAATGGTCTGGCGGGCGATCAGCGGCGCCTCGGCGTCCGCGTAGGACACGTCACGGAGCTCGACGACGAGAGAGGCGCCAGGCGTGAGGGCCAGCCGCTCACGGTAGGTGACGGCGCCGCTTACCGAAGCGTTGGGACGGCTGCCGGAGGTCACTTCGGACGTGGCGTTTTCGGAAGCGGGGTCGGACTGGCAGGCCGCGGCGACCATCGCGGCAATCAAGAGACCCGTAAACAGGGTCAGTGCGGCCTTCGTTCCGGTTGTCATGGGTCAATCTCTCCTGTGGTAGCGGTCATTCGATGACTCTCCGACGATGTAGTCTACCCATCCCGATTTCGAATTCTAAAGAGCACACGAAGTTCGTTCCAGTGTTGGTGGTGGCCAGTTTCCGAACCATGCATAGCCTTGTCTCAAACAGGTACAATGTTGTGAGACGTTCGAAGGCTGTTGAGGCCTACCAGGAAGTTGGAGGTTGTTCTAGATGTGGAACGGAACTGTGCCATCGGGGTTAGTCGACGGTGGCAAAAGGCGGGGACGGCTACGGGCCGGTTACGTTGTCCTGGCGGCGATGGCGCTGGGACTGGCGACCATACTGCTAACGGCCTCGCCCCGGGCGGTAACGGCGCAAGACAGCGGCAGCGGTACTTCCCCGGTTCCAGTCCTGATTTCTGAGCCAGTCTCTACCAGCACGGTGGTAGAAATTCCCGACCCAAACTTGCGGGCCGCACTGGAGGGGGAGTTTGGCAAGAGTGAGGGTCAGCCCATAACCGTCGGCGACATGGCGTCGCTGACCTCGTTTGCCGCGACGGGAACGCGGATCCTGAGCATCAGGGGATTGGAGCACGCCACGAACGTCACCAAGCTGAGCCTGTACGAGAATTCCATCTGGGACCTCTCGCCGATTGCGGGTCTCGACAAGCTGGAAGTGTTGGAGCTCTGGGAGAACATCATCACCAGCGTGGAGCCGCTCAGGGGACTGGAGTCTCTGTACGAACTGCACCTGGGTGGGAACGCCATCTCGGACGTCGAACCCTTGCTGGATGTGCCGAAACTGGAGATCCTGCATCTGTGGAGCAACAACCTCGACGATGAGGACCTGGCGGTGCTGTCGCGCATGACGGGGCTGACGGAGCTGTTCGTGAGCGGGGCGTCGATCACAGGGGTTCATCCCCTGGCGCGCCTGACGAACCTGGAGTCGCTACACGTTACGCGGAGTTCGGTGAGCGACGTCTCGCCGCTGGCCGGCCTATCCGGACTGACCGAGCTTGTGCTGAACTGGGGCTCCGTTTCGGACATTTCGCCCCTGGCGCACCTCAGCAATCTGGAGACGCTGGAACTGTGGAACAACGAAATAGAGGACTTCAGCCCCTTGGAGGTGCTGACAGGACTGAGGGAACTGGACATAAGCGACAACAAGCTGACCGACGACGACCTGGTGCACATACAGGGGCTGACGCCATTGGAACGGCTGGACGTCGGGAAGTACTACTCTGATCCGGAGACGTATGTACTCACGGATATCGGGCCGTTGGCAAAACTCGTGAATCTGACTGAACTCCACGTCGAAGGGCAGGACATCTCCGACCTCTCCCCGCTTTCGGGGCTGACAGGCCTGAAGGAGTTGCACTTCTTCAGCAACGACATCGAGGACTTGTCGCCTATATCCGGCCTCGTCAACCTGGAGGAGATTGCCCTGGGCGAGAATCCGATTTCGGATCTCACGCCCCTTTCAGGTGCGAATCTGGAAAGACTGGAACGGCTGTACATGTGGAACTGCGAGATAGAGGACCTGTCCCCGCTGTCCGGTTTGACCAGCCTCAAGCTGTTGCATCTCTACGGCAACGAGGTGGTGGACATTTCGCCGCTGGCGGGACTGACGGACATGGAGGAGCTACACCTCGAGCGGAACGCGATTGCGGACGTGTCGCCGTTAGCGGGACTGGAAAATCTCACCCTTCTGCACATCTACCTCAATGAGATCGAGGACCTGTCTCCGCTCGCGGGCCTGACCAAGCTGGAGAATCTGCACATCTACAGCAACCGGGTTTCCGACGTGTCGCCCCTCTCGGAGCTGGCGAGCTTGAGGGAGCTTCACCTGGGATTGAACTTGATAACCGACGTGTCGCCGCTCTCCGGCCTCAACAGCCTGGAGTTGCTGCACATCTTCGGCAACGACATCGAGGACGCGTCACCGCTCCCGGACAACGAGGGACTTGGGAGAGGCGACAGGGTCAAGCTGAGCGGCAACCCCCTGAACGAAGAGTCGTTGACGACGCATATCAGCGAGCTGAGGCGAAGGGGGGTGAGAGTGGAGTACGTCCCGGCTCCCAACGCGCCTTCCGGAGTGTCGGCAAGGGTCTGGGGCGCGGACACCGTGGAGCTTTCCTGGAAGCCGGACGCTTCGACGACGACGGTGAGAACGACAGGCTACCGCGTGGAGTGGTCGCCGACCGGCGACGGCGAATGGGCCGATCTGATCGACGATACCGGTTCGACCAACACGACATACTATGACACGACATTGGACGCCGAGACGACGCGCTACTATCGGGTAGCCGCTCTCAGTAGCATAGGCGACAGCTTCCCGTCGGAGGCGGCCGCGGGTACAACGAGGCCGATGGAGGTGGAGGCCGAGGTGGCGGCGGACGCGAGAACGGTGGTGCAAGTGGGCCGCACGGCGCTGACATTTGAGGCGGAGTCGTGGGACAGCGAGTTCAGCGTAAGGGTGTCCGCCGATGCGGGGAACTGCGGCGAACCGGGTGAGGCAGGCGCCGCGCCTGGCGCGTTGCTCGAGTGTTTGAGAGTCGAGATTGTTGGAGATGACGGGGATGCCGTGGAACGAGCGAGACTGCTCAGGCCTATGGACCTTAGAGTCGAGCTGTCCCCGGTGCTGATAGCGGAATCCGGGGGACTGGCTGAACTGTACCGGCACTACCTGAACGGCGAATTGAAACTGCTGGTGCGTGACGCGCCCGGTGAACACTGGCGGGAGCACGCGTTCAGCTTCAGCGTTGGCGGCACCAGGCCGGTAAGCGCGAGTGTGCGACTCAACAGCACCGGCGACTTCGCGTTGGTGTATCCGGGCTCCTCGTCGCAGTAGACGGCGGTGGGGTAGGGCCCGAGCCGGAGCAAGAGGAGGATGGTTCATATGGCAACGGAACGAGACCTGATCGGATACGGGGCGAATCCGCCACGGGTGGAATGGCCGAACGGAGCGCGCATCGCGATATCCGTGGTGGTGAATTACGAGGAGGGGTCCGAGTACTCCACGCTCGACGGCGACGCCGGGCACGAAACGAACAACGAGGTGCCTTCGCCCGTTCCGGAGGGCGATCGCGACCTGGCCAACGAGTCGTTCTTCGAGTACGGGAGCCGGGTGGGCGTGTGGCGGATCATGGACCTGCTGGACGAGTTCAGCGTCAAGTCGACGTTCTTCTGCTGCGCCCTGGCGGTTGAGCGAAACCCGGAAGTGGGCCGCGCGATCGTAGAGCGTGGGCACGAGGTTTTCGGTCACGGCTACCGCTGGGAGGAGTACTTCAAGATGAGCCGTGAGGCGGAGCGCGAGGCGATCCGCAAGACGGTGGAGTCCCTCGAAAAGACGACGGGGGAGCGTCCGCTGGGCTGGTACGTCAGGTACGGCCCGAGCGTCAACACGCGGGAGCTGGTAGTGGAGGAGGGCGGTTTCGTTTACGACTGCATGGCGTACAACGACGACATTCCGTACTACGTGCAGGTAGATGGCAGGAAGTGGCTGGTGGTGCCGTACTCGCTCGAGGTGAACGACACGCGCTTCTGGCGTGGCGGGATGAACAGCCCTGAGGACTTCTACCAGACCATGAAAAACACGTTCGACACCCTATACCGGGAGGGAGAGAACAACCCTAAGATGATGAACGTGGGGCTTCACTGTCGCATTGTGGGAAGGCCTTCGAGAATCGTGGCCTTGCGGCGGTTCCTGGAGTACGCACGGGGTTTCCCCGGCGTCTGGTTCGCGCGCCGGATCGACATCGCCCGGTGGTGGCTGGAGAGGTATCCTTAGGGTGTGCTCTCAGGCGAATCCCAAGGCGCGCCGTTCCGGATGAGTTTCCTGCCGCGATGGCTTGGCGTGCCCTCCCATCTTGGGAAGCTCTCCGGCGCGTATCCGGATTCGAACGCCCTGGCCCCGGTGTTCGCGGGCAGATCGTACTGTGGCCGCCCGTAGACCCGGTCGAACCCCAAGCCTCCAGGATGCGGTGCTCCGTGCGAGGGGCCGCGGGCAAAACCCGGCGAGGGAGCCTCGGTGGGCGCGTAACCGACAGCGCCCGCTCGCGCGCCGGCATCCTTCGCGTCTGACGCCTCTTTCCTGGATGGTCGCCTCACGAGTCCAATGATGCTCGAGAGTATGCGAAGCAGGAATTCCAAGGCCACCACTGCTATCAGGTAGTAGACCACCGTCTCGATCCGCGTTGCCGCGTCCTGGACGCTCTGGGCCGGATCGGGGATTCGGACCAGTGAGCTGTTGATCAGCATGATACCGAGCAGAGCGAACGGCAGAATCTTGGCGATGTCCGTCGCGAGCGCCTCCTTGTAGTAGGCGCACACGCGAATCGTGGCCACCACACCCATTGCGCCGAGCATTATGCCGTCGATGGACTGGTCCCTCCCCATCAGCAGCAGCAGGCCTGCCAACACGACAAACCAGAAGGATACGAAGAGTGGGAACATCACCAGGCTCTTCACCAGGTAGAGCATGACCGAGATGGTCTTCCTGAGGACGGGGTGGCCGGACTCGTTGTACTTGCTGAGATCGAGACGGAATATGTCCTTTCTCGCGAGGAATCTGTAGAAGTGGAATACGAACACTCCGTAGATCACGACGCTGACAACGAATAGCGCCAGTGGTCTCAGGACGTCGTAGGCTCTCCAGAAATCAAGATAGAACTCCGGCATCACCATGATAAGGCTCCCTCGGGTTGGATGGGGATAATGGTATGCCCTCGCATCACGCGCGGCTAGCTGTTGTGGGATGCGTAAATCACAAATGCACCGGGCAGACGACTGGGGGGAGCGGGGACTTGGTTCAAATGGCGTCGGAACTAACGTAGCGTTCCATTTGGGCGTTGTACAAGAATGTGAACTTCTAACTGGACATTGGTATTCATTCACGGGGTGAGAAGGACATTGAGGCTTCTGCTAATCATCGCTATCTCCGGATTCGTGCTGCTGGCGTGTTCGACGGAGGACTCGCCCACGCCGGTTCCTACCGCGGCACCCACGTCTGCGCCAACGGCTACTGCCATGCCCGAGCCGACTGCCACTCCCGAGCCGACTGCGACGCCGGCGCCCACGGCGACGCCAGTGCCTGCGCCAACCGCGACGGCCACGCCATTGCCTGCCAGCGCGCCCGCCACGCCCGTGCCGACCGTGGCGCCGACCCAGACGCCTGAGCCTTCCGGGGCCATGAGCGGTGAAGGGCAGCTCGGGGCGCTTGATCCTACGGACCGGGAGGCTTTCCTGTCCGGCCTGTCGGAGTCGGAACGGGCCTGCGTCGAAGGGAGCTTAGATTCCGAGCAACTCATGGCGCTGTTTCTCAGCCCAGAAACGCCTTCTGGACAAGGCGTAACGACACTTTCCGCCTGCCTGGAGCGGGATACGGTGCTGCGGATGTTCCTTGCAGGCGTCATGGAGCCGGGTAGCTCACTCAGTGTGGAAAGCTCGGCCTGTATCCGGGCGGGCGCCGCCGAGTTGGACGTGTTGGGGATTATGCTTGCCGCAAGCGGGGAAGACGAGACCGCAGCGGTAGAGGGTATGGGCCTTTTCGTGCTCGCGTTGTCGTGCCTGAATGATGAGGAGCTGCAAACGGCGAGCTCAAGACTCGGCGCGCGGCCCGAGGAGATCGAGAACCTGAAGTGCGTGCTCGAGGCGCTGGGCGGGCCGGAGGGTCTCGTGGAGGCTCTGCAGGTGGAAGAGGGCGAGTTCCCGACGGCGTTTTTCGAGGCGGCGTTCACGTGCGGCGCCAGCATGATGGGACCGCCGGGGCAGTAGACTGGTCTGCTGCGACGGTGTATTCGGATTGCGGCTAGAGTGGGTGTTCGCTGCGCGGAGAGGCGGGTGTGGTATCCTGAAAGTGCATGGGCCGCCGACCTTGTTTGAAGGAGGACTACCATGGCCGAAAAGTTGAAACAGGGCGACCGCTTTCCAACAATCGAGCTGAATCTCACGGATGGCTCGAAGTTGACGCTTCCGGACCAGATTTCGAGCCGGTACCTCGCGCTGCTGTTTTACCGGGGCGAGTGGTGACCGTATTGCAGACGGCAGTTGGCCGCCTACCAGCATAAGTTGGATGAACTGGAACAGCTCGGCGTATCCGTCATCGGGGCCACCGTGGAGGACCGCGAGACGGCCGCGCGCATGGCTGAAGAGGTGGGGCTAAGCTTTCCGATAGCCTATGGAGTGACCCCCGAAAGCGTGGAGCCGCTCGCGGCGTGGTGGACGGAGGACGCCCGGCACGGGCGTTACGTGCAGCCCACGGAGTTTCTGTTGCGGCGGGGAATCGTCCTGGGGTCGCTGTACGCATCCGGCCCCATCGGTCGGATGGACGTGGAGGAGGCGACGGTGTTTATCAGGAACAGGGAGCGGCGGTAGTCCACGGCGGCGGGCTGGTCCCGGGGACGCGCGACGAGTCGGGCGCCCACCCTCCGCGATAGGGCAAGTGCAGGGTCGCGACGCTGGCCCGCGTGACGGTGCCTGGCTTTCAGGAGCGAGAAGATGACAAACCGACCAGCACGTCGGCAAGAGCATCCCTATTACATGCACGACTGCATTCGGGACCAGCCTGAAGCCATAGCCGGGATTCTGGAGTCCCAGGGACAGGCGGCGGGCGAACTGGCCGCGCTGGCGTCGAGGGCGAGAAGGGTTCACGTGTGCGGCATCGGCACGTCCTGGCACGCCGCGCTCGTAGGCGAACATCTCTTCAGATTGGCAGGGCTGGTGGAGACGCGAGCGGTGCATTCGTTCGAGTTTGTCTCTTATCCGCCGCGGCTCACGAACGAGGACCTGGTGATCGTGATGGCTCACACCGGGACGAAACGGTACTCCTCAGACGTGTTGGAACTCGCGAGGGGGTCAGGGGCGATGACGGCCATCGTCACATCTCTGTCTTCCGAGGCGAGGTTGGAGCAGGCGGACGTTGTCGTAAGGACGACCTATCGAGACAGGTCGTCAGCGTTCACCGTAAGCCATACGGGGGCGATGACCGCGCTGGCCTTGACCGCCTCACGCGCCCCTGGCGGCGAGCTGCTGGGCAGGGAGTTGGCGACTCTGCCCGACGCCGTGGCCAAGGCCCTGGAGCGCGAGGACGAGGTGCGGGAACTGGTAGAGGACTTCCGAGACTTTGGCTGGTACTGCTTCGCGGGTTGGGGACCGAACACCGCTTCCGCTTACGAAACGGCTCTGAAGATCAACGAGGCAGCCTACGACGTGACCACCGCCTTCCAGTTGGAGCAGTTTCTACACGGGCCCTTCGTCGCGACCGGGCCGGGGTGTGCGGTTACGCTGATCTCACCTCCGGGGCCGGGATATGAGAGGTCACTCGATATTGGCAGGGCTGTGAAAGCGACGGGGGCCGGACTGGCGGCGCTGGTGGAAGAGGGGGACGTTGGGATGTCAGGCGTTGCAGACGCGGTGATCGCCTTGCCGAGGACGCCCGAGGATCTGTCGCCGATAGTCTATGTGGTACCGCTGCAACTCTTCACGTACTGGCTCGCGCTTGACAGGGGGAGGAATCCGGACACGTTCAGGTTGGACGATCCGGCGCATCTCGCGGCGAGGGAACACTATTCGCTGTAGGGGCGCCGCGCCGCCGCCTTTCGAGGTTCAGAGAGGCGCCGGATTGCAATTGACGATATCGAAGCGGCCCTAGGGGAGTTTCGCCAATGACGGACCTAGCGCGGGAACGATGCGTGGCTTGTCGAGGGGACTCGCCTCGGGTGACGGATGCGGAGGTCGCGCTGCTGCATCCCCAGATTCCGGATTGGGCGCTCATCCAGCGTGGCGGAGTCGATAGGCTGCGGCGCAGATTCCGGTTCCGGGAGTACCGGCGAGCCGTGGACTTCGCCGTGGCGGTGGCGGACCTGGCCGAGGAGGAGGGGCATCATCCGCGGCTGACCGTGGAGTGGGGGCGCGTGACGGTGGACTGGTGGACGCACGCGATCCGCGGGCTTCACCGCAACGACTTCATAATGGCAGCGAAGACTGACCGCGCTTTCGAGGAGGGTGGCAGCTAGCCCTCTTTGTCAACCCGCAATCGCGTGGCGCACGACGAGGAGGCCCAGAGCGCCGGCCACGCCAAGTAGAGCGGTTAGTTCGGTGACCCTGATCGCCGTGTCGATGTCTTCCGCCACCGGCTCTCTCATTCCCCCGCCCAGGGAGTAGTGCTCCGGCTTGTCCAGCCGTGTTCCCAGCAGGCCCGCCATCGCGCTCATGGTCCATCCGGCGTTGGGGCTGGCAGTCTTCACGCGGTCGCGCAGCATGATCGACCAGCCGCGGCGGGCCGGCAGGCGGGCCATAGCACCGCTGGCCAGCAGCATTAGCGCACTGAGGCGCGCGGGGACGAGGTTTACGGCGTCGTCCAGGCGGGCGGCGGCCTTACCGAGGTACTCCCGGCTGTCCCGGAAGCCGAGCATACTGTCGAGCGTGTTGACGGCTCTGTAGGCCACCGCTCCGGGTACGCCGAACAGGGCGAACGCGAGCCAGGGCGCGATGTAGCTGTCCGTCGTGTTCTCGGCCACGGACTCTATGGCGGAGGCGGCCACCAGCGAGGCGGTCAGGGTCGTGGGATCCCGGCTGACCAGGCTGCTCAGGCTCGACCGGGCGTCGTCCAGCCGACCCTCGCCGAGGCTGCGCCGGGTACGCGCCGCGGCCGTCGACAGGCCCCTCACCGTAAAGGTGGTGCGGAGCAGAATCGCGCTGCCCGTGACGTAGGCCAGGGGGTGTAGGGAGTCGAGAGCGGCGGTCGCGAACCAGGCGAGGGCGGTCGAGAGTCCGACCATGGCTGCGACTATCAGGCAGCCGAACAGGAATGCGGGCAAGGGTGCCTGGGGAGCGGCGCGTTGCATGGCGGAGATGGCGCGTCCCATCCAGACCACGGGGTGGACTGCGGCGGGCGGCTCCGGCAAAAGCCGGTCCAGCCCTACCGCCAGGAGAAGGGCTAGGACATCGAGGGCAAGGCCGTCCGACCACGTGAAAAACACGCTAGTAGAGATGATAGTACATCGGGCCGGCTTCCGGCTGTGGCAGAGGCGGCTCCTACTTATCCACGCGGCAACTGATGATGTCTATGCCGTGATATTTGCGGTGGTGAACCGACGAGGCGTAGTGGCGCAGGATTCTGACGGACAGCTCCTGTTCGTCTTCCAGCGCCTGTTCCTGGCCCAGGTAGGCTATGCGATTTTCGATGTTGCCCTGGATGGCGTCGTCTGAGGCGACCACAATCTCGAGCTCGGCCGATGCGCCGTCGGGACGAATCGTGGCTACCAGCCCGCGCTTCTGATCGACCGGAGCGTCGTCCTGTTCATCGAACAGGCTCAGCATGACTTCTTCGCCCACGAGGCGAAGCCGGTCCTTACCCTTCTCAGTCCATCTGTTACCGTCGGCGAACTGGCAGAGGAAGTCGTCTACGGCGGGCAGGGAAGATCGCGACAACTCGATCCTGAGTTTTCTGGCCCGAAAGCCTGACAGCTCGGTGAAGAGGGTCATTGCTACGGCCGCCAGGCCGCCGACGACTATGGTGTTACCCACCAAGTGAATGGTGACTCCTTCGAACAGACCGCTGAGAGTAGCGGCGGACAGGCCCAACACCATGGAAACGCCGGTGATGGTGGCTTTCCTCTGGTCGACCTGGCCCGTGAACACCGTCTTGGCGCCTTCGACGAAGAGCATGCCGAAAATGATGACGTAGACCGCGCTAACCACCGGGCTGGGAATGGCGACCAGTATGGCAAGCAGCTTGGAGAGGAAGGCGGCCAGTAGCGTGAAAAATCCCAGGTAAATTCCGACGCTCGTCGCGGCGACGCCCGTAAAGGCGATGTAGACCGCGGTGGCCGCCCATGGCGCGGCGACGGGCAGGGTTCCCAGGAGGCCGGAGAGCAGCGTTCCGACGCCGTACACGTTCAGGCCCCCCTGCACCGCGCGGAAGTCGATGGCCGACTGGCTGCGATAGGAAGCGCGGTGGATTACGGACAGGTCTCCCACCGCCTTGATGAATCCGGCGAGATTCACGAACACGAACACCGGAAGCAGCGCCCAGAATTCCGGGCTGAAGGTAAGATCCAGCCCCGGCCAGCCGAAGCCCGGCAGGCGCAGCCAAGGGGCGTCGACTATTCTGCCGGCGTCGTAGAAGCCCAGGGGCGCCGCGACGATCAGCCCGACCGCGACTGTGACCGGCAGAATCCACATACGCCAGACTGGCGAGTCTTGCAGGGATATGAGGATCCCGGCGGCAAGAGCGGCCATTCCCGGCGCCAGAAAGAGCAACGTCGGCTCTCCTTCCGGCGGTATGACGGCTCTGCTGATGATGAAGGGGAGGGCAGAGACGGCCACCAGCATGACCACCACTCCGCTCACGGTCTGCGTAAACACCCGGCGGAGGGAGGCAAGGCGCAGGGTCAGTACGGACTGGACCAGAGTGGAAAACACCACAAGGCTGGCCAGCATACCAGGTCCGCCGACGTGGAGCGCAAGGGCGCTGACAGCCAGGAACGGGACGTTGAAGTTTGTGACGATGAGGCGGCCCGAACCCAGATGGCGCAACCGGAGAGTCTGTAGGATCATGCTGATGCCGGTGACTGCCAGCGCGGTAAACGTCACCCACGACAGGTAGGCTTCCGATTCGCCGGAGGCTCGCACCACCAGCGCCGCCAGCATGACGAGGCTGATAGTGTTGGGTATAAATATCTGCAGAGCCGAGGAAATGGCCAGTAGCGGCGGACACTTTTCGTCCGGTTCGTACAGGATTTCGTGACGCTCCTGGGCTCTTCTAAACAATGAGATGAAACCCCCGATTGCAGCGGCTCGTCGGGCAATTGACGCTGCCCGTGAGAAATGAGACTGTATAATTGGACACAGTATATGCGATAATATGCACGAAGGTGTAGACTGACATTATGTATCACTATGTGCTCAACGAAAACAGTTCTCGATCAATTGTGCTTCGGCCTCAGTAGAGTGTGCAGCACAAACCAAAGGGGGAGACAAGGTATGTTGCGAACCGAGCAAGAGGCAAGACCGCAGGCGAGGCGGACAGGATCGAGGCTCCGGCGATCACCGGTCGGGGTGAGCGCGCTGTTCCTGCTCCTGATCCTGGTATCATCCACAGCTCTCCTGGTTGGCTGCGGCGACGACCCTTCTCCAACGCCCGTACCCACCGCCGTGGCGGCCCCAGAACCTACGAGCGTCCCAGCGCCCGTGCCCACCGCCGCCCCGGCCCCGCAGCCTACGTCACAGCCGGCCCCCACCGCGGTCCCCGATCCGACACCGGCGCCCGCCGCCACCGCGGTCGCGATGCAGGCCCCCTCTGCCTCGGACGACGACGCGCTGACGCGAGCGTACCTTGAGAAGGCAATAGAGTACTACGGCGAGAACGGACTGGACGCCACGGTCGAGTTCTACAGGTCCGCCGCGAGCGCAGAGCATGGTCGAAGACTGCTCCTCATAGACAAGGTCGAGAAGGTGTTGCTGGTGTTCACCACCATACCATCCCTTCAAGGCCAGGACCTGAGCGCGGGGACGGCGCTCGCCGCCAGATTCGACGAGCTGATGACATTCGCTACCGAGCAAGGCCAATGGGACGAGACCCAGGGGATCAACCCGGCTACCCGGCAGCAAGAGCCGCGGCGACTCCTGGCCATTCTGCACGACGGCCTGGTGTTCTCCGCCAGCCACTCCGTGCTGGTGGAAGACGTAGCGGAGTCCGTCAAGGAATACGTGAACAATGCTGTGGCCAGGTACGAGGAGGACGGCCTGGACGCCGTCATCGCCCATTACAACGGCCAGGACAGCCTGGACGGGCAGTTCTACCTTTTCCTCATCGGCGCGGACGACATCTACCTTGCGCATCCCATCTTTCCCCACCTCATCGGCACGGACATCAAGGACGTGGTCGGCTCCGACGGACAGGAACTGGGCAAGGAGATAGCCCTGGCCACCGAGGAGGGCGTGTGGGTGGAGTACCTGTGGCCCCATCCCATTTCTCGCAGGGAACAGCAGAAGGTTACGTGGGCCCTGCGCCACGATGGGCTGATATTCGCCTCCGGCTACTATGCGGGCGAGCCAGAGACCGGCCCCCCGGCGTGGCGGGACGCCGACCCGAGGGAGTATACGGTCGAGTACGTGCACAGGGCAGTCGAGCGTTACGAGAGCGAGGGCCTGCAGTCCATGCTCAACTACTACAACAGCGTCGCCAGCTACGAGGGCGAGTGGTACCTGTTCGCCACCGATGCCAATGACATCTATCACGTCCACCCGCTGTTGCCGCAGCTGATTGGGACGGACATCAAGGACGTGGTGGGTTCCGACGGGTATCGGCTGGGAGATGAGTTGGCCAAGGCCACGGAAGAGGGTGTATGGGTGGAATACCTGTGGCCGCACCCGGTGACGCTGAAAGAAGTCCCGAAAGTATCGTACGCGGTACGACGAGACGGAATGCTCTTCGCCTCCGGATACTATCTGCGGATCGATGACCCCGCCGGCCATACCATCGCGTACGTGCAGCAGGCCATCGATTACTACCGGGACAATGGACTGGAGGCCACGATCGCCCATTACAACAGCCAGGACAGCGTCGACGGCCAGTGGGGCCTTTCCCTGTCCGATGAGAACGACATCCTGCGCATCGCGCACCTCACCCCGCACCTGATAGGCACGTCCTTGAGGGATTTCCCCCAGTTCAGGGGGCGGAGCGTGGGCGACGAGATCGCGGCGGCCACGGAGGAAGGGCTGTGGATCGACAACGTCTTCCCCAACACGAGGTCCTCTGAGACGCTGTACTCGCACACGTGGGCGATTCGCTACGACGGACTGATCTTCATGTCGCGCTACTACGACGACAAGCCGGAGGTTTCCGGCGGGCCTTAGCTGGGAATTAGTGGAGTTGGGGGGACTCCCTTCATGGTGAGTCTGGCTTGGGCATTCTGTAGCCGACACGTAGCTCGGTGAGTATATAGGTTGGATTGCTGGCGTCGTCACCCAGCTTGCGGCGGATGGAACTTATGGCGGTTCGTATTGGCCGAACGTCGTCAGTGCCTTCCCCTCCCCAGACTCGCCTTAACAGGTGCTCGTAAGTCACCACGCGCCCGGCGTTGGCCGAAAGCTCGAAGAGGAGCTGGTACTGTATGGCGGTCAAATCTACGGAATTCCCACCGAGGGTTACGAGGCGTTCGGCATAGTCGATGGTAAGGTCTTGTACGATGTACGGGACTTGTGGCTCGGAAGTCATCCGTCTCCGCAGAGCCGCCCTGATCCGGGCTACAAGCTCTGCTGGCGAGAAGGGCTTTACCACATAGTCGTCTGCCCCCATCTCGAATGCTCTTGCGATTAGCTGGTCCTGACCGTAGGCGGACACGAAAATGACTGGCAGATCGCCTGCGTCCAAGATCTCCTTCATCAACTCCATCCCGCCGGTTCCAGGTAGCATGAGGTCCAGAAGGACCAGATGAGGTTTCTCCTCTTCCAGTAAGCGAGATACGTCGTTAGGATCTCTGGTGGCAATAACGGTGTAACCCGACTTGACCAGGGCGTCTCGAATGTATCTCAGGGCCTGATCGTCATCGTCCACAGCGAGGATTCGCGTGTGGTCACGCGACGACCTGGTTGTATGTCGGGCGGCGAGTCGTGACGCCGGCACTGGCGAGATGTAACCCACGTCTTCGACCGTGGGAATTGTGAAGGTGAACTTTGTCCCCAGTCCCAGCCCTTCGCTCTCGGCCCAAATTCGACCGCCGTGCGCATCCACTATCCCCTTGCAGACGGCGAGTCCGAGCCCGGTGTCCCCTCCCTGCTCCTCTGCCTCGAGCCTGGAGAACTTCCTGAACAGGTGCGGCAGACTCTCGGCGGGGATGCCCCTGCCTTCGTCGACAACCGACACGTAGACTTGCATGTCGCCCAGCGCGGCGCTCACCGTGATAGTGGAAGACGCGGGTGAGTGCCGTGCTGCGTTGATCAGCAGATTCCCAAGAACCTGGACGATGCGCGGTCTGTCAGCCATTACCCAGGGTAGGTCCGGTGGGACGTCGATGCGAAGGTTATGCATGTGGCCGCCGATTCTGAAGGCGTTCCCGACCTCACCGAACAAGACAACGAGATCCGTCGGCTCCGGCGACACCGGCAGGGTGCCCGTCTCGATGCGGGCAACGTCTAGGAGGTCTGCGATCAAGAGGCGCATTCGGTCGGACTGTTCCAGGATGATCCGATGGAACTGGCGCATTTCCGCGGGATGCATGTCCGAGGGTTCTTCCAGCAAGGCGGTAACCGAACCTCTCACCGTGGCCAGGGGCCTGCGCAGCTCATGGCTCACCGTCGCGAGGAATTCGGCCCGCATTCGCTCAAGCTCCTCGAGAGACGTCATGTCCTGCATAGTAACGACGAGGCTCTGTACCTCACCATCGTCGGATAGGATGGGCGTGGCGTTTATCAGTGCGGACACGCTCCGGCCGTCAGGAACGTGTAAGACCACTTCCTCGGCCCGCACTGTCTCTCCGGTGCTCATTACCTGGGCAATAGAAAGCTCTCCCAAAGATACTTCCCGCCCATCGGCCCGTCGAATCGTCAGAGTCTCCAAGAGAGCCTCCGGAGGGTCTTCCGGCGTCCGCAGAACCTCGATGATCCTCACTGCCTCTCGGTTAAACGACATCGGCGCCCCTGTGCTGGCATCGAAGACCGCAACACCCACCGGCGAGGTGTTTATCAGGGTCTCCAGGTCGGTCCTAGCTCGCTGCTCGTCGCGGTATGTTCGAGCGTTTGAGATGACCATGGCCGCCTGTGAGGCGAACATGACCAGCGTCTCGGCATCCGCTTCGCTGAACTTCCTGTCCTCACGGGCGTGACCCAGCCATATGATCCCGACAGATTTACCCCGATGCCTTATAGGCGTGGCCATACCGGCATACACGGTCATCGGCAGCCAGCCATCCAGTCCGACCGACACCGCATACTCAAAGTAGTTGTCAAGTCGGATTGGCCCGGGGATCTTCCTGAAGTGATCGAAGATGCTCATCCCACCAGGCAGTCCAATGAGTTGAAGGTGCTCATCTTCAGTCGTCCCGGAGGTCAGGAGTGCGTCCAGGCCGCCGGCTTCATTCATAGTCGAAATGACGCCGTACCTGGCGTCGGTAAGGTAGCGCGCATTATCGATTACTTCCTGAAGCACGACATTGAAGTCGAGGCTCTCGTTAATGCTCACGCTGGCCTCGCTAAGCCTGGACAGTCGTTCTCGTAGTACCTGGTTTTCCTGTAACAGATCGTCTTCTCGGTTCACTCATTTACCTCTTCAGACTGGACAAGTCCCGGCGTACGGGCCGCCTGGCGTGCATGCTCGGCGGGTACTGGATCTGGGCCAAGCAGAGCGTTCTTACCAACTTGACGTTAACTTTACAGTAAATGGCCAGAATTTGCTTTGTTCTTCACTCTGAAATTACACACATCCTCTACAATAGAGTCAACCCGTGGGCATGAAGCCAGCCGGACCGAGGACGACTCAGACAGGTAGCACCCAGATGGCGAGCTCTCCCGATCGGCAAAGACTAGCCTTGCGCCGCGTCGAAAAGTGATGCGACCCGTAGACAATGACGCCCTGCTGGATGAGATTGAATCGCTCCGGACACGGATCTCGGAGCTTAGCGAGGCCAGTCGCCTGGTCAGCGAGAGCCTTGATCTCAATGTCGTGCTGCAGAAAGTCATCAACGTGGCGCGTTCCCTGACCGGAGCCCGATATGGAGCTCTGCTGACCTACGAACAGTCGGGGGGCATACAGGACTTTATCACGTCCGGACTCTCTCAAACCGAGATTGAGCGCCTCGACACTTCGCCTCGGGGTCTCGGACTGCTCGGATTCATGAACGAGATACGGGAGCCCCTGAGACTTGCGGATATCTCCCGCCATCCCAGATCGGTCGGATTCCCCGACAATCACCCACCAATGAAGACCTTTCTCGGCATGCCGATTCGCTATCGCGATGAGTACGTCGGCAATATCTACCTCACGGAAAAGGAGGGAGGCGCGGAGTTTACGAGCGAAGACGAGGACATTCTGGTGATGTTCGCCTCCCAGGCGGGCGCGGCAATCTCGAACGCACGGAGATACGAGGAAGAACATCGCGCCAGGGCCGATCTGGAAGCATTGATCAACATATCGCCAGTTGGCGTTCTAGTGTTCAATGCCAGGACAGGGGACCTTGTTTCGGCAAACGATGAGACGAGACGACTTGTCGGTAAAGTCAATGCGCCGGGCCGTTCTCTAGACGATCTTCTCACGGTTGTGGAGTTGCGAAGATCGGACGGGAGTGACATTCCGGTGGAAGATCTCCCCACGGCGAAGGCGCTGGCACGCGGTGAGACAATACTCGCCAACGAGGTGGTGATACAGCCGCCGGACGGACGGAAGGCGATCACGGCCCTTGTCAACGCCAGGCCGATTCGCGAGGACGGTGGCGACATCGTGTCGGTCGTTGCCACGATTCAGGACATAACGCCCCTGGAAGAGATGAAGAAGCAGCGGACGGAGTTCCTGCAAAACGTGAGCCACGAGCTGCGGACACCGCTCAGCGCCATCAAGGGATCGACATCCGTATTGCTCAGTTCCACGTACCGGTACGATCCCGCCGAGACTCGACAATTCCTGAGAGTAATTGACGAGCAGTCGGACCACATCCACCGTCTGATAAATGACCTGGTGGACTTTACGCAGATTGAGTTCGGGACGCTTTCGGTGACTCCCGAACCTGCGGAGGTCTCAGACCTGCTTCGCCGGGCAAGGGATGAGCACGCCCATGCGGCACTGGAGGGCAACGGACTAGAGGTCGAGCTTGCGCCCAATCTGCCCAGGGTAATGGCGGATGAACCAAGAATGATGCAGGTCTTCAGTAATCTGATCGCCAGCGCATCGAGGCGTATCTCAGGTTCATCCCATGTTCGCATCGCTGCGTCGCAGGCAGACGTGCACGTCGCAATCTCAGTAGACAGCAGTGGGAACGGTGCGGCCGGGCCTCGCTCGCCGCGCCAACTGGGGAGGCATTCGAGAGCCATCGAAGGGGTGGCTGAGATAGCGAACAGAAGAGACGACTTAGGCATCGCAATAGCCGTAGGAATCGTTGAGGCGCACGGGGGGCGCCTCTCTGTCAGGGATGGAGAGGGGAGGCGAGGTAGCGGGTTCACATTCACAATCCCAGTGGTCGACGAGGCCGCCTACAACGCCGAGTTGGAAACTTCATTGACGCCGTCATCTCGCGAGTCCCGCGAGGGGCAGGCACGAGTGTTGGCGTTCGTTGCGGACTCGGAAACGGGCAGATTCGCCCGCGACATTCTCTTGCGAGCCAACTTTTCCGTCGCAGTGGCAGGCAGCCTCACCGAGGCCGAGGACATCATAGGCGCGCAGAAGCCTCATGTGATCCTTTTGGAGCCGTCGCTGCCCTGGTCCGAAGGCCTTGAGACGCTGGTGCGCATCTGCAGAGTATCGGGTGTGCCGGTGATTCTGGTGGCCGGGCATGGATGGGACCAGTATATTGGCCGCGCCTTTGAGCTCGGCGCGATGGACTACATTGCCAAGCCGTTCACGTCGACAGAGCTGCTGGCTAGAGTAGGCGCGGCCCTGCGTAGGGCGTCGGCAACCGGACGGCAGGAGCCGGCGGTGACTTACATGCATGGTGACCTTGCCATCGACTACGCCGAACGCGAGGTGAGCGTCGCCGGCAGCCCTGTCCATCTGACCGCGACGGAGTACAAGCTTCTCGTGGAGCTCTCTGCCGCCGCAGGTCGCGTGTTGACGCACGAACAGCTCCTGAGGAGGGTATGGGGTCCGCTCTACTCCAGCGACGCCCGGATTGTGCGTACGTACGTGAAGGAACTGCGCCACAAGTTGGGCGACGATGCTGCGCGTCCCACGTACATCTTCACCGAACCCGGGGTCGGATACCGCATGCCAAAGCCATCGAGCGACCACCGACCCCGGAGGGGCGCGCCATGACTGTCCGGATAGTCACCGAAAGGCCAGGCTCGCCCCCGTCGGCGTCGCCTTCTTGTCGCATTTTCCCTTGCGATCCAGTCCTCACGGAAACTCTCACGCATTTTTGACCAATCCCTCACGGCATCCTCACACGGGGTCTGTATTCTGTTTCGAGTGATAACAGTT
This sequence comes from Dehalococcoidia bacterium, assembly GCA_034422735.1. Lineage (GTDB taxonomy): Bacteria > Chloroflexota > Dehalococcoidia > Lucifugimonadales > CATOSD01 > CATOSD01. Next base: position 11,975 of record DAOUJL010000006.1, on the reverse strand, counting down.
CCAACTCGTGTGAATCGGTATGGACGCCGCTGACTCGCCGACCTCCTCTTTCGACATAGAAGGCCACGCCACGCATGCCGACCTGGGAACGTGCGTTGCGTGGCTGGTGAATGCCGTAGCCGGAGGCATGGCGCGGATAGTTGCTCCGCACGGTCTGACCCACATCGACTTCGCCCTTCTCAGGCTGTTCCTGGGGGTCGAAGAGTGGACCACCACCCAACTGGCCCAGACGTTGCCGCTCGCCCCGTCGGGCATCAGCCGCTCGGTCACCAAGCTTGTGGACATGGGACTGATTCAGAGGCGACGCCTGCTCAGCGACAGAAGAGTCGTAATCCTCACGCTGACCCAAGAGGGGTTGACGCTGACCCAGGAACTGCATCAGCGCGTCCAGGCATTCGACGTGAGCCTGTGCGAGGGCCTTGGCGAGGAGGAGATGGCGGTATTGTCCTCCGTATCCTCAAGAGTGAGGGCCAACTACGAAGCGTTGCAACGGTCGCAGGCGATCTAAGCACGGAGACTTAGTGGCCCCCCTCAACCCGCCAGCGTGTCCGACCTCAACACGGGTAGGGCGTTGCAAGAGGACTGCCTGTGCAGGAGGACCTGACGGTGACCCGTAGCCCTGGAGGGGTATCTTATATCTTCGCCGCCGTGACGGCACTGGGTCTGGCCGCATTGATTTTCGTTGCGTCCGGGGCTCCTGCGCACGCTCAGACCCAGACGCCTTCATTCAAAATCGAGGCTCTCTACTCGGGGCTCCCCAGAGTGTACGAAGGTGCCGAGGTCCGGTTTCAGGTGACCCGAACCGCCTCTGAAATGCCGGTGTCAGACGCGACGGTAGGGGTCGAGATCTGGGAACCCAACCTGGACGACGGGAACGGAGACAACCCCAGCATTCAGACGCGCCAGTTTACATTCCTCGCGGATTCGTCTGTCAATAGCAGGGTATTCTCGGTTACCGCCTACGTCGATGGCGTTGACGAGTCCGCCGAGGCCACCCACGTACTGAAAGCAAGGCTGACGCCAAGCAGCGATAGCTCCTACACGCTCGATGCCCAGAATGAAGCCGAGTTTACCGTGCTGGATCCGCCTTCTACAGTACCACGCATCCGCGTTACGAGTGACTCAGCGAGCATAGCGGAGGGCGACGCGGCGTCATTCACTCTGACTCGCTCAGGCGACGTCGCGTCTCCTCTGTCCGTACAGGTCCGCGTCAAGGACCCCAGGGGATTCACCAGAGGCAACCACTGGGACTCACCACCCGCACTACCAACAGGCGTGGAGTTCGGCGCGAACTCGTCCACGACCACGGTCAGCTTACAGACTCTGGACGACTACCGGGATGTCCCGAACGGCTCGATCACACTGGAGGTCGAGCCTGTACGGATGCAGCAAAATGTCCCGTACGTCCTTGGAAGCACCGGATTCAAGACCGAGGCCAGTACGGCCGTCACCGACAACGACACCGCCCAGGAGCTGGAGCTCAACTTCGGCAACGAGGGCGTGAACGACGCAGACGTTGCCGAAGGCGACAAACTGGCGTTCGTCGTCAAGCGTAGGCAACAGGACGCGGACACCGGCAGTCCGGCGACCTTCACGGTCCGGATCGAGACCGACCGCAGCGGCGACGACTGGAGGCTGGAGGGCTGGACTGAAGACACCAGCACCGGCCGCCTGTACAAGGACTACCCGCTTCAGCTCACTGGCAGTGACCTTGAAGTCAAGGAGGAAATCACGGTCACGTTCAACGGGCAGTCCGAGTCCAACTGGGACTACTGGGCCTCCATCAGGCCGCTCCAGCATTACGGCGGCGGCGACTTGACATCGGGCGAGGAGGCCGAGTACTGGACCGTGAAGTCGGGGTTCCGCGAGACGACTATCGACGCCACCGACAGCGGCGCCAGCAACGGCACGATCTCGATCGAGAGCGACGTGGCTACCGTGACGGAGGGGGAAGCCGTCGTGTACACCCTGTACCGGGTAGATGGCCCAATGAACATGCCCGTAACCGTCCGTGTCCGCACCAGGGAACCCAACCGGAGCGGGCAACTGAGCAACCCCAGCACGCAAGACCACGACGTGACCATCGAGGCCTGGCAGGGACACGCCGAGTTTACCGTCTATCCTTTCGTGGACGGGGTTACCGAGGCCGGCGAGGACTTGTTGATTGCGGTAATTCCGAGCATCAGCCAGGTGGACGGCGCCGTCCGCTACACCACGGGGCTGCCGGACAGAGCTGATGTCGAGATAAACGACCCGCCCAGCGGCAGCACATTCGTGACGGTAGCCGCCAACCCCACCTCCGTCATCGAGGGTGGAAGCGCCACCGTAACCTTCACCCGTTCCGGGGGTGACACGGCACAGCCACTTACCGTGAACATCGGAGTGGACGACCCGGATGGGCGGCTTCGGGGCAACCACTGGGACCCGGCTCCCGTCGTCCCCACCGAGGTGACCTTCCCGGCCAACTCCACTACGCAGACGATTAGCCTGACGTTCCCGGACGACCAGAAGGATCTGGATACCGCCGGCCTGGTCAACGTCCGCGTCCTGCCCGGAACGGGTTACTTACTGCAACAAACGGGGATTCAAGGCACCTTCACTACTCTTTCGGTCACCGATAACGACACTGCCCAAGAACTCACCCTTGAGTGGGGTCGGATCAGCCCCGACAGCGTGCACTGGGAAGCGGGAGAGTCCTACCGGAGCTGTGACGGGGGCGGCACCTGTACCCCCGGCCCAGCGGAGGGGACTTTCTACTATGAGGACGCGCGCGGCTTCGTAGTGAGCCACGAGCTGGAGGAGCCCCATCCCGCCCACTTCCTGGTCAGGCGCCGCGCATCAGACACCGGCAAGACCGCCACCTTCGTAGTCCGGGTGGAACACAACCGCGGCTGGGACAGTCCTCGTCACTCCGATTGGCCCAGAGATCCCGAAACGGGAAACCGCTACCAGGAGTTCCCGCTGACACTGACAGGGAACCAGAGGCAGGTGGTCGGGCGAATCGAGGTGCTCGACAACGGGCTCGTCGATCACGCATTGTGGCAATACTCCGCTGAAATCAAGCAGATAGAGGATGTCGCCGAGGGAACCGTGCTCAGCCTCGACGACGAGGCCCAGTACTGGACGGTGAACGGCGACAGGAAGGAGACGATCTGGCCCGACCTCGTGCTGGGGACGCTTGTCAGGATCAAGTCGGTCACGCCCAAGCAGGTGCCCGAGGGACAGGCAGTCACCATCACCCTGGAGCGCAGCTTTGGGAACCCCCTCGCGCCTTATCCGGTACAGGTGCGCACCTGGGAGCCCAACCAGCGCATGGCCGACGGCACCAACCCTGCAGCCCAGGTCCACGACGTGGTGTTCCCCGCCGTCCCGATGACAGACCTGTTTGTGGAATATGTCACCCAGACCGAGACGCTGACCGTCGACACCTGGGACGATTCCGTGTATGAGGCCCGGGACATCTTCAAGGCCAGTCTCCTCGTTCCCTCCGTGCTCACTGGTGAACCACTACTCCTCTCAACTAGAACGGCAACACTCCTGGACGACGACCGGCCCACTATCACCCTCTCCGTGGACGACACCAGCATTACCGAGGGCTACACCGCCACCTTTACCCTGACCCGGGGCAACAACACCGCGAACGAACTGCTTGTCGGCGTGTCGGTGGACGATCCCGGGGGGTTCCTCGAGGGCAACTACGCTTCGGAAGCGGTTGCGGTCCCTTCGAGCATTATGTTTGCGGCGGGGGAAACGACCAAAGAAGTCGCGATCACCGTACCGGACGACTGGCGGGACATTTCGGACAACGCCATAACGTTGACCGTGGCCGCGGAGTCGCATTACGACATCGTGGGCTCGAGCTCGCTGACCGTGCAGGTGGCGGACAACGACGTGGCGCCGCAGGTATCGATCAGCTTCAACCACGTGGAGGTTGACGAGGGCAACAACCTCGTCCTGGAGATTAGGCGGATTGGAGAGGACAAGAACCCACTGGAGATTCCGGTCACGGCCGGCCCGGTAGGGGATGAGCAGTACCACGTGTTCGGCATGGACGCGGGCATGTCCTTGCTGCATTTCACGTATCGCCAGCCAGACGACAGCTTCCGTGGGCCGGACCACCACTACACGGCAACGCTGCAGCCTCTGAGAGCCGAGTTCTGGGTCCCGGCGGGCGCCACCACTGTCAACGGCGCCATCCTGGACAACGATCCGTACGTCGTGAGCGTGGAGGCGATAACCCCAAGAGTGGACGAGGGGAACCTGCTGTACTACCGGATCTCCCATGACGGGCATACCGGGGAGTCGCTTCTGGTCAAAGTGAACCACTCGGAGACCGGCAACGCCGTGTACGACTCGATCATTGGAAACCAGGCCCACACTATTCCAGCCGGGTCCTCGTCGTACACCCGGGCCTACCTGACGCATCGCAACGACGGCTACGACGATGATGAGGAGTTCACGGTCGAACTGCTGGCGGACGATGCCTACCAGATCGACGGCAGCAACTCAACCGCCACAATCATAGTCCGGAACAAGGACCCGCTGCCGGTGCTGGGATTCCGCGACACAGGCACCACTGTCAGCGAAGGCGTCGGGACCGTCGATATCTGGGTGGAATTGCTCGCCGCCGTGCCCCCTCTCAAGACGGTTACAGTCGATTACAGCGCCCACGACTGGTACACCGGCGATGGCTTCAACATCACCCAGCATGCGGGAACGCTCACCTTCGCCCCGGGGGAAACCAGCGCCGCTGTCACGGTGGAAGTCCTGCAGGACTCCATCGCCGAATCTAAAGACCTCTTCCATGTCGTCCTGTCGAATCCAGTGAACACTGTCCTCCAGGACGGCGCAGTCCAACTCGTCCTCGAGGCGGTCATCGAAGACGACGAATCGGCGGTTACGCTGGAAGCCCAGGCGGAGGCCGTGGACGAGGGCAGCGACGTCATTCTGACTCTGACACGCGACGGCGACCTGACCGGCGAGCTGACCGTGTGGCTGCAGGTCGCCAAGACCGCTCCCCAGGCCGATAGCCGCCGCGAGACCGTCGTGTTCCCGGCGGGGGACGCCACGGTGGAGCACACCGTAACGACGACGGACGACGGTCAAAGGAACGGTTCCCACACCGTCAACGCCACGCTCCTGGACCCGCCGAGGCTCGGCGAACCCAGGACCTACTGGGTGGGACACCCATCCAGCGATACTGTGACCGTCAGGGAGACCCACCTGGAGACCGTCAACCTGCTCACCCCTACCCTGCGGGTGGCCGAAGGAGAATCGATAACTCTGGAACTGGCCAGGTCGGGCGCGAGCCCCCTCACGGTGTCCCTGGAGGTGACCGAGACCGGAGACTACACCACAGGCGCCCTGCCCGAAACCGTGAGTTTCGGCTTACAAGAAGGAACCGTCACACTCACGATCCCGACCGAGAACGACACCACCGCCGAGGACATCGGCAAGCTGACCGTAACACTGGTGGACGGCACGAATTACCGGGCGGGCTGGCCCAATTCACACACCTTCACCATCTACGACGACGATGGCTTCAAGTCGTCGGTGTCTGTGACCAGAGACCAGGCCTGGGTGAACGAGGGCCAGCCGGTGTCGTTCACGGTCTCCCGCAGCAATCCTACAAGCAACGCCCTGCAGGCCCGGGTCGAACTGAATCGGGTCAGGTATCGGGTGACCCAGGCGGACCTGGACGACCCTACGCGGGGCATAACCACGCCTCTGAACCACATCCACTACGACACCGAGGAGATTACCGTAGATTTCCCTGCCGGGACCTCGACCGTGACGGTCACCCGCCCGACCGCCGACGACACCCTGAACTACGGCAACAGTACGTACCACGCCACGATCCTGAATGACGCGGATGACGACTACATTGCCCTGAGCAACGCGTCGGCCTTCGTCTGGGTCCAGGACGACGATATACCCACGGTGACCGGGTCCGCGACGACCAGCGAATTCTACGATGGGAGATACCAGGTCGTGCTTCCCTTCAGCCGCACAGGCGATGTGTCCGGCAGGCTGCCACTGGACTACGAACTCACCTACATCGGCTACCGACCCGCACCACTTCAGGATGAGACGGAGACCAGGACGTGGATCAAGGGACATGGATTCCAGCCGGGCCAAGCATCCGGCGTCGGCATCGGGGATCTGGGCTACACCAAAGCGTTGGGCAGAGGCGGTACCCTCGAGTTGCATTCCCACTACTGCCCAGACAACCCGGCAGCATGCGGCTACCACCCTCAATACCAGGTAGGGACGCCGTCGAGCATCACCTACCGGTACTACAGCAACACCATGGGGGTGCGCATCAAGCAGGACAAGGCTTCGGTAACCGAGGGAGATCCCGCAACGTTCACCCTGCACCGCCACGGCGGCAAGCCCGACGCCATGACGCGGCCCCTGGAGGTCACGGTGAATGTGACCCAAGAGGGCGAGTACATCTCGGGCTCTGCTCCCCAGACGGTTAGCTTCGCCGCCAACCAGTCAACTACCACGCTCAGCGTGCCGACGACCGACGACGGTGTGGACGAGGCCGACGGGGCCATCACCGTGGAACTGGAGTACACGTGGAGCCGAGGTTGCGACGACGAGCACTGCTACCGCCAAAAGGAGTACGAGGGCTCCCCGTGGTACGTGCGCTCCCAGACTGTGGCGGTCACCGATAACGACTACGTACCGCCCGACGTATCGGTCTCCGACGCCTCGGCGGGCGAGGCGGACGGGACCATCGAGTTCACCGTGTCGCTGTCACAGGCCAACAACGAGCAGGCAGCCTCGGTGGACTGGACCACGGCGGAGGACGGGTCCACAAACGCCGCGACCAGCGACGTGGACTTCACCGCAGCAAGCGGGACGGTGAACTTCGCCATCGGCGAGACCGAGAAGACGGTCACCGTGTCCCTGCTGGTCGACCAGTTGGACGAGGCCGACGAGACATTCAGCCTGGTGCTCAGCAATCCCTCGGAGCTGACGTTGGCGAACGATACCGCCACCGGCACCATCCTGGACGATGACTTTGACTACGGAATAGCCTTCAGTCATTCCACTTTCCATACTGAGGAGGGTGACGACGTGGTGGTCTCGCTCCAGCGCCTGGTCCCACAGGAATCCGGAGGCGGCGTTTGCTACGTCACCATTGAACACAGGTGCTTCAGCGTTGCGACGGACGGAGACTCAGCGAACGGGGCGATAACGGTAAACCTGGACATCACCCAGGTGGGAGATTTTCTGTCAAGCCAGCCGCCGCCGACCATGACTCTCGCCCAGGGAGTTGCCGCGGTCGAACTCTCCCTGTCCACGGTGGACGATAGCACGGTGGAGGCCGACGGCAGCCTGAGCTTCAACATACTTGACGGCGCGGGTTACACCCCTGTGTATATCGGACCGCCGGACTCACACAACCAGGGCGCTCCCTACAGGACGCTTTATCTCTATGACAACGACCTGGCGTTCTCGATAGACGACGCCCAGGCGGACGAGTCTGCCGGTCAGGTGGACTTCACCGTGAGTCTGAACGGGCCCGCCCCGCAACAGGTCACAGTGGACGTCGCCACCGTGGACGGCGAAGCCACCTCCCACGCCAACGTTACCACCTCCAGCCTGGGGCAGGACTTCGTGGCCCGGACCGACACCCTGACCTTCGCGGCCGGGGAACAGACCAAGACATTCTCCGTGGTCATCCTGGAAGACACAATACACGAGAAGGCCGAGACCTTCACGGTGGGGCTCAGCACGCCTTCCCAGAACCTCAACAGGTACAACTCCGCCCGACGGTGGTCGACCCTTACCAGCCTGGCCGACGACACCGCCGTTGGCAAGATCGTGGACGACGACCAAGCTTTGATCGCGTCGGTGAGCCGATCATACTCGATGGTGGACGAGGACCACACGGGACCCGCGAGGTTCACCGTCGAACTGTCACATCCAGACACCACGGCAAGCGAGAGAAACCTGGCCGTTGGCTGGCGCACGGTCCCGGGCACCGCGGCCCTTGGAGCGGACTACCAGGGCGAAGACGGAAGAGTCACGTTCATGCCCGGAGTAAACATGGCGTTCATCGACGTGGATATCGTCGACGACAACCTGTTCGAGAGTGCCCTGGAGACCTTCAGCGTCGAGCTGGTGGCCAGCGATTCGCGGTTCATCACCGTCTCCCCCGCCGACGCGACCTTCGAGGTTTCCATCAGGGACAACGAGGCCCTGACCGCCTCAATCGTCGCCAATGCCGAGAACGTGGCCGAAGGTAACGACCTCACCTTCACCGTGACGTTAGCCGGTGGGGTTCCCGCGGACGACGTGCACATTTCCTTCGAGACCGCCGGCACCGCCAAAGTCACGGACGACTATTCCGCGCCCAAAGGGGCGATCACGTTCCGGCCCGGTGACACCACCGGCAATGCCGGAGTGCTGGAGATTTCCTCCGGCCAGTCCAGAGGGACCATCACCTTCCCGGTAGTGGCGGACGGCGTCAGTGAGAACGACGAAACTCTGAGCGTGGAGATATTCGGGGCCGCCACCGACCAACGGGCCGGCTCGGTTTCAGCCACCGACAACCTCGCCACGGCAACGATCCTGGACCAGGACAGCCTGACGGTCTCCATAGACGACGCGCCGAGCGTAACCGAAGGCGCCGTTGCCACCTTCACCGTCTCCCTGTCCACGGTATCCGACCGGGACGTGTCGGCGGTGTGGGCTACCAAGCAGGCCGGGGACGCGCTGAACGCGGGCGAGAAGGCGGTCCCGGACAAGGACTACGCGGCGGCCAGCGGTACGGTGTCCATCCCCGCGGGCAACAGGTCGGCCACTTTCACGGTGATGACCACGCAGGACACGCTAGTCGAGGGCGCCGAGACCTTCGTGGTTATGCTGGAAGAGGCCACCATCGGTAACTCCTCGCCACCCGAGATGGTCCCCCTGGGAGTGACCAGGGCCGAAGGGACCATTATCGACGACGACACCGCGCCCACCGGACTGACCATCTCTTCCGTCTCACACAACCAGGTTGACGAAGACGCGGGGGCGACCGACATCACGGTAACGGTGGCCCTGGACGGTACGGGTCAATTCGTCGTCGACACGCCTGTGACCGTGGAGATGATCGACCGTCCGGGCGTCCAGAACAACGCGACCTTGGGCGTCGACTACACGGCCTCGACTTCCAACGTGTCGATCCCGGCCGGCGAGTCCAGTGCCAGCACGACCATCACTTTCACACCGGTTGATGACACGTTGTCCGAAAACGACGAGATTGCTCGCCTGTCAGCCAAGTCCACGGTCTTTTCGGGTTCGACCGGGAAGGGCGTCAAGATCGTAGATAACGACGTGGAGCCTGGCGAGGTCATGCTTACCGTGGCCCCGGACACCGTCGCAGAATCGGCATCCTCCGTGCAGTTGACCGTAACCGGCACCCTGTCCGGGGTGTCGTCCCGCGTGGTCGATACGGTCGTGAGTCTCGAGCTGGGTGACGACACCGCTACGGCGGGAGAGGATTTCGAGTCCGCCACGGCCTCCCTGACAATTCCCGCAGGCGAGGTGTCGGCTGCCACCACCATCACCCTGGTGGTGCTGGACGACGACATCGCTGAGGGCGACGAGACTCTGGAAGTGACCGGCACCGTCCCCGGCACTATCGTGGCTACTCCCGCCGACGTAGTAATCGAGGATGATGACCAGGAACCCACTAGTATCTCCCTCCTGGCAACCGCGCCGCCCGTCGATGAGGGCGGCGGTGCGGTGACTATGCCGGTGCGGGCAACCCTCCTGGGAGGCGGGACCCGGTCCGAGGATACGGAGGTGACGCTGTCCGTTCACGACGTGTCCGCAACCGTTTCCGACGACTACACGGCGGCCTGGGACTCTTCAACCCTTACCATTCCCGCCGGCGAGTTCTCCGCCATCGCCAACCTGACGTTGACGCCGGTCGACGACGCCGTCTACGAGGGCGACGAACAGGTCGCGGTCCGCGGGGTAAACGCCGACCCCGGCTTGCCGGTGAATGGCGTACGGCTCACCATATTGGACAACGATCCACAGCCGACCACCGTCATTCTGTCCCTGGACAGGGAAACCGTGCCGGAGGGGTCCGGCACTCACTTCCCCATGATTACTGCGACCCTGGAAGGGGACAGCACATTGACTTTCGACGTCAATTTGACGGTCAACCTCAAGGGCGACACGCAAAGGTCCCAGTCCTACACGGCCTACCTGTTCAGCCCCCTGAGCATCGAGGCGGGTCATTCCACCGGGACGGCGGATCTGTGGCTGATCGGCACGGATGACGACGTTGAGGATGAGGACGAGACCGTATCCATCGAAGGTGCATCGGACCACCCCGATCTAACGGTAGTTGCCGCCCAACTGACCATAGCCAACGACGACACCTCGGGAGTCCGGGTTTCCCCCACATCCCTCACCATCCGGGAAGGCCAGCGCAAATTCTACTCTGTCGCCCTTACCTCGGAGCCAACCTCGAACGTGGTGTTGACCGTCGATGTTCCCGCCAATGCCGGTTTCACGGTAAGTCCGGGAACTGTTAACTTCGGACCCAAAAGCTGGGGCTGGAAACGCGTCTATGTCACCGGTGTTGAGGACCCGGACGCAGACGACGAACCGGCCGCGGAAATATCCCACTCCCTGAGCAGTTCCGACACCAAGTACGCCGGGGCCTCCTCGGACAACGTCGCGATAACTGTGAAGGATATTGTCTCCGGTTCGGTGGTAGTAGCGCCCACCGAACTAAGCATCGCCGAAGGGGGCAACGACGCCTACACGGTCGTGCTGGACACTCAACCTACCGGGGACGTGACCGTAACGGTCTCGGGCTTCGGCGGGACCGCATTGACCCTTGACAAGACCGCGCTCACCTTCACCACGTCAGACTGGAATGTGGAACAGACCGTCACCGTCACCGCGGGCCAAGACGACAACCTCACCAAAGAGGTCATTCCCCTTACCAACACCGTGAGCGGCGGGGGGTACGACGGGATAACCGCCGACAGTGTAGTCGTAACCGTGACGGATGACGACACTGCGGGCGTCACCGTCAGGCCGACTGCCATCAGCGTGGTGGGTGGCAGGAGCAACGAATACAGGGTAGTGCTGGACGCGGAGCCCGCGGGAGACGTGACGGTGGCCATCGCAGGTGTGACGGGCACGGACCTGTCGCTCGACAAGACCACTCTCACTTTCACCCACCAGGACTGGAACACAGCCCAAGTGGTGACGGTCTCTGCTGCCTCTAACGCTACCGCAGACACAGTTACTCTCACTCACGCAGTCAGCTCGACTGATGACACGAATTATGACGCCGCGACGGCGGAAAGCGTGACTGTCACGGTTCTCCAGGCGCCGGCGGAACCATTTGTGCAGGTGGGTGTCACCACATCGGACCAGGCACTGACCGTGCCCGAGGGGGAAAGCAGGACGTACTCAGTCGTCCTGGGGTCTCAGCCTAAGGGTGACGTAGATGTCGCCGTCGCGGGCGTTACCGGCACCGATCTCACCCTGAGCGACTCGGGCCTCAAATTCACCAGGACGAACTGGAACACGGCCCAGACGATGACCGTCACGGCGGCCCACGATGACGACGCAATAGATGACACCGCTACGCTCGCGCACACCGTTACCTCGGACGATGACAGCGACTATGATGGCTTAGCCGTCGAAAGCGTGTTGGTGACCGTCACCGACGACGAGACCGCCGGGGTGACGATATCGGAGAGCTCGCTGGAAATCGAAGAAGGAGACTCGGACACCTACACCGTCGTCCTGGACACCGAACCGGCTGGCGACGTCACGGTGACCATCGGCGGCGTCACAGGAACGGACCTAACCCTGGACAACGCCACGCTCACGTTCACACCTGGCAACTGGAATACCGCCCAGACGGTGAGGGTAACGGCGGGACAGGATGACGACGCGGTGGATGAAGAGGAGGTGACGATCACGCATACGGTGTCCTC
>DAOUJL010000005.1:0-19322 GCA_034422735.1 Dehalococcoidia bacterium | reverse complement strand
GAGTTGACCCTTGAGGTCCTGTCGCCCCGCATCATGTCTCTGAGGCACCGTGAGGAGCAGCTGGAGGCTGCGAGAGAGGACGCCGAGACCCGGCTTGAGCAGCGCAGGGTTGTCCTGCCCGACACCGATGAGATAGCGGAGTATGCGGCGGATTTCCGGGCCTTCCTGAAGGAGGGGACGATACCGGAGAAGAAGGTGCTTATCCGCAACTTCGTGGAGGACATCGAGGTGGAGGGAGACGAGGCCGTTCTGACGTACACCGTGCCCATGCCGAGGGATGGCGTGACCTCGGAATCGGCCTCGGTTCTTGATTTCGTCCAGTCCAGCCCACCCCGACGCGGTTGCGCTGATGCTGGACATGGACGGCAACGTGGCGGAGTGCACGGGGGCCAACTTCATGTTCGTGGCCGACGGCGAGATCAAGGTGCCCAATCGCCGCCACGTCCTGCCCGGCATAAGCATGGCTACCATCATGGAACTGGCCGAGACGCTGGACATTCCCGTGAGGGAGGGCGACTACACGCCGTTCGACGTGTACCAGTCCGACGAGGCGTTCATCACCAGCACCAGCTACTCCATATCTCCGGTCGCCACGCTGAACGGGCGGCCAATTGGAGACGAGATGCCCGGCCCAATCACCAGGGGGCTGTTGGCGGCGTGGAGCGACCTCGCGGGGGTCAACTTCGTGGACCAGGCGCTGAGCCACTTGCCGCAGAATGAGCGGGGCGGCAAGGCGGGATAAGCCAATTCAGGGGGGCGGATGCCGATTACTCTATGGCGCGCACCCTGGACGCGGTGGCTATCAGGACGAGTCCCACCGCAACAATGAGAGCGCCGCCTATGCCGAACGCGCGCTGAACGTCGAGCAGTTCGGTCAAGTAGCCGAGAAGCAGGGAGCCGAACGGGCCTACGCCAACGCAAAGAAGCCAGCCGCCCATGGCGCGGCCACGCATGTCGTTCGGCACGTTCTGCTGGAGGATGACGATCTGCATGGTGTCGAAGGTCGACTGCGCCAGGCCAAAGCAGCAGAGCAGTACCACGCTAAGCGCGAACACGCTCGACTGGCCCACCAGGATCGTAACGACGCCGTAGCAGAGGAAAGCGACAAGGATCAGGCGTCCCTTGCGGCCGACTGAGTTGAACGAAGCAATGGTTACGGCTGCGATGCCACCGCCGACTCCGACGGCGCCTTGCATTACGCCCAAGCCGTCGGGTCCCACACCCAGCACTCCCTCTGCGGCCAGCACGGGCAGCATCGCAAGCGCCCCCAGTCCGAAAGACTCGGCCAGGAGCGCCATGAGAAGAACGGTCGCCAGGGGCCGGGAGCGGGTGAAGATCCTCAGACCTTCAACCAGGTTCGCCGTGAGCGGCCCGCGGGATTCGGGCCGGCTTCTGGGCGTGTACCTGAGCAGGCTGATCATCAGGAGCCCCATGACGTAGCTCAGCGTGGCGGCCATGAAAGCGTAGGGCATACCGACCGTCTCGATCAAGGCTCCGCCTGTCACCGCCCCAAGCACGCCCACGGCCCTCATGCCCACCGACTGCAGCGATACGGCGTTGAGTACGGAGTCGGGGCCGACAACGTCGAATGCCATGGTCTGGGAGGTCGGAATCTTGAAGGCGGTGCCCACGCCGATGATGGCTACTATGACCAGAATCGACCAGAGCTGGGCGACCTCGGCCATCACGATGGCCGTCAGCGCCACGCTGGCCACTACGTTCATAACGAGAATCGCCATCATCAGCTTGCGGCGGTCCACCTGGTCGGCGACGGTGCCGGCGAACAGAGCCACAAAGAAGCTGGGCATGAAGTAGAGGGCATAGGCCAGCGCCACGTAGACGGGGCTTTCGGTGAGCGTAAGCACGAGCCAGGCGGTGGCGATCCGCTGCATCCACGACCCCAGGGACCAGAGCACCGTGCTGGACCACAGGAAGCGGTACTCGCGGTACTGGAATGACCTGAGAGTGCGAACCTCCCGGACCCGCGTCCAGAAGTTCGAGCGCGGCCGCTGGACATCCCTACGCAACCGATGGACCTCCACCTGATACAGCCTGCCGCTTCCGAGAGAGTATCACCGGGATGGCCCTCATACAATCGGTTGGCGGGCCACGCTGGACCGAATCGCGTGCGGTTCGGCGGGTGTCAGTCGGACAGCGGGCCGGATGGCAAAGACGAGCGGACTTTGACAGCGTCTCAAGGCAATGCTATCTTCCGCTCACGTCCTGGTAGAGGTTGTCGTCCAGGGCACGAATCGGGCACAGACGCAAGGAGCTGACCGATGGCAAAGCACCTCATTCCGCCCGGCCTCAAGCTGGCGCGCAGCATGATCATCAGCCCCGACATGAACATGCTCTCGGAGATGGTGAGACCCTGGGACTTCAAAGAGGAAATCGACGTCGGAATCATCGGCGTACCGTTCGACTTCAACCGCAAGTTTCAGGGGACGGGCGAGGGGCCCGACGCCATACGGGAGGAGTTCCTGACATTTGGCTCCCGGAGCTTCGACTTCGAAACCGACATTGGCGACCTCAAAGTGCGGGACATCGGGGACATACGGATGCACCCCACCGAGATCCTGACGTGCCACTCCAACATCCGGGAGGGGCTGGCAGAACTCTACCAGGAGTCCCCCGACTTCATTCCGATTGTAATTGGGGGCAACCACGCCATCGCGGCGCCGTCAATCAGGGCGTTCAAGGAGGGCAACGAGTACCGTAGCGCCGGACTCATAGACTTCGACGCGCACAACGATCTGGGCGACCCGGCGTACACGGGTCCGACCGCCGGCACGATGTTCCGGCAGGTGATCGACGCGGGCTACATCGAAGGCCGAAACGCCGTGCAGATAGGGCTTCACAGCTCGCTCGCCTCGATGGAGCAGCACGAGTACGCGCAGACAAAGGGCGTGCGCGAGATTCCCGCGCGGGAGGTGTGGCTGCGCGGCGTTCACACCGTGATGAACGAGGCCATAGAGCAGGCGAGCGAGGACACCGACGCCATTTACGTCTCGTTCGACATCGACGCCATCGAGGATGCCTCCGCGCCCGGCACGAACGTTCCCGCGCCGGGAGGTCTGGCGCCGCGGGAGGCCATCGAGGCGATGTTCATGCTCGGTAGGAACCCGAAGGTCAAGGCCCTGGATCTGGTGGAGGCGGACCCACTGAAGGACGTGAGGAACATCACCAGCCGAATGACGGTCGGGCTGCTGGTGGCCTTTCTGGCGGGGCTAAAGCAGCGCCGGTTACGGCACGGATAGAGGGCGGAGGGGACAGCATGACACGTCATGCCATAGAGTACCTGAACCCTCCGAGGATAGTCCGGACGACCCAGTGGGAGTCGGAGCTGGAGCGCCGCGTCAGCAACTGGGTCAGCGTCTGGGACTTCCAGGAGAGTATCGACGTTGGCATCGTTGGAGTGCCGCTGGCGAAGGGCGCCATACTGCCCATAGGATCGGACACGACGCCTGACGCGATTCGCAAGGCGATGGTCTACTGCACGACCTACAACCCGGACTTCGACGCGGACATACAGTCGCTGAAGGTGAGGCACGTCGGCGACGTGGCGCTTCATGTTACGGAGGTGCGAGAGAACCACAGGCGCATCGAGTCGGTGTTCACGGAGCTGTTCGACCTGGCCTCCGAAATGGTGACCGTGGTCGTGGGCGGCAACGGAACGATAACGGCGCCGATAGTGAGGGCGTTCGCGCGGGCCAACGGCGGAAGCATTGGCATGGTGGTTTTCGACGCCAGGGTGGACAGCCGCGCAGTGGCGGAGGGCGGGCCGAGCGACGCCACGTCGATCCGCGACATACTGGAGTCGGATGTTGGGGTGAGAGGGAGCAACGTCTTTCACGTCGGCAGTCACGGGTTCCTCAGCTCGCGGGAGGAGCGGCGCTGGGCGGCCGACCAGGGGGTCACGCTGGTGACGGCGCGGGAGGCCCGGCGTGAGGGAGTGGCGTCGGTCGTCGAGCCCGGGCTGTCAGCCGTGGGCGCGGGCGCGGACGCCATATACGTGAGCCTGGACGCGACGGCGCTGGAGATGGCGGCGAGCGGGTCGGCGCTGGCGTCCGCTCCTGGCGGGCTATCCGTGTCGGAGATGGAGGAGGCGCTGTTCCTGATCGGCCAGAGTCCCGGGGTAAAGGCGCTGGAGGTGGTTGGGGTCGACACGTTCAATGACGTGAAGGAGACGGTCGCCCGGACGTTCCTTGGGCTGATACTGGCGTTCCTGGCGGGCGTGAAGAGCAGGGGGAGTTAACGAAGTAAATGGCAAAGGCGGGGGAGTTGGACGTTTCCCCCTCATCCTAGCCTTCTCCCACCAGGGGAGAAGGGACCTTTGGGATAGAAGAGCATGGAGGAGATGATGCAGGAGTTTACGGCGTTCTTCAATGGCGAGTGGGTGCCCTACAGCGAGGTGAAGATAGACCCGTTCGACAGGGGTTTCCTGATGGGCGACTCGATATACGACGTCGAGCGCACGTTCGACGGCAAGATATTCCGGCTACACGCGCACATGGAGCGGCTTTACCGCTCGCTACAGTACACACGCATCGACCCCGGCCTGACGCAGGACGAGATGGCGGAGGTCACGGAGGAGGTAGTGCGTCGGAACGAGGGGCTGCGACCGCCGGGCGGTGACTGGAGCGTGAGGCAGGTGGTGACGCGGGGGAGGTCGCCCTCTTACAGCCAGGGGCTACCCTCGGACGCGGCCTCGCCGACGGTGATTGTCACGGCGCTGCCCATCGACTTCGGCCATGCCCGCTACTACGAGGAGGGAGCGGCGGTGGTGTTCCCGACTGCGCGGAGCTACTCGGCCAACTCGCTGGACCCCAAGGCGAAGCACTACAGCCGGGCCAACTTCGTGCAGGCGCAGCTACAGGCGGCCGACATCGACGCCAACGCATTCCCGGTGCTGCTGGACCAGGACGGCAACATCGCGGAGAACGTCGGGGGCAACTTCATGATAGTGACCGGCGGAGCGATTCGCACGCCGGGCGACCAGAGCATCCTTCAGGGCATATCGAGGATGACGGTGTTCGACCTGGCGGAGCAGCTCGGGATTCCCATCGTGGAGGAGGACCTGCAGCCCTACGACGCCTACACGGCGGACGAGGCCTTCCTGACCAATTCCATCTACCAGCTTCTGCCGGTGGCGACCATCGACGGGCGATCCATAGGCGACGAGGTTCCGGGGCCGGTGAGCAAGAAGTTGCTGGCGGCTTGGAGCGAGTTGGTGGGCGTGGACATCGTGGACCAGGCGCTGCAGGCGACGGGGTAGCGGGGGCGCGCACCCCCATCCTAACCCATTCGGCAGGCTCAGGGCAGGCTCTTCCCCCTGCGAGGGGGAAGGGACTCTTTCACCCTCACCCTGACCCTCTACCATCAAGGGAGAGGGGACTAAGGGCGCGCGCCTCTAGCGCAGGGCCGATTGGTGCTCCCTTAGGAAGGCGACTGTGGCGTCGATGGTGCGCTGAACGTCGTCGTCGGTGTGGGCGGCGTACAGGTAGTTGCGGGCCGCCCGCGCGGGCTGGACGAAGATGCCGTTGTTGAGCATGTGGCGGGCGTAGGCCTCGAACTTACTCATGCCGCCGGTGGCCTGGTAGCGGAGGATGTCGCGGTAGTTGGCGGGGGCCTCTCGCTCGAAGTAGAGCCCCCACACGGAGCCGTAGCCGTAGCAGGTGGCGTCCAGGCCAAGCTCGTCGATGGCGTCGTTGACCGCGTCCCTGAGCGTGTCGCCCATTGCGTATAGGCGCTCGTAGAAGCCGGGCCGTTCGAGTATCTCGATCGTCTTCAGGGTCGCGGCGGCGGACAGCGGGTTGCCGTTGTACGTGCCAGAGAAAAAGGCGGGGCCGCCGGGGGAGAGGGTCGACAGGAACTCCTCGCGGCCGGTGACGGCGGAGATGACGTAGCCGTTGGCCATGGACTTGCCGTAGACGGCCATGTCCGCCTCAATCTCCCACTTTCGCTGCAGGCCGCCGAGGTCGTGTCTGAATCCGGTGATGATCTCGTCCAGCACGAGGGGGACGTCGCACGACTGGCAGAGCTCCTGGAGTCCCTTGAGGAAGCCGGGCTTGGGCAGGATGCCGAAGCCGTGGATGATAGGCTCCACGATGACGCAGGCGATTTCCCGCTTCTCGCGCTCGATGCGCTCGCTGGCCGCGTCGAGGTCGTTGTAGGGCAGGACGATGGTGTTGTCGAGGATGGCGGGGAGGACTCCCGAGGAGTCGGCGACGGTGTTGGGGTTGGAGAGCGGCCCTGCCTCGTCCGGGGTGGGCTTGCTGCTGATGGCGAGGCCGTCGGCCCAGCCGTGGTAGCCGCCCTCGAACTTGACGACTTTCCAGCGGCCGGTGTGGGTGCGGGCCATGCGCACTGCGTACTGGAGGGTGTCGGTGCCGGCGTTGCAGAGGGCGGTCATCTCCGCGCAGGGGATGATCTCGCGCAGCTTGCGGGTCAGCTCGACTTCGAGCACGTGGGGCTGGGCGACCTGGACGCCGCGGGTGGAGATGGCCTCGACCACGGCTTGGTCGAGCTCGTCGTGCGAGTGGCCGAGGATGATGGGGCCGGCGCCGGCGTTGTAGTCGATGTACTCGTTGCCGTCGAGGTCCCACAGCCGGTTACCCTTGGCGCGCTCGACGTAGAAGAGGTCCTGCTCCCAGCTCTTGCCGTCGGGCGTTCCGCCGGGGGAGTATCGGCTGGCCTCCTGGAAGTAGGCCCGCGACTTTGAGAGTTCCACCTTAAGCGGTATATCGATCATGGCGCACCCCCCGGTATCTGCTGCTTCCTCATCCCGCTCGGTTGTGCGCAGGTTATGGCCTGGGGGTGTCCGGTGTCAACGCCGGAGCGCCCGGGTGGTACAAACGCGGCTTTTCGTGAAAGTGTTCCGTTTTGTTCCGTTCGTAGCTGGCGGGTGTTTCATCGGGGGTGATCGATGGTGTTTTTCTGCCACGTTTTCGGCGGTACTCGACGGGGTTGGTCGGGGAATGGAACGGGTTGTTCCACAGGGCAGATAGGCCTCCGGCGAGGGGCGTGTGGACGCGCCGGGGAGTGTGGTCGGCCGGTCGGTTGGTGGTGGTATCGGTTGGCATGCGGGGATAGTAGCACGGATGTGCGAGGATGTCAATGGGGGTTGGCGAGGTTGAGAGATGTGCGAAACGGCGTTCTCCGCCGGTCGAAGCGATTTCTGCGTGCTGAACCCGGAAGCTCGTGTTACTCCGCAGGACGAATGGTCATCCTGACAGTATCGCCTTTATTGAAGGGCTGCTCGGAAACGTCCCAGGTGAAGTTGCTTCCTCTGACTAGAACGCGGGCATCGTCAAAAGCGAGTTTCAGAAGTTCAGCGCCCTCAGAGTCTAGCACCGTGATCACATACCCTGCCAGATCAGCAGGTCTTTGTGTCAAGAACTTCATCCCTCCGTTTGTCCAGTAAAATGCTGCTACGGGGATGGTTGAGCCATTAAACTCGAACTCTCCGGGTGTGAGTTCACCGGTAAAGCCCTGCAAATACCCAGGTTCACTAACTGAGCTAAGACTTCCGGCCGTCAGTTGAGCATCAAAGATTGGAGGGGGTAGATCCGATGTGACGCGGAGCATGAGCCGGTCGCCCGCTTTCCAGGGGGCCGGTGATACGTCCCACGCCAGGGCCGCGCCGGTGCTGGTGGCCACTTCAGGGTCGAGCGAGAGTGCGGTAGAGCCGTCCAGGGCGATGAAGTCGAGGGTGGTGCTGGCGAGCGCGCCGGCGGGGTTGGTGACGGTCCGCACCTTTCCGTTCCGCCAGGTGAGCGTCGTGATGACGCCGCCGTCGAAAGCGGCCGGTTCGAGAACGCCCGTGGACGTGCTGTAGCCGACGCCATCTGTCGTGGTGGCTGGGTCAAAGAAGGCCTCGTGAGCCGTACCCTTTGGAGCCGTCACTTCAATCGACATGACGGCGTAGGTGTCTTCAGTGTGGAAGTTGCAGCGTTGAGCGGCCCAGCGGTAGATCTCGTAATGAGCGGTGTAAGAACCTGCCGGCAATGGCCGCGCCGTGGTGACGCGATACGTGTAGCCCGTCGACGCCACATTGTCGGGGTCGGTCATGGTGACAACCAACAGGTCGGCATCGGGGCCGTCAACCCAATGTCTGTCGTAGCCCTTGTGAAGACTCTTGGGCAGCAGGTCCATCTTCGTGTTTTCCCACGTGAGGAGTTCTATTCCAGCCGGCGCGCCTGAATTCAGATTGTAGTCCCACACCGTGTTCGGCCTGGGCTGTCCTATGTGCGCCTCGATGTCCCGCTCATTCCGTATGAACCCCAATGAAGCCCGAATGCAGTGTTGGTATTCTTCAGGGCTTATCGTGATGTCAGCGGATGATGCAGTAGTCGTCGAGGGGCTGGATTGCCTCCCGACGGGCGGGGCCGATGCCAGCGCGGGAGGTCCCGCCATCCAGTCGATAACGGCAGCCAGAGAGGATTCCGAAAGGTCTACAAATCCACCAGTCACGCCGACATCCTTGAAGGTTCTGTCGTCAGCGGGATTCGATGATGCCCCGGATACACCCCCCGAAGACGGCGAAGCCTGTGGAAGCGGGTTGACCGGAAGCCACACGGGGTTGCGAGTGCCTATGGTGTAGCCTTCGGACAGATTCCCAGTGTACTCATAAGCAGTGAATGTGCTTTCTTCGAGATATACCCATGTGGCCGTGTCGATGAACTCGAAGTCCTCAGTCTGGCCGGTCAACTCGTCGAGAAACAGAATAGCGTCCTGGTTGTCCCATTGGGTATCCCGCCCCGCGGTCGTGGCCCTCACTGTGAACTCAGCCACCCCAGTCCCCTTCAGGTACTCGATTGAGCGAAACCGGAGAACGTCATCGGCTGCCGAGATCAGACGCGCTTTCACAACCACGTCGGCCAGATAGGTGCGTTCCTCAATCGAGGCGGTCGCCTTCCCCCAATGGTCTACATCTGGGACAGTCGCATGAACGATAGTCGTGAGAATCTGAGGTTCCTCTGATTCCTCGGCGGCAACGGGAGGCTCGTCAGGGGACACATCTGGCGTTACGGTAGGCACGTGCGATGTTGGGGTCGAATCTGCGCCCGAACTCAGAGAGCCGGAGGGACCTGGGCCCGAATCTCCGCAAGCTACGACCAGTAGCGCCACAACGGGGAACAGCAGAGCCGTCAGGTATCTAAACATGATGCGACCTCTTCGAATTCAGCGTGTGTGTGCGTGGGTCCCGACTACTTCCTCCAGGCCATGCAGGTCATGGGAAGTGAAGTCTTTAGGCGGGTCGGAAGTGAAACTATATCTCTCCCTCATTATGGACTCCTTTTTGGGGTCATTTGGAAGATGATCAAGACCCAAGGTGTGTCCCAGTTCGTGCAACAACGTCGTAGGCAGGTAGATGTACTGAGCGCGTGTCTCATCGTGGGTAGCCTTCCCGTAGTCAGTCGTCCAGAGACTAATCTGCCCATCTCTATTGATTCCGAACGGAGGCCAGCGAAGCCATACCTCACCGGATTTGATGTGGTCTTGGTTGGAGTCTCGACCGGATATTTGTAAGCTCTCCAACTTCAGTAGGGCACATGCCATAGCATCCCAGATGTTTTGGCATGTGTCGTCTCTGGGAGTGCCGTTGTGCCAGAAATGCTTGACCTCGACCTCGGCGCTCGCGGAACTCACTTCCGCAAAGAGTCTTGAGATGCCCGAAGCATGTTTCCACCTGTTGGCGGACACCCTGGTGTTGCGCTCCACCAAAGCGTTGCCCTGTCGCCTGTAGGCGTCCAGAGCGGAATCATCATCGCCCACACTCTGTAGATAACTCGGGGCTGTCCCCTCAAAACCAGGCAACACCACGTATGG
Organism: Dehalococcoidia bacterium; assembly: GCA_034422735.1. GTDB lineage: Bacteria > Chloroflexota > Dehalococcoidia > Lucifugimonadales > CATOSD01 > CATOSD01. The sequence goes on along the minus strand of DAOUJL010000005.1, from coordinate 9,491 downwards.
CACGTAGTTGTCCGGCTGGTGTATGGACTGCCTCAACTCCGGCGTCACGTCTATGGTGACTACCCGACCTCTGATGCCGCGTTTCACTTCCAGATCTATGCCGCGATTAACGTCAAGCCCGACCTCGCAGCGAATCAGGTTCACACGCGCCGGATTGGTCAAGGGCGCCCACGTTGTCGCGTTGGCAGATGGGTGAGCCGGGCACTTCCCATCTCGCCAGTCCTCGTATATTCCGGTCTGGTCCGTATTGAACACCAATCGGAACAAGTAGTCGCCGATTACAGCCCCGCCCTGCGGTATCACCCACAGTTCGTACTCCTCAGAGCCAAACACATCCCATTGGTACAAGCGGTCTACAGCCAGATTTCTGCTTCTTTCCAGAAGGCTGGCACTGAAGGGTATGGGAGCGTTTTGATTTGTTCTGGGATCAGGGGTTGGCGTGAAGGTCGGAGTTAGCATCGGCCCGGGGCCTACTATCGGGCGCGGGCCCCGGCCAGTCGGCGTAGGCGTGTCCGTCGGCGTAGCAGTGAAGGTCGCAGTCGGCGGGTTTGCCTTCGCCGTGGCCGTAGCGGCGGCCGCCGCCGTAGCCGTCGCGTTCTGTCGAGCGACCCGAGTTTGCCGCTCGCGAGCGACAGCCGTAGCGATAACCTCGCGGTGGGTCAACGTAGCGGTGGGTGTTGGAGTATACGCAACTCCTTGGTCAGGGCTGTCTTCCGGTATAGCCAGTATAGCCAGCGTCGTTGGCGTCACCGTCGGCGTAGGCGTAGGCTGGATGCCATCCTGCGCGTAGGTGTCCACCGAGAACGCCCAACGCCCCAGAAGCGCAACCGCGACGATGATCGCCGCGCACACCGCAATTTCGACATGGGACTTTTTCATCAACGATACACCCCAACATATTATCTCCATTTATCATCACATATCCGACAGTATTCAGCTACTCCATTATGCTGCTGCATAGTCGACTTGTTTGTCAATTCTTGGACACTACTCGCGATTGTTCAGAGTTGATGAGGCGGGCCTGGGAAATGGGCCGTCACCCTCATCGTCACCCGCATCCTAACCCGTTCGGCAGGCTCAGGGCAGGCTCTTCTCCCTCCTAGGGGGAAGGGACAGTTCGGAAGGCGTCACCCTCACCCTGGCCCTCTCCCATCAAGGGAGAGGGGACTCTTCGGAATGGCCCGGGTTCGCGCGTTGACAGGGTGGCGGCAAGGTGATACTTTGCGGGTGTTCAGGCGCGTGCATTTCGAGGGGGTGGCTGTGGTCGAGAGGAGAGCCGTCGCGTACCTGCCCAGGCGATGACATGGCCAGGGTGTTCGTGACGGGCGGCACAGGTTTCGTTGGGCGGAGACTGGCGGATATGCTGGTCGAGCAGGGCCACGCGGTCACGGCTATCGCGCGAGCCACCAGCGATACCGAGCACCTGGAGTCCCTCGGAGTCACCCTGGTCCGGGGCGAGTTGTACGACGTGGACTTCCTCGCCGACGCGATGGAAGGGTGCGAGCAGCTTCACCACATGGCCAGCCTGGTGGACAACGACTGGGCGAGGCCGGAAGACTACTACCGGTCGAACGTCACCGCTACGAGGGCCGTGTTCCAGGCGGCAAAGCGGGTCGGCATCGCCAGGGCCGTGTACACCAGCAGCATCGCGGCGTTCGGCATTCACCCCAAGGGCACGGTCGTCACCGAGCAGACCCAACCCAGGCACGGGTTCGTCCATCCCTACGGACACAGCAAGTATCTGGGCGAACTGGAGGCGCTGTCGCTCGTCGAGAGCGGCATGCACGTCACTGCTATAAATCCTCCTCTCATCTACGGAGCGGGCGACCGGAACCTGAATCCTCCCGTCAAGCGATACATCCTGGAAGGAAAGCTGGATCCGATAGACCCGGACGTGAAGGCGCCGATAGTCCACGTGGACGACGTTGCCAGGGGCCAGCTACTGGCGATGGAGCGCGGGAAGCCGGGCGAGCGATACTTGATCTGCGCGGAGACGCTGACCTCGGAAGAGTACTTCGGGATTCTCGCAGAGACGCTAGGATACCCGCCGCCGGAGGTTGCCGCCGAGAGCGAAGACGCGCCTATCGCGGCGTTTCCGGAGTCGGGGCTGCCGGACTTGCCGCCGGGGTTCGCGGTGCGGCCCATCATCGACAACACGAAGTCGCGCTCGGAACTGGGGATGGAGTACATGGAAGTGCGCTCCTCGCTCGCGGAGGCATTCCGCGCCCTGAAGGCAGACTTCCCGGTGCAGGTGGACGAGATACCGCGCCGGGGGCTGTGAGGCGGCGGGCGGGGCTTCACCCTCACCCTAACCCTCTCCCATCAAGGGAGAGGGAACAAACGGAACCCTCCCCCTGCGAGGGGGAAGGAATTTTTGGTAACCGCGAAGCCTGAACAGAAACGGAGGTTCTCATGTACGAACGAGAGTCTATGCCCTACTACGGAGGACTGGTGTCGTTCTTCAGGTCGCCGGGCATCGAGGTCGAGGATGTCACGGAGGGGCTGGCCGTTGTGGCGGGGGTGCCCATCGACAACGGGATTCCGCAGGGCAGGGTCGGCGCCCGCTTCGGTCCGCGGGCGATCAGGGAGGCCTCGCTCGCCGGACGCGGGACGTTCGAGACCGCCATCGACTTTACGCGAATTCACGTCGATACGGGCGAAGCGATACGGCTGAAGGACGAGCTGAAGCTGGCGGACCTGGGCGACTTCAACATTTATCCACAGGACCTGATGAGAACGACCGACTCGGTAATCCAGGGGATGACTGAGGTGGTCAAGCGCGGCGGATTTCCGGTCGTTCTGGGCGGCGACCACTACGTGTCGTACCCGTCCTTCACGGGATTCGCCAAGGGCATGGTGGAGAGGCAGCACGGGATCCGGCTGGGCTACGTCCACTTCGACAGCCACACGGACTTCCGCGACGAAACCGGCAGACTGGGCGGGCGATACACGCACGGGACCATGGTGAGGCGGATCAGCGAGAATCCTGCGATAGACTTCAAAAACATCGTGTGGGTGGGCCTGAACGGCTACGGGCTGAACACCGACCAGTACGAGCTCAAGAAGGAGCACAACCTGAGGATGCTGACCTCGCGGAACATACTGGAGCGGGGCATCGAGGAGATCGTGCGGGAGGCGATGGAGGCGGCGTCGGACGGCGTCGACGCGGTGTACGTGAGCGTGGACATCGACGTGGTGGACGCTTCGGAGTCGCCGGGGACGGGGGCGCCAGAGTTCGAGGGGATACAGGCCAAGGAGTTCCTGCAGGCGATGAGCATCATCAACGAGTACGACACGCTGCGGGCATTCGATCTGTGCGAGGTGGCGCCGGAGTGGGACCACTCAGGGCGAACGGTGATGCTGGCGAGCAGGGGGATCACGAACATGCTGGCGCCCAGGTTGTTCGACAAGTTGGACCTGGGGTAGGACAAATCGCTTTCACCCTCACCTCAATCGTCTCCCATCGAGGGAGAGGAGGATACAAGGAGGACGCATGGCTTCTGTGAACGGCGGGGTAGAGTTGATGCTGCCGCCTCCCGTGATAACCAAGACGCGGCCGATTCAGCATTACAACATGCTGAGCAACTGGATAACACCGTGGGACTACGAGGAGTCGATAGACGCGGCGATCATCGGCGCGCCCTACGGCTACACCGGCGAGGCGGCGGCTCCCAACGTGATCCGGCAGATCCTGCGCCGGTTCGCAACCAGGAACGCCAACTTCGACACGGACCCGGTGGACCTGAAGGTGAGGGACATCGGCAACGTGGCGATGCACCCGACGAACGTGTACCGCTGCCACGAGAACATCGAGAACGCGCTCACGGACGTTTACAACATCGACTCGGGCTTCGTGCCGATAGTACTGGGAGGCGACCACTCGGTGGCAGCGCCGTCGTTCCGGGCGTTCAAGGGGGCGCGCGGCGAGACGGTTGGGCTGATCGACTTCGACGCGCACCCGGACACGCGGGACTGGCGCACCAACGGCCCCGGATCGGGCACGCCATTCCGGCAACTGCTGGAGGGCGGGCACCTGGACGGGAACAACGCCGTACAGATCGGGTTTCACGGCTTCCTGGGGTCTTCGGAGCTGTTCGAGTTCAACAAGGGGCACGGGATCAGCCTGTATCCGTCGGCACAGGTGAGACGGCGCGGTATCCGGGACATCATCAAGGAGGCGCTGGACAAGGCCTCGGAAGGAACGGACTCGATCTACATCTCGCTGGACATCGACGTGATGGACACGCCGTGGGGTCCGGGGACCGGGGGCGAGGCTCCGGGAGGACTGGATTCGCACGAAATCCTGGAGGCGATGTACCTGCTGGGGCGCCATCCGAAGGTGAAGGTGATGGACCTGGTGGAGATCGACTGCATCAAGGACGTGCGGGACGTTACGTCCAAGCTGGCGGTGAACATCATCATGAGCTTCCTGACGGGCGTGAACGAGAGGAAGCAGAGGGTGTACAGGTAGTCCTGAAGGAGGAATGCCTTGAATCTCGAGTATCTGGACCCTCCGCAGCTTGTGGTGCTCTCGGAGACCGAGGGCCGGGACGAGCGAAGGGTGAGCAACTGGATAACGGAGTGGGACTTCGAGGAGGAGATCGACGTCGGCATCATCGGCGTGCCGATGGATACGTCCACGATGGTGGACTCGGTGCTCACCGAGACTCCCAACAACGTGAGGAAGGCGTTCGTCCACTTCACCACGTTCAGTCCCGACTTCGGCGTGGACGTGCAGGGCCTGAAGGTGCGGTACGTCGGCGACGTGTCGATTCACCAGACCTTCGTGGATGAGAACATCCGGCGGATGGAGGCCACGCTGCCGGCGCTGTTCGAGTCCAACTCGTCGTACATTCCGGTGGTGCTGGGCGGCGCGGGCGCGGTGACGTGGCTGGCGGCTACGGCCTATGCCAGGGGCACGGGAAAGAAGCTGGGCATCGTCCACTTCGACTCGCGCAGCGACATGCGCAGCCTGGACGAAGGGGGCCCGACCGACTTCACGCCGATGCGGGCGATACTGGAGTCGGGAACGGGCATCGAGGGCAAGAACGTGGCGCAGGTGGGGGTGCACGGGTTCGTGGGGACCCAGGCGGAGCACCAGTACGCGGTCGACAACGGCGTGACTGTGATCACGGCGCGCGAGGTGCGCAGAGAGGGAATCGAATCGGCGGTCGCCCGGGCGGTGGCGGCGGCATCGGATGGAACGGACGCGGTGTACGTCACGGTGGACGGGAGCGCGCTGGACCTGCCGCTGTCGTCCATATCCAGGATGTCGTCGCCCGGCGGCATTTCGGGCGAGGACATGGCGGAGGCCATGTACATCCTGGGGTATAAGCCGAAGGTGGCGGCGCTCGACTTCGTGGACTTCTACACGTATCTGGACGAGGAAGAGACGGCGGCGAGAGTCGCGGCGAGCCTGCTGATGGCTTTTCTGGCTGGAGTAAGCGAGCGAGGCTAGGCTGAGCAGGGGGCGGCACCCCCATCCTAACCTTCCCCCTGCGAGGGGGAAGGGACAATAAGGAGGAGCCATGTACGAGAGAGACCTACTGCCATCCTTCGCGGGGATCAACACGTTCGCCAGGGCGCCGAGAGGCGACGTGGATGGGCTGAGCGCGGGCGCGGTCGCCGTGGCGTCGGTGACGCACGACGGCACGTCGAGCTCGCGCCAAGGAGTGCGCCACGGCCCGAAGTCCATCCGCGAGGCGAGCGCGGACTTCATCTTCGACGTGCAGGGGTCGTCCTCGCAGTCGATGGTGAACGTGCTGACCGGGCGCACTATCAGGCTGCCGCAAGAGGGCACGCTGATCGACCTGGGGGACCTGCCGGTGTACCCGATGGACCTGGAGCGGACGTTGGCCTCCTGTAGAGACGCGATTTCGGGGATTGTGTCCAAGGGCGCGTTCCCGGTGATGCTGGGGGGCGACCACTACGTGACCTATCCGCTGGTGGAGGGGTTCGGGTCCGCGACGGGCGGCAAGGTCGGCCTCATCCAGTTTTCGAGCCAGCTGGACCTGGGCGAGAGCGACGCGGTGTGGGGCAGCGACTGGCACGGGGCGACGGTGCGGCGCGTCCTGGACAACGGCCTGGTCGAGGGGAAGAACATCGCCTTCGTGGGCACGCAGGGCTACATTCCGTTCAGGGAGTGGGAACTGGCGCAGGACTCCGGGGCCACGGTCATCACCGCGGACGCGGTCAAGGAGCAGGGCGCAGCAGAGACGGCGCGGAGGGCGGTGGAGGCGGCGGGCGACGGTTGCGACGCCATTTACCTGAGCCTGGACATCGACGTGGTGGACTCCGGGTTCGCCTCGGGAACGGGGGACGTCATCATCGGCGGGCTGACGCCCGCGGAACTGCTGGCGCTGATGCTGGAGCTTTCGCAGTACGACAAGATCGGCGCGATGGACGTGGTGGAGGTGGCGCCGGACCTGGACATCAGGGGTCGGTCGCAGCGACTGGCGGCGGAGGCCATCATCGAGCTGATCGCGCCGAGAGTGTTTGGGGGGTAAATGGACCACGCCGCGACAGCGAGGTGGGAAGGGAGTCATCGGGCCAGCCCCGCCTCTGGATTCCCGCTTTCGCGGGAATGACGTTGGGGTACAGGGGGAAGGGACTGAGGAGAAGAAAATGACGCTGAGACAGGGAGAGGAGCAGCTTCGGATCGCGGGCATCATGTCGTTCATGCGCGCGCCGCAGGGCGACGTGGAGGACCTGGAAGAGGGCATGATCGCAATCGCGGGCGTTACCTACGACCTGTCCTGCACCTCCAGGATTGGCGCGCGATTCGCGCCGCGCGCGATACGGGAGACCTCGGGCTACTACGGCGGATACCTGCAGCGCGGGGAAATGGTGGAGATAACCACCGGCCAGAGGATGAAGTCGCCCGAGAACGTGACGGTAATCGACCTGGACGACCTGAACGTGTACCCAGTGGACTGGGACCAGACGGCGAGCTCCCTTCGGGAGTCCATGCGCAAGATTGCGGGAACGGGGGCACTGCCGGTCATCCTGGGCGGCGACCACTTCATCACCTACCCGCTAGTGGAGGGCTACAGGGACGCCGTGCGGGAAAGGGGAGGCTCGAAGATAGGCTACATCCAGTTCTCCAGCCAGCTCGACCTGGGCGACCAGGACCCGGTGTGGGGAAGCGTGTGGCGTGGGGCGACGGCGCGCCGCATACTCGACGGCGGGACGGTAGACTCCCGGAACATGGTATGGGTGGGCACGAACGGCTACATCAGGACGGACCAGTGGGAGCTGGCCCAGGAACTCGACCTGAACGTGTTCACGCTGGCCGACATCCGGCGCGAGGGCATCGTGCGCGTCGCGCAGCGGGCGGCGGAGATAGCGGGGGACGGCTGCGACGCCGTGTATCTGAGCGTCGATTTCGACGTGCTGGACGGCGGATACGTGGCGATGACGGGCGCGCCTTCATTCGACGGCATCACGAACGTGGAGCTGCTGAAGGCAGTCGACGTGCTGAGGAGGACCAAGGTAGGGGCGCTGGACGTCGTGGGGATGAACCCGACGGTGGAGATGAGCGGGGCCACGGGCCAGCGCTTCGCGGTGTGGCTGGTGGTGAGGTTCATGTCCGAGAAGGCGCTGGCGTGGGTGTAGGACGGCGGGGCGGCACCCCCATCCTTCACCCTCACCCTGACCCTCTCCCATCAAGGGAGAGGGAACTCAATCTGAGGGAGGTGGTGAGATGACTACCGCAGAGAATCTGCCCTGGTTCGCGGGGCCGGCGACGTTCATGCGCGCTCCGCTGGGAGACTTCGAGGACGTAACGCCAGGCAAGGTCGTCATAAGCGGCGCTCCGCACGCGATGCGGGAGCGGTTTAACGAGCGGCTCGGTCCGAAGGGCGTCCGGGAAGGGTCGCTGCCGATATTCGACAAGATGCGAAACGCGTCGTCGGACGGCTTCCTGGACATCACTACCGGGAAGCGGCTGGCGCTGCCGGACGAGACGCGGCTGCTGGACATAGGCGACCTGAACAGCTACCCGACGGACGTGATGAAGGCGACGGAGGGCATGGCCGGGGGCGTGGCGGAGGTGGTGCGGCGCGGCGGCTGGTCGGTGTGCCTAGGGGGCGATCACTACGTAGGGTATCCGTCCTGCCTGGGATTCTGCCGGGCGGCCGCGGAGGCGAACCCGCGAGTGAAGGTGGGGTACATACACATCGACGGGCACCTGGATTTCGCGGACGAGTCGCCGCCGAACGGCAGGTACAACAACGGCACGAACGCGCGGCGCATCTCCGAGATCGACGTGATGGACCCGAGCAGCATGGTGTGGATTGGCATACAGGGGCCGTGCAATCTGAACCAGGTGGAGCCCATCAGGCGAAACGGGGGGACCATCTTCACGAGCGAGGACATCCACGAGATGGGGCCGACGGAGGTGGGGAAGCGGGCCGGCGAGCTGGCGCTCAAGGGGTGCGACGTCATCTACATGAGCTTCGACATCGACGTGATAGACGCCGGGTTCTCGAACGGGACGGGGTCGGTGACGATGGGCGCGCTGACCGCGATGGACCTCCTGAAGATTCTGGACGAGCTGGCAAAGTACCCGATAGGCGCGATGGACCTGGTGGAGAACTCGCCCGCCCTGGACCACTCCGGTCGCACGTCGAGGATGGCGGCGGAGTCGCTGGTGCGGCTCATCACGCCCAAGGTGTTCGACGTGCTGTAGGGAGGCGTCCCCATACTTCACCCTCACCCTGACCCCCTCCCATCAAGGGAGAGGGGACAATTGAGAGAGAGGGAAGGGACCTGAGGAGGGGCCTTCACCCTCACCCTAGCCCTCTCCCGTCAAGGGAGAGGGGACAAATCGGAAGGAGCGCCATGCCTCTGAGAAGCGATCCTCTACCACGAACGGCGGGCATACTCACCTTCGTGAGAGCGCCGGCCTCCACCACGGCGGACCTGGCGGAGGGTCACGTGGCGGTGGCGGGCGTGCCCTACGACATGTCCACCACGTCGCGTATCGGCGCCAGGTTCGGCCCGGGCGCGTACCGGGAGACGTCCAACTACTACGCCCCGCACATGGAGAGCCGCGACTCCGGTGCGGTGGAGATCAACAGCAGGGAGAGGGTGAACCCCCAGCGCGTCCGTGAGAGTCTCAGAGACCTCGGCGACTTCGAGGTTTACGCCATCGAGTGGGAGAAGAACCGGGCCTCGCTGCGGGAGTCGATGTACCAGGTCGCGCGCACCGGGGCGCTTCCAGTCATCATGGGCGGCGACCACTTCATCACGTTTCCGCTGGTGCAGGGCTTCAAGGACGCGGTGCTGGAGCGCGGCGGTTCGAAGATCGGGTACATACAGTTCTCGAGCCAGCTAGACCTGGGAGACGAGGACCCGGCGTGGGGAAGGGTGTGGAGGGGGGCGACGGCGCGGCGCATACTGGACGGCGGCCTAGCCGAGGCCGGAAACATGGTATGGGTGGGGACCAACGGCTACGTCCGCACCGAGCAGTGGGAGATGGCGCGGGAGCG
>DAOUJL010000004.1:0-2501 GCA_034422735.1 Dehalococcoidia bacterium | reverse complement strand
GCAGCACCTCTCGACCTGCTGCCGCGTGATTGGGCCGGGGACGCCGTCGGCAAGGTGATGCGGAACCGGGACCGGAACTCCGCGCCGGCCTTGCGGCGTGCGCGGTACGGGTCCCGGACGGCTTTTCGCTGACGTCACCGTCCGGGTCGGGACGGGTGACGGGCTACCAAGCGGAGTAGCATCCGGGCGGAGGCAGGTGCCAAGCTGCCGGGTGGGACAAACGAGCTAGAAAAAAGTGTCCCGTTTCGTTTCTTTTGTCTTATCTCCTCAGATTTCGTAGCTGGGCGGGTTGGGTTTGTGGTTACGGATGGAACGGATTACGGTTGGACGGGAATTTATCTGACAGATTGTTAAGGCGGGTGTTATCTTGGTGGCCAGCGACCAGTGGTCGGTGGCCGGCTGTTTGTGATGAAGGGAATGTTAGCACGGATGTGCTGGGGCGTCAATAGCCCTACGCCGCCGAATTCCCTTACCCCGCTTTCACGGGGACAAGCCCCGCGGGAATGGACGACGGAAACAGAGTGTGGGAGAAAGGCCACTCAGAAGGGGAAGAACTGTGTCAGCCCACAACGTCAAGCGCATGGTCTGCCTTGCGTATTCGCGTATGCCAAATGGCCGTTGCGTCGCCGGCAGGGAGTTGGGGACTGAAGGGCGGCTGGGCGCCTGGATTCGTCCGGTGGTAGGCGGGGAAGACGAAGGAGTCACGGAGGAAAGCTCACGCTACGCGGATGGCAGCCTGCCACGTCTTCTCGACGTCTTGGACGTTCCCGTGACCGGACCACGCCCAGAGGGGCACCAACGGGAAAACTGGCTGCTCGACCCGGCCCGCAGGTGGGCCAGAGTAAGCCGATTCGACGTGGACGCTCTGCCCAAGTGGGCCGACACGGTCGGTTCCCTATGGCCCAACGGCGCCAGCACGAGCAACGGGCTGAACGACAAGGTGCCTGCTCAGGCCGCCAGCGCCCTCGATGCGTCTCTTTATCTCATCGAGGCCGATCTGGAAGTGCGCGTGTCCAATCCCGGAGCGGCGCGCGGCGACTTCAGGCGGCGGGTGCAGGGCCGTTTCCGGTATAATAGAACGGACTATCGGATGTGGGTCACCGACCCGGACCAGGAGCGGAAGTACTTAGCCGGGCCAAACGGCGCCTACCAAGCCGGCAGGTGCTTGCTGACGGTGAGCCTGTCGCTCGCGGCCTACTACGGCTTTCACTACAAGCTTATCGCGGCCATCATCGAGCCCTGAGGATGAAAGACTCTTGAACGCTACACAGTACCCGGTGTATACCATCGGCCACTCGAACCACCCGCCTGAGGCGTTTCTGGCGCTGCTGCGAGAGCATGGCGTAGATGAAGTAGTGGACGTTCGCTCGTCTCCGGCCAGCCGCCACTATCCCCAGTTCAATCACCGCGTTCTGAGCGACGCGCTGGAGCGGGCAGGAATCGGTTACGAGTTTCTAGGCGGGGAGCTTGGCGGCAGACCGGCGGACCACTCGTGCTACGACGAGGACGGCCGCGTGAGCTATCCGCGGCTGGCGGAGACGGACCTGTTCGACGACGGCATCGGGCGCGTCGTCCGCGCGGCAGATGAGCGGCGAGTGGCCGTGATGTGCAGCGAGAAGGACCCCCAGGACTGCCACCGCGCGCTGCTGATAGCGGGTGCGCTCGAGGAGCGCGGTGTCGCAGTGGAGCACATCCTCGCGGACGGCAGCATCGAGAGGCACGACGAAACCGTGAATCGGCTGTTGGACAGGTTCAAGCTGCCTCGCGGCGGCGACATGTTCCGCTCCAGGGACGAGGTTGTAGTCGAGGCGCTGGCTCGGCAGGCCGAGAGGGTGGCGTTCGTGGATGAGAGGCTAGCCGCCACCAGCGGAGGACACGCGCATTGAGGGTGTACACGATCGGGTTTACGAAGAAGCCGGCGTCGGTGTTCTTCGAGCTGCTGCGGGAGTCGGGGGCGAAGCGGCTGGTGGACGTGCGGCTGAACAACGTCTCGCAGCTCGCGGGTTTCGCCAAGCGGGGCGACCTGGAGTACTTCCTCCAGAAGATTTGCCGTATGAACTACGTCCATATGCCGGACCTCGCGCCCACGCCGGAAATGCTGGACGCCTACCGGAAGGGGCGTATGGACTGGGCGACCTACGAGCGGCAGTTTCTCTCGCTGATGGACGAGAGGCGCGTGTGGAAGATGGGCATCAAGAGGACCATCGCCAACTCGTGCCTGCTGTGCAGCGAGGACACGGCGGAGCGCTGCCACCGCCGGCTGGTGGTGGAGTACCTGGACCGGCACTGGGGCGACGTCGAGATAGTCCACCTGGGGTGAGCGGCGCCGCGAGTTGACGCCGGGGCAGTCGCACGGCACCGGCCACCGCCTGCCGCCGCGCGGCGGCTGTGTGCTAAAATCGCCGCAGCAAGGAGGATGCGATGACCACCGGACGCGCCACCACCATCTTCTACCCTGAGTCGGACGGTATGCCCTTGCCTGACGGAGAGTACCAGTCGCC
>DAOUJL010000003.1:0-26210 GCA_034422735.1 Dehalococcoidia bacterium | reverse complement strand
CACTTCCGCCGCATCTTCTCCCGATTCGACAAACTGGCGAGCAGGTACCTCGGATTCCTCCACTTCACAGGCGCTCTCATATGGCTAAGATGAAATGTCAACACTACCTAGAGTGCGCCAGGCCGTAACCATATCGCCTCACGGCCCCGGGTGGCCCGGTGTGCCGTACAGGGGGCAGCCTGTGCACGACCTGGCCTGGCCGCACGGCGCGGCGGTCGCGCCTGCGGTCGACGCTGTGTAGGCCGCAGCTTGTTCGGCGACGCGGGTCTTGCGCTCCTCTCGCGCCTGCTCGCCGAACAGGTCCAGCCGTAGCTGCCTGGCGCGCGGCGGGCGGTGGCCGGGAAACGCCAGGAATGGCCATGCCCACTTGCGCACGACGCCCATGGCCTGGAGGTCGCGCCAGTTGTCCACGGAGTGGCGGGCGCGGTTGCGCATGATGCGGCCCGTAGAGGTCGGGCCGACGCCGGGCACACGCAGTAGCTGCTCCCTGGAGGCCGCGTTGACGTTTACCGGAAAGCGGTCCAGGTTCGCCAGAGCGATGGACGTCTTGGGGTCGTCCTCGTGGGGCAGAAAGCCGCCGGCGTCGTAGGCGAGTTTCAGCTCGTCGTTGTCGAAAGCGTACACGCGCTTGAGCCAGTCCACCTGGTAGAGCCGGTGCTCGCGGATCATGGGCGTGGCGGGGTGCTCCTCCAGCGGCGTGTATCGGACCGGCTGGAACGGCGAGTAGTAGACCCGCTTGAAGTTCCAGTCCGAGTAGAGCTGGTCCATGCGCTCGAAGATGTCCCAGTCCGATTCGTCCGCCGCGCCCACGACCATCTGCGTGGCCTGGCCGACGGCTCCCACGGCGGGGCCGCCCCGACGATCATCCTTGCGCATCATGCCGTCGATCCACGACATGGGTTCCAGTATGTCGCGCCGCATGTCCTTCATGGGGCTGATACGCGACAGCATCTCGGGGGTTGGTGACTCGATGTTGATGGACAGCCTCGTGCCGAGCCGGTACGCCTCCTCCACGTACTGCTTCTCGGTGTCGGGCATGACCTTCATGTGGACGTAGCCGCTAAAGCCCTGCTTCTTGCGGATTATCTCGATTACTTTGAGCAGGCGCTCCGTGGTCTTGGAGCCATTTCCGAAGATTCCCGAACTGAGAAAGAGACCGCTCACCATGTGGCGCCGGCGCATCTCGTCGAAAGCGCCCGCCAGTTCGTCCGGCTTGAACGCGAAACGCTTTCGCGGCACCCAGGTGCTGTTGGGGCAGTAGTGGCAATCGTACTTGCAGAAGTCGGTGTACATGACGCGCATCAGGCTGATGGTCTTGCCGTTCGGCATCCGCGCCTTGTACACGCCCGGCGCGGGACTGCGCTCGCGCACGGCGTAGGGCGCACGGTGCCTCTCGCCCGGTGGGGGACGGGAGAGGATGTCGTCGCTCGCCATGCCGGTGAGGGCGTGCAGTTTCTCGAAGGTGTCCGGCGCTCGCTTTACCAGCATATCCGCTCCTTTCGGTCTGACGTACAGCACTATTGTTCTATACGTGGGAGCGGATGTCAAGTCAGCGTTTCACGCCAGCCGTCCGAACTCCGGGAGCGGGCCGCCTATTAGGGGCTGCGCGTAGCTCGCGAACCGGTCAGCCGCGAGGCCGGTGCGCGCGTCGAACAGCTCGGGCGGCAACGCCCTGACCTGCCCGGCGACATCGGCCAGTGGCGCGAGGCCGGTCTCGACGGCGTAGGCCGGGCCGTCGATACGCTGGAGGTTGACTATCGCGTCGGTGTGGCCTTCCAGCGCGTAACGCACGGCGGCGCGCCCGACCAGTTCCGCCTCGCGCGCGTCCACGTCGGACACGCACGCGGCGAGCGAGCGCTGAATCGTGCCGGGCGCCTCGTGCCGCGCGCGCACGCCCAAGCGGCGCGAGACGAGGCACGCCAGGTGGCGGGCGGGGCTGTCGTAGTAGGCGTGGCCGAAGTCGTCCACGTGCCAGGGTCCGGCTTCCCCGCCGAGGGGGCCGTCAAGCCCTTGGGCGTTGTCCGATACCACGGCCACGGCGAAGCCGAAGCGCCGCAACGCCTGCTCCATTGCCGCGACGAACGCCTCCTCGTTCACGGGCGCCTCCGGCACACACACCACGTGGGGCGCGTCGCGCTGCTCCCGCTTGCCGAGCACAGAGGCCGCGGCGAGCCAGCCGGCGTCCCGGCCCATCACCTCGATCACGGTCACGGGGGCCGCCGCGCCCATTGACTCCGCGTCCCGGCCCGCGCCCATCGTCGCCAGCGCCACGAAACGCGCCGCGCTGCCGTACCCCGGCGTGTGGTCGGTGAGCACAAGGTCGTTGTCGATGGTTTTGGGCACGTTCACCACGCGGAGGTCGTAGCCGGAGGCGCGTGCAGCGAGGCCGAGCGTGTGGCCTGTTTCCGCCGAGTCGTTGCCGCCGATGATGAAGCACGCGGACACGCGGCGGGCCGACAGCGTCTCCAGGATGGCGGGCAGATCGTCGTCGGTGAGCTTGCGCCGCGTGGAGCCGAGCGCCGCGCCGGGAGTCGCCTCGACACGCCGCCAGTGCGCGTTCGTGACGCCGCTGAGCGCCACCAGGTCGCCGTCCAGCACGCCCTCTATGCCGCGCCGCGCGCCGTAGACCTCGCCGAACGCGCCGCTGTCCCTCGCCTCGCGCGCCACGCCCGCCAGGCTGCGGTTGATTACCGGCGTAGGTCCGCCGGACTGCATCACGAGGGCGCTTGCGTGGGGGGTACCACCGCTCATCGCGCGACTCTGATGGGCCGGATTGCGACCGCGGGACGCGACGCCCCTGTTGCGACGCGAGCGCGAGCGGCTATGATAGACGAAACGGCCTGGAGGTTGAGAATTGGCTGAACTACGGCGTTCCGTATCCCCTTCCGCGGCATGGTTCCTCTACTCCGAGAGCGGCGAGCCGATGGGGCGAGTGTACAGGCAGACAGGGGACGAAGCGGCGCCCCAACCCGGCGAGCGGTTCGAGGCGGAGCACGGGCGCGGGACGCTGGAGGTGGTGAGCTTCGAGGCGCTGTCGAGCGCTTGCATCTTGCGGCGCTTCAGGGTGGTGGTGCGAGAGGCCGGCTGACCGCCGCTCACTCCAGGGCCGGCGCGACCTTTTCGGCGAAGTGCTCGATGGTGCGGGTGCAGTCCGCCGGGTCCGGCGTGCGGAAGTCGAACGTGAGCTGGTCGATGCCGATCTCGCGGCAGCGCAGCGCATCGTCGGTGACCTCTCGCGTGGACGCAATAAGCGCGCCGCCCGTGCGCACGCCGCCGCCCTCGGTCAGCCCAAGGTCCGTGAAGAACAGGCTGCGCTTAAGCGAGATGGTAATGTCCGTCACGTCGCGCCCGGCCTGCTCGGCGTAGTTCGCCAGCCGCGGTAGCATCGCCGCCACGAAGTCCGGCGTCTGCCGCGTGGGGTGCCAGGCGTCGCCGTACTTGGCGGTGCGGCGCAGCGCCCGTCCGGTGTGGCCGCCGACCCAGATCGGTATGTGCGGCTTCTGCACAGGCTTGGGGTACATCTGGACGCCGTCGAAGTCGAAGAACCGGCCGTGGTACTCCGGCTCGTCCTCGGTCCACAGGCAGCGCATGACCTCCAGGCACTCGTCGCTCATCGGGCCGCGGTCGGCGTAGGGCACCCGTAGCGTGTCGAACTCCTTCTCCAGCCAGCCCACGCCCACGCCGCATATCACCCTGCCGTTGGTGAGCACGTCCAGGGACGAGAACATCTTGGCCTGTACCACGGGATCGCGGTACGGCAGGATGATAACCGTCGAGCCGACTCTAACGCGCTCCGTCGCCCCGGCGACGTAGGACAGCACGGTCATCATCTCGTGGTACGGCGCGTCTGCCGGTCGCTGGAACGAGCCGTCTACGGTGTACGGGTACTGGTTCGTGCCGGCGGTGGGCAGCACGATGTGATCGCCCGACCAGATGGACTCGAAGCCCAGCTCGTCGGCGCGCCTGGCGAATGCAAGCAGCGCCTGGCCGTCGAGCGTGCCGGGTAGATTGAAGCCGAATTTCATCGCACTCTCTCCGGTCTGACGGCCTGCTAGCCGCTCACCATCGGGTAGACGTGGCGGCTGCGGGACATCTCGACGGGAATCTCGCTGCCCTTCCAGGTCTGGCCGCCGTCGGCGCTGGCGTAGAACTGACCGTATCCAGCGCAGCAGAAGATGTTGGAGGGCGCGGCCCGGTCGATGGCGATCTGGAACATGCGGCTGGGCGGGGTGCCGCCGATGTCGATGCGCTCCCAAGTCTCGCCCACGTCGCGGCTTCGGAACAGCGCTCCCGCCTCCTGGGTGCCCTGCGGCGCGCCGCCTCCGCCCGCGCCGGCGGCGAGGTACATGGTGCGCGGATCGTCGGGAGCCACTATCAGTCCGCGGCAGTAGGAGCCGCCGGGGAACATCTCGCCGAACCGCACGTGCTCCCAGCGGCCGCCGCGGTCCCGGCTGCGGAACATCGCCACCTGCGTGATGATGTAGACCATGCCGGGAGCCGCCGCGCTGACCTGGACGCCGTGCAGATCCACGGTGTTGTTGCGCACGTACAGGCCGTCGGTAATCGAGTCCCAGCTATCGCCGCCGTCCCTGCTGGCCAGCAGGCCTCCGACTTCGACCGCGGCGTACACGTCCGACGGGTCGGACGGATCGGCCGCGATGCCGATGACGCGCTTGGCCAGAGGCGGCATGTACGTCGTCACGTCTGGATACTTGATGCGGTCCGTGTTCATCTGCCGCCAGGTCTCGCCACCGTCCTGTGTGCGGTAGATGGTGCAGGGCTCGTAACCGGCGAAAATGACGTTGGGATCGGACGGGTGGAACGCGAGCGACCAGACGTCCTGGCCGTCACGCGGCGCCTCCAGCGCCTCCCAGTGATCGCCGCGGTCATCGCTGCGGTACACGCCCCGCTGCGTGCCGGCGTACACGACGGACGGCCTGTCGGGGTGCACGAGCAGCGCCCGCACCTGCGGCTCCGGCGGCAGGCCCTTCTCGGCGGGTTCCCACTCGCCGCCCAGAGCCATGCGATACAGGCCGCCCTCAGCGATGTTCTCGCCCTCGCCGCCCAGCCCGACGTACACGTGGGTGGTGTGGCCGTTGGTGGTTGCCATTTTGTTCCCCCCTTGCTCGCCCTGACCCGCGGTTCCCCCTGAAGCCCTAGTCCGCCGGCACCGGCTCGGCGGCCTGGGACGTGAAGGCGGGAATCACTTCCTCGGCGAACTGCTGCATCTGCTCCAGTATCACGGACTGCGGCGTTCCGACCGGCTGGCTGACGCTGATGCGGTCGGTTCCCGGGTACAGCTCCTGGATGCGCAACAGCTTTTCCGCAATCAACTCGGACGGGCCGCACAGGAAGCCGCCCGCCTCTACCGCGCCCTCCAGCGTGGGCAGGCCCGCGTTGGGCGCCTTGGCTGGGTCACTCATGTCCTCGATCTGCTGGTCTGTGAGCGCGCGCACGAGCCGCAGCGGGCCGAACATCTTGAGGTTCTCCTCGAAGAATCCGGCGGCCTCTTTAATGGCCTGCTCCTGGGTCTCGGCAATGTAGAAGTGGAAGCCGAAGCTGAGGCCCTCTCCCAGTTCGGCGTCGCGCCCCGCGCGGTGCTGCGCCGCCTGGAACGCCTCGATCACCTGGTGCATCGCGCCGCCCTCGGCCACACCGCCGCCGATGATGCCCTTGATGCCATGCTTCGCCATGAAGTCCAGGCCGCGCTGGGTCGCGCTCTGTATCGGCTGCCAGCACTCTACCGGAAGCCTAAGCGGCCTCGGCACCAGCGTTATCTCCTCCAGGTCGTAGCCGCGGTACGGCACAGAGGGCGGTATCGTGTAGTACTTGCCCTTGTGGCTGAACGACCGCTCGTTGAAGGACTTCATGATGATGTCGACCTGCTCCTCGAACAGGTCGCGGTTGGCGGGCTGGTCCAGCAACGGCGCGTCGAAAGTCTCCACCTCGCGGGTGTGGTAGCCGCGCCCCACGCCGAACGTGACGCGCCCGCCGGTGAGGATGTCGGCGGTGGCGTAGTCCTCGGCGAGCCGCAGCGGATGCCACATCGGGGTGATGTTGAAACCGCAGCCGATCCGGATCCTCTCCGTCAGGTGCGCAAGATGCACCGCCAGCATGAGGATGTTGGGGATGCACTCGTAGCCCTCCGGCTGGAAGTGGTGCTCGGCAAGCCAGAATGTGTCGTAGCCGTAGCCGTCCATCAGCTTGGCTATCGCCTCCGCCTTGTCGTAGGCGGTCACGAGATGCTCGTTCGGAAACACACGGTCGTTGACGGCGGTGCCGGCGTATCCGACATCCGTCATGTCCACGTGTCCGGCGTACAGGGTATCGAACTTGGTGATCATGTTCTCGCTCCTTGGTGCGCTTGGCGTCCTCGAACGCGGCCGATGCTAGGCGTACTCCGCGCCCATCAGGCAGGCGACGGGCCGGTTCGTGCGCTCCGCCTCTTCGAAAGAGAGGGACAGCCGCCCGATGTCATCGTCCGTTTCGACCAGGAAGTAGTTGATGCCCCAGGCGTTCAGGGTCGGTTCCGTTATCCTGCCAGCCGAGTCCGGCGTCGAGCCGTGACGGGTCCAGCCGCGGTATCCGATGATGAGCACAACAGGCAGGTTCACGTCGACGCCCAATCCGCGAATCGAGTCGCCCGCCTCGAAAAGCCCTGTGTTCTGTATGAGCACCACGGGCCGTTTACCACCCACCCACAGCCCGGCGGCTATGGCCAACGTCTCCCCTTCCCGGCACACCGGCACGAGGTGAAGCGACTCCTCTGCCTGCAGCTGCTCGTAGAGGTAGTTGGTCTCGCTGTCCGGTATGCAGATGACGTGGGAAACGCCGTTTTTGGTAAGCTCTTCGATGACGGGCCGTGGGGTCAATGCGGGTTCAAGCATCGGGAACGTCCTTTCGCCGGCTGCCCAGAGGGTACCTGTGGCCGATTATATGTGCCGCGCACGGGAGGGTCAACTTGAAATCACTGGCGCCGGACCGCGGCTCCGGGCGTCTGACGCTATAATGGACCGTCTTCGAATTCTGATGATGGGCCGCTGCCTGCCGACGCATCGACACGGCCTTCCGGCCTCGTAGTCGGCAAAGTGTGGCCTCAATTGCTCTTGACAAGGTCACTACAAGGGTTGTTGCCTGGTGTTCATGGACATAAGATAAGAACAAGATAAGAAGTGTCAAGGCGGCGAGGGGCGACAATTGCCGCTCGTTCAGGGAGAACGGGCCTTCCCTGCTTGCCGAAACGACACTCAACAAATTAGCGCGAGCGGCGCATGCCGTTCGGAGTATGGAGGGGTTGTATGCAGGCCTACTGTCTCAAGTGCCGTGACCACCGCGACATCAGCGACGCCGAGCAAGTCAAGCTCAAGAACGGGAGACCTGCCACGCGAGGCAAGTGTTCCGTTTGCACTGCGACGGTGTTCAGAATTGGGAAGGTGGCCTAGCACCGAGAGCGGGCGCCGGTAAGCCAGTCACCATGCGCCCTACTTGGTTGCACAGCCCGGCGCTTGGGCGCCGGACCTGATTCATAGCACGATTCGAGAGGCGAACGGCGATGGCCTCATTTTGGTGGGCCGTCGCTGTTCGCCTCATCTGTTGTCGTCCGGGCCGTTGGCTATACCGGCGTAACCACCCCGGAACCCAGGTTGATGGTGCTCTCGCGAGTGCCTTCGCCACCCATGAGGATTACCACGCAGGAAGGCTCACCCCCCTCCGCCCACTGCCTGTGAATGTTGCGGGGCGCGTCGTACCAGTAGCCCAAGTCGCCGCGCTCTATGTGGTGATCGGTGAGCACCTGCAGCTCCGCACTGTCAGGGTCGCCGCCGTCGTCCATCCTGGTCCACACCGTGAACCGCTCCTTGCCCGAAATGCCGCACTCCAGCCCCCAGCGGTGATGGGCGTGGACTGGCGTCGGCTCGTCGGACGCGAAGCGCGCCACCACCAGCCGGAAGCGCTTGTCCGGGTCGACGTGGAGGATGCGGCCACCCAGGCCGGAGCTGCCCGAACTCGCCTCCCCCTGCGCGGTCAGGTCGCCGCCCTCTGCTACGAGTTGCTGCAGCTTGGGCCCAAGCGACCAGATGGTCTCCATGGACACGCCCTTCTCGTTGAGGGCGGTGTCGACGTCGGACACAAACTCGGTTACCGAATACGCCATGTGAATGCTCCTTCGCGGTTGAGATTTCCCTGGCGACACGCTCTGTTGGTGCGCCGCCTGCGCTGTCGCCAATTCTACAACAAACCCACACGAAGCGTTCGACGCCAGACTAGCCGCGCGCCGATTTCTTGACATCGTGTCTCGCCCCATAGTATCATTGCCGCCAAATCGAATAACTGCAGCTCTTATCACGAGAGGCGGAGGGATCGGCCCAGTGATGCCCGGCAACCGGTTGTTCTGACCCTGAAGGCCAGCAACGCGGTGCCAAGTCCGACGAGCGCACAGCGCTCGAGAGATGAGAGTTTCCTTTCAGGTAAGAGCTTCCCCGCGCAACCGGCGAAGCTCTTTTTTTGTACCAGGAAGTCTGCCCCGGTCGCCCCGCTCAGCGCCCCCCGTTCGCTTTCGGACGCCACTTCGCCTCGCGTTTCGGCTATCGCACCTCAGAGGATGAGTCCGCCCGTTCGCGCCTCATCACCAGCGACCACGGGCCAAGGCAAACAGGACTGCCGCTTGAATCAAGAACAATCCGAATTTCGCCCCATACGATGGCAGGCCGACGACACCGTCGCGCTTATCGACCAGACGCGCCTGCCGCTCGAAGAGGTGTGGCTCCGGTTCGACGACTACCGCGGCGTTATCGCAGCCATCTCGGAGATGCGCGTTCGCGGCGCGCCCGCCATCGGAATCGCGGGCGCCTACGCTGTCGCCCTCGCCGCACTGGACCTCGAACGACAGGGCGCGGACGATCTCGCCGCCGCCTTGGTCGCCCCGGCGAGGCTGATCCGCGAAGCGCGCCCCACCGCCGTCAACCTGGCCTGGGCCGTCGACAGAGTGCTGGAAGTGGCCCAATCTGACGGCAGCGCCGCCGCGCTCGTGGACGAGGCCAAGAGAATCCACGAGGAAGACGTTGCCGCCAACCACACAATCGGACGAAACGGCGTGGCGCTGTTCGACCCCGGCACGTCGGTGCTGACGCACTGCAACACCGGAGCCCTGGCGACGGGCGGGTACGGCACCGCGCTCGGCGTCGTGCGCTCGGCCTGGTCCCAGGGCATCCTCGCCTCGGTTTACGCCACGGAGACGCGTCCGGTGCTCCAAGGCGCCCGCCTGACCGCCTGGGAGCTCGACCGCGACGGTATTCCGTTCACGCTGATACCCGATTCTGCCGCCGCCCACCTGATGCGCCTTGGCGCAGTCGACGTGGTGATAGTTGGCGCCGACCGCATCGCAGCCAACGGCGACGTCGCCAACAAAATCGGCACCTACGGCCTCGCCGTGCTCGCGAGAGCACACGGCGTCCCGTTCTACGTCGCCGCCCCGACGAGCACCATCGACCTCAACGTGGCGCGCGGCAGCGACATTCCCATCGAGCACCGACGGGAGGAAGAGCTGACCAGCATCGCCGGAGTTCCCATCACCGTGCGTGGCGCGCGAGCGCTCAACGCCGCATTCGACGTGACGCCAGCCGAGTACGTCAGCGCCATAATCACCGAACGCGGTGTGCTCCGCCCGCCGTACCACCGAACGCTCGATAGCCTAACGGAGCACGCGCCCATGCCGAGCGTGACTCCAGCGGCTGTGGAGGCGGCCCTTGGCTGAGGCGACGCTCGCATTCATCGGGGGCACCGGCCTTTACGACCTCGCCGAACTCTCGGACCGTAACGAGGTCGAGATGGACACACCGTTCGGCCCCCCGAGCGACGCCATAATCGTGGGCTCCCTCGGGAACGCCAGCGTCGCTTTCCTGCCTCGACATGGCAGAGGCCACCGGATCACTCCCACCGAGTTGCCGGCGCGCGCCAACATCTACGCGCTCAAGTCGCTCGGTGTGGAGCGCATAGTGTCGGTGAGCGCCGTCGGCAGCCTGAAAGAGAGCATCCGGCCGCTCGAGGTGGTGGTGCCCGACCAGCTCATCGACCGCACCAAGTCCCGTGTCGCCACCTTCTTCGAGGACGGAATAGTGGGCCACATAGCCTTCGCGGACCCTTTCTGTCCCGACCTGAGCCGCGAGTTGGCCGCTGCCGCCGCCGCGCAGGGAGCTACAACGCACGAGGGCGGCTCCTGCGTGGTGATAGAGGGGCCGCAGTTCTCGACACGCGCCGAGTCCAAGCTCTACCAGTCGTGGGACGCGGACATAATCGGCATGACCGCGCTGCCGGAGGCGAAGCTCGCGCGTGAGGCCGAAATGTGCTACGCCACCCTGGCGTGCGTCACCGACTACGACACCTGGCACGTCGGCGAGGAGGACGTCACCGTCGAGGTCGTCATCGCCAACCTGCACCGCAACGTGTCGCAGGCCCGCGACATCATACGCGCCATCGCGCCGGTCGCGGAAAGGGCGCGTGAATGCGATTGCGGCTCCGCCCTGGCGAACGCCATCGTGACGGCCAGGAACCGCATACCGGAAGAGACCGCCCGCAGACTAGGCGTCATCGTCGATAAGTACGTGTAAACCGGCGCGCCCGACCCTCGCGCCAGAGCGAGCGGTAGCGAAGAAGCAGAGCAAGCAACACTAGAAGAGGTTGGAGGATTCGGAAGATGCCGAGAAGAGAGCCCGGGGAACCCTACTATCGGGTCGACTCCGATGAGGCTGCGTCGATGTACGGGGACGACGACGCCGTCTTCGTGGACGTGCGCCGCACGGACGAGTACATCGAAGGTCACATCAAGGGAGCGACGTTCATCACCCTCGACGACGTGATGGCGCGAATCGACGAACTGCCACGCGATAAGAAGCTGCTGTTCATCTGCGCCGTGGGCGTCCGCAGCGGCCTGGCCTGCGAAATGGCCGCCGCAATGGGGTACGACACCGAGCTGCTGTACAACATCGACGACGGCACGCCGGCGTGGATCGAGAAAGGCCATCCCACCAGCTACGGTGACGATGAGTAACCGAAAACAGGAGATACTGCCATGTCTTTGTTAGTCGTCGGGTCGGTCGCGTACGACACGGTGTCGACGCCCTTCGGACGCCGTGACAACGCTCTCGGAGGCTCGGCGACCTACTTCTCCATAGCCGCCAGCTACTTCACGCCCGTCAGCATGGTGGCCGTGGTGGGCGAAGATTTCGCTCGCGAAGACGTTGATCTGCTCGACTCCAGGGGCGTGGACACGTCCGGCCTGGAGCGCGCGCCCGGGCACACGTTCAGATGGGCCGGCGAGTACAGCCAGGACCTGAATTCCCGGGAGACGCTGGACACGCAGCTAAACGTGTTCGCGGACTTCTCACCTACCCTGGCCGATAACCACAAAGATGCGCCGTATCTCTTTCTAGCCAACATAGACCCGACACTCCAGCTCGACGTGCTGCGCCAGATGGAGCCGCGTCCCAAGTTCGTGGCGCTCGACACCATGAACTTCTGGATAGACGGCAGCCGTGACGACCTTACGCGGGTTGTGTCGGAGGTGGACGTGCTCTTCATGGACTTCGACGAGGTCCGCACTTTCGCGGGGGAGCCAAACGTGCTCCTGGCCGCCAAGCGTATACAGGACATGGGGCCGCGCGTCGTTGCCGCCAAACGGGGCGAGCACGGCGCGCTGATTTTCGACGGACCTTCCGCCTTCGCCGCGCCTGCGTTCCCGCTGGAGTCCCCCGTCGACCCCACCGGCGCGGGCGACGCCTTCGCCGGCGGATTCATGGGCTGCCTCGCCGCTGGCGGCGAGACCGGCCCGGACGCGCTGAGGCGAGCCGCCATGGTGGGCGCGGTGATGGGTTCGTTCGCTGTCGAGAGTTTCAGCGCCGACAGACTTAGCTCGCTGACCCACGAAGACGTCCAGCGTCGATACCGCCAACTGGCGGATATCAACAGATTTCCCGATTCCGGCGGCGACCGACTGCCGCGCAGAATCGACAGCTAACCGCATTCGCGGTGTAAGTGACAGGAGGACCAATTGACCAGTAGAACAACCACAGGAGACGTCGCCGACCTATCTCTTGCCGGCGATGGCGTTCGGCGCATCACCTGGGCCGCGCGCGAGATGCCGGTCGTGCTTCAGATACGCGAGCGGTTCGCCAGGGAGAAGCCGCTCGACGGGCTGAGGATCGCCGCGTGTCTGCACGTGACCTCCGAGACGGCCAACCTCGCGCTGGCCCTGCGTGACGGAGGCGCCGAGGTGGCCCTCTGCGCCAGCAACCCGCTGAGCACCCAGGACGACGTCGCGGCGGCACTCGTCGCCGAGTACGGGATAGCCACCTATGCTATCCGCGGCGAGGACACCGACACCTATTACAGCCACATGACGTCCGCGCTGGAGACGCAGCCCCATCTCACGATGGACGACGGCGCCGACCTGGTCGCCATGCTGCACTCGTCCCGCACTGACCTGCTCGGTGACGTAATCGGAGGCGCCGAGGAGACCACCACCGGCGTCATCCGCCTGAAGAGTCTCGCCGAGGCCGGTCGGCTCCGGTATCCCATCGTCGCCGTGAACGACGCCGACACCAAGCACTTCTTCGACAACCGCTACGGCACAGGCCAGAGCACCCTGGACGGCATAACCCGCGCAACGAACATCCTGTGGGCGGGCAAGAAAGTGGTAGTGGCCGGATACGGCTGGTGCGGCAAGGGCTTCGCGCTTCGCGCCAAGGGAATGGGCGCTCACACTATCGTGACCGAGGTCAGCCCCATCCGCGCGCTTGAGGCGGTAATGGACGGGCATCAGGTGATGTCGATGGACGACGCCGCCGAAGTTGGCGACGTGTTCGTCACGCTTACCGGCGGCATGGCCGCAATCGGAAGGCGGCACGTGGAGGCGATGAAGGACGGCGCGATGATGGCGAACAGCGGCCACTTCGACGTCGAGATAGACATCAACGCGCTGGAAGAGCTGTCGGACGGCAAGCAGGAGGCCCGCCCCAACGTGGACGAGTACCTGATGAGCGACGGTCGCAAGCTCTTCCTGCTTGGCGAGGGCCGCCTGGTCAACCTCGCGGCCGCGGAGGGCCACCCCTCAGCGGTGATGGACATGAGCTTCGCCAACCAGGCGCTTTGCGCCGAGTACATGGCTCAGACGGCGCACACCCTGGAGCCGCAGGTATACGAGGTGCCGCGCGACATCGATGAGGAGGTCGGGCGGCTCAAGCTGCTGTCGATGGGCGTCACCATCGACAGCCTGGACGAGGCGCAGGAGCAGTACCTAGCCAGTTGGCAGATCGGAACCTAAGCCAAGTATCAAGGTCCCTTCCCCCTTCACGGGGAAGGGCGGGGCGGGGGCGAGGCGCCACCGCCCCACCACTCAAGACATAAGGAGAGATGATTTATGTCCCATAGCTTCAACAACGCAGAGTCGTACCTGTTCACCTCGGAGTCCGTGACCGGCGGGCATCCGGACAAGCTCTGCGACCAGATCTCGGACGCGGTGCTCGACGCCATCCTGGAAAACGACCCCATGGCCCGCGTGGCCTGCGAGGTCTCCTGCACCACCGGACTGGTCGTGGTGATGGGCGAGATCACCACAGAGACCTACGTCGACATTCCGACGCTTGTGCGGGAAACTATCCGCGACGCCGGCTACACCGACTCGTCACTGGGCTTCGATTACGAGTCCTGCGGTGTTGTAGTCTCCGTGAAGGAGCAATCCCAAGACATATCCGAGGGCGTCACAACAGCACTCGAAAGCCGCGGCGGCGACCGCGACGTGGAGGTCGGCGCCGGAGACCAGGGCATGATGGTCGGATTCGCCAGCAACGACACCCCCGAGCTGATGCCGCTGCCCATCGCCCTGTCGCACAGGCTCTGCCACCAGATGACCAAGGTCCGCGAGGCGGGCCTCCTCAAGTACATGCGACCGGACGGCAAGTCCCAGGTCACGGTCGAGTACTCCCACGGCAAGGCCAAGCGCATCGACACCGTGGTCATGAGCACCCAACACACCCCGGACGTGGACCAGGAGACGATACACAGGGACCTGGTGGAGCACGTCGCCAAGCCGATTCTCCCTCCGAACCTCGTCGACGCCAATACCAGGTTTGTCGTCAACCCATCCGGCCGCTTCGTCGTGGGCGGGCCGGTCGGAGACGCCGGCCTCACCGGACGCAAGATTCTGGTGGACACGTACGGCGGCTTCGCCAGGCACGGCGGCGGCGCCTTCTCGGGCAAGGACCCGACGAAGGTCGACCGCTCCGCCGCCTACGCCGCCCGCTACGCCGCCAAGAACATCGTCGCCGCCGGCCTCGCCGACCGCCTGGAGATCCAGGTCTCCTACGCCATTGGCGTGGCCACCCCGACGTCGGTATCCGTGGAGGCGTTCGGCACCAACAAGGTGTCCGACGAGCGGATCGTCGAGCTGGTCAACGAGCATTTCGACCTCCGTCCCGGCGCGATCATTCGCGACCTCGACCTGCGTCGCCCCATCTACAAGCAGACCGCCTCTTACGGACACTTCGGGCGAGACGACCTGGACCTGCCGTGGGAGCGAACCGACAAGGCCGAGGCGCTCCGTCAGGCGGCGTCCGAGGGCGTGGCCAGCGCCGGGGCACGGTAGAGTCCCCCGCGCCGGCGGCGGAAGGCGTGCCATGACCATACACTTCGGTACGGACGGCTGGCGTGCTCTGATCGCAGAGGACTTCACGTTCGACAATGTGCGCCTCTGCGCCCAGGGCACGGCCGCCTACCTCAAGCGGTCCGGGCTCGCCGCCCGGGGCCTGGTCGTGGGATACGACACGCGCTTCGGCTCGGACCGCTTCGCCGCGGCGGTGGCGGGCGTGGTCGCCGCGAACGGCATCCCTGTCTTTCTGTGCGACCGGCCCGCGCCCACGCCCGTGGTGTCCTACAACCTCGTCACCCTGGACGCAGGCGGCGCGGTAGTCATCACCGCCAGCCACAATCCCGCCGAATGGAACGGCTTCAAGTTCAAGGGCGAGTCCGGCGGTAGCGCGCCCCAGGAGACGGTTGACGAGCTCGAACGGCTCATCGCCGAGGCCGCGGAGGACGCCTACCCGATAGAGCAACTGTCCCTCCCGCAGGCGGAGGCGCGCGGCCTACTCCAGTACGTCGACGCCGAGTCCACCTACCTGGGCCACGCCGCGTCGCTGGTGGACCTGCAGTCCATCAGGGACGCGGGCCTTAGCGTCGTGGTCGACTCGATGTTCGGGGCCGGGGCCGGCTACTTCGACAAGCTGCTGTCGGGCGGCGCGACGCGCGTCACCGAGATCAACGGCGAGGCCAACCCCGCATTTCCCGGCCTGGCTCAGCCCGAGCCTCTTGCTCACAACCTCGGCCGCCTGCTGGCGCTCGTGCCCTCAGCCGGCGCGGACGTGGGGCTGGCGACGGACGGCGACGCCGACCGTCTGGGTGTAGTCGACGAGAACGGCCGGTTCCTCACCACGCTGGAAACGTTCGCCCTGCTCTGCCTGTACCACCTCGAGGTGCTCCAACGCCGCGGCCCCATCGTGCGCTCCATCACCATGACCAGCATGGTGGACAAGCTCGGCGAGCGCTACGGCGTCCCCGTTTTCGACACGCCGGTCGGCTTCAAGCACCTCGGCCCGGTGATGATACGCGAGGGCGCGCTGCTCGCTGGCGAGGAGAGCGGCGGCTACGCCATCCAGGGCAACGTGCCGGAGCGCGACGGCATCCTGAGCGGACTGCTCATCCTCGACATGATGGTGCAGACCGGCAAGAGTCTGCCGCAACTGCTGGAGATGCTGACCGACATCGTGGGTCCGCACCACTACGACCGCTGGGACGTGCAGTTCGATGCGGAGGAGACCGACGACGTGCAGGCGCGGCTGCGCTCGGCCAGCCTCTCGTCGCTGGCGGGATTGCAGGTGGATGCGATAGACACTCGCGACGGCTACCGCTTCGTCCTGGAGGGCGGCTACTGGGGCCTGGTGCGTTTCTCGGGCACCGAGCCGCTGCTGCGCATCTACGCAGAGGCCGATTCCCCGGAGACGGTGGAAGACCTGCTGGACGAGCTGCGCGATATCGCGGGGGTATAAGGCTACGCTGCCCCACCCCACACCCGCAATGCGCCCCATCCCGCGCGCGTGTATAATCACGCCATCGACCACGCGCCTACGGGAGGACGGGCCATGACTTCCGCCACCGAATCCATGCTCGGCAAAACGCCCCTGCTCATGCTCATCGACGGCCACGCCCTGGTCCACCGCGCCTTCCACGCATTCCGCGATCCACTGCACGTCCGCGGCACGGGAGAGGAAGTCTCGGCGGTCTTCGGCTTTCTCAATATGTTGCTCAAGGCGAGGGAGGACTGGAGCCCGACCCACTGCGCCATCGCCTTCGACCTTCCCGCTCCCACGTTCCGGCACGTCGAGTACGCGGAGTACAAGGCCCACAGACGTCCCACGCCGCCCGAGCTGAGGTCCCAGTTCGACCGCGTCCGCCAGTTGGTAAGCGCCTTCGGCATCCCTGTCTTCGAAAAGGAGGGTTACGAGGCCGACGACGTGCTGGGCACGCTGTGCAGGCAGGCCGAGGGCCGCGAGGTGGAAACGATAGTCCTGTCCGGGGACAGCGACCTGCTGCAACTGGTATCGCCGCTGGTGCGGGTCGTGCTGGCGACACCCGTGAGGGGACAGAACGTGTACGACAAAGCCGCGGTGCTGGAGCGCTACGACGGCCTGGGACCGGAGTTGGTGCCCGACATCAAGGCCATACAGGGCGATACTTCCGACAACATCCCCGGCGTGCGCGGCATCGGTGCCAAGCACGCCATCCGGCTGCTAAAGCAATTCGGCTCGCTGGAGGGAATCTACGAGCGGATCGAAGAAGTCACGCCGGCGCGGTTCCAGAAGGCGCTGGAGGACGCGAGGGAGACGTCGGCGCGCGACAAGCGGCTCACAACCATCGCGCGCGACGTGCCGGTGGAGCTGGACATGCCACTCTCCCTCGTGACCGACTACGACAGGGACAGCGTGGTGGAACTGCTGCGCGAGTTGGAGTTTCACAGCGCGATCGCGCGTCTGCCCGCAGACGGTCCGTCGGGAGGCCAGGCGCGGATGTTCGATGAGCCTGACGACGCCGACGCTGACTACCGAATCGTCGATACCGAAGAGGCGCTCTCCGCAATGATGGCCGAGCTGGACTCGCCGTCCGGATTCTCGTTCGACACCGAGACCACCAGCACCGACCCGATGACCGCCGATCTCGTGGGGCTGTCGTTCTCCAACGCCCCGGGCGTCGCGTGGTACGTCCCGGTGGGCCACCGCGAGGGGAGGCAGCTACCGCAAGGCCACGTTCTCGCCGCCCTCAGGCCGCTGTTCGAGCGCGAAGACGTGCCCAAGGCAGCGCACAACGCCAACTACGACGTGACCGTGCTCGCCAACCACGGCGTCCAGGTTCGCAACCTGCAGTTCGACACGATGCTGGCCGCGCACTTCGCGGGCCGGCAGTCCATCGGTCTCAAGCCGCTCGCACTCGACCTGTTCCACGTGGAGATGACGCCGATCACCGACCTGCTGGGCAAGGGGCGCAAGCAGATCACGATGGACCAGGTGGAAATCGAGCGCTGCGCCCCCTACGCCGCCGCGGACGCCGACTTTACCGAGCGGCTCAGGGGCGAGTTCGAGCGCGAGCTCGAGGACAACAGTCTCAGCGAGGCGTTCCACAAGGTGGAGATGCCTCTCGCCCCCGTGCTGGTGCGGATGCAGCGCAACGGCGTGGCGCTCGATTCCGAGACGCTGGAGCGCATGTCGATCGAGCTCGGCGAGCGGCTGCGCGGCATAGCCGCCGACATGTACGAGACTGTCGGGCACGAGTTCAATATCAACTCCTCGCAGCAGTTGGGCGACGTGCTGTTCAAGGAGCTGCGCCTGCCGCCCACCAAGCGCACCAAGACCGGCTTTTCAACCGACGCCGCGTCCCTGGACGGCCTGAAGGAGCAGCTTGACAGCGGCCTCGCGGTAGACGCCGATTCACGCGCCTACGCCGTGCTCGGCAACGTGCTGGACTACCGTCAGCTCTCCAAGCTCAAGTCCACTTACGTCGACACGCTGCCGTCGCTGGTCAACGAACGCACCGGGCGCATACACACCAGGTACAACCAGACCGGCTCCGCGACGGGCCGCATATCCAGCAGCGACCCCAACGTGCAGAACATCCCCGTTCGCACCGAGCTTGGCAGACAGGTGCGCAACGCTTTCGTCGCCGAGGGCGCTCCCAATTGGACGCTGCTCGCCGCGGACTACTCCCAGATCGAGCTGCGCATCCTGGCGGACCTGTCCGAGGACGACTCGCTGCTCGCCGCCTTCCGCAACGGAGAGGACATCCACGCCTCCACCGCCGCCGCGGTGTACGGCGTCGGCCTGGACGACGTGGACGCCGAGATGCGGCGCGTCGCCAAGATCATGAACTTCGGCGTCATCTACGGCCTCAGCCCGTTCGGCATACGCCAACAGACCGGCTTCTCCGCCGAAGAGGGCAGACGCTTCATCGACACCTACTTCGGAATGTACCCGGGCATTCGCGACTACATCGAGGGCACCAAGGAGGAGGTCAAGGCCAGGGGATACGTCGAGACCAGGCTGGGCCGCCGCCGCTACATCCACGAAGTGCGCTCCAGCAACCGGAACGTGCGCGCGGCGGGCGAGCGCATGGCCATCAACATGCCTATCCAGGGCACCGCCGCGGATATCGTCAAGATCGCCATGATAGACATCCAGAACCGCATGGACGAACTCGCCATGGCCACGAAGATGATCCTGCAGGTCCACGACGAGCTCATCTTCGAGGCCCCGAACGAGGAACTGGAGCAACTCAGGGCGATCGTCATGGAACTGATGCCGTCGGCCATGACGCTCAAGGTTCCCCTGGACGTGGAAGTGAAGACCGGCTACAGGTGGGGCGAGATGGAGTGATTCCGCAAGCCGGCCGCCGCCAGGCTTCCCTCACGTCGCCACAAGACTGCACGAACAGGCGCCCGATCATCACAGTTCTTTCACGCGCACAGGGTGGAGATGGCGTACACTGGGAAGGGAATCGGCAACTGCAAGGAGGCTGGTCATGTTCCGCGGCAGATTTCACTCCTCGACGGCCTGGGCTCCCATACTACTGACGCTGGTCCTGTCCTTTGCTCTCTTCGCGTGCGGTATCGGCTCCTCCGGCGAGTCCGGGTACTGGCAAGGTTCCAAGAACTGGGAACCGGAAGACATCGACAGCCTGGAACGCGTCGAGCAGCAACTCGTGGCCCCTCCGTTGCTGCCTCGGCACGAGCAGACCGCCCCGGACGAGTACAGGGTGGTCCAGGTGCGAATGGAGATAGACGAAAAGGAGATAGAGGTCGCGCCCGGCGTGTTCATGTGGGCCTTTACCTACGAAGGCTCCGTGCCCGGCCCGATCATAGTGGTGCACGAGGGCGACTACGTGGAGTTGACGCTGGTCAACCTCTCCCACAACGAACTGGTGCACAACGTAGATTTTCATGCGTCGGTGGGCGCGCTGGGCGGCGGTGAACTGACCCTGGTTCAGCCGGGCGAAGAGGTGGTGCTGCGCTTCCGTGCAGTCAAGGCAGGGGCCTTCATCTACCACTGCGCGCCGGGCGGAACGATGGTGCCATGGCACGTGGTGCACGGCATGAACGGCGCCATTCTGGTGCTGCCCCGTGACGGGCTGAGAGATCCCGCGGGCAATTCGCTCAGCTACGACCGCGCCTACTACATCGGCGAGCAGGACTACTATATTCCCCAGGACGAAAACGGGGACTTCAAGCGGTACGACAACCCGGCCGCCTCCATCGTCGACGACCTCGCCGTCATGCGGACGCTAGTCCCCACTCACATAGTCTTCAACGGCGTCACCGGAGCCCTGCAAGGAAATGGCCAGCTGACCGCCAACGTTGGTGAGAACGTTCTCATCGTCCATTCTCAGGCGAACAGGCAGTCGTACCCGCACCTCATAGGCGGACACGGAGACTACGTCTGGGAGCGGGGCGGCCTCAACAGCCCTCCCAGGGTAGACCTGGAGAGCTGGGTGATAGCGGCGGGGTCGGCGGGCGTGTCCTTGCACACCTTCCGCCAGCCGGGCACTTACGTGTACCTTTCGCACAACCTGATCGAGGCGTTCGTTTATGACGCCAAGGCCATCATCGAGGTCCAGGGTGAATGGGACAACGACCTGATGGAGCAGGTGAAGCCGCCCGGCGACATCCCCCAGTAACCATCTCAAGACCCATTCCTCGCAACGCCGCAAACGGAGGTCAAGCGGATGCCGTACAAGTCGATCATAATCATCGCCGCCCTGGTCGCCATCTTCGCCGTAAGCTGCGGCGGGGGCGGCGAGGCGTCGCCCACCGCGACCGCTCGGCCCGAGCCGCAGCCGACCCAACCGCCGCAGCCGGCGAGCGGAGGCGGGAAGGTGGTCAGGGTCGAGAACTGGGACATCGGCGGAAGCGGTGAGTACAAATTCATACCGTCGGAGTTCAGCTTCGCAGTCGGCGAGACCGCCACATTCAAACTGTCCGCGGAGACGGAGTTCCACACTTTCACGGTGGAAGACCTGGGCATAGACGTAACGATAGACGCGGGCGAGACTGTAGATTTCACATATACGTTCGAGCAAGCGGGCAGCTTCGATCTCATCTGCATACCGCACCTGGCGTTCGACATGACGGGAACTATTGTCGTGCAGTAGTGGCCGTTGATGGCGCCCGAAGGCCAAATGCGGTATTCTCTTGCCATCCTACGCTGGAGGTAGAGGTATGCAAGAACTTATCGACAAGCTGAACGCGCTGTGCGAAGAGCAGCCGTTCGACACGGGCTGGTGGCTGAAGGACCTGCGCACCGGGCAGACATGGGACCGAAACGGCGACACGGTGTACTACTCGGCGAGCACCCGCAAGATCGCCATCATGATGGCCGCGCTCAAGGGGGTGAACGAGGGCCGCTTCACCCTGGACCAGCCCGTAGAGGTGCTCCCCGAGTACCAGCGCAAGACCTCGAGCCCGTTCGGAAGGGTCGCGCCCGGATTCTCCATGACCTTCCAGGACTTCCTGATCATGATGATCATCCTCAGCGACAACACTTGCACCGGCACCGTCGTCGATATGGTCGGCCTGGACTACATCAACGAGTTCTGCGCGTCCATCGGGATGGTGGGCACCACCCACCGGCAGCGCACACCTCCGGAAGACCTGGCTTGGGATCACCCCGTCGAGGAGACCAACGCCACCACCGCCGGCGACGTGGGCGTGCTGCTGGACTGCATCGTGCAGGGCATGACCGATGCGGACGAGGCCGCGCGCATGGGCGTTACCACGGAGCTGTGCCAGCTAGGCATGGACATTCTCACCTGGCAGTACCTGACCGAGAAGCTGCCCGCCTACCTGCCGCAGGGAACGACGGTTGCCAACAAGACCGGCCACGGCCCCCGCACGCGCAACGACGCGGGCGTGGTGTTCCTGGACGACGATCCGCTGTACGTGCTAACGGTGTACACCGACCGCGTGCCGGTGGAGATGCCCAACGGCCTGCCCGGCGACGCAGAGGCGAACATGCACATCGCCCGGCTGTCGCGCGCCTGCTACGACGCGCTGGCGGGCGTGCCGGCTGGGGTGTAGCCACAACTCAATGAGCGGCGGCTTGGCCTTTTCTGGTGCCATGGCCGCCGCCCCTCTTTGTCGCTCTACGTGTTTTCGGCGGAGGCCTGAGCCAGCGAGAGCATGGCTCGCGACGTCAACGCATCCCTCTCGCCGTCCGTGATTCGCACGTCGACTTCCACCATCTGGAAGGTGACCGATAGCGTAGGCGCCGGTTCTCCATACTTCAAGTAGGACTCCATGACTTCTTCGCTGATCGGTTCAAGATAGTCCCTCATCGCGTCCTCAATGGACGTTTTCTGCTCTGGTACGGGATCGCCATCCTCTACCATGTACTCAATGTGCCCGGTAAGCGCCTCTTGAATCATTGCCAGCATTTTGTACCAGGTATTGCCCGTGCTGATGCAGCCAGGCACGTCCGGCACATATGCGCAGTAATTGTTCGGAGTCTGTTCGAAGACGACCGCGTATCGCAACTTCATAGATCTTCCTCCCTGAGTCCCGCCTGTCTCAAGATGCTCCTCCATGTGTCGTCCTTGAGGTCGTCTCTCGGATGGCCGGGTATCGCAACCGTCCCAGGTTTCGTCGGATGATGGAATTGCCGGTGGCTGCCACGCGTTCGCACGAGATACCACCCGTCGCGCCGAACTATCCGGATCGCGTCTCGAACCTTTGGCATTGTCTAGTCCGGCCGGCGTCGTAAGAACAGCCGCAACGCCGGCCGGAACAGCCGTTACCTACCAGCTTACAGCGTACCCGTCGCCGCGCGGGTCGGCCGCGCCCATCAGTGTGCCGGACTCCTGGTCGACCATGATCGCCTGCGCCGAACCCCACCAGTAGTCCCAGGCGGCCCAGTCCGACTCCACGATGAGCTCGTGGCCCTTGGCGCGCAGCGCGTCCAGCGTGTCCTGCGGATAGCGGCTCTCGATCTCCAGCCGGTCCTCATCGCCGAGCTCGCCGCCGTATCCCGACGGGTGCGTGCCGTGCTGGTCGTGGTTCCAGCGCGGGGCTTCCACTGCCTCCTGCACCGTCATGCCGAAGTCGACCACGTGGCTCAGCACCTGCATGTTCGTCTGCACCTGGGTGTCGCCGCCGGGCGTGCCCCACACCATGAACAGCTTGCCGTCCTTGAAAGCCATCGGCGGGTTCATCGTGTGACGCACCCGCTTGCCGCCCATCAGCGCGTTGGCGTGGTTCGGGTCCAGGTGCCACTGCGTCATCCGGTCGTTGAGCAGCACGCCGGTGTCTCCCGCCACGATACCCGATCCAAAGTAGCCGCCGAGGCTCTGGATGTGCGACACGGCGTTGCCCTCACCGTCCACCACGCAGAAGTAGGTGGTGTGGGCCGCGCCAACCGGCTCGCCCTTCGCCACCTCGGGGTTCGCCCTGTCCCGGTTGATGCGCTCCGCCTGCCGCTCCGCGTACTCCTTGGACAGCAGGCCGGCGATGGGCACGTCCACGAATGCCGGGTCCGCGATGTACTCCCTGTCGGCGAAGGCCAGCTTCTTGATCTCGACCATCAGGTGGATGAGGTCCGACGAGTTGCAGTCCATCGACGCCACGTCGAACGTTTCCAGCATGTTCAGCATCTCCAGCAGCACCAGACCCGGCGAGTTCGGCGGGTGCTCGTACACGTCGATGCCGCGGTAGGACGTGACCAGCGGCTCGTTCCAGCCTGCGCAGCGGTGCTCGGCGAAGTCGCGCTCGGTGAACAGCCCGCCGAGGCTCTGGCACGCCGCCACGATCGCCTTGCCGATTTCCCCTCCGTAGTACACTTCCCGCCCCTCTTGGGCGATTCGCTGGAAGGTCTTCGCCAGGTTCGCGTTCGCGAGCCGCTCCCCCGCCCTGGGCGGTCTGCCGTTGGGCATGAACGTGCGCGCGGTGTCCGGATGCGCCGCCAGAATCTCGCGCTCGCCCCAGAAGGTGTTGGCCAGCCGATGGCTCACCGGGAAGCCCTCCGCCGCGAGCTCGATGCCGGGCTCCAGCGCCTTGCCCAGCGACAGCGCACCGTACCGCCCGTGCGCCTCCAGCCAGGCGTCGAGGATGCCGGGCGTACTCGTGCGTAACACCGACGTCCGCGGGCCCTGGCCCTTGGGCGGGATGCCGGTGTCCCGGTAGCGGTCGATGCTCGCGGCCAGAGGCGCGGCGCCGGTGCCGTTCAGCGCCTCGACCTTGCCGGTCTTGGCCATGTAGACGAGCAGGAAACCGTCGCCGCCGATGCCGGACATTTCAGGCTCGACCACGTTCAGCGACGAGGCGACGGCGATGGCCGCATCAACCGCGTTGCCGCCCGCCTGCAGCGTGCGCAGACCGGACTGCGAGGCGAGATAGTGGGAGGACGACACGACGCCGCGCCTGCCCATCACTACGGGACGGTAAGCCGAATAGTTGATGCCGTGTGGGGAAGTTGCCATGTTGCCCTCCTGAGCCAGAGTATCTCCAGAACCTGACCGCAAGTTATCACCGCCGCCGCAGCCCGTCAACAATTCCGTGCAGCATACGATGAAGCGACTCGTCGGACAGCCTCGTAGTGGGAGAGGGTTAGGATGAGGGGACCTCCCCCGCCGCCGCCAAGTACCTTCCCCCTCGCAAGGTGAAGGTCAGGATGGGGGTGCTGTCGCCGGCCACACGTCCATTCCCCTTCACTGCCATTCCGCGTCCCCCTTACCGTCATTCCGAGCGGAGCGGAGCGCAGCCGAGGAATCTAGAGCGCCTGCGCTCCAGACACCACCGAACTCACGGTACAAGCCCACGCAACGCCACCACCACCGGACCGGATCGTCGATTTCCCCAATCCATAGCCGTTACGCGACGAGTCATTGGGTCAGTGCCTCCCTAGTAGCAGGGCAGGTAGTTCAGTGCATCCCTAAGACCTGTTGGATCATACGTCCCCCACTCTGAATAGCCGTCCTCAGTTGTTGAGTCAAACACGCCGATATTGAGAACGAGATTGGGGTTTTGATTTATGACCGCAGTTTCCAGCACGCGGATTATCTGGTTTATTTGAGCTACATTTGTCATAAATATGCCTGAGCCGTCGTCAGTGAGGATAGGGCTGCCGTACCACCCCAGGTCTTCTTCCAACCAGTCGCCTATTTCTTCGTTCCACATCCCGACAACGTATGTGTCTGCGGAGGGCGAGACGACAGCTGAATATGGGAACAGATAAGCAATGCGGTCGTCGGCTAAACATACTAGCGATAGGCTTAAGTCGGCCGCCCAACCGGACGGTATAGCATCCAGGGTAGCCGCTTCGGCAGTACCGGGTATGTCCAACGATCTCAGGACTGCGGCAAGTTGTGTTTCAAAGCCATGGTCACGATACCAAAAGCCTGAAGACGTCCATTGACTTGGATCAGGTGTTGGTGTCGAAGTCGGCTTCAACGTTGCAGTGGGTATCGGAGTTGGCGTTAGCGTCGCAGTTGGCGTTGCAGTTTGTGTTGGAGTCGGCGTGGGTGTGGGCGTATGCGTCGGAGTTGGCTCCGGCGTCGCAGTCAGAGTCGCTGTTGGCGTGTTTGTCGCGGTTGGCTCAGGTGTTGAAGTAGATGTTGGCTCAGGAGTTACAGTCGGCTTTGGCGAAGGCGTCACCGTTGGATCTTTTGGAGTAAGTGTAGCCTCGACAGCAGCTTCAACGGTCGCCTCGATATCAGGCCCTTCTGGTGTAAGTAGCGCCTTGACTGAGGCTTGAACAGTCGCTTCTATATTTGGTGTCGCTGTCGGGATTGGGGCGCTCGGCTGCTGGCAGGCTATGGAGCTCACGATCAACAATCCACTCACAGCTAGAGCCAAAGCGTATTCCCGACGGAACTGGTGAATGCACCCTAGCACAGAGAGGCCCCCTTGCGGCGATGGGCTTGCCCACTACGAATCACCCTATTCGTGTGACCCACAAGAGGGCACAAGACCCATCTGTTTCACAGGAATCATGTGTGGATTTCTCGCAGTGGGGAGCATCAGGGCTATATCACAGAGGAAGGCACGATGCCAATAATCTGCCAAATGACAGGCACAGTCGAGGTCATGCGGGCCCTTGACATATCAGCACATCAGTGCTACGCTCCCTTCATCACAAACAGCGGGCCACAGACCACTGGCCACCGGCCCCCGGCCACCAACGTAACTACCGTGTCAACAATCTGTCAGATAAATTCCCGTTCAGCCCGAAATCAGTTACATCTGTAACCCTGAACACAGACCGCCCAGCTACGAAATCTGAGGAGATAAAACAAAAGAACCGAAACGGGGCACAACTTTTAGTTTGTTGTCCCACCCGGCAGTTTGGCACCTGCCTCCGCCCGGATGCTACTCCGCTTGGTAGCCCGTCACCCGTCCATCCCGCCCCTTCCGCTTGTCCCTTTCCCCTCGACGGGGGATTGTCCCTTAGTCCCTTCCCCCTTGACGGGGGAAGGTTAGGATGGGGGTGTGATTGGCGGTGACCGAGGCGAAAAGCCGTCCCCGACCCGTACCGCGCACGCCGCAAGGCCGGCGCGGAGTTCCGGTCCCGGTTCCGCATCACCTTGCCGACGGCGTCCCCGGCCCAATCACGCGGCAGCAGGTCGAGAGGTGCTGC
>DAOUJL010000002.1:0-26436 GCA_034422735.1 Dehalococcoidia bacterium | reverse complement strand
TCCGAAAAATCTGCTCGATTCTGCTACATTCCGCACATTTCGTAGCTGGGCGGCCCGGTGTATTTGTCACTTTCTGTGAGCCAAGTTGTTAAGGTTCGTCACGCGCATTGCGCAGAATGTGGCAGAACGCGACCCGTTCGGCAAGCTCAGGGCAGGCTCCGTTCGGCAGGAGGCGGGCGGGTTTGAAACCCGCAGCTACTCGCTAACCGGCGGACACAATGTTTGTCAGCTAGAAAATAGCACGTGTGTGCTGTAGAATCAAGACCGATCAGGGCCACAGGCGCGGATGGACGCCGCAGATTCCTCGGTTGCGCTCGGAATGGAAGGGTCAGAGACTTGCCGCTACGCCAAGGTGAATCGGTCGATTTGTTGGCGCGATGCAGGCCCCTACTTGACATAAGTCGTGGGAGTGGGCTCACACGTGGGAATTTTCGTGACACGTTTGAGAATGACTGGACCAGCAACGAGAATGGGTGTGGCGTCTGGGTTTCGCGGCTGGGAAGGTTTGGGACACGATTTTTGGGGTGATTCCGGTTGGCGGGCGTGGGGGAGGCGTAAGTGACCTCCTATTTGGAACGCCTAGTCCGACAGGCCGCCACACGGAATGCGCAGGAGCTGGCGCCTGATTTCCTGGCTGTGCGCGGCCAGGTCCACGGTGGCAAAGCGTATCTGGTGGCCCTGTATCATGGCGGACTCGTCGAAATCCTCGCCCACTGATGGGTGCAGCAGGACGCCGTTAGAGTTGAGAGTAGCGGGTTCGGTGTCGCGCTCCTGTGATCTCAGGTAGGCGTACATCTGGTAGATGTAGCCGCTGCGCAGTCTATCCTTCCCATGTTGACCGGACGTGAGTATCGACGTGAACTTGGTGTCGATGACGATTCGGCGCGGACCCGGCGCTCCGATTGGTCGCGCTATCTCTATGTCCGTCTGCATGGACGGCAAAACGGCGTCGAACCCTGGAGACTCCGTTTCCACCTGCCAGTTCAACCAGCGTCCTCGAGAGACGCGCCAGCCCCTGGGGGACAGCACGACGTTGTAGAAACCGCCCACGGCGCGCTCGAACAGCCGCCGCGCCCACACCTCTTCCCTGTTCGGCGTGGCGATGTGGGACGCGCCGGGGTCCTCCGTTGGCAGCGCGAGGTCGAACGCGAGGCGAGCCGCAGCCAGCATCCGACGGTCCTCGGCGTCGAGCCTGCCGAGTTGGCGCAGCGGGGGTCTCCGTCGGTGGGTGGTTCGGGTTTCTTCCGATACGCCGGCACGCTCCATTTGCAGTGACAATGCACGGCAACGGTGGGCGAGATCCGTGTCCCTGACAATCGGCGCCAACAGTTCGAGCGCGGCCTTCACGAATCGGTTGCGGGGCGTATCGACAGTCAACTCGTCGAATGAACACGCTACCCTGCCCCGCTGCAACAGCAGGCGACGTTCCGTCCGCAGCAGGTTGATGCGCCCCCGCACGCGGCTCAGGTCGGCGCGCCGGCGCCGGTAGCCGAAGCTCAGGTTACGCCGCATACGCAGTTGGACGGCGTGGGTGAGCAGTTCCGCCACGAGGTTGGGGAGTTCGTCCGGGTCGTCCTCCGCGTCCACGCGCTTGGCGGGCGGCAGTTCGCGGTAGAGGTCCGACGCGTAC
Organism: Dehalococcoidia bacterium; assembly: GCA_034422735.1. Classification (GTDB taxonomy): domain Bacteria; phylum Chloroflexota; class Dehalococcoidia; order Lucifugimonadales; family CATOSD01; genus CATOSD01. Next base: position 24,806 of record DAOUJL010000002.1, on the reverse strand, counting down.
AGCATCAGCAGCCAGATGTTTCTGACGGGGATGCGCCCGATGAATCCGACGGCGGGCGCGTCGTGGATCACGTCAGGCGTCGTCATCACAGACCGGACAGTAGTTCAGACTTGGCGTTCTTGGCCTTCTCCGTGTCGTCGAACCAGTACTCCTCCAGAAGTGGGCCTATCTCGGTCTCGACCACCTGCCTGAACCACTCTGTCGGATTGTGGATGACCGGGCCCGGCGGCGGCGTGACGACGGAGTGGCCGACTCGGAACTGTGGGCCAAGTTCGCGGTCGGCAGCGATTTGTTCATTGAGGGCGACAATCTTCCTCTCAATGTCCGCCAAGAAGTCGAGCGGGATGCCGCAAAACTCTTTGACCCAGTTGCGCCAGACCTCGCCGAACGTCGGCTCCAGATCGACGAACGCGAACCGGCGTCGCAGGGCCAGATCGACCATCGCGATGGAGCGGTCGGCAACGTTCATGGTGCCGATTATGTACAGGTTGGTCGGCAAGTGGACGCGCTCGCCAGCGGTCCTGGGATAGGCCAGTGCTAGGGCGTACTCCTCGCTGCGCTTGTCCGCCTCCATAAGCGTCAGCGTCTCGCCGAAGATCTGCGCGGGATTGCCCCGGTTGATCTCCTCTATCACCAGCACGTAATGGTTGTCTGGGTCATCGGCGGCCTGAATTGCGACCTGAAGGAATGGGCCGTCGATGAGCGTGAGCTTGCCGTCTCCGCTGGGACGATATCCCCGAACGAAGTCCTCGTAAGACAGGTTCGGATGGAACTGCAAACGGCGAACGCGGCTGTCGTCCTTCCGTCCTATCAGCGCGAACGCGAGCTTCTTGGCGAGCCACGTCTTGCCCGTGCCCGGCGGCCCTTGCAGGATGAGGTTCTGCTTGTCTCGCAGGCGGGCCAGGATAGTCTCCAGATTGGCGCGCTCGAGGAAGCAGCCCTCCTTGATGATGTCGTCGATGGTGTAGAGGGAAGCTTGCTCAGGCGGAGTCTGGGCTTGGGTTGGAGAGGCTTCGGTGGTCGGCTGTGACACCCCCTGAGTCTCCGCTTCGTGCGCACTAACCTCTGTGGTGTCAGCGGAAATCCAGAAATCGGAATTCTGGCTTCGCCATACCAAGCCCTGCGCACTAAGCCGGTGTTCCAATTTCAGACCATGTTCCTCAGCCTGCCCTATTAATGCGTCTAGGAATTCAAGCGCGTGTTCGTACACTACCGCCTCATCTGCTCTGTTGGGCGGATTGCCGTAGCCTGTGCGGTCGTAGGCCTTCTTGAAGGCTACGGTCTTGTATGGTGGGTACTTCTTGGCATCAATGCCCATGAGCAGGCTGGACGCAAGAGTCGTTCGTGCCCCCGTCGCAGCTCTAATGACTGGATGCGCAGGTAGTAACTCCGTGAAGGCATCGATCCGCTCTTCGACACTATGGTCCCCCTGAATCCAGAGTGCCTGCAGCGCCTTCAGAGCAATGTCCGGGGCGTCCTTGCACCACTTATTGAAATCACTCACAACTCTCCAGTCAACGGGGTGGTGCTTGTGAGCGAGGCCCTTCTTTACTAGGTTCGCCCAGTCGTTCGTGTCGGCGAGCACGGCACTTCGCGCCGTCGCGAGTTGCCGGCCAATCGCCAGCTTGTAGTCATTCTCTTCATTTTCCAGATGCCCTGCATCCACAAACTTCTGGGAGTTCTTCATGAAATCATCCCAGGGGTTCGGACTGGCCACAGTCACACCTCCCGCCATTGTGTGCCGCAGCCATGAAATGCAGGCCACGACCTGGCAATCATTTCGTATCCCTAGCGGATGACCTTACTGCATCCGTGTGCTCAAGGCTATGGGGAAGCCGCCTCGACCAGGGCTACGCCCTCCTTTCTGCTGAGAGCGCGGTCAAAAGTGTACAGCGGGTCCGCTTCGGCACGTGTGACCGCTGCCAGAATCATGAGGTCGGCAAAGCCAGGACCGCCTTGTCGATACTGGAGGGCTGCGCGGACAACATCGTCCTCAGCCTCGAATACCAAGCCCTGCGTGAGAGTCATTTCGACCAGGACGTCGGCAATCTGGGACCGTGTGAAACGGTAGGATCGCTCAAGTACCCATACCATCTCGACAGTGACTTCGCGACAGATGAATCCCGGACGGTCGGCCGTCAAACTCTCTATCAGAGAACCAGCCGCTTCAGCCTGTACCTCGTTGTCTTGCACCAGGTAGCGCAAGATCACGTTGGTATCTAGGGCAAGCACGATTCGGCTGCTCCCTCCGCTATGGCAATGTCCATCTGTTCCAGGCTCACCGGGGGCCCGTCGTATTTCAATATGCCAGAGAGTCTCTTGATGGGGCGCGCCTTTGTCATCCGAACTTCCCCTTCTTGAATGACATAGAGCACCTTGTCCCCAGGACTAATGGAAAGTGCTTCCCTTACGCGTTTGGGCAAGGTAGTCTGTCCTCTTGCGGTAACCGTGGACTCTATCATGGCAAGGCCACCTCGTGCATTGTAAAATCCTGTATTTCATTATATTTGCAATTGTAGCAAGGCATATGAGTGTGTTACAAGGCAAAACGCCAATGTCTTCCAAGTCGTTCCAGAAGGCCGTGTCGAACCCTCTTGTCAACCCTTGTTGCCGCCGCCCTTGTGCTAGAATACCTGCCGAGCAACTAGAGCGAGAGGTGAACGCAGATGGAGCCTACCTCCCAACAGAGAGCATTTCTGGAGCAGGAGAACGTGGCTATCCTGGCGACCACCGGACCGGGCAACCGCGCCCATGCCATGCCGGTCTGGTACATCTACGAGGACGGCCAGATCCTTCTCGGCGCGGGGGCGAACTCCCAGAAGCGCCACAACATCGACCGGAACGGCCAGGCGACGCTGGTGATCGACCGCCGCGAGCAACCCTACTACGCGCTGATGGTGCAGGGCACCGCCGAGATCGGCCCCGCCGCGCCGCCGGAGACGCGGCTGAAGATAGCCACACGATACCTGGGCGAGCAGCGCGCCCGCGAGTACATCGAGCAGACCGCCGGCGGGGACTCCATCTCGATACGCCTGACGCCGCAGAAGTTCATCGAGTACGGCAGCCTGGAGTAGCACCATCGACGAGACTCGCCTGCGCGCTCTGCTGAGCGACTTCAAGAATGACGGGCTGGGAATCGACGAGCTTCTGTCCCAGCTCCGCCAGATGCCGTATGAGAACCTGGACTTCGCCAGGGTCGACCACCACCGCGCGCTGCGGACCGGCTTCCCGGAGGTGGTGTTCGGGCTGGGTAAAACGCCCGAGCAGATCGCCGCCATCGCGTCCTCGGTGCTGGCCAGGTCGGACCGTCTGCTGGTCACCAGGACGACGCCCGAGGCGTATGAGAGCGTTCGCGCCGTGGCTCCCGACGCTGAACACGATGAGCTCGCAAGGGCAATCGTAGTCGACCGGCGCGAGTCACCCCTGACCGTGCCGGGCGTTGTGGTGGTGTGCGCGGGCACGTCGGACCTGCCGGTGGCGCGCGAGGCGGCCGTTACCGCGCAACTGATGGACTGCGAGGTGGAGCAGATAAGCGACGTGGGAGTGGCCGGACTGCACCGGCTGCTCGAGCACCTGCCCACGCTTCAGCAGGCCAGGGTCGTCGTCGCGGTGGCGGGCATGGAGGGCGCGCTGCCGTCGGTGGTCGGCGGGCTGGTTCGCGCGCCTCTCATCGCGGTGCCGACCAGCATCGGCTACGGCGCGAGCTTCGGCGGCGTGGCGGCGCTGCTGGCCATGCTCAATAGCTGCGCCAGCGGCGTGGGCGTGGTTAACATCGACAACGGCTTCGGCGCGGGCTATCTCGCCGCGATGATCAACACGCTGCCGGATAGGCCGCCACCCCCATCCTAACCTTCCCCCTGCGAGGGGGAAGGGACTGGCGGGCGAGCCCTCTCCCATCGAGGGAGAGGGGACTGGCGGTGGCGCCTGGCCTTCGCCACCCCCATCCTAACCTTCCCCCTGCGAGGGGGAAGGGACAAAAGGTGGCGCTTTAGTTGCGGGTCAGGGGCGTCACCTGGAGCTCGACGGCGATGTCGTCGAACCACTGCACCACTTCCCTGTGCAGCGGGATGCCGTTCGCGCGCCGCTCCTCCTCCTCCTCGCGCTCGGACAGGCCCGGGTAGATGACCCTGTCCTGGCCCGGCGCGGGCGGCGTGGTGCGCAGCGTGCGCAGGGTCTGGTCCATGTGCTCCTTGAACTCGTCGAGGTCGGTGAACGCCGCGACGTCGTAGGCCGCGAAGTAGTTCTTGAAGCCGCTGCCGTAGGGTTCGCTGTCCAACATGCTGGGCACCGAGCCGGACAGGAACGCTCCGAGAACCTCGACCATCAGGTTGAAGCCGTAGCCCTTGTGGGAGCCCTGCTCCCTTGTGCCGCCGATGGGCAGCCCGAAGAACTCGCCCCTCACCCTGGGGGCCGTCTCCTCCAGCACGGGCGAGCCGTCGACGTCGGCTATCCAACCCGGCAGCAGGTCGGAGCCGACCCGGCGCGCCAGCTCCAGCTTGTTGAGCGCGACGGCGGAGGTGGCGGCGTCGAACAGCAGCGGCGCTTCGCTCTTAGCGGGCGCCGCGATGGAGATGGGGTTCGCGCCCAGCCGGCCCTCGGCGCCGAACGTGGGCAGCACCGAGGCGCCGCCGGCCGTGATGCACATGCCCACCATGTCCTGCTGCGCCGCGAGCATGGCGAAGTGGCCTACGGCCCCGGCGTGGCCGCTGTTGCGCATCGTCACGATGCCGACGCCGACCTCGCGCGCCTTGCTTATCGCGAGCTCCATGGCGCGGCGGCCGACGATGATGCCCAGCCCGCCGTCGGCGTCCATGGTGGCCGTGCCTGGAAATTCGCGCACGATCTGAACGTCCGGCGTCGGATTGAGTCGGCCTTCCCTGTACTGCTGCACGTAGGCGCGCATCATGTTGGACACGCCGTGCGTCTCGACGCCGCGCAGGTCGGTCATCGTCAGCACGTCCGCGCCCTCGGCCGCGTCGTCGTCCGAAACGCCCATCTTCTCGAAGATCTCCGCGACGGTCTTGCGGAGGGAGCCTTCCGGGACTCTCACCTGGTCGGGCTTTGGCACCTTGAAGCGTTCCAGCATGGGCGTATCCTCCTGGTGGTTTCGGGACTCAGCCGGCGAGCACGCGCTCGAACACGTAGCGGCCCAGGTCGCGGTTCTCCTCGAACGCGAACCCGTCGAAATCGCCGTTGTAGCCTATCAGGGGCACGTCGCGCTCGTGGACGGACGCATGGGATCGGAGCCGGGGCGGGAGTTCGACCTGCGAGGGGTCGCCGAACACGGAGTCCGCGTCGGCGGTGACCACCACGTCGCCGATGCGGTCGTAGTGCAGCCGCAGCTCCCGCACGGCCTGTTCGCGGTCATAGACCTCTTCGACGCCGGGGACGCTCCGCAGCGCGTCAATCGCCTCGGCGGTCTGCCGCGCGTCGTCGAGATAGACGAACATGCAGCCGCCCAGGTTGGAATGGTGGACTACGTACCGGTCCTTGATGATGGGTACCGGGTTGCCGCGGATGTTCCACTTCGCCAGCGCCGCCCCGAGGTCGATCATGCGGGTCTTGCGCGACATGCCGTGGTCCGCGGTCAGCAGCAGCGCTACGTCCGGGTGTGCCGAGAGCAACTCCCCGATGGCGTTGTCTATGATGGTCAGGTGATGCTGGGACTCCGGCTCGTCCGGGGCGTAGGTGTGCATAGCGTAGTCGGTGGTGGTGATGTAGACGATGTCGGCGGAACGCTGAGACATGATGTGATTCGCGGCGTCGATGACCCAGCCGTTGACCTCGAGCGAGTAGATGGGCGGCGGCTCGCCCACTGCCGATGCGAGGTCGTCGGGCGGGCGCTCGGACGACACCGCCACCGTCGCCCAGCCGCCCAGCAGCGTCCGCAGCTTGTCCTTGGACGTTACCAGCACCGACGACCTGCCAAGCTCCGACGCCCGCTGAAAGAAGGTCGGGGCCAGGATGTACTCGCCCGACTCCATGTACACCTCCTCGCCAGTCTCCCTGACGAGGCGGTAGTTGGAGCTTATCCCGTGCGTCTCTGGATAGCTCGACGTCACCAGCGACACGTTGTTGACGTTGGTCACGGACGGCATCATGCAGCGGCCGACTTTGGAGAATCCCTTCGCCCCGAGCGCCTTCAGATTGGGCATTTCGCAGGCGGCGAGGTATTCGGGATCGAGTCCGTCGATACATATGACTACGGTGGTGTCGGGCAATTGACTGCCTCCTGAGCGACGACTGGCGGCGCGGGCCGAGTCCAATTTTAGCAAATCGGCGGTGCTGGCGCACTTGCTTCTGACTTGCGGACGGGAGGAGCATCCACTAATATGAACTGCGCATTATGGCTGGAGCAAGAAACGAGTTCACCGACATCAGCGCGCTTGTGCCCGAGGCGATAGGCGAACCCGGCAAGCGCACGTTCCGGGTCAAAGCCGAGAGCGGCAGCAGCACCGCCACTATCTGGCTTGAGAAGGAACAGCTCGCGCAGCTAGCGATGGCGATGCAGCAGATCGCCTCATCGCTGGAGGACGCCGGCGACAAGGACGCGGCTCCTCCTCACGAGCGCGAGGCGCAGCCCCTGACCAACGTCGAGTTCAAGGCGAACAAGCTGGCCCTGGGCTACCACGAGCGGCGGGCGATGTACATAATCGACGCCCACGAGGCCGATGAGGACACCGCCGACGTAAGGCTCTGGACGGAACCTGCCCAGGCCGAGACCTTTGCCGAGGACGCACTGCGCGTGTGCGCCGCGGGCCGGCCCATTTGCCCCCTGTGCTCCAGGCCGGTGGACGCCGACGGCCACGTCTGCCCCAAGATGAACGGGCGGGTCAAGGCGCTGGACCTGAGCGAGTAGCGACCGAACCTTGTCCCGCAGGCGGCGGCGCCATCGTTATTCCATCCCCGACGAGGCGGAGCACGGCACGCCCGTGACCCCTGCGGAAGATGAGGCGAAACAGCTTCTCCAGTCAGGGGAAATCGTCAGCGGCTACCGCATGCCCTGGGGTTCCAACTACACCTTCTACGTGCGGATAAGCGCGGGTCCGGGCAAGTTTCTCAGGGCTATCTACAAGCCCAGGGACGGCGAGCGTCCGCTCTGGGACTTTCCCTCCGGCTCGCTGTACAAGCGTGAGTACGCGACCTACGTGTTGAGTCGCTGGCTCGGCTGGCCGCCGGTGCCGCTGACCCTCGTGCGTGAGGGGCCGTACGGCGTGGGGACGGTGCAGCTATTCGTGGACCACGACCCGGAGGCCAACTACTTCGACATGGTGGAGGACAAGGCGGAACAGCTACAGAAATTCGCCATATTCGACCTGCTGGTGAACAACGCGGACCGCAAGGCGGGCCACTGTCTGCTGGACTCCGGGGGCAGAGTGTGGAGCATCGACCACGGGCTGACATTTCACCCGTCGTTCAAGCTGCGCACGGTGATGCTGGAGTTCTGGGGCAAGCCCATGCCCAAAAGCGTCGTCGGGGACATCGAGGCGCTGGGCCGGAGCCTGGAGACGACGGGGGATGTCGCCGAACGGCTGGCCGAGATGCTCTCGCCCGAGGAGGTCGGCGCGCTGCTCAGCAGGGTCGGTTTTCTGCTGGAGGAAGAGTCGCTGCCCGCCCTGGACCCATACCACAATGTGCCGTGGCCCTGGGTGTGATGGCGCCGACCGAGGGTTATCCGGGAAGCAGTCCGGCGAGCATCAGCTCCATGGCCATCGCGTGGCTGCAGTCCTGGTTCATCCTGTGAGTGTGGCAGTCACACCGCCACGTCCCCGCCTCGTAAGAGACCATGTGGTCGCCGTTATCGCCTCGGAATGCTACGGAGCAGCTAATCAGGCTCGCCCGGTCGCCCTGCTCGGCGTAGTCCCTGGCCTTGGCGGCTTTTCTTACGAGGCTCGATGAGTACATGGGAGGTGATCTCCTTTGCGCACTTCGCCCCGCGCGTACGGCGGGGCTATCTGGTCTGTGGCTTTGCCGGTTGCGAATACATGGGACCGGAATGTCCGGTCGGGAGAAAATTGTAATGTCTCAGTTACTGTCGCGTCAATTGCCGATCGACGGAAATCGGCCGTGGAACGAAGCAGGGTAGCCGCATGTTGAAGACACTCTCTCGTGGCCTGCTGCTCGCTATGCTGGGCCGGCGGCTTCCCAGCACCTCCGGACGGATCGAGACGCCCGGCGCCCGTGCCGAAGTGGTCATTCGCAGAGACCGCTGGGGCATCCCTTACGTGGAGGCCGGCAGCGTGGAGGACGGTTGGTACGGCCTCGGCTTTTGCCACGGCCAGGACCGGGCCGTCCAGCTCGAGGGCCTGCTGCGGCTGGTGCGGGGCACGCTGGCCCAAGCCGGAGGACCCCGGTTGCTGCCCATGGACAGGCTATCGCGGCGAATCGGATTCCGGCGCTCGGGGGCAGCACAGTTCGCGGCGCTCAGCGAGCAGACCAGGCGCAACGTTGCCGCCTACGCCCGCGGACTCTACGACGGCGCCACGCTCGGCTGCTCGCGCAGTCCCCACGAGTTCGCCCTGGCCGGCATCCGGGTGGCGCGTTATCTGCCGGAGGACGTGCTCGCAGTGGGCAAGCTGGTCGCATTCTCGCTGTCCTCAAACTGGGACGTCGAGCTTGCGCGGGTGAAGATAATACAGGAGGACGGTCCCGAGGCGCTCGCCGCGCTCGAGTCCGCGTGGCATCGGGGAGCTGCGGACCTTCCCGACTCCCGGAGGGTGTTCGACGCGCTCGCCTCCGACCTCGCCGTGTTCGGGGACCTCGCCGGATGCGGCGGCATGTCCAACGGCTGGGTCGTCTCACCCGACCGGACGGCCACGGGCAGGCCGATACTTGCCAACGACCCGCATCTGCGCCCGGAGCTGCCGCCCAACTGGTACCTCGCCCGCGTCAGCACGCCCGAATGGTCCGTCGCGGGCGCGAGCTTCGTCGGCGCGCCCCTGTTCGCCGCCGCTCACAACGGTTCGATCGCCTGGGGCGTCACCGCGGGACTGGTGGACAACACCGACCTGTTCCTGGAGCGCGTGGGCCCCGACGGGCGGAGCGTGCTCGAGGGCGACGAGTTCGTCAGGTGCGACGTGTTCCGCGAGGTCATTGGCGTCAAGGGCGGAGCCCCGCTGGTGGACGAGGTGCTGGTGACGAAGAGAGGCCCCATAATCAGCCCCGCGCTGAGCGCGGACGCGCCGGCGGTGTCCCTGGCCGCCACGTGGCTGGACGACGCGCCGCTGGACACGCTGGACGAGCTGCACCAGGCGCGCAGTTTCGACGAGTTCCATCGGGCGTGGTCCACCTGGAACCTCGCGTCGTTCGGGCTGGTCTACGCCGACGAGAGGGGCAACGTCGGTGGTCTCCTGGCCGGGCAGGTGCCGTCGCGCCGCAAGGGGAACGGTTCCCTGCCCTCCCCCGGCTGGGAGCTCGACGCGGGCTGGGAAGACTCCCCCGCCCCGTTCGACCAAGTGCCGGCTGTCCTCAACCCGGAGCAGGGCTTCGTGGCGACCGCGAACGACGGGCTGGGCACGGAGGACGACGGCGCCTTCCTGGGCGCGGACTGGCTGCCGCCGTACCGCCGCAGACGAATCGCCGAGATGCTGGGGTCGAGACGCGACTGGGACGTAGGCTCCACGCTGGCGCTGCAAATGGACCAGCTCTCGCTGCCGTGGCTGGACATGCGCGACTGCGTGCTCGCCGCGCCCGGCGCATCATCGGAGTCGGCGAGGGCGCTCGAAATACTGGCGGAGTGGGACGGAAGAATCGCGGCGGATTCCGGCGCGGCGTCGCTCTACGAGTTCTTCGTATGGGAGTTCACCCGGCGAGTGACCCATGCGAAAGCCCCCAACTCGCACAGGTGGGCGATGGGGGACGGCTTCACGCCGCTGACGGTGCGCACCATTTTCGGCCACAGGCTTATCTGCCTGCTAGTGCGGCTCATGGAGGAGCGGCCGGACGGCTGGTTCGGTCGCTCCTGGCTGTCGGAGGTGGACGCCGCTCTCGGTGCGGCCTACGCCGAGCTTCGCCTCCGGTTCGGCCCGGACGAGCGTCGCTGGGCCTGGGGCCGGTTGCGGCCGACCACACTGCGCCACCCCGCGTCCGCTCGCAAGCCGATGGGCCTGCTGCTCGACCTCGGCCCCTTCCCCTGGGGCGGCGACGCGGACACCGTGAGCCAAGCCGCAGGCACGATGCGCGGCCCGTCGGACGGCGTGACGGTAGTCGCATCGTTGCGCATGGTGATCGACGTCGGCAACTGGGACGCCAGCCGGTTCGTGCTGCCGGGCGGCCAGTCCGGCAATCCCCTTTCGCCACACTACTCCGACATGCTGCCTCTGTGGCGGCGCGGCTCGGGAGTGCCGATTGCCTGGTCCGCCGACGAGGTGGAAAGAGCGACTGTGGAAGAGCTCAGGGTCATGCCGAGCGGACGGTAGAGCGAAGTCCTGTTGGTCGTGGTACAAGACTCGTCCCGGAAATCGCGCTCACTGACCCACTTTTGCCAAGAAGGTCCCGCGCACCGCTAACTAGAATATGTGAGGTTGGCGCTGGCTGACGCCCGGCTCCGACCTCATTTTTTGGATGGTAGCCCAGGGGACCGAATGAGAAAACGCATAACGCGCGAAGACGCCACGCTGTTTCTTGTGCACGCTCAGACCACAGTTGAGCGAGTCACCACGTGGCTGTCGGACCTGATGTCACGCGGCGCGATTACGGAAGCGGTCGCGCGCATCTCCCGCCTGCGTCTGAAAGACCAGGCGGAAGTGGTATCCCACATGAACCCGGAGTTGCAGGTCAGGCTGCTGGAGCATCTTTCGCCCGACAACCTGGCCGAGATTCTGGGCGAGCTCGAGCCCTCCGAAGCCGTCGATTTGTGCATGTCCATGGCGCCGTCCCAGCTCGCCTCCACCCTCGACAAGTCCAGGCCGGAAGTCGCGGCCGACATACTGCGCGGCCTTCCCGTCGCCACTTCCAGGACGGCCCTCGAGAACATGGCAGACGCCAGCGAAGTCATCCCCTTGCTGGAATACCAGGACGACCAGGCCGGCGGCCTGATGACGCCCCACCTGATCGCGCTGCGCGACAGGATGACCGTCTCCCAGGCGGTGTCGTTCGTCAGGAGGTGGGCGCGCGAGCTCCGTCACGAAGAGGCCTCCTACATGTTCGTGGTGGACTCCAACGGTATGCTCCGGGGCGGCATCAGCCTGTCCCAGCTTGTCCTCGCGCATCCCCACCAGTTGATCAGCCTGCTGATGGAGACCGACATCATCTCCGTACTGGCGGACACCGACCAGGAGCAGTGCGCCCGCCTGATGGAACGGTACGACATTCAGCGGCTTCCGGTCGTGGACGAGGACGAGCACCTGGTGGGCGTTCTCACGCTGGAGGATATGATCGACGTGGTGGAGAGCGAGGCCACCGAGGACATGTACCGGATGATCGGGGTGGACAGGAGCGAATCGGCGCACGGCCCGATAGTGCGCTCGGTGCGGAACCGGCTGCCCTGGCTGTGCGTCAACCTCGGCACGGCGATACTTGCGGGGTTGATAATCGCGCTCTTCCAGTCCACTCTGGGCAGAGCCGTGGCGCTCGCGGCGTTCCTTCCGGTGATAGCCGGACAAGGCGGGATCGCGGGCACCCAGACACTGACGCTGATCGTGCGCTCCATCGCGCTCGGCGAGCTGGGCCCGACGGCGGCCAAGCGGATACTGGTCAGAGAAGCGGCGCTGGGACTGATTCACGGACTGATATTCGGACTGCTCATCGCGGGCATCGTCTTGGTCTGGATGGGCGGCAACGAATTCCTGGCGATGGTGGTGGGCGTCGCGATGGGGGCGAACATGGTGGTGGCCGGAATCAGCGGCGTGGTCGTGCCGCTGGGATTGCGCGCAATTCGCGTCGACCCGGCACTGGCGTCGGCGGTGGCGGTCACCACCATTACGGACGTAGTGGGCTTCCTCATCTACCTTGGGCTGGCCACGCTGACGATACACCTGATAGTAGCCGGTTAGCGAATCCCGAACGGACGGGGTCGCACAGCTCTCTTGCCCGCCTGTGGTATCATGGCAGGCATCCGGTTTCGGGGGTGGGCAATGGCGCTGAGAGTGCTGGTCTCGGTCGACATGGAGGGAGTGAGCGGTGTGGTCCACAGGGATCACACCGGGCGAGACGGCAAGGACTACGAGGCGGCTCGCCGCCTGATGACTCTCGAGGCCAACGCCGCGGTCGAGGGGGCATTCAATGCGGGCGCCGACGAGGTAGTCGTAAACGACAGCCACGGCACTCAGATGAACCTCATCCAGGAATTGCTAGACCAGCGCGCCCAGCTAATCACGGGGTCTCCCAAGCCGCAGACAATGATGGCCGGATTGGACGACAGCTTCGGCGCGGTGCTGTGCGTCGGCTATCACGGCAGGGCCGGCAGCGGCGGCATATTCGACCACACCTTCACCGGGGCCGTCGCGGACTTCCGGGTCAACGGGCAGTCGCAGGGGGAGCTCGGCGTGAACGCCAGCATCGCCGGATATCACGGCGTGCCGGTGGCGCTCGTAACCGGAGACTCGACGACGACGGCCATGGCGGAGGACCTGATCCCGGGGGTGGAAGTCGCCACCGTGAAGGAGGCGCTGACGCGCTACTCCGCCAAGTGCCTGTCGCCCCTGGCGTCGCAGGCGCTGATTCGGCAACAGGCCGCTATCGCCGTCGGGCGTCGTGAGGAGATAGCGCCCGTACGCTACAGCGTGCCGGTAACGATGACGATCCGGCTCGCCAACTCGGGCATGGCCGACGTCGCCGCCTTCATTCCGGGCGTAGAGCGGCACGACGGCGTAACGGTGTCGTTTACGTCCAGCGACTACCTCGAGGCGTTCCACTGCTGCCGAGCCATACTGATACTGGCGGCGTCGGCGTGAGGCAACGGCGCCGGTTGGCGGTAGACCGACTTTCAGTATCCGTCCTATAGTCATCAATCACCATTTGGAGGCCGACCGTGAGCGACCACAACGCGCAGGACGTGGAAGACAGGCTTCAGATAGTTACCCGCCTGTACGGCGACAGGCTCGACGATGACCAGCTCGCCGAGGTGCGTAAGGGCGTCGAGGGCATCGTGGAGATGTCGGAGGCGCTGAGAGCGGTCAGCCTGCGGAACGGCGACGAGCCGATGTCGGTGTTCCCCCCATACCGCGAGGAGGAGTGACGTGACCGCCAACGACTATGTCTTCACCAGCATCCGCGATCTGGGCGGGCTGATCGAGTCACGCGAAGTGTCGCCCGTCGAGCTTGCTACGCTGTTCCTCGACCGGCTCGAAAGCCTGGGGCCGGACTACAACGCGGTTGTGACGGTCACCCGTCACCTTGCCCTGAGCCAAGCGGCTCGTGCGGAGCAGGAGATAGCAGGCGGCAACTACAAGGGACCACTGCACGGGATTCCCTACGGCGCGAAAGACCTGCTCGCCACGTCGGGCGGCATACCCACCACCTGGGGCGCGGCGCCGCTGCGCGACCAGGTGTTCGACTACGACGCCACGGTCGTGGAGCGGCTGAGAGACGCGGGCGCGGTGCTGGCCGCGAAACTTGCCATGGTCGAGCTCGCCGGAGGTGGTGGATACCGCCAGCCCGTCGCGTCGTTCACAGGACCGGGCATCACGCCCTGGGACCAGGGCAGGTGGAGCGGCGGCTCCTCCAGCGGCTCCGGCGCGGCCACTGCCGCCGGCCTGGTGCCTTTCGCCATAGGCTCCGAGACGGGGGGTTCCATCATCTCTCCGGCCAGCAACTGCGGCGTCGCCGGCCTGCGACCTACCTACGGGCGCGTCAGCCGCCACGGCGCGATGGCGCTGTCGTACACCCTGGACAAGCTGGGGCCTCTCTGCTTGACCGCGGACGACTGCGGGCTGGTGCTTGAGGCGATCGCGGGCAGTGACCCGAAGGACCCGTCGACGACGCAGAGGCCGTTTCGCTACGACGATTCGGACGTGTCGGGCCGCCGCTTCAGGCTCGGCGTGGTCAAGGGCGTGGCGGACAACGTCGACGAGCCCACGGGGGCGAACTTTGCGAGCGCGCTCGAGGCGTTGGCGTCCATAGCCGACATCGAGGAAGTGGAGTTCTCAGACCTTCCGCACGAGGCCATCAACCGCACGATCATGTTCGCGGAGGCCGCGAGCGCGTTCGAGGATTTCGTGGACGCGGGACTGCCCGCTGAGCTGACGGCCCCGGAGGACCGCTACGGCCTCTACGCGCGAGTCGCGGTGCTGGGGAAAGACTACGTGAAGGCCACCAGGCTGCGTGCGCTGATGGCGAGGAACGCCGAAGAGGTCATGGCGCCGTTCGACGCGCTGGTGGGGCCTACGCGCTCCACGATTGCGACTCCGCTGGACCAGGAGTTCCGCAGCGCCGCGCTCCACGGCGGGCGAGACACGATGGGATCGGTGGGCAACGGGGCGGGTCTTCCGGCCATCTCGGTGCCGAGCGGTTTCTCGGACGAGGGGTTGCCGACGGGCATCCAGTTCATGGGAAGGGCCTACGACGAGAACGCCGTGCTCGCGGTCGCGCGCGCCTACCAGTCCATCACCGACTGGCACACGCGCCACCCCGCCGATCTGACGTAGGCGGGCCGAGACTTGGGGCGGAGCCTACGCTCCGCCCGCAACGGCCGGGACGATGCTTATCTCGTCGCCGTCGTTGGTGGAGGTTTCCAGTCCCTGCAGGAAGCGCACGTCCTCGCCGTTGACGTACACGTTGACGAAGTTTCTCAGCGCGCCGGTGTCGTCGCAGAGGCGCTCCTTGATACCGGGGAACTCGCTCTCCAGCGATCCCACCACCTCGCTCAATGTCGCGCCATTGACGCTCACGGTCGATTCGCCGTTGGTGACGCGGCGAAGCGGCGTCGGTATCCGTACCATTACACTCATGCTCAGCATCCTCCAGATGTTCGCGTAGCGGTCCCTGGCGGCCGCTACGACCTCCGGCAGTGTCGCGCCGCCGGCCGCGGGCGTGGGTCTGTCAGCGCGCGGAGGGTCGTTATCCCTCTATCACGTCGCCAGCCACCGGGTCGACTCTGACGCCGGCGGAGGAGACCCATTCTATGCCCCTGTCGATTTCCTCTTCCGCTCCCTCCAGCTCGAGCACCACCCAGCCCATGTCCTCCCGAACGTCCGCGCGGCGGATGTTCGTTACCACCTCGAACTTCTGGCCGAGTTGGTATATGACAGGTTCGGTGATGAGCTCGGTAGGAAACGTGAATCTCACTCTCTTGCTTGCCATGTCGCTCTCGCTGTCGGGGCAGCCGGACGAAGAGGCGCGTTCAGCGCGACCCTATCGCGGTCTGAAACGCCTCGTAATCGGGCGCCGTCTCGATTGGATTGATCAGGTCCTCGACAACCTCTTGGGTCTTCAGCCCGTTGCCGGTGATGTAGGCCACCGTAAGCTCGTCCTGCTTGATGATGCCCTTCTTCGCCAGTCGGCGCAGGCCGGAAACAACAACGCCGCCGGCGGTCTCCGTGAATATGCCCTCTGTCTCCGCCAGCAGCTGTATGCCCTCCACCACCTCGTCCTCGTGGGCGATCACCGCCGAGCCGTTTGACGCCTCGACGGTCTGGAGCGCGTAGAATCCATCCGCCGGGTTGCCGATGGCGAGAGACTTGGCGATGGTGTCGGGCACCACGGGCCGCACGTGGGGGGTGCCCTGATCGTAGGCTTCCACGATGGGCGAGCACCCCTCCGCCTGGGCGACGTGCATACCCGTCTTTGGCCGGTCGATCAGGCCCAGGTCGGCCATCTCGTTGAACGCCTTCCAGATCTTGGTGAACATAGATCCGGACGCCGCGGGCACCACGCAGTTGTCGGGCGCGCGCCAGCCGAGCTGTTCGGCCACCTCGTACCCCAGCGTCTTGCTGCCCTCGGCGTAGTAGGGCCGCATGTTGATGTTTACGAACGCCCAGTGGTGATTGTCGGCCAGTTCGCTGCACAGGCGGTTGACCTGGTCGTACGTGCCGTCCACCGCCACCAGGTCGGCGCCGTAGATGCCCGCGCCTATCACCTTGCCCTTCTCCAGGTCCGCGGGAAAGAAGACCATCGTCTTCATGCCCGCCTTGGCCCCGTGCGCGGCCACCGCCCCCGCCAGGTTGCCCGTGGAGGCGCAGGCGAGCACGTCGAACTCGAACTCCAGCGCCTTGGCGGTTGCCACCGACACCACCCGGTCCTTGAACGAGAACGTCGGGTTTACGCTGTCGTTCTTGATGTACAGGTTGTCCAGCCCAAGCGCCCGGCCCAGGTTCTTCGCCCTCACCAGCGGCGTGAATCCGGTGCCCATGTCCAGCACGTACTCGCTGTTCACGGGCAGCAACTCGTGGTAGCGCCACATCGTGAGCGGGCCGCTGGAGATGCTTTCGCGGCTGATGCTCTTCCCTATGCTGGCGTAGTCGTAACCGACCTCCAGAGGTCCAAAGCAAAAGTCGCAGACGTTGAGGGGCTCGACCGGATACTGGCGGTCGCATTCCCGACATCGCAGCAGCGATACGTGTGGCATTAGCGTACTTTCTGGTCCTGCTTGGTGTGGCCGAACTGCACGGCCGGACGAAGGGCCTGCTTCAGGCAACGGAATGGTATCAACACGGGCGCGCGCCTGTCAACGCGCGGGCCGCACAGCAGCGCCTCCCGCCTTGGGACGGGAGGCGCTGTCCGGCGCTTCACAGTCGCTAACTCGCGGCTGGACCGGGCCTCAGGCGAGGGAGCGACGCTGCTGCGCCGCCCTCGCCCCGCTGCTCTCGCCGAAGTGAGAGCAGCCTCCGGTTACTGCCGGGGAGGCGCGGGCGGCATCGGGTTGGTCAGGTTCCTGCTGATCGAAATCGGAATCAGCTCGTCCAGCTCGTCCAGCGTCCACCGTCCGTCCTTGTGGATGCTCCTGATGACGTGCCTGGGCGAGTAGAGCGATACCACCCATCCGCTGGTGCCGATGACCTGGCCCGTAACGGCTCCGCCCGCCTCCGAGCTCAGGTAGACGACCTTGGGCGCGTTGTTCTCGGCGTCACCCACGCCCTCGGGGTCCACCACGGGCGGCGGCAGCCCGGCCGCCTGCGCCCGCAGGTCGCGCGAGCTCTGCGGCACCGTCGCGGTCATCCTGGTCGCGGCGCCCGGATACACGGCGTTTATCGTGATGCCGTAGGGCGCGAGCTCCGGCGCGAGCGCCCGCGTCATCCCCACCATGCCCTCCTTGGCCATCGCGTAGTTGGACTGGCCGGAGGAGCCGAGGCCGGAGCCGGACGAGAACAGAACGATCCGTCCGTAGTTCTGCTTGATCATGTGCGGAACCGCGTGCTTGACCATGTTGAACGCGCCGTACAGGTGGACCTGCAGCACGCCGTCCCATTCGTACTCTGTCATGTTGAAGACCATGCGGTCGCGGAGGATGCCGGCGGGGTGGGCCAGGATGTCCAGCCTGCCGAAGTTGTCGATGGCGGCCTGGACGATCTTGCCCGCGGAGTCGTACTCGGCGACCGAGTCGTAGTTGGCCACGGCCTTGCCGCCTGCCGCGATGATGTCGCTTACGGTCTCGTCGGCGGGAGTGGTGGCCTCGCCGGTGCCGTCCACTGCGCCACCGATGTCGTTCACCACCACCGAGGCGCCCTCTTCGGCGAGCAGCTTGGCGCACGCCGCGCCAATGCCGCGGCCCGAGCCAGTCACTATCGCTACCCTGCCCTCAAGTCTGTTTCCCATTGTGTGGTCCCTCTCTTTTCTTTCGTCTGGGTGATTTCGAGCGGAACGGCGCGAGCTTAGAAGCCCGGGCCGATCATCTTGGGCATAATCACGTCCATCTCGTCCATGTTGAAGTTGCCGTACTTGTGGACGCTCCGCTCTATGCTGGGGTTCGAGTACAGGTAGATGCTGCCGCCGCGCACGCCGAAAATGTAGCCGTTGATGTGCGGGGCCGCGTAGGTGCTCAGGTAGACGGCGAGCGGCGCTACGTTTTCGGGGTCGTCCCTGTAGCCGGGCCCCTGCCAGTCGGCAATGGGCGGGGAGAGGCCGATGCCCGCGCGCTCGTCGCGAGGCGCGCCGGACGCGACGCGGTACTCGTCCACCGTGCCTGGGAACAGCCTGGTCTCGACCATGGGAGAGATGCCGTTGCAGGTCACGCCGTACCTGCCCAGGTCGCGCGCCACTGTGCGCGTCACACCCACGATGCCCTCGGAGGCTGCCGCGTAGTTCGAGCGGCCTATCTCTCCCAGTCCGGCGTCGGCGGTCATGTTTACGATGCGGCCGCTGCGCTGCTGTCTGAAGACGATGGCGGCGAACTTGCAGGTGGTGAAGGTGCCCTTTCCGTTGTTCCTGACGACTAGGTCGAAGTCCTCGGGAGTCATCTGGAAGATCATGCGGTCGCGGATGATACCGGCCGAGTTGACCAGAACGTCGAGGCCGCCGAAGGTATCCACCGCCGTCTTGATCAGGTTCTCTCCGCCGTCCATCTCGGCCACGTTGTCGTAGTTGGCGACGGCATTGCCGCCTCGAGACTTGATCTCCTCTACCACGCTGTCGGCGGGGTCGTTAGAAGACCCTGAGCCGTCCACGTCGCAGCCGAGGTCGTTCACCACGACTGACGCTCCCTCTTCAGCAAGCAGCAACGCCACGCCCCGTCCGACCCCCCGGCCGGCGCCCGTGACCACTGCTACCTTGCCCTCAAGCCGATTTCCCATGTGCGTACCTCCAATTTCCGATGTTGCTTGCACGCGCTCCTGCCCGAATCGGGTGAGGCAGCGCGCGACCTTACCGCGCACATTATAGCGTCAAGCGTGCGGCTTTTGGCAAATCTGGCCGGAATCGGCACGCTGGAAATCCGGGCACGGTTGGTGTTATCCTTGATTGTGCAAGACTGCAAGGAGAGGCCAGCAACCAGCCGACGCCGACGAGTTCATGCACCGGGCGTCGCAAGGATGAAAGCGATGACTACTGCCGAACCGAATGCCGCATACTGCCAGAGCTGCGCCATGGAAATGGAAGATGGCTCCGACTATGGCACGGAGGCCGACGACTCTCCGAGCGCAGACTACTGCACCCACTGCTACCAGGACGGGGCGTTTGTCGACCCGGACCTCACAATCGACCAGATGAGCGCCATAGTGGCAGATTTCATCGAGGCGGATGAAGTGACGATGGCTGAGGCCAAGGCCATATCCAAGACGCTCCTGTCGCAGCTCAGAAGGTGGCAGTGACCTTCTCTCCTTGGCTGGCCTTTGGCGCGAGCCCCCAGACCCGCCGCTTCGCACCGAGCGGGCCGGAGCTACCAACCCTCGTATCTGATCCGGGACGGGTG
Organism: Dehalococcoidia bacterium; assembly: GCA_034422735.1. Lineage (GTDB taxonomy): Bacteria > Chloroflexota > Dehalococcoidia > Lucifugimonadales > CATOSD01 > CATOSD01. Next base: position 5,524 of record DAOUJL010000002.1, on the reverse strand, counting down.
CGCGCCCAGGGACGTCGCCAGGTCCACCATATCGTCGATCATCGGCGGCGGGCCGCATATGAAGAACAGCGACTCCGCGTCGATGCCCGCGTCTGTAGCCATCGCCCGGTCGATTCTGCCTACGCGGCCCGTCCAGTCCGAGCCTCCGGGCCGCGTGACTGTGAAGTGGCAGACGATGTCGGGGTTGGAGCGGGCGATGGCCTCCAATTCGTCCCTGAAGAGCAGCTCATCGGGCGTTCTGGCGCTGTAGAGCAGTGTAATCCGGACTCCGGGTACCGACTCGTTGACGTACCTCACGATGCTCATCAGCGGGGTTATGCCGATTCCCCCGGCCACCAGGGCGAGCGGGCCGCCCATGTCGGCCGTGTACAGGAAGTCGCCGCCTACCGCGACCTCCACCACGTCCCCCACCCTGGCCCGCTCGTGCACGTAGTGTGTTACGGGATTCTCGCCCACCAGTTTCACGGCGAGCTCGAGGCCGTCCGACCGGGATGGGGACGACGTGATCGAGTAGCCGGCGCAGCCGATTTCCCCGCCCACGTCGGCGTAGAAGTCCACCCACTGGCCGGGACTGAACGGCAGCCGGCTGCCGCCCGTGTCCAGCCTCAGCGCCTTGGTGGTCGGCGACGCCTGGCTGATCTCTGCTATGGTCGCGGGAATTGGCAATTGCCGGGCGCCTACCTGCTCACCAGGTCGGTCAGCGGCGCGTACCCCTCGCTCTTAGCCAGCGGTTCGGTGGAGATGGCTCCGGACTGGCTCAGCAGCTTGTAGGCCCCCGCGCCCTCCTGGGACGTGATGACCCTGTAGCCGCCGTCCACCACCTCGATGGCGCAGTTGTTGTCGATGGCGATCCCTACGTCGCGGTTGCGTGCGACCATGCGCTCGAAGTCGGCCTTCCTGGGCACGCCCGCCGTCGCGCTGTCGAAGTGTGGGCAGCCCAGCGCGTCGATCAGCCCCATGCCCTTCACCCTGACGTAGTTCCAGTCGTCCGGATGGTAGAACGCCATCGAGTCGCTGTGGCCCCAACTGAACCAGCAGATGCAACCCGCGCTCAGGCCGGCGAGGACTATGCCCCTGTCGTGGGCCTCACTCAGAATCGAGTCCACGCCCAGCCTGCGCCACCGGCGCATCATCTTGAGCGTGTTGCCTCCGCCCACGTAAACCAGGTGCGCCGAGAGTATCTTATCCTCCAGTTCCTCCCTCGCCGGGTTGACGCCAAGCAGGTAGAGCACGTCCGTCTCGCAGCCCAGCGTGTCGCCGTACACGCGGCGGAAGTCCTCCCAGTAGCTCACCCTGTCGTAGCTGGCTGTGGGCACGAAGAGCGCCCTGGGTCTGGCGGCTCCGGTCAGCTCGATTACGCGCTCATCGATTGCGCGCGTCTCCAGGTTCGCCATGTCGCCGCCGCCAATAGCCACTATCTTGCCCATAGTGAGTCCTCCGTGCGTCGGGACGGGTCGCCGGCCGCTAGGAGTCGTCTCCGGACGCGGCAGCCGGCTGCCGCTGGAAAGCCGGCATCACCTGTTCGGCGAAGATTCGCAACTGCTCCAGCGACTCATCCCTGGGCATGCCCTCCGGCCAGTGCAGGATGATGTGCTCCAGGCCCGGATACTTGCGCTCCACGTCTCTCAGGAAATCCACCATATCCGAAGCGGAACCGCAAATCCACGCCTTCTGCTGCGCCCCGTCCTCTATGCGCGGCACGCGGGCCGGCGCGCCGGGAGTGCCCCACGTGCGGCCCTCCTCGTCGGCGTACCGGACGAACCCGAACGGCGCGAACCACTTGTAGCGCTCGTCGTGGAACGGGCGCATGCGCTCAATCGCCTCCTGTTCGCTGTCCGCGATGTAGAAGCCGATTCCCAGCGCAAGGTCCTCGCCCAGCTCCAGGTCCCGCCCGTGCTGCGCCGCCGCGTCCCGGAACCTGGTGAACATGTCCTCCACGATGGTCTCGCCTGTGAGCGCAACGACGCCCTTGAAGCTGTTTCTGGCGGTGAACTCGATGCTGCGGCCGCTGACGATGGGCTGCCACGTCTCCACCGGCACGGTGAGCGGTCGCGGCACGAGGGTTACTTCCTGCAGGTCGTAGCCGCGGTAGGGCACCTCCGCAGGTATGGTGTAGTGCTTGCCCTTGTGGGAGAACGACTCCTCGTTGAAGGCCTTGCGGATGACCTCTATCTGTTCCTCGAACAGCTCGCGGTTGGCGTCGTTGTCGATGACGGGCGCGCCGAAGGTCTCGACCTCCCGGCTGTGGTAGCCACGCCCCACGCCGAAGATGATGCGCCCGTTGGTGAGCACGTCGGCCAGGGCGTAGTCCTCGGCGAGTCGCAGGGGATGCCACATGGGCGAGATGTTGAAGGCGCAGCCGAACTTGAGCTGTTTCGTCTGGGACGCCAGGTGCGTCCCCAGCAGGATGATGTTGGGGATGCACTCGTAGCCCTCGTGCTGGAAGTGGTGCTCCGCCATCCACAGCGCGTAGTAGCCCATATCGTCCATCAGCTTCGCCGCGCGCGCCGCCGTGTCATACGCCTGCACCAGCCGGTCGTTGGCGTAGCGCCGGTCGTCCGCCGGCGTGCCGTCCAGCCCCACGTCTTCGAGATCGATGTTACCCACGTAGAGAACGGAGAAGTGCTTGATCATCAGGTGCTCCAGACCGGTCGAGATTATGGGGTCATAGACCGGCCACGCCCATTATAGCGAACACCGCACAGCGGCGCACACGCGCCGTCATTACAGTCCCTCCCCCCTCGCAGGGGGAAGGTTAGGATGGGGGTGAGAACGCCGCCCGCCGCGGCGGCTGCGCCAGCAGCGCGGCGATGCTGCTCACCACGAAGGCGCCGACGAACACCGAGAACGCGAGCAAGTAGTCGCCGCGCAGGTCGAACAGGAAGCCTCCCAGCACGGGGCCGCCCGCGCTCGTGATGAGGCCGAACGGCTGGGCGGTGCCGCGTATCGCGCCCTGCGCCTCTCGCCCGAAATAGTCGGACCACGCCAGGCTGCTTACGAAGGACTGCGCGCCGCGCGTGAGGCCGTAGACGGTGGCGAACAGGGCGAGGTGGGGCAGCGAGTTCGCGCCCATCAGCAGCACAATGCCCGCCGCGCCGCCGGCGTAACAGGAGGCTAGGCAGTAGCGAACGTGCATGCGCTCGGCGGCAAATCCCCACAGAGGCTTGGCGACCGACTGCAAGAAATACAGGTAGGTAATCACCATCGCGGCCTGGCCCGGGTCGATCTGCCGGTCGGTGATGTACGAGAAGATGTGCAGGTTGACGCCGCTGATCGCGAATCCGGCGAAGTTGGTGCTGACAAGGAGCAACCAGAACGCGGGAGTCCGCATGGCCTCCCTGGCCGTGAGCGACACCTCCTCGACGACGCGGCGACCCCCGCTGGCAACTTCCTCCTCGCTGTTGCCGTCCGGGACCATGCCGTAGTCCTCGGGCCGCTTTCGCATGAGCGGCGCCACGACGAGAGTGAGCATCAGCACGAAAGCGCCAAGCGCCACCCACGCCCGCCGCCAGTCCGTCCAGTCTATGAGCAGTGTCAGCGGAAGCGGAAGGACTACGCCCGCGGCGGACATGCCCATCGTTGAGAACGCCAGCGCCCTGCCCCGCCTGCGGATGAACCACCGCGCGACCGTGGAATCCGCGCCCAGCGGCCCGAGCGCGAGACCGCCCAGCGCCATCAGGACGCCGTAGGCGGCAAACATCTGCCAGGGCTGCGACATGAGCGAGACGAGCACCGCGCCGACCGCCATTGCCGCGCCGCCGATCAGCAGGTAAGGGCGCGGCCCGTGCCGGTCGATGGCGCGGCCGACAAGGGGGGCGCCGGCGGCGGAGGCGACCCGGGAGACGAAGGTTACGCTGGCGAGCAGACCGCGGCCCCATCCGAGTGTGGCCGCCATGAAGGGGAAGAAGATGCCAAATGAGACTACGAGAACGCCGTAGTTGATGAAGTGGGAGACGAAAGCGGCCCCCACCACGACCCAGCCGTAAAAGAAACGTGGCCGCGCCCGGTCGCTGACGCTCACGGTCACTTCACGTCGGAAGGCTCAAGGCGTCAGGGACCGGCCTGCGGCCACGCACGTGGGAACTGTGTCGAGCCTAGTCGGAAATGCCGACCGCCGCGCGCAGGTCGGCAATCGCCTGGCCGCGCGGCTTGGTGGGCCTGCGCTCCCTTCGACCAATCGGCTCGTTCTCCACCTGGGGAACGATCTTCAGGGAGACGAACACCGGGCCGGTCTCCGCCATGATGGACTCGATGCTCGTGGCGAACTCCTCCAGGTCGTCGAAGTGGTAGGTCGAGGCGTACCCCGCGCCCTTAGCCATTCCGGCGTAGTCGATGTCGTCGGAGTTGGGCACGGGCTGCCCGCCGGTGGTGGCGTAGCACCCGTTGTCCATCAGGAAATGGAAGAAGTTCTCCGGCTTCTTGCCCGCGATGGTGGCGAGGATGCCCAGGTTCATCAGCAGCGAACCCTCGGAATCGAAAAGCGCTATCTTCTCATCGGGCATGGACAGCGCCAGGCCAAGCGCCGCGGACGTCGTATGTCCCATCGCGCCGCCCAGGCCGATGTCCCTATCGGTGTCCTCGCTGTAGTCCATCCAGTGCCTTCCCGCGGTGCCCGTGGGTATCACGATGGCCTTGCCGCGGTGGTCCTTGAAAGTCTTGAACACGTCGGATGCTTCGATCATCTGTTTCCTCCGGGTTCTGTCCTCGCGGGCCGGGCCTGGACCGGCTCGGCCCGGGACAGTTCAGGTTTGTTACGGTTTCAGTCGAGACTAGCGGTTGAAGCCGTGGTACTCGTCGCCTATGAGCACCACCACCGGCCGCTGGGTCCTCTTTGCCTCCTCGAACGCCGTGGTGATGCGCTCCGCGTCATCGTCCTGCTCCACCAGGTAGTAGTTGATGCGGAAGGCGTGCAGGAACGGCTCGGTGTACTTGGCAACGGTGTCGGGCGTAATCCCGTGGCGCGTCCAGCCCCGGTAGCCGATGATCATCACCATCGGGAAGCCGGCGTCCAGCGCCATGCCCCGTATCGAGTCGCCTGACTCCAACATGCCGGTGTTCTGGATGAGGCACACGGGCACCTTGCCGCCGACCAGCAGGCCCAGCGAGATCGCCATCGTCTCGCCCTCACGGCACGTGGGTATTACGTCGAGCCAGGACTGCTGCTCCATAAGCTCGTAGAGGTAGTTCGTCTCGCTGTCCGGTATCGTAACTATGTGGGTTACGCCGTTGGCCTTGAACTGCTCTATCAGGGTTTCGGGCCTTAACAGGGCCGCTTGTTGGTGTACCATCGCTGCTCTCACTCCTCGCGTACTGGATGTGCACCCCGTCGCGGCGGGCGACGGGCGCGGGATTGCTTGGCAGGCCACATTATAAGACGCCCCTTGCGAGAGGTCAATTTCAGCCCGCTGCCTGGAGACTGTCTCAGATTACTAGGCGGTTTCGCAGCGGAGGCCCTCCCACCCATAGATTGCCTAGCAGCGAGCCACTTTGTGGGTTCCGGCTGGAGTGCCGGAAAGACGTTCGC
>DAOUJL010000001.1:0-31679 GCA_034422735.1 Dehalococcoidia bacterium | reverse complement strand
GCGAACGTCTTTCCGGCACTCCAGCCGGAACCCACAAAGTGGCTCGCTGCTAGGCAATCTATGGGTGGGAGGGCCTCCGCTGCGAAACCGCCTAGTAATCTGAGACAGTCTCCTGTATCTTCTTAGTCGATGAACAGACTTTCAAGTCGCATTGCCGTTGGTTCGCCACTCCCACGGAAGCGGGCGTCCACAGCCTGGAGTGCGACAAGTGCTTTGTCTCTAATGGCATACCGACTAAACTGTTACAGGCTCGCCAGAGGTGGGCGCGTTGTCAAACAAATTGGCATAGGCATAAAATTCCTCAAGCAAAGGTCTAATCCCCATGCAGAACCAATATACCGGAGATATCGGAGACTTCGCGAAGTATGGGTTGCTGAGGGCAATCAAGGGCAAGAAGCGGCTGGCGGTCGCCTGGTATCTCCACCCAGACGAGCGCAGCAGTAACGACGGCCGCTTTACCCAATACTTGGACGACGCCAGGGCATGGCGCGATCTCGACCCCGAGCTGTTTGACGCGCTGTGTGGAATCGTCCGCTTAGGCAAAAGGTCGGTCAAGGCGGTGCAGGATTCGGGCATATTGGGCAACGCCAAGTTCCTATCCGAGCCGCTGGACATCTCCGCGATACCGGTCCGCAAGCGTAAGGATTGGCGGAGGGACTGGTTCGAGGCCGTTGTCCGACGATTGGGCGACCGCGACTTGGTATTTGCAGACCCAGACAACGGCCTCTACCCGGACACAGACTTTCGCCCGACCAAGAAAGAGAGCGCGAAGCGCATCCCTCTATACGAGGCCAATACTCTCGCCCAAGCTCAGCGTCCCGTCGTGATCTACCACCACAACACCAGGCGAAAGGGTGGGCACCACAAGGAGATCGAACACTGGATGAAGCAGTTGCCGGGTTGCGCCCATGCCTACTATTGGCGTCGCTGGAACAACCGGACGTTCTTCGTTCTCAACGCGGACGAGGATATCCGCAATAGGCTCGTTGCCTTTGCCGAACGCTGGGAATCGTGTGGCGAACTGATAGCATAGTAGCGGATTTCCCGAAGACTGGGCTGCGGACGACCAGCACCCTAACGCAGACAGCGGGAGAATCCCTACCATAGTTTGCCAGCCAGGGACTCATTCCGTTTTCTCGTCTGAGGGAACCTGTGTTAGCTTATTCGGTGAACGGTTTTACAAGTCGGCACTAACGCGGCCTCACGGTTCCCGCTGAAGCAGGAGTCCGCAGCCTCAAGGGTGAGAACGTCCTCACTCACATGACGTACCGACTAAACTGTTACAGGCTCCGCCGGGCCGGTTCCGTTTACTTTGGGGGTTTTCTGACCCAACGCTGTTCCTGCTAAACCCTGTAAGTAAACGGAACCGCCGGGCCGCGCAATTTGACAGTAACTCCACCATTTGTTACCATCCTATCCCTAACTGAAATACAGCCAGATGCGACGAAGGGGAGTAGTACCGGAGATACCGGCCCCAGAGAGCCGGCGGTGGTGGGAGCCGGCGCCAGGACCTTCGAGAACTCGCCCCGGAGCACCCGGCCTGAAGCACAGAGGAGTCCAGACGTTGCAGAGCTTTCGCGTTTTCATTACGCGCTCTGCGCGCTTGGTAATTTAGCCCCTCCTCTCCGCTTAGGGTCGGGCGGTTGGCCGCCGTTATACAGCCCACAAGTGGCCCCGCGCAGCGTGCCTTCAGGTTGCGTCCGTCGGGGTAAATTGGGTGGTACCACGAGATTAGCAATCCCGTCCCTTTGCGTAGGGGCGGGTTTTTTTATACGCAACTCCAATCGCCACCCTCGAAGCCCACGGAGGTTAGCTGCATAATGAAGATGAATGGCGGACAGATGGTTTGCGAAAGCCTGCTGCGAGAGGGCGTGGACACGATCTTCGGCCTCCCGGGCGGAGCCATCCTTCCCCTATACCAGACGCTGCCGGAGTTTCCGGGCCTGCGCCACATCCTGGTGCGCCACGAACAGGGCGCCGCGCACGCCGCCGACGGCTACGCCCGCGCCACCGGACGCCCCGGCGTGTGCTGGGCCACGTCCGGTCCCGGCGCCACCAACCTCGTAACCGGCATCGCCACCGCGCAGATGGACTCCATCCCCATGGTCGCCATCACCGGCCAGGTTGGGCGCGCGGCCATCGGCAGCGACGCCTTCCAGGAAACCGACATCACCGGCATAACCCTGCCCATCACCAAGCACAACTACCTTGTGATGACCGCCGAGGAGATCCCCTCGGTCATCCGCGAGGCCTTCTACGTCGCCTCCACCGGAAGGCCGGGTCCCGTGCTCGTCGACATACCCAAGGACGTCTTCACCGAAGAGGCCGAGTTCGTCTACCCCGACACGCCCGAAATGGAGAGCTACAAGCCCAATCTCGCGCCCCACTCCGGGCAGGTGAGAAGGGCCGCGAAGCTCATCAAGGATGCGAAACGCCCCGTGATCATCGCCGGACACGGCGTGATCCTGTCGCACGCCTACGACGAGTTGCGCGAGTTCGCCGAGAAGACGCAGATACCCGTCATCACAACGCTCATGGGCGTCAGCTGCTTCCCCACCAGCCACGTGCTCTACTCCGGCTGGCCGGGAATGCACGGCATGGCCTACGCGAGCCTCGCCATCGAAGAGGCCGACCTGCTGATCGCGCTGGGCATGCGCTTCGACGACCGCATCACCGGCAACCCGGCGCTGTTCGCGCTCAACTCCAAGAAGATTCACGTGGACATCGACCCGTCGGAGATAGGCAAGAACGTGCCCGCCGACCTGCCGATAGTGGGCGACCTGCGGCTGACGCTCGCGGCGCTGACGCGCCAGGTGGAGCAGGGCTCGCACCTGGACTGGCTGGGTCGGATCGACCAGCTCAAGCGCGAGCATCCGCTGGTGGACCCGAACGACGCCCAGGCTCTGCAGATCCGCTACATCATCCAGCAGATCGCCGAGGCCACGGACGGCGAGGCGCTGATAGTGACCGGCGTGGGCCAGCACCAGATGTGGGCCGCGCAGCACTATCCGTTCAAGCACCGCAGCTCGCTCATCTCGTCCTGCGGCTCAGGCGCGATGGGCTACGAGGTGCCCGGCGCGATGGGCGCGCAGGTGGGGCGCCCCGACAAGGTGGTGTGGTCCATAGCGGGCGACGGCGGCTTCCAGATGACTATGGCCGAGCTCGCCACGCTGGTGGAGAACCGCATACCCGTGAAGTTCGCCATAATGAACAACAACTGCCTGGGCATGGTGCGGCAGTGGCAGCAGCTCTTCTACGAGAAGAGCTACGTGGCCACCAAGTACACCCACAACCCGGATTTCGTGAAGCTGGCCGACGCATTCGGAATGCTGGGACTGAGAGTGACCGACAAGCTCCAGGTGAGACCGGCCATCGAGGAGGCGATGAGCTACGACGGCCCGGCCGTGGTGGACTTCGTCGTCGAGCAGGAAGACAACGTGTACCCGATGATTCCGGCGGGCACCACCGTCGAGCAGCTTATGGAAGAGCCCACGCTCCAGAGGGTGAACCGATGACGATGACCGATTCCATGTCCAGGCACACTATCACCGCGCTGGTCAACGACAGGCCCGGCGTGCTCAACCGCGTGTCGAGCATGTTCCGGCGGCGCGGCTTCAACATCTCCAGCCTGGCGGTGGGGCAGAGCGAGCTGCCCGACCTCTCCCGCATGACCTTTGTCGTGGAAGGCGACCAGGCCGTGGTGGAGCAGGTCACCAAGCACCTGCACAAGCTCATCGACGTCGTGAAGGTCACCGACATGTCCGACGAGAACACGGTGACGAGGGAGCTGGGCCTGATAAGGGTGCGCTCGAACTTCCAGACGCGAGGGGAGATCATGCAGATCGCGGACATCTTCCGCGCACACATCGTCGACCTGGCGCCCGACTCGCTCATAATCGAGGTGACCGGCGACGAGGACAAGATAGACTCGCTGCAACACCTGCTCAGCGCCTTCGGCGTCCTGGAGGTGATGCGCACCGGCAAAATCGCGCTGGCTCGCGGCATGAACGTCCCGGCCGTGCAGCGCAACGGGACCCAGGCAAGAGCACGCAAGCCCCTGGAAACGGGCAGCGTGTAGAACAGTTCCTAAAGGCCTCCTCTCCCTCGATGGGAGAGGATTGAGGTGAGGGTGAAACAATAATGGTAAAGATGTACTACGAAAACGACGCCGACATGTCCCTCCTGGAGGACAAGACAATCGGCATAATCGGATACGGCAGCCAGGGCCACGCCCACGCGCTGAACCTGCATGACAGCGGGTTGAACGTGAAGGTCGGCCTGTACGAGGGCAGCCGCAGCAAGGCCAAAGCGGAGGAGGACGGCCTGGAGGTCGGGCTCGTCGCCGACGTGGCCCGCGACTCAGATATCGTTATGATGCTGATCCCCGACCACCTGCAGGCTGAAGTGTACCGCGAGTCCATCGCGCCACACCTTTTGCCGGGGCAGTCGCTGATGTTCGCCCACGGCTTCAACATCCACTACGACACCATCAAGCCCGCTGACAGCATAGACGTCTCCATGGTCGCGCCCAAGGCGCCGGGCCACCGCATGAGAGAGGTGTTCACCAGGGGCTCCGGCGTGCCCGGCCTGCTGGCCGTACACCAGGACGCCACCGGCAACGCCCACGGCCTGAGCCTGGCGTACGCGCGCGGCATAGGCTGCACGCGGGCGGGCGTGCTGGACACGACGTTCAAGGAGGAGACCGAGACGGACCTGTTCGGCGAACAGGCCGTGCTGTGCGGCGGCGTCACGGCGCTCGTGAAGGCCGCGTACGAGACACTGGTCGAGGCGGGCTACCAGCCGGAGTCCGCCTATTTCGAGTGCATGCACGAGCTCAAGCTCATCGTGGACCTGCTCTACCAGGGCGGCATGGGATACATGCGCTACTCGGTGAGCGACACCGCCGAGTACGGTGACTACACCCGCGGCCCGGTGGTGGTCGACGAGCGCGTGAAGGACAACATGCGCGAGGTGCTGGCCCGCATCCAGGACGGCAGCTTCGCCCGCGAGTGGATCGCCGAAAACGACGAGGGCCGCCCGCGCTTCGACCGGCTACGCCGCGAGAACGCCGAGCACCAAATCGAGCAGGTGGGCGAAGACCTGCGCGGCATGATGAGCTTCCTGAAGGACGCCGACTAGGCATTGATAATGACCACAGTTCAAGAAGTTCCAGAAGGCGAACGTCTGGCAAGACTGGAAGCCACTGTCGACTACCTCGTTCGCGAAGTGGGAGACCTTAAGGCGGATGTCAGAGACATCCGAACCGCCATTCGCGATCTCGACAGTAAGGTGCGCACCTACTTCCTTTGGATGCTGGCAACACTGATTGGGATATTGGCGCCTTCGTTGATTGGCCTGATCGTTACACTCATACTCAAGGCGTAGCTCTGTACTCAGGCTGTACTGCCCATTTTGCCAATACTCACGGAGACGACAACATGAACCACAAGGAGACACCACACGTAGTTCGCCGCATAGGCCGGGTCCTGGCGAGGCTCGGCTCGGCGGACTGCGTTGTCCTTCGATAGGCGGCGCCATCACGCCCGAAGCCGACCTACGAACTTCAGACCCACACAGGAGACAAAAATGTCGGAAGACCGAGTGATAATCTTCGATACCACGCTGAGGGACGGCGAGCAGTCCGCGGGCATCGGCCTGACCACCCAGGAGAAGCTGGAGATAGCCAGGCAGCTCGACAGGCTGGGCGTGGACGTGATCGAGGCGGGATTCGCCGCGAGCTCGCCCGGAGACTTCGAAGCGGTGCAGACCATCGCGCGCGAGGTGCGCAGGCCCGTCATCGCGTCGCTCGCCCGCTGCGTGCTGCCGGACGTCGACGCCGCCTGGGGGGCCATCAAGGACGCCGAGCGGCCGCGCATTCACGTGTTCATCTCGAGTTCGGACGTGCAGATAATGCACCAGCTCCGCCGCAACCCGGAAGAGGTCATGGAAATGGCCATCGCCTCGGTTGAGCGCGCCAAGAGCTACTGCGACGACGTGGAGTTCTCGCCGATGGACGCCACGCGCACGGACATCGAGTACCTGTACAGGATGCTCGAGGCCGCAATCGACGCCGGCGCGACGACGATCAACATACCGGACACCGTGGGCTACGTCATGCCCTGGGAGTTCCGCGAGCGCATCCGGCTCATCAAGGAGAACGTGCCCAACATCGACAAGGCCGTGCTGAGCGTTCACTGCCACAACGACCTGGGCCAGGCGTCGGGCAACAGCCTGGCCGCCGTAGCCGAGGGCGCCCGGCAGGTCGAGGGCTGCATCAACGGCCTGGGCGAGCGGGCGGGCAACGCCGCGCTCGAAGAGGTCATCATGGCCCTGGAGACCCGCAAGGACCACTACGGCGTCGAGACCGGAATCGACACCCGCCAGATCTACCGCACCAGCAAGCTGGTGAGCGACATCACCGGCTTCATGGTCCAACCCAACAAGGCCGTCGTGGGCGCCAACGCCTTCCGCCACGCCTCAGGCATCCACCAGGACGGCGTGCTGAAGGAGCGCACCACGTTCGAGATCATGGACCCGCAGTCCATCGGCTGGCCCAGCAACGAGCTGGTGCTCGGCAAGCTGAGCGGACGCGCCGGCCTGAGGTCACGGCTGAGCGAGCTGGGCTACAACCTGGAGCAGGACGAGCTGAACGAGGCGTTCGAGGCGTTCAAGAGCCTCGCCGACCGCAAGCCGGAGGTCACCGACGCCGACCTGAGTGCGCTCATGTCGAGCCAGCGCCGCATCGCCGACATTCCCTCCGTGTTCAGACTGGAGCACATCCAGGTGTCGTGCGGCAACCACGAGGTGCCCACCGCCACCGTCACGCTGACCGACCCGGACGACCGCGAGGTCACCGACGCCGCGACCGGCACCGGCCCCGTGGACGCCGTTTACAAGGCGATCAACCGCCTGGTGAACGTGCCCAACAGGCTGACCGAGTACAGGGTGGACGCCGTGACGGAGGGCATCGACGCCCTCGGCGACGTGACCATTCGCATAGAGAAAGACGACAGGGCCTACGTGGGACGCGGCTCGGACACCGACATCATCGTGGCGAGCGCCAAGGCGTACATGAACGCCCTCAACCGGCTGCTGGCCACACAGGACACGCGCCCGACCTTCGACGTGCCCACCTCGTAAGCCGGATTACCGGACGGCGGGGCGCCTCATGCGCGCTCCGCCGTCGTAAAGGGCGACCGCGCAACTCAAAGGCCGATATCCAAATGAATGGAAGCCGGAATTCCAGCCGGATTGTCATAGGGCTGCTGATAGCGGTCGTGGGCGTGCTGCTCCTTCTGCAGAACACCGGAGTCGCCGCTTTCGACAACGTTGTGCGATGGGCGCCTTCGCTGTTCATCCTGTTCGGCCTGTGGCGACTCGTTGCCAACGGCTTCCGCCGCGTGTTCTGGCCCGTGCTGATAATCACCATAGCCTTGATCGTCCAGCTAAGCTGGCTTGGCGTGGACGGAGCCATCTTCTGGCCGGTCGTCCTTATCGCGGCCGGCGTCGCCATCATCCTGGGCCGAGGGCCCGGGAGACGCCCGCAGCCCGAGACGGTAGGATCGCCCGAGACAAGCCGGTTCACGGCGAACGGCGGCCAAGTCGACGCCTTCAACATATTCAGCTCCAACAGGGAGAACGTCGTTTCGGGCGACTTCAGGGGCGGCCAGGCCACTACGGTCATGGGCTCGTCGCACGTGGACCTGCGGGACTCGGCGGTCGAGGACCGGCCAGCCACCCTGGAGGTGACCGTGGTGATGGGCGAGGCCAGGCTCAGAGTGCCTCGGAACTGGAGCGTACGGTTGGAGAACACAACCGTGATGGGCGAGACTAAGGACGAGCGCTCCGATCGAGAGAGCCAGGATGGCACGCCCGACCTGATCGTAACGGGACAGGTTGTAATGGGCAGCCTGAAGATAGACGACTGACTGCTGGGGGTGTCGCCATGAACGTCGAATCCAAGAGGCTTCACAGAAGCACAAATGAATCCATGCTGTTCGGCGTCGCCGGCGGAATGGCCGAGTACTTCGACGTCGACCCCACGCTGGTCCGGATAGCCTGGGTGGTGCTGACATTCGCGTCTGCGGGAATCGCCCTGATCGCCTACCTGATTCTCGCGATCATCATGCCAAAGCACGCTTTGCCCCACCACGCACGCACCTCCACCGATGAGGTGAGCACCGAATCGAGTGAACCGGAGTACGACGTACCGCCCGCGGGACGGCGGTGGAGCCGGGGACGGACCCTCTTGGGAGGCGTCCTCGTAGTCATGGGTGTTCTGTTCCTTTTGAACAGCCTGGGAGCACTGTTCTGGTGGCGCTGGGACATCTTCTGGCCCGTGGTCATCATCGCGGTCGGGGTCGCCATCCTCGCCAGTCGCCTGGCCGGAAGGGACGATGGCTAGCGGGACACGGACCCGGCGGGGCTTTCCGCTGTTCGCCGTCCTCCTCATCGCGCTGGGAGTCGTGCTGCTGCTCCAGACCACCGGCGTGCTTCCCTGGCATGTCTGGGACGACGTCTGGCGGTGGTGGCCGGTTCTCATCATCGTGCTGGGCATTAACATCGCCTTCAGCGGCCGCATGTTATGGCTTTCGGGCACGCTTACGGCGATTGCGATAGCAGTGCTGGCCATAGTGCTGTTCGTCTTCTACTTCCAGTCCGACTTCGGCGTCGAGTCCGTCCATTCGCTTGACGAACCGCTGTTGGACGCAGCGACCGCCGACGTAATCATAGACATCGGCGCCGGCACTCTCTCGGTCGGCTCCCTGCCTGCGGGCTCCGCAAGCCTCGTCGATGGAGAACTGAGGAGCTTTGGCGTTTCGGACGTGCAGACTTCCATCACACGCTCCGGAGGCCACGCAGAGATCGACCTCTCGACGGGTGGCTTCAGCCTCGACTTCTTCGGCGACGGCGATCGCCGCTGGGACGTAAGGCTGTCGCCGCTGCCCAGAGCATCCATCGACGTGGACGCGGGCGCGTCCGACCTGCATCTGGACCTCCGTGACATGAACGTCGGCGACGTCTCGGTCGACGGCGGCGCGGCGGACATCGAGATCCTGGCGCCGGTGGACGCCGGTCACGTGAACATAGACATAGACGTGGGAGCCGCCAGCATCGTCGTCGTCATTCCCGACCACGTCGGCGCGAGAATCGATACCGACTCGGGTATATCCAACCTGGATATTGACGAGGCGCGCTTTCCCAGGTCGGGGGACGTGTACCAGTCCCGCGACTTCGAAACGTCCGCCAACCGGATAGACCTGGAAATCGACGCGGGCGCGTCCAGCATAGAGATACGCTGACCGCCCAATCACTCTCAAAGCCAAAGGAGAAGAGATGGCCCCGAAGACTATGTTCGAGAAGATCTGGGACAGCCACGTCGTACACGACGAGCCCGGACAGCCCACAATCCTGTACGTGGACCTGCACCTGGTGCACGAGGTCACCTCGCCCCAGGCGTTCGACGGCCTGCGCATGGCGGGCCGCGGCGTTCGCCGCACCGACCTGACCGTCGCCACCGCCGACCACAACACGCCCACCTGGGACCTGTCGCTGCCCATCACCGACCCCATTGCCAAGCAGCAGCTCGACGCGCTGTCGAAGAACTGCGAGGAGTTCGGCGTAACGCTTTACGACAGGTTCAGCCCGCTGCAGGGCATCGTCCACGTGATCGGGCCGGAGCAGGGCTACACCCAGCCGGGCAAGGTGATCGTGTGCGGGGACAGCCACACCTCCACGCACGGCGCGTTCGGCGCGTTCGCCATCGGCATCGGCACCAGCGAGGTGGAGCACGTACTCGCCACCCAGACACTGCGGCAGTTCAAGCCCAGGACTATGGAGGTGCGCGTAGACGGCGACCTCCACAGCGGAGTTACCGCCAAGGACGTGATACTGGGCGTCATCGGCGAAATCGGCGTCGCGGGCGCGTCGGGCCACGTCATCGAGTACACAGGCGAGGCGATACGCTCGCTGTCGATGGAGGGCCGGATGACGGTCTGCAACATGTCCATCGAGGGCGGCGGACGCGCCGGAATGGTAGCTCCCGACGACACCACCTTCGAGTACGTGCGCGGCAGGCCGCAGGCCCCCCAGGGCGAGGACTTCGAGGCCGCCGTCGAGCAGTGGCGCGGACTGACGACCGACGAGGGCGCCGTCTACGACAAGGTCGTCGAAATCGACGGCGCTACGCTCGAGCCGCACGTGAGCTGGGGCACCAACCCCGGCATGGTCGCGCCGGTGTCCGGCCGCGTGCCCGACCCCAACTCGTTCGACGACGAGGCGGAGCAGAGGTCGGCAGAGCGCGCGCTGGAGTACATGGACCTGGAACCGGACACGCCCATACAGAACATCTCGCTGGACCGCGTGTTCATAGGCTCGTGCACCAACTCCCGCATCGAAGACCTGCGCGTGGCGGCAGAGATCGCGAAGGGCCGCAAGGTGAGCGACAGCGTGTACGCGATGGTGGTGCCGGGGTCGGCGGCCATAAAGAAGCAGGCCGAGGACGAGGGACTGGACGCCATCTTCACAGACGCCGGCTTCGACTGGCGCGTCGCGGGCTGCTCGATGTGCCTGGGCATGAACCCCGATATACTCCAGCCCGGCGAGCGCTGCGCGTCCACCTCCAACCGAAACTTCGAGGGCCGGCAGGGCAAGGGCGGGCGCACGCACCTGGTCAGCCCGGCGATGGCCGCCGCCGCGGCGATCGCGGGCCACTTCGTCGACGTCCGGGAGTGGTAGATTCTCCTGGAAATTGGGAGACCCACAAGTGAACACCAGGCTTCGCAGCCGTGTGGCCGAGTCTATATTTCCCCAATTGGAGTCGGCCTACGGCGCAATATATCTTACTCTGATGATTGCGGGAACGGTGTTCGTGATATGGTATCAGAGCGCGGTGCGGGTGGATGATGACGTCGCCGACAGCGTGTACGCTACCATTGTCGGCACGAGCTATGTTGGGGTAGCGAGCGCGGCGATTACCGTCGCAATAGTGGAAGGAGGAATTGCGGTCGTGGTACTTGCCAGGAAGATGCTAGAGAGAGCAATGGAGAGGGGCAGGGAAGAGGGCAAAGAAGAGAATCAGAGGCTGTGGGAGGCCTGGCTGCAACGCAAGGAGAGAGCCGATAGCGAAGGGCGAGAATTCAACGAACCGCCACCCAGCGCAAGAGAGCCCGAACGGTAGCGGCAATGCCTGATTCCGAAAGCCGTGACGAACGGCGGAGCAAAGGCGAGCGCGCATGTTTGGGTATGTCAGCCGTAGCACGCCACTTCGTCAACATCTGCGAGTGGTGAGGGGAGGTTGTGGACGCCAACACTGTACTGACCGTCTGGCTGATACTGTCTGGCCTTGGACACCTCATCCTCATGGTGGTTGTCTGGAGTGACCTGACGTTCAAGGGAATGAGGATTCGGCGGCTCATTTTTGGGACGACCTGCTGGTACATCGCATTACGTTTGCCGTATTGGCATTTCGAGGGGTGGCTCGGGTCCTTTGTGACCGGCGGTGCTTGGTTCGTCGCCGTCGGGGGTACATTCCTCCTGTTGGGCTCCGCCATCTTGTATCGGTCCGGGCGCGACTTGGGCAAATTTCCGTGAACAAAGTTCTATGCGCACATTCTACACGACCCTTGCTCAGAGCTGACCTGGATTAGCCGCTGATGAACGACCGGCTAGACGAAGATCGCCCCGGATTCGCCGTGGCCGCCATACGGGCGGCGGTGCTCGACGGCAGCGTCTACAGGGGCCTGACCGAGGCTCCCGAGCACATGTTGCGCGCGCTCGGCGTGGTCTTAATCGTGGCGCTGGCCTTCGGCATCGGCGTGCAAAACACGCTGCCGGTGGACGACGAGGGGCCGCGATGGCTGGCCGTGCTCATCCCCGCCAGCACCACCATCATCGGCTGGATAGTCTGGTCCTACACAGCCTTCGGTATAAGCGTGCTGCTTGGCGCCCAGGTGAGCAACCGGCTCCTACAGCGAGGTATCGGTCTGGCGCACGCGCCCGGCGTGATGCTGGTGTTCACTGGTCTACCATTGACCTTTGGCCTTCCCGAGATCGTCTCGTTCATCTACCTGTTCGTCACCATGGGCTGGATGCTGCTGGCCGCCATCGTGGCCGTGCGAGAAATCCAGGGCGAAGGCTGGGCCAAGGCCATCATCCCCACTGCCGTTGGCTGGCTGGTCGGCGAATTCGCGCTGCGGATAGTCATCTTCAGGCTGCTCACCAACCAGGGAGCCTAGACGTCGAGTTCGACTGGCGGTGCGCGACAATCGCGTTGCCATTGGCCGCACTCGGTGTTAGACTCGCCTGAATTCACCTCTCGGCGGAGCATAGGTCGCGTATCGGAGGGCGTGTTGGCGGAGTCCATGCGCAGAAACGGCATCTTCTACGGCTGGTTCGTGCTGGCCGCGACCTTCTTCGCCATGTTCATGGTCACCGGCGCGCGCAACGGATTCGGCACGTTCGTCATCCCCATGGGCGATGAGCTGGAGTGGGACAGAGGCACCATTTCGCTCGCCATCGCCATCGGCTGGCTGTGCAACGGCGTAAGCCAACCCTTCATCGGCAGGATATACGACCGCTTCGGCGGCCGCACCGTAATCTCCGTCAGCCTGCTCGTGGTGGGCGGATGCACCATGGTGCTGAGCCTGGTCAACGACATTTCCGTGTTCGGACTCTTCGTGATGGACCGGTTCTGGTTCCTGGTGATCGTCTACGGGTTCGTAATCTCGGTCGCATCCGGCGGCGCGTCCCTGGTGACCATCCACGCCGTCCTCGCGCGGTGGTTTTCGCGCAAGCGCGGCCTCGCCATCAGCATAAGCACGGCCGGGGCATCCGCCGGTTCGTTGCTTCTGGTGCCGTTCGCGGCGTTCATGATCGAGTCCGTTGGATGGCGCACCACCTGGACCGTCCTGGGCATGTTCGTCGTGTTCTTCGCGCTGCCCCTGGCCTGGATGCTGGTAAGAAACGACCCCAGCGATATGGGCGAGCAGCAGGATGGCGGCCCGGCGCCCGGCGAGGCGGCGGGAGGACGAGACGCGGCGCGGCGCGGCCCCCTGGAGGTGGACTACTGGCGGGACGCGCTCAGGTCGGCCCCCATCTGGCAGTTGACCGGCGCCTACTTCGTCTGTGGCATGACCACGGCCATCATATCCGCGCACTACATACCATTCGCGGTGGAGCGGGGCGTCGACCCCCGTATCGCGGCGGTGGCGTTCGGCGTGATGAGCGCGCTCAACATAGCCGGCGTGCTCGCGGCGGGCTTGATTTCGGACAAGTTGGGCCGAAAGAACGTGCTGGCGTTCATATACGCGGGCCGAGGCGTGGCCTACGTTGCGCTGCTCACGCTTCCCGGCGCGTGGGGAATCTGGTTCTTCGCCGTGGTCGCCGGATTCTCGTGGATAGCCTCGGCGGCGCTCACGTCGTCGCTCACCGCCGACATCTACGGCCTGCGCGCCATGGGCACCCTGGGCGGAACCTCCACGTTCGCGCACCAGATCGGCGGAGCGGTGAGCATCTACCTGGGCGGAGCGCTTTACGACGTGTTCGGCTCGTACACCGTGCCCTTCGCCATAGCGGGCATCATGCTCATCGGCGCGACGGTAGCGGCGTTCAGCATCCGGGAGAGGCAGTACTCGGCCAAGTTCCAGCAGGCGCCCTCGCAGGAACCGCTGCCAACGGCCGCCGGCGGCTGAGGACAGGCACGTGCCGCCCCTCTCGATCCCCTTTCACCACTCGGAGCCGGGCGACCCGGCGCTCCTGGAGTGGATGCGCCACCAGATAGACGCGATGGTCGGGCTGGGGCCCGCGGCGATGGCGGTTCTGCTGGGCATGGTAATCCTGGCCATTCCCGTAGGTATAGGCGTCGCCTACTGGGCCACGCGCGCCCGCCATCGCCGCGGCGGCGCATAGCGGCGCGCCGCCCCATTCTTCCCTTCCCCCATCGAGGGAGAAGGGAACTATTACGCCCCGGCCAGACCTTCTACTGCTCGCTGATGGTGATGGTCTTCATGGCGTCGCCGGGCGTCGTCGCCGTTTGCGGGTCGCGCTCCGAGACTCCCAGCAGCACGTCCATGCCCTCCACCACCTTGCCGAACACCGAGTGGCAGGACTCCGCCGAGCAGTTCTTTTCGGAACCGTCGGGGTTGAGGCCGTCCAGGAATGGCGTCGGCACGAAGGTAAGGAATATCTGGCTGCCGTTGGTCCCGCGCCCGTTGCGCACCCCCGCGTTCGCCATGGACACGATGCCCGGCGAGTCGTGGCGCAGGTCGGGGTGGAACTCGTTGTCGAAGCGATACCCCGGGCCGCCCATGCCGGTGCCCGTCGGATCGCCCGTCTGGGCCATGAAGCCCGGAATCACGCGGTGGAACGTCACGCCGTCATAGAAGCCCTCACGCGCCAGGAACACGAAGTTGTTCACCGTCATGGGCGCCTTGTCGGCGTAAAGCTCGATTACGATTTCGCCGCCCTTCTCCAACTCGATAGTGGCGGTGTAGCTCTTGGCGGTGTCTATCGCCATGGCGGGCGGGGAGTCGTACTGCTTTTGGGTCATCGAGGCCTCCGTTGGCTGTGGTTGAGGTGGTACCGCGGTAGCCGCGGCTGGTGCTGGCGGCGGCTGCGGCGTGGCCGTCGGTTCGGCCTCCTCCGCGCACGCCGCGGCGGCGACTAGCGCCAGCGCGAGCAGCAGTCCCGCGGCCCACGCCGCCGAACGCGCGAGCCGGCTGGCGGCTGCGACGGTTTGCTTGCGCCCGGCGGGCGCGGTCTTGTTGTCTACCATCGGCGTCTGTGTTCCTCCGTGCATTGATGTGAGCTGCGGTGCGGCGCTACACGCCCAGGCAAGTGTAAGCCGCCGACATGATGCTGTCTACGTCTATCTCGTACTCCTCGTACAGCTCGGCGCGGCTGCCCGACTGCCCGAAGCCGCTGACTCCCAGCGGCAGCGACCTGGTGTTGATCGCGCCGCCGAGCCACGCCAGCGAGTGGGGATGAGCGTCCACAACCGTGACCAGGGGCGCGGCGCGCTCCGCCAGCGGCACCACGTCGGCCATGAACGTCGACCTGTCGGGGCCGGATTGCATCTCCGCTCGCACGGCCTCCTGGTAGCGCCGGTACAACGGCCCGGGGCCGGTGACGCTGACGACGTTCGCGTACACGCCCTCTTCCAGCAGAAGCTCACTCGCCCCGACCGCCTCCGGCACCATCGCGCCGCAGGCCACGAGGTGTACGACGTTCTCGTCCGGCCGGTAATCGGGCGCGCCGCTCCTGTCCAGCAGCCGGTGCGCGCCGCCGAGCACCTGCTTGCGCAAACGCTCGCGCGCGGGCGTGTGTTCCGCGGGCACGGTGAACAGGCTCTGGTCGACCCGCTTGCTCGTTAGCCGGAGGTAGGTGGAGTTCCGGCGCGTGCGCACGTTCTCCAGCGCGTCGAGCATAATCCACTCCAGCTCCTGGCCGAAACACGGCTCGTAGAAAGCGACCTCGGGCATCTCCACGCCTATCGACGGCGTTATCAGCGACTGGTGAGCGCCGCCCTCCGGAGCGAGCGTTATCCCGGAGGGAGTGCCAACCGCGATGAACTTCGCGCCGGAGTAGACGCTGTACACGAACGCGTCGAGACCCCGCCTCACGAACGGGTCGTACAGCGTGCCTATCGGGTACAGCATCTCGCCGTCCATCTCGTAGGCCAGGCCGAGCTGGCCCAGCATCATGAACAGGTTGTTTTCGGATATGCCCAGCTCTATGTGCTGGCCGTGCGGCAGCTCCTCCCACTTGAGCGCGCGGAGTATGCCCTCCTCCGGCAGCGGCCCGGAGTCGCCACGCGCCCACACGCCGGCCTTGTTGATCCACCCGCCGAGGTTGGTCGAGCTGGCCACGTCCGGGCTGACGGTGACGATGCGCTCGGACACCTCCGGCAGGTTCCTGGCGATGTCGGTAAGAAACAGCCCAAATATCTGCTGCGTGGAGATGTTGCCGCGGTGGGGCCGCTCGAAGTCGGGCGGAACGGGCGCGAGAGTCGGAGTCGTCCGGCGGCGCTCCGGGACTTCCAACCGAGTCCTGGTTTCGGCGCACAGCCTGCCGCCCGGGCTGTTCGGCTCAAGCCCGTCCCATATCTCCTCCTCGCCGATGCCCAGTTCCTGGCGTAGCTGTTCCATTTGCAGGTTCGACAGTGTGACCGTGTGGTTCTGGGGATCGCCCACCGAGGGAAGCCTCCAGCCCTTGAGCGTGTATGCGAAAACGACGTTGGGGCCGCTATCGACGTCCGCCTTGGAGAAGGCCTCACGCAGCGTGGAAAAGTCGTGGCCTCCCAGGTTGTGGAACAGCTCGCGCAGCTCCCGGTCGCTCCAGCGGCCCAGGAACCGGCTCATGTCCTTGGGGTATCGGCTCGACTGGGGAAGCCACTCGCGCAGCGCCCTCGGCGACAGGCGCAGCAGCCGCTGGTAAAGCTCGTTGGGCATCTCGTCGATGCACACGCGCAGCAACTCGCCATTCGGCTCCTGGTACGCCGACTCCAGCCGGCTGCCGTACTTGGCGTCCACCACGTTCCAGCCGTTGGCGGCGAACATATCCCGCCAGGCGCGCACTCGTATGCCGGGGATTACCCTGTCCAGGCTCTGCCGGTTCAGGTCCACCACCCACAGCACGTGCGACAGGTCGCTCATCGCCGGCTCGGCGATCGCCTCCCACACGGAGCCCTCGTCCAGCTCCGCGTCGCCCACCACGCTGATGTAGCGCACCTTGTGCAGGTCCACCACGTGCATCCGCGTCTGGGCGTACTCGTGCGTCAGCGCGGCGAAGTTGGGGGCGACGGCCCCAAGACCCACCGAGCCGGTGGAGAAGTCTACCGGGTCCGGGTCCTTGGTGCGGCTGGGGTACGCCTGCAGGCCGTGGAAGGCCCTGAGCTGCGTCAGGTGCTCGCGGTCCAGGTTGCCAAGCAGGTACTGGATCGCGTGGAACACCGGCGAGGCGTGGGGCTTTACCGAAATCCTGTCGCCCGCGTTCATAAAGTCGAAGAACAGCGAGGTCATCAGCGTCACGATGGACGAGCTGGACGCCTGGTGGCCGCCCACCTTGCCCTCGTCCGGGCTTGGCCGCACCTCGTTGGCGTGGTAGACCATCTGCATAGCCAGCCACAACACCTTGTCCTGTATCTCGGTGAGCGCGCGGTCGCGCTCGATAATGTCGGCTGGAGCCTCCTGAGTCACCTGTGTTGCCATGCGACGCTCCTGTCGGTTTGCGCTATGTCCGCTACTTCCCTATTGGGGAACCGGCTAAGTCCCGAGGTACGGCGCGGCCCAGCCCAGGCCCTCGCTCGTTGAAGCCAGCGGCCGGTACTCGCAGCCAACCCAGCCCTCGTACCCCACCTCGTCCAGCAGGCCGAGAATGAACGGGTAGTTGATCTCGCCGGTGCCCGGCTCGTTTCGACCGGGGTTGTCCGCTATCTGAACGTGGCGAATGATGTCCAGGTTCGCCCGGATGCCCCGCGCCAGGTCGCCCTCCATGATCTGCATGTGGTAAACGTCGTGCTGGAGGGCGAGATTGTCGGAGCCGACCTCCTCGATTATGGAGCGCGCCTGCGCCGAGTAGTTGAGGAAGAAGCCCGGTATATCGACGGCGTTGTTGATGGGCTCCGTGATCACCAGCACCCCCACCTCGGCCATCCTCTCGGCGGCGAAGCGCAGGTTCGCCACGAAAGTCTCGCGCAGCGTACCTTCCGGCACGTCCGGCGGAGCTATGCCCGCCAGGCAGTTCACGCGCTCGCATCCCAGCGTGGAGGCGTACTCGGCGGCCAGCGCCACGCTCTCCCGGAACTCGTCCACCCGGTCTGGCAGACAGGCGATGCCCCTGTCCCCGGCGTTCCAGTCGCCCGCCGGCATGTTGTGGAGCGCCAGCGTCAGCCCGTACTCGCGCAGTCTTGCGGCGATCTCGTCCTTGTCATACTCGTAGGGAGACTGGAACTCCACGCCCCGGAAGCCCGCGCTCGCGGCGGCCTCGAAGCGGTCCAGAAAGTCGACCTCGGTGAACAGCATCGACAGGTTTGCGGCAAGGCGCGGCATTGCGAAAAGTCTCCTCGGGGCGAGATGTCGAAAAGTGCGTGTACGTGAAGATTATAGGGTGCTTGCGCGGTGCGTCAAGGCGTGGCGCTAACAGAGCGTAGCGGGTTCTCCAACGCGGCGAGCGTCTCAGGTGCCCGATGCCCCGCACGCGGTCAGGAATACCCGCGGCAGCGTTGACCCAGCGCTGCCTTGTCCGTAAACTATCACTATGGTTGAACATGCGAGCCAGATACACACAACAGCAGATTTCGTCGACATGATGACCGACCTCGACGGCGTGAGCGAAGAGGCAAGGGACGAGGGATTTCCTCTCCCATCGAACCTCGCTATCTCCAACGCGAAGCTCTTGCTGGAACGACTGTACCAGTTCGCTCCACGGCCGTACGAGGTCTATCCAACACCCGACGCCGAAGTCGCGATCGATGCCCCCGGCGACGGTAGCTCGGTCGTAATTCTCTGCGACTCGAGCGGTGGCGTGTTGTGCATGGCAAACTTGCCTGGCGGTCATCGCACAAGGTCCTACTCCTCCACAGAGTCCCTGCCTGACAGCTTCCTGCGCGAAGCACTGGCCAAACTGGCGCCTTCCAACAGTTGAACCCTCTGATACCCGATTCCCCATACCAACCCATATCACGCCGATATAATCCTACCGCCAAGTGCCGTGGAAGATCGCACGGAGCAGAAGCGCCATGCTCAGGAATTGGCGGACTTGTCGTCATGGCGTGAGCGTGCGATGCCATAGGCCCACACCCCCTCACCGCTCCGTCCACACTTCCAGCTCCTTGCCGTCGGTCGTGAACCGCACGTCCCCGCGCTCGAACGTCGTCAGCACCATGCCAGGTTCAACGTGCCGGCCCAGCGCCTCCAGCGTCTCCGCGTGAGGGTGCCCGAACTGGTTGTCCGCGCCCGCCGAGATCACCGCCACGGCGGGCCGCACCGCGTCCAGGAACGCCCGCGAGGACGAGGTGCGGCTCCCGTGGTGGCCCACCTTCAGCACGTCGCTCCGCACGTCCTGGCCGCTGGACACCAGCGCCGCCTCGGCCGCTCTGAACATGTCGCCCGTCAGCAAAAAGCTCACCTCGCCATAGACTATCCTCACCACCACCGATGCGTTGTCCACGTCGGACTCGGTGCCGCCCAGCAGACGCGACGGCGGCCCCAGCACCTGCACGACCGCGCCGTCGCCCATGTCGATTCGCTGGCCGGGCATCGCGTCCATCACCAGCGCGCCCTCCGCGGCCGCCAACTCGCGCCATGCCGCGTAGCCTGGCCCGCCGTACTCCACCCGGCGCTCCAGCACCGCGCCGACCTCGTACCGCTCCAGCGTCTCCAGCAGGCCGGTCAGGTGGTCGGAGTGAGGATGCGTCAGCACCACCAGCTCCAGCGTCCGGTCGCCCGGCGGCATGTGCTCACCCAGAAAGCGCACCATGTCCAGCCGGCCCGGTCCGCCGTCCACCACTATCTGGCGACCAGCCGGCGTGGAGATGAACGCCGCGTCGCCCTGTCCCACGTCCAGGAACACCACCTCCAGCCGGTCGCCGGGCCGCAGCAGCGCCAGTGCCCACACCAGCCCGGCGACCGCCAGCGCGAGGCCGCTCGCCCACCACGGCACGCGCAGGCCACCTAAGGAACCCATCCCGCCGAACACGGTCGCGGCGACGGCCCGCAACCACTCCGCCACACGCCCAAGCGCCCGGCCAGACGCGCGCCGCGAGACGAGCAGCGCCAGAGCGCCGTAGTACCCCCACACCAGGAACGGCGCGACGCGGCCCACCTCCACCGACGCCGCGGGCAGCCGCGCGAACAGCCCCACCACCACGGCGACGTATCCGCCGACGACCCACGACAACAGCCCAATGAGCTGCGCCGGCAGCGTCACGGCCACGCCGACCAGGGCGGTCGCCGCGTACAGCACCAGCGCCAGCGGCAGCGCCGGAAGCACCAGCGGCGTCGCCAGTATGCCCACCAGCGACACGCGCTCGAAGTGGAACGCGATAAGCGGCAGCGTGGCGAGCGTGGCCGCGACCGACACGCCCACCGCGTCCGCGAGCCACGCCAGCGGCCCGCCGGACTCGCCCCTCTCGTCCCGCCCACCCAGCGGCCACTCCCCCAGCCGCGGCCTGAGCAGCGCGATACCCGCCACCGCGGCGAAGCTGAGCTGGAACGAGACGCTCCACAGCACACCGGGGCTTAGCGCGACCATCACCGCCGCGGCCAGGCCCAGCGCGGGCATCACCGTGCCGGGCCGGCCCAGCACGCGCGCGGCCAGGAACACGCTGCCCATGGTGGCCGCCCTTATCACCGACGGCGACGCGCCCGCCATCAGCGCGTACATCCACACCAGCACGAACGGCGCTACCAGGTATAGCCGGTGGCGACGCCCGAACAGCCACGCCGAGGCGGACATGCCGATGCCTAGTAGCACTCCCACGTGCAGCCCCGATATGGCCAGCACGTGGGCCGTGCCTGTGGCGCGGAAGTGCTCCACCAGGTCGTCCGGCAGCCCGTTGCGCATACCCAGCAGCAGCGCCTGTCCCATGGCGGCCTGCGGTTCTGGCACGGACGCGGCTAGCGAGCGAGCCAGCCGCCAGCGGACCGCGTGGAGCGCCCGGTAGAACGGCGAGCCCTCACCCTCTCCAACCAGCTCCGCGCGAGGGAAGAGCATGACGGTGCGAATGCCCTGCCGTGCGAGGTAGGCGGGATAGTCGAAGTCCTCGAACGGCTCAGGCGCGTCCAACTCGCCTTCCAGCAGCAGCCTGTCGCCGTACCGGAAGTAGGGCCTGTCCCGCAACTCCACGATGCGTTGAGACTCGCGCAGCGTGACCAGCACGCTCGCGTCGACCGCAACCCAGCCGCTGCCGTCGTCCACGCCGTCGACGCGAAGCCTCAGGCGGGTGTGGGCGCCCGACGGCTCCGGCGCGCGCTCCACCGTGCCGCGCACCAGCAGCGCGCCCGCGCCCTGGTACGGTGTGAGTGCGTCGGCGGCGGCCGGATCGGCGGCATCGGCCCGTAGCCCGCCGAGCGCCAGCGCGAGCGCCACCAAGCCGAGCAACAGGGAGCGGCGGGCGGAGGCAAGCAGCACGGTCGCCAGCGCCCCCGCGAGCGCGAACAGCACCAACGCCGCCGGAGCGGCCTCCCAGCGCGCCCCGATCAGCACGCCCGCCGCGAACGCCGCGGACAGCAGGGGCAGCCTCATTCAGGCGGTATCGACGTAGTGCTCGAACCAGTCGCTGGAAAAGACGTGGTCCGGGTCGTTTCTGCGCTTCTCATCGATGAACCTGGGGAACGCCGGATACGCGCGCATAAGCTGGTCCCTGCTGGCGAAGCGGTTGTAGGTCAGAAAGTAGCTCCCGCCGAACGACAGCGCGGCGTCGATCAGGCCCCTCAGCGCGTTCGCCACGCCTTCTACGCCGCGCGGCGTATGATCGACGTGCAGGTTGAAGACGATACAGGCGTACCGGCGCGAGGCCCAGGCCAGCAGCGTCTCTTCGTCCGGCTCGATGACACGGATAGTGCCGTATATCACGTTCGCACCGCGTTCCGCCAGCATTTCCCGCGAGGCATCCATGAAGCCGGCGAGCGCCTCAGGGGGCACGTACAGCTCCGTGATGGTCTCCGAGCCGGGACTCGCGGCGCCCCAAGCGGCGTCCAGGACGGCGTGGTAGCCGTCGATGTACGTGCTCATCTGGAAGTCGTCGCTGTCGTATGTCTGCCCGCTCGTGCCCATGTAGAAACCGGCGTACTCCTCGAAAGCCCTCGCCTTGTCCACGTGCGCCAGGTGGATGAGCTTCGTCCAGTCCTCGTCGGAGAGTGTCAGGTTCGACCCCGTGTCGCTGGCGGGCGCCGCATCGACGGGCCGGTAGCATGAGAAGACACCCTTGCGCAGGAAATCCGCGGACGATTCGTCCGTCATGTACTGGAAGTCCCCGTAGGTGAACCCCTCGTCAATGCGCGAGCGGAAGGCGTCGGGCAACCCTTCCACGTCGAAGACCTCGACCACGCGCTCCAGCCGATGCCGCGGCTGGAGCCGCAGCCGCACCGACGTGATGACTCCGAACAGCCCGTAACCGCCTATTGCCGCCCGGAACAGCTCGGCATTCTCCGACCGGCTGCACTCCCGAAGTTCCCCGTCACAGTCGACGAGCGTGAAAGACTCCACGTCCTGCACGATGGGACGAAACCGCAGGCCGCGCCCATGGCCGTTCGCGGCGAGCGCACCCCCCAGGCTGAGACGGTCCGCCCCCGTCTGCTTCTGCACGATGCTCCAGCCCGGCCCGTCGCCGCCCTGCATCGCGCGCAGCACCGGCACCAGGTCCGACCACAGCGCGCCCGCCTCCACGTCCACGATGCCGCGCTCGGAGTCCAGGCCCAGCACCCGGTTCATCGAGCGCACGTCGAGCAGCGTCCCTCCGCTCAGAAACTGCTGCCCACCCATGGAGTGACGCCCGCCGGCAATCGCCAACCGGCCGCGCCTGTCCCGCACCCGCCGCACCGCGTCCTGCACGTCGGCGACGGACCGGGGCCGCACGATTTCGGCGACCGCCGTCTCGTTCAGTTGCGAGTGGATGTCGTTGACGATTGTCGAGGGCGCGCTGCCGCCTCGCGGCGCACTACTCCTCAAGCGGCACTTCCACCTCGAGCAGGCCCGCGTACTGCTGGCAGCCGTACACGTCCATGTCCTCGAACTCGCCCGCGGCTATGGGACGCACAAGCGTGCACTTGAACGACCAGCCCTTGTCGAACGCGATGAAGTTGCACTGCGACTCCGGTATGCCGTACAGCCGCGCGAACAGCCCGGCGTCTATCGCGCCCGTGTCGCGGACGCGCCGGTATATCGTCTCGTTCTCGAACAGTATGTCGAGCGTGACCTCGAACGGCCCGGCGTTCTTGCTCCTGATGACGTATGCGAGGTCCTTCAGCTTTGCCATGTCTGCGCTCCTACAGGTCCACAATCTCGATTTCGCAGCACTCCATCGGGTCGTCCGGCTCCAGCAGATGCCACACGCTGAACCTGAACACCGGGCCACACTCGATGTCGGAGGGCGAGTAGGGGAACGCGAAATTGCCCGTCGTGTGGATTCGGCCCGGGTAGTTGTAGTGCAGAAGCTGGGCGTGGCACATGTTCATGATCGCGTTCGCCGTCTCCTGCGTCTCCGCCACGCAGTCGGCCACAATGCCGACCTCTTTGGGCACGAAGTCCTGCTCGGGGTCCCACTCGCGCATCACCTCGTTGCGGCCGTACACGCGGAACAGCAGCTTGAAGTCGTCCTCGCCTATGCCCTGCGCGGCGGCGTGGTCTATCGTGCGCCGCTTGCATATCTCCAGGAACTCGTCCAGCACGCTTATCAGCACCGGGTCCCGCGTGCCCCCCAGCGTGATAGTACGGTAGCCGATTCGCTCCGCGCCCTCCAGCTTGATGGTGTAGGGCCGCTCCACGAACCGGCTGCCGGTCACCTTGATCGTGCGGTCGTCGAGCTGCTCGTACTGCGAGTCCGAGATGTCGAGCATTCCCGGCGGCTCGAGCAGGTAGTTGGGGCTGTTGTTCTCGTAGGTGGTGGCGTGCGCGGCCCTGTGCGCGCTCACCCTGCCGTTCGGGTCCGTCGCCTTGATGATGAAGTGGTCGTCGGACGCGATGCCGATGACGTGCGTGCTCACTCCCCTCGTCGGCTCGATGTTCGTGCCGGAGTGGTCGATCACCTTGGCCATGTGCCAGGCCTGCTCCGGCGGCACGCCCCGCATGATTGGTACCGCCGCGAACATGGCCGAGTCGCTGATGCGCCCGCACAGCACCACGTCGGCGCCCCGCCGGATTGCCTCCTCGACAGGCTCCGTACCCATCATCCCCACCACGTGCGTCGCCCGGTCGATCGCGTCCTCGGTCAGCGGCTCGGACGGCGCCAGTGGCTTTATCTTGCCCGCCCGCAGCCTTTCTCGAAGGTAGTCCTTGTCCTGCTCGGAGTTGATCACCGCCAGCCGGAAGCTCAGGCCCTTCTCACGCGCCACCTCCTCGATGATCTCGCGGAAGTGGCCCACCGTCGTCCGGTTGCCGCCCAGCCCCGCCGAGCCGATGATGAAGGGTATGCCGCGCCCCACGGCCTGCGGCAGTATGTACTCTAACGACGCCTTGATGCCGCCACGGTGCGTCATGCCCCGCTCGCCCCCCAGGAACGCCGGCCCGGCGTCCGTGCTGCCCGCGTCCGCGGCCAGAAAGTCCGGCACCAGTTCCAGCGCCTCTTCCGCCGCGCGATTGGGTCCGTTGAACCCGCCGTGCATCAGGCTGACGGCGGCCTGCATTCCTTTGACCTGGACCATGGGTCCTCCTTGGTGAGCTCCACCGGCTCTACTGTAGTCTGTCCATAAAAATCTCGCCCGCCTTCATCACGAAGGGTATGTGCTCGCCCTGGCCCTGAAGCACGCCCAGGTCGCGCGTGGGGTCGCCGTCGACGATCAGCACGTCGGCGAGCGCCCCGGGCGCCACCACGCCGAGCTGTCCCTCCATGCGCAGGATGCGGGCGTTGGTTACGGTCGCGTCGCGGATGATCTCCCACGGACTGAACACCTCCGAGCGTATCAGAAACTCCCGCGACTGGTGCGGGTGCATCTCGCCCAGCAGGTCGGTGCCGAACCCCATGCTCACGCCCGCACGCTTGCATATCTCCAGCGAGGCCAGCCCTATGTCCAGCACCTCGTTGGTCTTGCGCAGGCTAACCTCCGGGAAACCAAACGAGGGGCCGAACTCACTGATGGTGTGGTACGTGACCAACGTGGGCACGATGAACGCGCCGCGCTGCGCCATCAGACGCGCCGCGTCGTCGTCGATGAGGTTGCCGTGCTCGATAGTGCGCACCCCCGCCTCGATCGCGCGGGTGATGGCGTCCGCGCTGTAGGCGTGCGCGAAGGCGTATGTATGGAACGCCTCGGTCTCCTCCACGATTGCGCGTAGCTCCTGGCGCGAGTACTGCGTGTTCCTGACAGGGTCGGTGGGCGAGGCCACCCCGCCCGACGCCATTATCTTGATGGCGTGCGCGCCCCGGCGCAGCTCCTCTCGCGCGGCCTTGCGGACCGCGTCCACGCCATCCACCACGTGCGCCATCCAGGTGGACTTGATCGAGCACGCGCACAACTCCGGCTCGTCCGGGATGGGAGCGAGGTCTCCGTGGCCGCCCGTCTGGCTCAGCGCCCGCCCCGCGTAGTAGATGCGCGGGCCGTGCACCAGCCCCCTGTCCACGGCCGCCGCCAGGCCCCGGTCCGCGCCCGCCGCGTCCCGTATCGTGGTGAAGCCCCGCGCCAGCATTCCGCGCAGAATCGCGGCCGCCTCGTGCGCCATCAGCGTCGCGGGCATGTGGGCCATGTTCGCCAGGTTCATGGTCGCCGCCGTGCAGTGCACGTGCGCGTCAATCATGCCGGGCATCAGCGTCCTGCCGCTAACGTCTATCCGTAGGGCATTTGGCGCCGAAATCGGCGAGTCCGACACCTCCTCCACCCGGTCGTCGACCACGAGCACCCGACGCCCTTCGAGCATCTGCCCCGTAGGGGTGTCCAGCAGCGTACAGTTGTCGAACAAGACCTGGCCCAATTCAGCTACGCCTCGCTCTCCGACTGCGGCCGCCCCGCCTCCTCCCTGGCTCGCGCCGCCTCATGGGCGGCCCAGGCGGCGCGCGGCGGAAGGTCCGCGCCGTCGGGCGAGTATACCAGCTTGCGCACCGGGTAGTTGATGACTATGCCCTCACGCCTGAACCGCGCGTGCAGGCCCTTTACGATCTCGTGCTGCAACACGAAGCTGCCCAGGCGGTCCGTCGCCTGCACGAAAACCCAGAACACGACGTTGGATTCGCCGAACGTCTCGAATCCGAAAAAGGGCGCCTCGGTCTTGATGGCGTGCTCGGACTCTTTGAGCACCTCCGCCGACGCCTCCGTGGCTATGCGCTCCACCTCGTCCAGGTCCTCGTCGTAGCTCACACCGCAGTAGACGATCACGTTCACCGGCGGCTGGGGCCGGTTGAGGTTCGTGATTATGCTGTCCACCAGCTTGGCGTTCGGGATGACCACGAAGTTGTTCATGAAGCTGCGCAGCTTCGTGCTGCGCCAACCCACTTCTATGACAAAGCCCGAAAAGCCGCTCTCCAGCTCGATGAAGTCGCCCTCCTCGAAAATGTCCTCGGCGACTATGTACGTGCCGGAGAGGAAATTGTTCAGCGTCGGCTGAATGGCCAGCGCGACAGCCAGGCCGGCTATGCCCAGGCCGGCGAGGAGTGGACTTATGGACACGCCGACGCTGTCCAGCGCGACCAGCACCCCGACCACGTAGATGATCCACGGAACAACACGCCTCAGCGGCCCCAGCAGCCTGTCGTCGAGACTGGTCTCCGTGCGGCTCATCACGTTGTGGCCGTACCACGTTATCGCCACCTCGACCACCTTGGCCGCGGCGTAAGTCACCATAAGTATGGTGGCCACGAGCCAGAAGTTGGTGATCCACGTCGTCAGTCCCTCCAGCGCGGTGAAGGGGGGCAGTTCGAGCTGTTCCACCACGAAAGTCGCGGCGAAGAACCCCAGCGCCACCATACCCAGTACCACCGGCCCTCGCACCGAAGAGAGCACCTGCGCGGCGTATCCGCCCGGCGCCCGTCCCTCCGCGCGCCGTATGAGCGCCTTGAGCACGAAGTTTGCGATCAACGCGCCGACTTGCAGCACGACGAACACGGCAACCACCGCCAGCGCGCTGTACAGGTGGGAGTCCGCTATTACATCAGGTAGCATGGCTCGTTCCGTGACTCGTCGTCATTCTCCCCACGTCATCGCGCCTCCACCAGGTCCCGCACGGCGTCCAGCGTAGCGGGGCCTATGCCCGGCACGCCCAGCAGGTCGTCCACGCTCGCGTAGTCGCCGTTCTGCTCCCTGTGGCGCACTATCGCTTGCGCCCTCACCTCGCCGATGCCGGGCAGCGCCATCAGCGCGTCGACCTGCGCGGAATTGATGTCCAGCTTGGCCCCGGGTTGCGAATGTGGGTCCGGCGCGGTGTTTGCGGCGGGAATCGCGCCGCCGCCCGATGCCCCGGCGCTCGGCGCCGCCCCGGCTGTGCCGGTTAGGTCGCGCAGCTCCGGGATGTGCCAGTAGTCCTCGTCCTTCACGCGCAGGGCCAGGTTGACGGCCTGCATGTCGGCCCGGTCCGTTCCACCTCCGGCCGACTCGATGGCGTCGGCCAGCCGTGCGCCCTCGAACAGCGTGTACACCCCCGGGGCGTTCACCGCGCCGGTAACGTACACCTTTACCTCGACGGACTCGGACTCGTCGGGCAGCACTATCCTGACCGGTTCGCCGTCTCGGGGAAGGCTCCTCACGGCCAGAAACACGCCTCCGGCCAATGCCAGGACAACGGCCAGCGCCAGGACTATCTGCGAGGCGGTCTTCACTAAAGCACACCGTCCCGCCTGGTCAGCGCGCGGGCCAATCCCCTATGGGATAGTCGAAATAGGCGGTAACCACCAGGGCGTGCAGGTCGCGGCAGAATCTCCGCACGCGCTCCAGCAGACCCCGATGGTCGTCCGCGTCGGCCCAATCGTAGTGGACCATGGCCCGCGCACGACCCGTCAGGCGCCGCGCGGCGCCGTTGGACGCCTGGTCGGGACCCGCCGCCAGGTGGCCGATCTCCTCCGACACCTTGTCGATGGAACGGCACAGCGAGTTCGGCAGCAGCGGATCGGTGGCGAGCAGGTCCAGCACCTGGCCGGGCTGCACTTCCACGCCGTAATTGCTCGCGTATATCTCGGAGGCATGGTAAATCCGCAGCAGGCCGTTCCAGCCGGCGTAGGTGTCTTCCAACTCCGGGGCGTCTATGCCCATCTGCGCCAGCAGCAGCGACGCCGTAAGCTGCGAGCGTTCGACGAACTGCCCGAGCTGTAGAAAGCGCCAGCCCTCGTCGCGATACATCGTCGCTCCGGCGACGCCTGTAAAGGTGTTGACGTCCGCCGAGGTCTGCGCGTAGAAGCTCTCCGGTGAGGTCGCCCATATATTCTGGATCGACATCTCCCGCAGCCGCAGGTATGGCACGTTCAGCGACGTCCACATCTCCGCGCTTATGCAGTGCCGCATCTGCCGGGCGTTCTCCCGGCCCAGCGCGAAGCAACTCCACACCGACGCCGGATTCGAGCGCTCGAACGTCAACTCGTCGGCCAGCGTGTACGAGTCCGCCAATGTGTAGTTGTCGTCTGCCCCCGGGTCGAACAGGCCGACGGTCGGCTGCGCGCCGATGCACTGGTATATGCGGCGCCAGCCGTAATATATCTCCTGGATGGGCCTGTCCACCAGCGCCTCGGTCTGAAGCTGGAGCAGGCGGCACAGGTGCTCCGCCCGCTCCAGGTAGCGGCCCAGCCAGTACAATCCCTGGGCGCTGCGGGACAGCATTATCCGCTACTCCTCGTCGTCCTCTTCGGGCATCAGCACGAACTCGGGGTAGCTCTCCATGCCAAGCTCCGCGCTGTCCTGGCCAAGCCGCTCCACGTCGGCCGACACGCGCACGCTCAGCGTCCAATGCAGAATCTGCCACACGATGAACGACACCGCGAACACCAGCGCGCCGATGGCTATCACGCCCACGAACTGCACGCCGAGGTCGCCTCCTGCCGCGATGCTCACGGCCAGCGTGCCCCAGATGCCAGCGAACAGGTGCGCCGGTATCGCGCCCACCACGTCGTCGAGCTTCACTATCTCGAGCAGCTTGATTCCCAGGGTGCAGATGAGAGCGCCAATCGCGCCGATGATGATGGCCCAGTAGTGGTCCGTAAAGTCAGGGCCGGCGGTTATCGCCACCAGGCCCGCGAGCGCGCCATTTAGACCGGCGAACAGGTCTATGCGCCCGAATATGGGCCTCGATATCGCGATCGCCGTAATCACGCCCGCGGCCGCGGCCAGGTTGGTGTTCACCAGCACATTGGCCATGTTCACCGCGCTGGCGGCGTCTCCCAGCGCCAGCACCGAGCCGCCGTTGAATCCGAACCAGCCGAACCAGAGAATGAACACGCCGAGCGTCACCACCAGCACGTTGGACGGTGGCCTTGCCCGGACGGTGCCGTCGCGCCGGAACCTGCCCAGCCGCGGACCGGCAACGATGATGCCGGCCAGCGCCGCCCAGCCGCCGGTGCTGTGCACTATGGTCGAGCCGGCGAAGTCCTGGAATCCCATCTCGTTCAGCCAGCCGCCGCCCCAGGTCCAGGCGCCCACCACGGGATAGAGCACCGCGGTGAGAATGAGCGTGAATATGAAGAAGCTCCACAGCTTGACGCGCTCTGCGATCGCGCCCGAGATGATCGACGCGGTCGTCGCCACGAACACCATCTGGAAGAACCAGTCCGACATCGTCGCGTAGTCCTGTTCGCCGACCACCTCCGCGGCAGCGGCAGTGGCCGCGGCCCCCTCTGCTCCAACCAGCGTGACCTCACCCGCCGTCGAGCCGTAGAACAGCTTGAACTCCCCGATGAAGCCGCCGATCAGGTCGCCGTACATCAGGTTGTAGCCGATGACGAAGTAGGCCAGCCCCGCGATGGAGTACAGGCCGATGTTCTTCAGGCAGATCATCGCCGCGTTCTTGGTGCGCACCGAGCCCGCCTCGAGCATGGTGAAGCCGGCGCACATCCACATCACCAACGCGCCCCACACAAGGAACGCGAATGTGTTGAGCACGAACGCGGTCTCCGCGTCCGTCGCGGCGTTGGCTATAGCCGGTCTCGCCGCGAACAGCCCCACCGCGCCAAGCGCGACAGCGACGATGGCAAGCGCCCGAAAACGACGATTGCCGGGTCGCAGCAGGTCAGTAAACAGGGTAGAGTGGAAGTGTCGCGAAATACCGGGGACGCTCAAAGCCTCACCTCGCTTCTGGCTTCTGGTCTTGGGGGACAACCGCGCAAGAGACTCAGATGGGGCGGCGCACCGGAAAACCGCGAGCCGCGCCGCACAGGGCTTGGCGGGGAATCCGCGCCAAGTATAAGGCATAGCTAAATCAATCGCAACGCCGCGCCAAGGATAGCAAGACTCTTCATTCTCCCTCTCCGGTCAGGAGAGAGCGCCAGGATGGGGGAATCCAAGCGGCGATCGCACCTTTGGGCGTGGCTTTACGAAAATTCGTTGCATTCTGCTGCATTTTGATGCATCCCGTAGCTGGGCGGTTCGATTTTCCTGTCATTCGCGCAGTACACCGGAGTCAAGGTCTGTCACAGGCACGGAGCCGGATGTCGCAGAACGCGACGGCGGTGCTGGGTCGGATCCTGCCTTTCCGATGCCGCCAACGGGCGGTCACAGCGCCTACCAAATAGAAAATAGCACGCGCGTACTATAGAATCAAGAGGGCGCATGACATCAAAATTATGGTTACCGAAGTGGAGAGTGTACCTCAAAATTACGGTTACCCAAGACGTGGAGGTAACCGTGAATCAAGAGAGCGTTCGACAGTACCTGGAACGGCAGCGAGAGAGGTACCGGAATGCGGGTAAGAAAGAGAAGGGTAAGATTCTCGACGAGATAGAAGAAGTGACCGGCTATCACAGGAAGGCGGCTATTCGAGCCCTGTCGGATCGAAGGCGAGAAGCTAACGGTGGCCGCGTGGGCAGACCTGTGGAGTACGGTCCGGAGGTGGCCGCGGCGGTCCGGGTGGTGCACGAGGCGGCGGGCGGGATAGGGGCCAGGCGGCTGCACCCGTTCGTGGGGGAGCTGGCGTCGCGGCTGGCTCAGTTCGGCGAGCTGGAGTTGGATTGTTCCACCGAGGCCAAGCTCGGGCGGGCAAGCGCGGCGACGCTCGAGCGGTTGCTGGCTGCGCATCAGGCGCCGGTGAGGAAGAGAGCGGCCAGCCCCACAAAGGCCGGGACTCTGCTTCGGAACCGCATCCCGGTGCGGACCTGCTGGGAGTGGGACGACGCGCGGCCCGGCTTCGTGGAGGTGGACACGGTGGCGCACTGCGGAGCGACGACCGAGGGGTTCTACCTGTGGACCGTGACGGCGGTGGACGTAGCTACGGGATGGGTGGACATGGACGTTGTGTGGGGCAAGACGCAGGAGCGTGTGGGTGCTGCGATACGCAGGATGCGGGGGAGGTTGCCTGTGCCTCTGCTTGGACTGGACTCGGACAACGGCTCTGAGTTCATCAACCGCGGTCTGTACGCGTACTGCGAGAACAACGGGATCACGTTCACAAGGAGCAGGCCGTACCGCAAGAACGACAGCGCGCACGTCGAGCAGAAGAACGGCGCGGTGGTGCGCCGGCTGACCGGGCACAGCCGGTACTCGTCGTCGGCGGCCTTCAGGCAGATGCAACAGGTCTACTCTTTGGCGCGGCTGCAGGCGAACTTCTTCCAGCCGGTGCGTCGGCTCATTGGGAAGAGTCGGCAGGGTGACCGGGTGGTGCGTAGGCACGACGAGGGTATGACGCCGTACCGGCGGATGCTCGGGAGTGGGGCGCTGGTGGGGGCTCGGCGGGTGGTGTTGGAGAAGCTGTACGCGTCGCTCAACCCGCTGTGGCTGAGTCGTCAGATCGACTCGGAGATCGACAAGCTTGAGAAGCTGGCATGGAGGCGTGGCGACCCCCTAAACTGGAACACCGCTGGTAACCGCAATTTTGAGGTCGCACCTCTCGTTCGGTAACCA